>JBAZXO010000007.1:1573-3328 GCA_041659785.1 Minisyncoccota bacterium | reverse complement strand
ATACTCCTGCTAATACCTGCAAAATACGTAGTTTCTTCGGTGAATCAAGTTAGGCCGCTTCGCGGCAACTTTATTGAACCTCAAGTAACATCCAAATCCAAATAGAAACATTCACAAAAATATATTACCATTATCTCTTATTTTCATATACAAGGAAATGGCATGCACTTCCATAGTAATAACGACATCGTCGTAAAAATTCTGGCCCAAATTGCAACTGAAGAAAAAAAACCATACAAAAAAATAAAAAAATTATTTGTCGTTAAATGCGACATACGTGTTACGCATCGTTTTTGGGATATTCTCGCTAAAGACTTTCCTGGTCATTACTACACCGAAGTCTCACACTGTCCAGGTTGTTGTGAATTTTCTCTAGAATAAGCCGCCTATGGAAATAGTATCTGGCAGCAAATTACAAAAAATATTTCACGACCATTGGGCATCGATATACCCCAAACATAAAAATAAAATCAGACCAGCAATTATCGATAATGTCACTAAAATGCTTGCTTGTCGTAGTAACAATATGGGTTTCCATCAATACACTTGCCCTCAATGTAATTATACAGTAATTGTTCATCATTCTTGCAAATCACGCTTCTGTTCTTCTTGTGGTAAAAAAGCTACCGATAACTGGATTGCTAAAAACTCACGTATTTTGCCAACAACAACTTGGCAGCACATAACTTTTACAATGCCATCACAATTTTGGGAATTCTTTTGGCTCAACCGCCATTTATTTGGCTTTATCCCCGCCATAGCAGCGAATACCATAATATCTATAGCCAAAAAGAAAAATGTTATTCCGGGTATATTCTTGGCTATCCATACTTTTAGTAGAGACGCTGATCGTAACGTTCATATTCATTTGTCTGCAACCAACGGCGGCATTTCCAAAAATCTCAAAAGATGGATACCTATTTTCTATCACCATCAAATAATTAAAAGTATGTGGAAATATAGCATTGTTAAACTTTTTAGAGAACAATACCAAAAGGGTTTACTCAAACTTCCCAAAGAGCTAAACCATATCAAAGATTACAAAGCATTTAATTCCTGGCTAAATATTTACTACAACAAAAAATGGGTAGTGCATTTGCAAAAATCATCTAACAATCATCGCACAAATATTGACTACATTGGCAAATACCTAAAAAGACCACCCATCGGTGAAACACGCATTAAAAACTATGACGGTAATAGCGTTACCTTTGAATATCTAGACCACTATGACCGCATCAAAAAAACAATGACACTGTCAGCGCAAGAATTTATCACTAGATTAATTTCTCATATACACGATCGTTACTTCAGGATTATTCGTTATTTCGGATTTCTAGCCAATCGTGTCAGAGCAAAATTATTACCTATCGTTTATGGATTTTTTGCAATAGTCCCAACAATAAAAAATCCATTCTCCTGGCGTGACTTAATTATTATCTCAATGCATTATGATCCTCTGCTCTGCCCAAATTGCCACAACCATTTGCAATTATCTAATATGGTTTTTACCAAAAATAACTTTCAGTTATTGCGTGAAACTATAATTAACAAAAAATAACTCTTTATTGCCTAGCCGTAGTGTATCCAAAATCTGACTTTTTGCTCTTTTTTATGAATATTTTTGCATAAACTATCAAAATCTGGACATCGTCAAAACACATATTGCAATTAAACGATCTTATCTCTTTTACTAAATCACTAAACTGCACATATCTAATTTTTTGAAGTTCCTATACATTTCAAATATGCTCC
>JBAZXO010000007.1:0-1563 GCA_041659785.1 Minisyncoccota bacterium | reverse complement strand
GCCGGTTTTGACTGTCTTCTTGGTAAAGCAACTTTCTTTCTGTAAATTTGTTTAAACTTTTAGATCTTTACTTACCACATTTTCAAAATTTTCATTTTCCTGTTAATTGTTATGCATAACGTCCATGTTATACACGAACAATTAACAGGCCGTGCCACAATCACGCCTACTCGTGTATAACTTGCTAAAACCAGCAGTCCCTGCTGTTTTTTACGCAAGTTACACACCAGCAGGCTTTATAAAATAATTTTTTATATATTTTTTATTTTTAGCTAAAATTCAAATATGCTCCTCCTGTTTGCCATTCCTCAGATACTTCAATTAAAACTGCACTTACCAAGCGTTCGCAAGAAGCTACATTTGGAAAAATACTTGCAACATGAGTTCTTCTTTTAATTTCTCTATTAAGCCGTTCTGTGGCATTATTTGTTCTGATTTTTATCCAGTGATCAACTGGAAAGTTAAAAACTGTAAATCCTTCTGGAATATTATTCATCATCCATTCTGATAAAGCTGGAGCATCTTTTGCATATTTTTGAGATACTATACTTAACAACCTATCGGCTTCATGTTGACTTGGAGCATTAAAAATAGATCTAATATCAAAGGCAACTTGTTTTTTCATATCTTTTTTAGGTATATAACTTTGTGCATTTTGCTGTAAATGAAACTGGCATCTCTGCCATTTAACACTTGGAAACACTGCTTTTTTAGCCGCCTTTAATCCTGTGTGGGCATCGCTTATAATTAACTCAACTCCACGTAAACCCCTGGTTTGTAAACTTTGCAAAAATTCTCTCCAGTGCGGCTCTTGCTCAGAAAGCTTAGCAGAAATTCCAAGAACATCTTTTTTACCATTCTCATCAATGCCAATAGCTATAAAAATAGCACAATCTATAACACTATTATCATATCTAACTTTTTCATACCTGGCGTCTAAAAATAAATATCTATAGCTTCCTAGGGTTCTATTACGCCATTTATCTAGCTCCTCATCAAGTGATTTTGATGCCCTACTAACATCACTACTGCTAACATCAAAACCACACATTTTTTCTATAATATTCTGAACTCTTCTGGTAGAGACGCCAATAACATACATCTCAGCTATCGCTGCAATTAAAGCTCTTTCTGATCTTAATCCTTTCTCTAAAAAAGATGGATAAAAATTACAATTCCTAACTTGCGGCACTTTCAGTTCTATTTCTCCAATTCTGGTTTTTAGGGTTTTGTCTTTAAATCCATTTGCATAATCATTCCGTTGATTACTTCTTTCGTAAGGATCAGCATTTAAATGCTTGCTACGTTCTATTCTCATGGCCTCATTAATTATAATTGATACCGCCTTATCTAAGCCGCTCATACCATCTTTAAAAAGTACTTCAGTTATTTCTGATAATACGTTATCATTTTTTTGACAAGTCATTTAGTTTTTCCTATTTTAAATTATTTAAGATTAATCTAAAAAGTTTAAACTTTGACTTGTCTTGTTACAAACTCAAGGACTCGTCAATAAATTTACAGAAAAGATGTTACACTAGCTTCTTGTTGGGCGCTGTCAGT
>JBAZXO010000006.1:0-16903 GCA_041659785.1 Minisyncoccota bacterium | reverse complement strand
TTCATTCTGTGGAGAATGTAGCGGAGAGAAAATAAAATAGGGATTATGTGGGATCACCTTGCCTACAAAAAGTAGGCAAGGAACATCCTGCAATTATTAAAAGTTTAAAAAAATTACATGACAAATAAAACAATAAAAGAAAAACGTTATCCATTAGCAGAAGCCGAGGCGATAGCGTTAAAAGTGTTAGAGCAATTGAAACCGTATTGTATACGTGCCGAGATTGCGGGAAGCATCCGCAGAAAGAAAGCGGATTGCGGTGATGTGGAAATCGTGGCAGTTCCTCTTCCCTACTCAACTGGACTTTTAGAAGATGGCATCGCGAGTGTCGTTAATAAATGGCTGAAAATAAAGGGCGAAATGGAATATGGAAAAACCAAATATACCCAGCGCGTGTTACCAGAAGGAATTAAGCTGGATCTCTTTTTTGCCGAAGAAGGAAATTGGGGGCATACATTCGCAATAAGAACTGGCTCAGCAGACTACAGCCATAAAGTATTAGCCAACGGTTGGGTCCGACAAGGATTCAAAAGCGAGGGCGGATATCTATTCAGAGATGGTGAAAGATACGAGATTCGAGAAGAAAAAGATTTATTCAAATTAATTGGTATTCCGTTTGTCGAACCAGAATACAGAAACTTATAAGCAATTATTAAAATGAATGAAATAATTTATGAAGAGCATTAAAAGATTGTTTGATAAAGTGTCTAAAGAAAACCCTAATTTGGGTTCAGTTATCATCTTTAATCGCATCGTAAGTGGAAAAAATTTCTCACACGATCGAATTGCTAGATGGTTCAACGTTTTGGTCGATAAAGAAGAATATGATAGATCCGATAAAAAAGATATTCTCAATTACATCTATCTCCTAAATTCACCCCTTAACCGTACGAAAAATGAGGGTATTGCACCTATTAGAGCAGAGAAAAAAGCAAAAATGGGTAAGAATGACGCAGGTGGTGAAAAGGCACTAAAATAGAAGAAATTATATGACTAAAATAACACATGTATCACAAAATAGCGGTAATAATGAATGGTATACCCCAAAAGAGTATGTAGAGGCAGCGCGAAATGTTATGGGGAGTATTGACACAGATCCTGCTTCATCTTTCATAGCAAATGAGACAGTTAAAGCAACTCAGTATTTTACGGAAGAACAAAACGGACTTACTAAAGTATGGAAAGGAAATGTCTGGATGAACCCTCCCTATGCACAACCCCTAATAAGTCAGTTTGCAAATGCAGTAACAGACAAATTCATTTCTAGTGAAATAGACCAAGCAGTAATACTCGTCAACAACGCCACAGAAACAAAATGGTTTCAAAAAATGTTATCAATAGCATCTTCTGGAATATGTTTTATAAAAAGACGTATCAAATTTTTAAATATAGATGGTAAGCCAGTTGGAGCACCACTTCAAGGGCAATGTATTATTTATTTTGGAAATAAGATCAACTCGTTTTATGAATATTTTACTCAATATGGTTCAATCTTTATACCATACAAATAAAACATAAAGATATAATTATTAATTCGTAAATAAAAATATGAAAAACAATATTAAAGAATATCTCTCACAGAAAGGGATCAGCTATCGAGAGAGTGGAAGGGAACTTATAGCTAAATGTATTTTCTCAAACTGCGACTCAAACAGTAGAGAAAATGAAGGACACTTGTATTTTGATATAGATACAAGTCAATACCAGTGTAAAAAATGTGATGCAAAAGGTAATATTATTACTTTGCAAAAACATTTTGGAGATGTTATCGAGAAAGAAAAAAAGAAAAACATTAAAAGTATTACTCCAACAATGGTAGAAAAAATACACGAGGCATTACCGATAGAAATTATTGAATATCTGCATGCTAGAGGTATTTCGGATGAGATAATAAAATCTCAAAAATTAGGTTATATGAATCAATATGGAAAATACTGGATTTCCATTCCTATTAAAGACATAGACGGTAATTACAGCTTCTTCAAACTACGACAGGATCCTAAATATGGGAAAAACAAGATTACCTGGCCTAGTGGAAGTGCTGAAATGGAAGTAAAAGCCCAAATATATGACTGGGAGACCCTATTAATGACTCAAGATAGACTGTTGATAGCTGAAGGTGAAATGGATGCTCTGTTAATGAAATCAAAAGGAATCCCCTGCGTTACTGGCACACATGGAGCAGAAACCACTAAAGATGCATGGATGGAACACTTCAAGCCAGATGTGGAGTACTTTATCTGCTACGACAATGACAAAGCTGGTAAAACTGGAGCTGTTAACATGGCAGATAAACTATTCAAGAATAAGTGTAAAAACATATCTATTATTACACTGCCAGAAGAAGTTGGAGAAAAAGGCGATCTCGGAGACTACGTGGTCCGTCTAGGCTTACCAATTGAGGATCTATTCACTAAATATGCGAAACCGTATCCAGAAAAAATTGATGTTTCTGAGTTTAAGGAGATGGGTATGCAAGATGTGTGCCAAGTTCTTGAAGCAACAATTAAAAAGGACGATGAAAATAAGATAGTAACATTTTTAGCAATGCTTACTACCTATACAGAAGATGCACAAATGAATTTATTCTTTAATGCACCCAGCTCAACAGGGAAATCACATATTCCACTATCTGTGGTTGAACTCTTCCCTAAAGAAGATGTAATAACCTTAGCTTATTGCTCCCCTACCGCTTTCTTCCACGAACAAGGAAAGTATGACAAAGAAAAAAATGAAATCATAGTTGACCTATCAAAAAAGATTTTAATCTTCACTGATATGCCAGATCAATCGTTACTTTCCAGATTACGTCCTATTCTCTCACACGACCAGAAGGAATCTAAACTTAAAATTACAGACAAGGCGCAAAAGGGTGGAAACAAAACTAAAAATATCACCTTAATTGGTTTTCCAAGTGTCTATTTTTGCAGTGCTGGATTAAAAACCGACGAGCAAGAAAGTACTAGATTTTTAATGCTTAGTCCTTCGATAGAGCACGATAAAATATATCAAGGTATTAAGCAGGCAATTTTAAAGGCTTCTAACTCTGAAAGATTTAATCAAGAAATAAACTCAGATCCAAACAGAAACTTACTCAAAAAAAGAATTCTAGGGATAAGACAAGAAAATATTTCCGATGTAAATATTGAAGACGTTGAATATATAATGAAACTTTTTTTGAAGGAAGGAGTAGGTGTTAAGCCAAGACAGCAACGTGATGTTAAGAAAGTGATGTCAATGATAAAAGGATTTGCTTTACTTAATGTTTGGTTCAGAAAACGAGACGGTAATTATATTTGGGCTTCGAAAGAAGACATCGAGAATGCTTTTGAACTTTGGAATAAGTTATCCTACGGCCAAGATTACGGCTTGCCTCCTTATCTCTTTGAGATATATATCAAAATTATCATGGTGCTTTGGAATGAACCAGGAAATCTGTTCTCAGAATTCTCAGACACTGCAGATAGAAAAAAGTTTATAACTCGAAAAGAAATCTTAAAGAAACACTTTGGGGTTTACAGAAGATCACTTAGTATGGCTACCCTAAGACAGCAAATTCTCCCTCAATTAGAGCAAGTTGGTTTAATTATGCAGGAAAGAAGCACAAATGACAGTAGAGAGATGATCGTTATTCCACTTGAAACTGAAATAAATACTGAGGAAAAATATAGTGCAGATGGGTCGGGGGTAAACACAGACATATCGCCAGAGTTAGATAAAGACGGTATTGATATTATTACTGAGAATATACCCTTCTAATTAGGTCTCCTTGAGACAAAAATGATATAATTCATATGCTGTCTAATACAAAAACAATGGTAAAAAGTAGGTATAATGACCCTGAAAGGGCGGTTCTGCCATTATATCTACTCCATTGGAGAAAAATGTATTGGACAGCCAGAACCGTCCTTTTAGTTTGTCTAAACTAGAAAAATTACAAATCTAAATAAATAAAAATGGATAAAATTACAAACAAATTCAACAGGTTGAACTTAAACAGCGCAAGTATCTCCAATAAAAGACTTCTGCAATTTATTAATCTCTTTAAAGCAAAAACAGGTGTGACACTAGCGGAACCAGAAGCACTCGCACGAGCAGTGACACTACTCCGAACAATATCAATTCTTTATCAGCCAGTAAGTATATCCGATTATTCCCATGCTTTGGCTCAAAAGATGTTTCTTAAAACTAAAAAGGTGAAGATTATTAATTAATGTAGAAAAAAAATTATGAAAAACGTTATTGAAAATATTAAAAAAATTATTATCGGGTATTTGAGAAAATCTAGCGAGAGTCGCGAAAAACAAGCACTCTCAATTGCATCTCAAAAAAGAGAGATCCAGGCAAAATTTTCCAACCAAGAAATAATATGGATCGAGGAATCAAAAAGTGCCTTTAAGCCATATGGCAGGCCTGAATTTACACGCATGATGAAAATGGTTCAAGAAGGTAATGTTGAATGTATTATTGCTTGGCACCCCGACAGACTGTCTCGTAATGAAATTGATGCTGGTGAAATAACCTATGCCTTGAGAATGGGTATTCTGAAAGATTTAAAATTCATAAGTTACACTTTTGAAAATTCGCCAGATGGAATAAAACACTTACAAAACACTCTTTCTGATTCACAATATTATTCTTCCAAACTTGGTGTTGATGTAAAACGTGGATTAGGTGACAAATTAAGTATGGGAAGAATGCCCTGTTTAGCACCAGTTGGATACTTGAATACAAAGTTAGCAACACGAGGAGAAAATAAAATCATAGAAGATCCTGAACGATATGGACTTGTCAAAAAAATGTGGGATTTGCTATTAACTGGGAACTATAGTGTCCCCCAGGTACGTGATATTGCTACAAATGAATGGGGATTACTTACTCCAAAAAAGAAAAAAGTTGGTGGAGGAAAAATTGGCTACACTAGCGCTTATGGCATGTTTACAAATATGTTTTACACTGGATACTTTATGTATAAAGGTAAAATATATAAAGGTGATCATAAACCAATGATAACAATGGCAGAATTTGACCGTGTGCAAACACTTCTAAAAGAACATGGTAAACCAAGAGCAAAAACACACGAATTTGCTTATGGTTGTGGAACTTTTATGTGTGGAGAATGTAATCGTTCTTTCGTTGGGATTGAAAAAATAAAATATATAAAAAGTGAAAAAATAACGAGAGTTTATGTATTTTATCTATGTGGTCATAAAAAGAGTGTGATTTACTGTAGCCAGAAATACAACATTAACGAAACTGAAGTAGAAGAACAAATAATAGCTGAAATCCAGAAATATACAATTGATTCTGACTTCTTAAATTGGACACTTGAAGTAATGAAAGATAATAACGTCCTAGAAACAGTAACGGAGAAAGATGTAAAAGAGAATGTCTTAAAGACTATAGAAACCAAACAGGAAGAATTAAAGAAATTAATCCAAATGGCTATAAAAGGCTTTGTTTCGGATGAAGAGTTTAGGGAATCCAGAACTGAATTAGACAAGACAATAAATAACCTAAAAACCCAATTAAATGAGGTTGAGGGTGACAAGAATAAAAATCTTAAGGAACTAACTGAAAAAGCATTCTATTATTCTACTTATGCTTTGATTGCTCTCAAAAATGGCGACAAAAGAACCCGAAATGAAATCATCAAGAGTCTGGGTATGAACCGAGAGATAAAAGACAAAATAGTCAATATTAAAGCCTTTGAATGGTATTTCCACATCCAAAAAGCCTATTCTTCACTAAGAGAACAATTGGCTGGTACTGAACCAGAAATACGTTGTGAACAAAAGACGATTTATGACTTTCCTCATCTTCGTTCACTGTTGCGCGGCTGATGGGTGCTGACCCCACGGCCTCCCACGTGACAGGCGGGTGCTCTACCGTTGAGCTACAGCCGCAAATTTTCCTCTTTAACGAGGGTGTCGGCGACAGGGATCGAACCTGTGACCTGAGGCTTATGAGTCCTCCGCTCTACCGACTGAGCTACGCCGACATTATTATATACCATACTCGGCAATTAGACATTTTGGCATGTCACTTGCCGGTTGTTGCGGGGTCACGAATCGAACGTGAGTCTTAAGGTTATGAGCCTTACGAGATACCTCTTCTCTACCCCGCTATTTTTTCAGACGCCTGACAGATACCTATTCCCTGCCCGTCCTCTGGCGGGTCTACCCCGCTATGTTATTACTCAATAAAAAATGCCTCAAATAACTTAAAAAGGCACTTTGTTATTTTACCCTAAATTGTTAAAAAAGTAAACTAAAAGTTTAAAATAAGCTAAATATAACCATAACTATGAAAAATTTCTTCATATAGGGCAATTACCCTTTTAGCTTCGTGCTGTGAAAGTTCAAAAGCTAAACCTTCATGGGCTATTCTGTTTCTTATGGTATGGACCTCCCAAGCAATAGTAAGTTGAGGAAAATTATCTTGATTTGCTAATTTTAATCTATCCCCTAAAGTTTCCCCCCTAAAGCCTAATTGATCCATCAAACCTTCAAGCATAGAATCTGCTTCGATAATTGCGAGCTTCCAATCACTTGCATGTTGAGAAAAAATATAACTTAAAACTTTTCCCCAATGTTCATTCTTAGAACCACCCACCACCTCACGCAATCTTTTTTCTTGTTCTATTTTGTTGTGAGCATATTCATGTATCTCATGGTGAACATGCTTGTGTTCTTTAGCCCTTATCTCAAGCAAGCGAACTATCGTATAACAAATTATTGTCAAAAAAAACAATGCAAAAAATATAACAATGGTTTTTTCTATATTTACTAAATCATTAAAATTAATAGAAGAAAAAAGATCCTTAAAGAAAGAGGACCCCTGATTGAATAAATATGCTGGATCAAAATATTTGGAGTCAAGAAAAGTACCACTGAAAACGGTATTTTGTACACTTGGATTGCTAGCTGTTTCCATATATTTAAATTATACCTTATCTTATCTTATTTCTTCAAATTTTTTCCCAACTTCAAAAAGAGTATTTTCTTGAAAGTGAGGTGCCATAAACTGGATAGAAAAAGGTAGACCAATAGAAGAAATTCCAGAAGGTAATGCAATTGAAGGCACGCCTGCTAAGTTTGCTGGTGCAGAAAAAATATCACATAAGTACATAGCCACTGGATCATCGAGCTTTTCACCTAACTTAAAAGCGGTTATCGGCACAGTCGGAGTAAGAATAAAATCAACATTTTTAAAAGCATCCACCACTTCTTCTCTTATTTTTTCTCGTACCTTGAGAGCTTTATTATAATATGCATCATAATATCCATGCGAAAGCACATAAGTACCGAGCAATATTCTACGACGAGCCTCACGGCCGAAACCTTTCGCGCGACTTTTCATATACACTTCTTTTAAGTTCTGAACCTCCTTCTCACTATAGCCATAGCGGATACCATCAAAGCGTGACAAGTTTGTAGAAACTTCTGCCGGCATAATTATGTAATATGCAGCCAGGGAATATTGAGCGTGAGGAAGTTCTATGTCTATTATTTCATATCCGGCTTTTTTAAATTTTTCTAAAGATTGTTTAAAATTTTCTAAAACTTCAGCATCTACACCTTCTTTAAATAAATGCCACGGCACACCGATTTTATTCTTTACGAAGGACAGACCTTCGTTTTTACGAAGGTAGCCCCTTCGTAAATCTTCTGACACAGAAGTACTGTCTTCTTTATCATATCTAGATAAAAGATTAAAAATTATTTCAGTATCACGTACGCACTTTCCAAAAGGAGAAACTTGATCAAGTGAATTCCCCATCGCAATTATCCCCTCTCTAGATACAGCCCCATAGGTGGGTTTAAGGCCAACCAATCCACAAAATGCCGAAGGCTCACGTACAGATCCACATGTCTCTGTACCCAATGCAGCTAGAGCCATATCTCCTGCTAGGGCTGCCGCTGAACCTCCAGAAGACCCACCAGGCACTCTGGATGTATCAATAGGGTTACGTGTCACTCCAAAAGCCGAAGTCTGCGTAGAGGACCCCATGGCAAATTCATCCATATTTGTGCGACCCAAGAAAACAGCTCCGACTTTCTTTAAATCCTTTATAACCGTAGCATCATAAGATGCTTTATAATTTTCTAAAATTTTTGAACCAGCCGAAGCAATACGTCCTTCAATTAAAATATTATCCTTAATAGCAAATGGTATACCAGTCAAGATTGTAGCGGTACCATCAGTGAATTTTTTCTGTGCATTTTCTGCTTGAGAAATAACATCATCGTATATTTCCAGATAAGCATTTATTTCTTTATTTTTTTCAGAAATAACTTTTAAATAAGCCTCGGAAAGTTCCTTACAAGTAAAGTCTCCTCGGACTAGACTCTCGTGTGCTTTTTCTATTGTTAGATTTTTTAAATCAATCATAAAAACTACAAAATCTTTTTTACTTTTAAAAATCCGTCCTGAGAATCTGGGAACTGTTCCGTGATAATATCTTTGGAGAATTCTCGTGTCTCTGTTTTATCTTCTCGCCAAACATTTTTTATTTTATATTCAGGTTCTATGTCAGGTACTTCTACTTTTTCTATAACCTTAACATACTCCAAAATACCATCCATATCTTTAAGGATGCCTTTTTTTTCATCTTCTGAAAGCTCTATTTTTGCGAGTTCTGCCAACTTTTCAACGTCTTTTATATCCATACAAAAAAAATTATAGCATAAAACCTCTCCCCCGTCCCCTCTCCATTTAGATAAATGGAGAGGGGTGCCAAAGGCAGGGTGAGGTAATTATTTTCCAACAAGTGCACTAATGCGTTCCTCTACGGGTGGATGAGTGGCAAAAATTGAAGTTACTTTTTGCCTGATTTTAGAAATTTTTGAACCCTTAGGGTCAGCGATATATAAATGCGCTATAGCACTAGATTGACGAGTCATCGGCTGATTCTGCAAAGATATTTTACGCAGTGCATTTGCAAGTCCTTCTGGATATCTTGTAAGGAGTGCACCCGATGCATCTGCTAGAAATTCACGTTTTCTAGAAATTGCGAGCTGAATTAAAATTGCGAAAAGGGGCGCCAAAATAGATAAAATAATTCCAATAAGCATAAATATACCGCCCTTATCATTATCATCTCTACCTCTACTAAAAAATAAATTTCTCCTAAATACATCTGCCATAATAGTGACGAAACCAACGAGCACCACAACGACAGTCGAAAGCAACATGTCACGATTGCCTACATGAGAAAGCTCATGAGCTATTACTCCTTCTAACTCTGGTTTTTCTAATATGGCGAGTAACCCAGTCGTCACAGCTACTACGGCATGCTCTTTATTTCTACCCGTAGCAAAAGCATTCGGCGCACTATCAGTGATTATATACACCTTGGGCATTGGAAGTCCTGCAGTAATTGCAAGATTCTCAACAGTAGTGTACAAAGTAAAATTCTCATCTCTTTTAGCTTCTTTTGCTCCAGCTAAAGTAAGAACAATTTTATCTGAATAATAATAGGAAAAGAAATTCATCAAAATACTAAAAATAACAAAGAAGTATAGGATATTCGAATTGTTATAATAGAAACTAAAAAACCATCCGAAACCAATAACCACCACAAAGAACACCGACATCAAGAGCCAGGTCTTTGTGACATTTTTTGATTGTTCTGTATAGAGTGTCGCCATTAATTTTCTTAGAATTTTACTTCTACGGGATTTTGCGCAGCATCATTATCTGCAAGGTCGAAGAATTCTCTTTTATTAAATTTGAACATACCAGCAACAACGTTTCCAGGGAAACTTTGAACTGAAGTATTTAGATCACGAACATTGGCATTATAAAATCTGCGGGCTGCTTGAATTTTATTTTCTGTATCAGATAGCTCATTCTGTAATGATAAGAAATTCTGATTAGCTTTCAAGTCTGGATATGCTTCCGCAATAGCAAAAACGCTCTTGAGCGCACCTGTAAGCATATTTTCTGCCCCTGCCTTGTCTGACATATTACCCCCTACCCCCATAGCAGCTGAACGAGCCTTGGTAACATTTTCAAATGCTGAACTCTCATGAGTCGCATAGCCTTTTACAGTATTTACCAAATTCGGAATTAAATCGTATCTTCTTTTTAATTGAACTTCGATGTCTGCCCAAGCTTCATCGGTTCTATTTCGAAGAGAAATAAAACGATTAAAAACATAAATAGCCCATAAAACTATAGCACCCAATAAAATCCAAAGATATTTCATATATTATATTGACCCCACAAGAGCGGGGCAAGTTAACTAATAATCTATTTCTTATTTTGCCACTCTTCTACTAGAACAAGTAGAGGAGAAGCTAAGAAAATTGAAGAGTAGGTACCAAAGAACATTCCAGCGGTAAGCATAAGAGCAAAATATTTTGTAGAAACAGGACCAAAGAAGAATAACGCAAGAAGCACAAGAATAACAGTCAAAGAAGTAGAAATAGATCTAATGTATGATTGATCCAAACTTTTTCCAACTATTTCACTAAAGTTTACTTTTGCTACTGTTGCTTGGTTCCTTAAATTTTCTCTTATTCGATCAAAAATAACTATAGTATCAGAAACAGAAAGACCAAGAATGGTAAGCACTGCCACCACAAAGAGAGTGTCTAGTTCTGCTCCATAATAATGAGACAGTACAACAAACAACCCTATCGGGATAATCACATCGTGCATAAGTGTAACTATTGCTATCAATCCATATTTCCAAGAAGAAACAGGTTTAGAAACTTTTCTAAAAGCAAAAGCAATGAAACAAATAATTGCGAGAGAAATTAAAATGACAGCCAAGATTGCTTTCCTTGTAAGCTCTTGTCCTACAGATGGACCAATAGAAGTGAAACTCATTTCTGTTAATGCACTTTTATTATCTTGTGAAAGTGTTTTGAGTAAAGTGGTGTGCTCAGCATCAGTTAAATCACGAGTCTTTACTAGATAGCCCAAATCTCCTGTGGGCTGAAGTGAAACGGAGCCTAAATTAAGAGCTGAAAGAGGAACACTCAAAACAGCTTGAGTTGGACGTGCATCTTTATAGACGACTTCTACCAACGCCCCTCCTTTGAAATCGATACCGACATTAAAACCAAAAACAAAAAAGGAAAATAGAGAAAGTACGACTAAGGCTATAGATATACCGATGAATATTTTTTTGTATTTTACAATAAACATAATTTTTTATTATTAATTATTTACTCTTTTACCGCTTGAAAATAAAAATCTTGCGACTTTTCCTTCACCAAGGAAAGTAAGGGTTGAAAGGAAAATTCTAGTAACTGTGATTGCACTGAACATAGACACGATGACACCCATCCCAAGAGTCAAAGCAAAACCTTTGATGAGAGATGTACCGAACCAGAAAAGAATAACTGCTGTAATAAAATTTGAAATATTCGAATCTCTGATAGAAGTCCAAGCTCGAGAGAACCCTACAGAGACAGCGTCAGAAATACTGCGCCCAGCACGTAATTCCTCTTTCATGCGTTCAAAAATAAGCACATTCGCATCTACCGCTATACCCATAGAAATTATAAATCCTGCAATACCAGCAGCTGTCAAAGTAACAGGCATTAATTTAAAAAGAGCCAATATTATTACAATAAAAATACCGAGAGAAACGACAGCTATCAATCCAGGTAAACGGTACAAAAGAATGAGGAAAAGTGCGACTAACAAGAACCCAATAAATGCTGCTTTTACTCCGGCATTTACCGCACTATCCCCCAATATAGCTCCGATGGTTTGTGTAGAAAGAAGAGTTATAGGTACAGGAAGTGCACCAGAATTTAATCTACCGACGAGTTGCTTTGCTTCAGTAGGTGTAAAGCTACCAGAGATCACAGCTTGGCCATTGGGAATTTCTTCACGAACGACTGGAGTAGATATAGGAGCACCGTCTAAATAAATAGCCACCATTTTACCGACATTGTCTTTAGTAATCTGTGCGAAAAGTTTCGTACCGACATCATTGAATTGCAAACTTACCTTGGGCTCACGAGTGTTTGTATCAAATTCCAAAGTCGCCTTTTGTAAATATCGTCCAGTAAGAGGAGTATCAATAAATTGGGAATTTACATCTAACGTAACTTTTCCATTTTTATCAACAGTAGCTTTTTGTGGAGTACCTTTAGGTGCTTCAGTTTTAAATTCTAAAAGAGGTGTCTGCCCGATCATGTCTATCGCTTGCTTAACATCGGTAACTCCAGGAAGATCCACGATCAACTGTTCTCCCCCGCCAGAAACAAATCCTCCATGCTGTACTTGAACAACTGGCTCGGAAACTCCGAAAAGATTTATACGTCTTTCGATAATATCACGGAGTGCTGCCATCGAATCACCTACCTGAGCTGCAGGCACGGCAGATGTGTCAGCTTTATATATCAAGTGTGTTCCTCCAGAAAGATCAAGCCCTAAACGAAAAGGATGATTCTTAAAAAACGAGTTTGCTGTAGCAAAATTCTTGTTTAATTTAGGTTCAGATTTAAAAACGAAAAAAGCTACCGCTCCCCCCAAAACAAGTATTAACAACGCTAAAATTATTTTTCTTAAAACTTTTGGCATAAATATAAGCGTATTCTATACACTTTTCGTAAAATATGCAACTAAATAAGACACTATTCCACCAATAACAAAACCTCCTAAAATATCAATTGGAAAATGTACTCCTGCAGTAATACGAGCTAGTCCAATGATAAGAGCAAGGGCCATAAAAACATAACCTGCTTTTTTGTGTAAGAAAAAAATTGATAAAGCTATAGCGGAAAAAAACGTCGCATGCCCTGACGGAAAAGCAAAACCAGATTCAAAAAACAAAGATTGAACATTCGGCAAGGCTAAAAATGGTCGCAACGTATGGAATAAAACTTTTAATAAAACTGAAATAAAATAAGCCAAAAATCCAGAAAAAAATACTACAGAAAATTCTTTCTTTTTCTCCAATAAAACTCGAAAAGGACTTTCTGCTTTAAAAACTTCATGATGAAAAAGTAAAAACAGTCCTGCGAGTGCAACGACTACGAATGGAAAATATACTGCTAAAAAAATAATTAGCTTATCAAAAAAAGCTGACTGATGCGCTAAGTTATAAAAAAAGAAAAAGATTATGTCATTCATTTTGATTTTGCTACAGTTAATACATTATTAAGAAGCATTGCTACAGTCACGGGGCCCACACCACCCGGGACGGGTGACACATAACCTGCTATGTCTTTTACAGACTCCAAATCTACATCACCAACTATACCACCTTCAGTCTCAAAAGTTCCAGCATCTATCAATATTGCTCCATTCTTTATCATATTACCAATAATATATTTCCCTTTTCCCATTCCTGAAATTATTATATCTGCATCTTTTATGAGTTCTTCTTTGTTTTCAGTTTTACTATCAATAGAAACTGGGGCTAAATTGCGAGAACGAAGCAATGCAGTGACGGGCTTACCCACAAGCATCCCCTGTCCTAAGACAACTATCTTTCTACCAGCCTCGCCGAGTCTAGGCGGGTTATTTAAATTAAGATTTAAAGAATCAAGAACTGCCACACAAGCAAGAGCTGTCGGAAAGGCTAAATCATTTTTATTGTCATAATTATTATAAAATTTTTGACTTGCAACAGTACCGAGACAATCTACGTCAAGTTTGGGATCTATGGCATCGAGCACTGCCTGCCTATCTATATGTTCTGGTAAAGGAAGCTGAATAATAATCCCACACATATTTGGCATTTTATTTAAAACTTTTATCTCTTCAATCAATTCATCTGTCTTT
Organism: Minisyncoccota bacterium; assembly: GCA_041659785.1. Taxonomy (GTDB): domain Bacteria; phylum Patescibacteriota; class Minisyncoccia; order Phycocordibacterales; family UBA9973; genus UBA9973. The sequence goes on along the minus strand of JBAZXO010000006.1, from coordinate 3,148 downwards.
ATAGACGAAGGAAAATTTGCTGTATGAAATGCAATGCCGACAGTCTCTGCTGTGCGCCCTTTCATTTGAACATATTGCTTTGAAGCAGAGTCATCTCCCACCAATACATCACAAAAAACTGGCTGAAAAGAAAGAGCTGATACTTCTCGCTTTATCTTTTCTAAAATATCATCTCTTATTTTTTTTCCATCTAATATAGTCATAATTTTATTTATAAAATTTTCCCGTAAATCTCCCCCTGCTAAGGGGGAGTGCCTGAAGGGCAAGGGGGTCTTTCGTTACACTCCCAAAAACTCATTTTTCATATCATCACGATGAGCACTTCTAGAATATTTGCGCATACCCATCAGAATACCTAATCCGGCAAATTCTGTTAATAAATGTGAACCACCATAACTCATAAAAGGAAGAGGAATACCCGTCACAGGTAAAAGTCCTAAATTCATACCGATATTTATCAGTATATGGCTCATGAAAAATATAGCAATCCCCATTCCAAAAAGTATTTCAAAGTTAGATGCACCCAAAGAAGCAAAATAAAGAATCCGCCAAATTACTAAACTATAAAGCAACAAAATTAATGCCGAACCAATGAAGCCCCATTCTTCAGCAAAAGCCGCAAAGACGAAGTCAGACTGAGGAACTGGTAAAAATTTCAATCTGGACTGCGTACCAAAACCCAAACCCTTACCCATGACTTGCCCTGAACCCACAGCAATGGTGGATTGAAAAACATTGTATCCAGTTTTATGAATATCAGCCAAGGGATTTATAAAATTATAAATACGAGCCTTTTGATAAGGTGCAAAAACAAAAAGCCAAAGTGTAACAAAAATAATAAGCCCAGCGGTAAATACAGCAAAAAGATGAACCTTGGAAATACCAGAAACGAGCACCATGCCGAGCCAGATAGCAAGGATAATCATTGCCGAACCAAAGTCTGGCTGAAGCAAAACTAAAATTAGAGGAACAAAAGCATAAAATCCAGAAATAAAAATATGCTTGATGTCTCTAATCTCCACATGGCGACGAGAAAAATATTTCGCCAAAACTAACACCAATACTAATTTCATAATATCTACAGGCTGAAAAGAAAAAAGACCTAAGCTAAACCAACTCTTCGCTCCATGAGAGATATGACCCAAAACCATCAACATCAACAAAACAAAAGAGATAAAAAGAAATAAAAATACCAATACATCAGTGCGTTTTAAAAAACGAAAATCGATAAAAGAAAAAAAGAAAAAAACAATGAAAGATATTGCCACCCAAATGATTTGTTTACTAAAAAAATCCCCTGCATTTTCAAGAGGGGTAAAAGACTTCATTGTCACGAGACCAGCGGCAATTATCGGAAGGATAAAGACGACAAGTAACCAATCTATTCTTTTAAGAGCTTTTTCTGCCATTTTTTCTACTGCAACTTAAGAGTGATATCATACATTGGGATTATTTCTTTTGCGACGACGGTCCCCGGTAGTGGCTCTGGCCAAGTGAAATTGACGTCAGTGTTCTGAAGTGGATAAAGCTGATCTAAAAATGTACGGCTAGTGGAAACAGCATTTCCTTGTGCATCATAAAGAATCGCGATCACATCCACGTTTGGGATATTAAAGAGTGAAGTATTTTTTACAGTAGCAGAAAGCTTGGGGAAAGTAGTTTCATCCACCAACTGAATATTAGAAACTAAAACTTTCAATTGATCAATCTTTTCTTGTGGCACCTGTAGCCACTGTGGTGTCTGTGTAAATTCAAAAGTCACATAAACAGGAATAGAATTACCGACATCAATACCCGGCTCGAAAACAGCAAAGTTTCCTCCTGGTGGAACAAAAGTGCTCCCCTCTCTCTTGCCAATGTAAACATTATTCGCATCAGCAAAACGAAATCTATAATTTATTTTTGAAATTGCGGCATTTTTATTATGATTTACAAGATAAGCGACAGCATTAAAACGCCCAGGAACAACTCTGAAGGCACGAGCCCAGAGAACAGAAACAGCATCCACTTGTGAAATGCATGCGTTTAAACATGACCCTCCACAATCTATGCCTGTCTCGTTTCCATTTTGTTTACCGTCAAAACAAGTCGGTGCTTTATTAAGACTCGGGTAAATTATCAAAAATCCGAATATTGAAAAAACTAAAATAAGGATAACTATATAAAAAATTTGCCGCTTGAGAGCCCATGTCATAAGGATATAATAACACTAAAAATTCAAAAAATAAACGCCCCGCCAAAGGCGGACAAGCCTAAAAACAGTTCGAGCCCGGATCCAATAAAGGATACGGGCTCAAGATTGATTTGTGCTCCCTCATGCAGTAGGGGGAACGAACGGTATGTGGAGAATTTTTAAAACAAGATAAAGAATGGATGTAACCATTGCCGAAAACTTCTTTCGAAGCCAGACAAATGGATAAAGCCATATGATGTAGGAGACCAAGATGAGGAACATTGCAACCATGGCTCCCATCAAGGTGTCGAACTTTTCGTACTCCATGGAATATCTCCTTGAAAAAAAACGAAACTATTTCACCGTGGTTGGTGTGCCGCGTACTCGGCCCTCATTTTTGGAGTAGTGGTGTTGGAATTAACTTTATTAATTCCTAGCCAAACAAAAAATATAAGAGCATAGAACAAGCTGACGAGGACAGCATCGCCATGCTTGCTCAAGAATTTCTGGATCTTTGTGAAACCTTCTTGAATGACCCAGAAGTTGAAACTGATTGAATCAGCTTCGAAGGAAATGAGAGTCCTCTTCCGAGGACATTTCGAAAGATCCTGGTATCGATAGCGGCCAGGACAGTCTTTACTCCCCTGAAGAAAGTTTTCTGTGATCATATCATTCTCCTTCTTTCTTTTTTTCTTCGTTGAAGGTGATAGGATCCCTCAGCGAGAGGGCCCCGAACAAAAGCGACAAGGCGAATCTGAGTAGATTAGCCCACCAAAAAATAAACCTCATGTTGCCTCCTAGTGATGGCCCTTGGGCCAGGTTTTGGGGAATTCGAAATTATTTTTTTTATGGTGACGTAGCCATATAGCTCTCATCTTATCAAAATGTGAGGGCTCATATGGAAATAAGGTGAATTCCATGATGTAATTATAAATAGCAGTTTCGATGTACATACAACCTCCCGTAATCTGGGTC
>JBAZXO010000005.1:0-17333 GCA_041659785.1 Minisyncoccota bacterium | reverse complement strand
TTGCGCGACTTAGTGAACAACGTTAGAACCGACATAAAGAATCATAAGGGCTATGTATATATACCTGACTTGAGATCATACAAGGGAACTGAAGTTAAACGGATCGAAAACATTGTAGATTCTGAAATCCTTAATCCCCTTTCAATAGTATCAGAATTAACTCAACCCTCAAGGTGATGTGCTTTTACCCTACGCCCTATGACACTATATCTCTACAAAAACATCGCCAGCCAGGTACAATTAGAGACAAAATCGGATTATTCCGACCCCTTGTCATATGGGGATGCTGCTATGTCCACAATTATGGCATTAACCACCAAAATAACTATATTAAATAGGTTATTCGCCCTTTTTATCTATTCTATAAGCATTTATAAGTATCGCGATTAATAACCCAGCAAAAACAAATACCAAAGAATGTGAAAGAAAATTATTCACTGTGTAGCTAATAATTCTAGTAGGTATGAAGGTCAGTACAAGGAACAACCCAACAATAGCATCTGCGTATAAAGCCAGTTTCTTTATTACCCCTTTTACTTTGAATGTTTCAATATTAAGTAATACAAGCATTGCTACACTTAAAACTCCCATTGAAATACCAAGCCACATAGGAATCAATGTATCAAAAATAAAGGTTAGGGCTAAACAAGCTATTAAAACGATTGCTGATATTTTTATTTTATTCATATTTTTTAGTTAATTTAATAATGCTTTTGATTCGTTATACCTCTTTAAGGCTTCAGTACACCTATTATCAATCCAGTATTGATATCGGGCCTTATTCCAATCTCCCAGTGTCGCGCCTGGATGATTGTCGTAGAAATCATTAGTCCATTTATTCATATCTGCCATTTTCTCGTTAAACCCTGCATCGGTGTCGGGATAATCGTCGGGGCATTTGGACAAATTCGGTGCTGGTCCATAGTGGAAATATAAAATAGCTAGAGCGATAAATATAACTGGTATTGAATATTTAATTGTCTTTAAGGTTATTGCTTTCATCCTTATAATGCTCAAACTAACTTCTTCGTCTCTTTGTCATAATAAAACATTGAAATGTCATTCTCTCGCAAAAAAGCTCCATAATTATACTCTAGCTGTTCTGAAGAAGAACCAATTCCTCCATAATGTTTATCGACAAGAAAAGAAACATAGGTGTGAACCATTTCTTTAAGCTTTCCGCCCTCAGGTAAATTCATAAAATTAGGAATATTTTTTAGTTCTTCTTTGTCTTTTATAAGAATAAATTTTAAACAATCATTACTAAGGACAATAACATTCATTTGATTTATTCCTCCTCTCATACCAGGAAGTGTTTCTTTAATATAATCTTCAATAGCATTGAGATGCCTTTTAAAAAACACTCGTGCATTTATTGCTATTTCTTTATCTTCCTTTTCTTTTTTATTTATAGATTTATCAGCAGAATTCCCTATAGCTATAAAAATTGCAAAGAAAACAACAATAACAATTATCACTGCAAATAAATTTGTTAACATAAATAATTAATTTTTAGCTAATAATTTCTATAACTAATTTATGATCTGAAAAGAGAGGACGTGGAATAAAAATGATAAGCCTAATCTGGCTAGTGAAATTTAAATATATAGTTCCTCCAAATATTATTCGAATTAATATTTAGATGTTACTAAATCTTGATTAGTAACAAACATCCTCTCTTTACAAATTACAAATCTAAACGCAAAAAACCTACCACATAGGTGAGAACTTGCGTCCTCCATACCTGTTTCCAGATATGACTCGTCAGAGTAAACCCTATATGATAGGTTTTTTGACTCTGACGAGATTTCCTTCACCATGCCTTTATTACTAAAGGTTTAGGCTACTGATTTATTAAATTGTACTACAATTATACACCTATAAAAGGGTTAAGCAAAGAAGACAATTTCTGTAAATTTTTAGAAATTTTTTTGAGCCTTTGATTTTAGGATCCCAGAATAAATTCAAAAACCGCAAATAACATCCTTAACCCTAGAGGAACCCGCCAGTATATATCTTTCCGAACTGCCCCCCTGGATCACCTATTTAAAATACTTAATAACACAAACATTAAAAACTATGTAGATAAAGATAAAGGTCGATGTATCTTTCAAGTACAAGTTAGTCTCTTGTATAAAAGTTATATATAAATTATTTATTATCTATGGTTCAAAGTATAAAAGAAATCTTAGCTGGTCCTAAAGTTAGCAACTGGCACGGGTCAGAAAAAACTCGTGACATGGTAGCTGAGCAAATAAAGGAAATATGGGGTGAGAGTGAACTAGCTAATTATTCAGCAGAGAAATCAGCCCTTCCATTTTCCGTTTGGCTTAGTTTAGGATACCGTCCCAAAAAAGGCAGTAAAAGTCTCAAAAGTATAACGTACATTGAACGTAAAGATGCTCAAGGAAATGTTATCAAACGCTATCCTAGAAAAGTGAATCTCTTCTATTATAGATCTGTCGTTCCCATAGAATAAATCTTTATGATAAAAGAAATGAAGATTTATTATCAGCATAGACATGGAATTCTGGGAGATCTTCCTACGGTTCCAAAACTTGTTATAGCAAACCACTCTCTAAAAAATGAGAGTGGTTTTTCGATTGGAGATAAATTTACAGTCGAATATCTCCGAGGCTCGATTATTATTACTAAAATTAATTCAAACTTATGATAGAAACAATGGTCCAAACAGATATAAATTCTGTTAAAAAGGGAGTAGAAACATTGAATGAGAAACGCAGATTCTTCCTTGAGAATATCTTACCTACTTTAGTTGAAGGTCAGGATTACTTTATTGCTGATAATGGTAAAAAGGTCCTAAGTAAAGGAGGAGCTGAACGATTAGCAGAAATATATTCTATCACTGCTCAGTTTGTAGCTGATAAAGAATCTCTAGCTTTCTTTGGTGATACCAGTGGAACAGTCGCATATCGTTGCATCTTAAAGAAAAACGGTGTGCTTTGTGGCGAAGGTAGAGGTAGTGCATCAATTAAAGACCATGACGAATCTATAAATTCCACTATTAAAGTAGCTCAAAAAAGTGCTTTTGTAGATGGAATATTAAGAGCAACTGGAATGTCTTTCCTGTTCTCTCAAGATTTTATAGCAGAAGACAATTTGTCTGAGCCAGATCTTGAAGGTCGGGATAGAGTTGCAAGTTTTAATCACGAAGATTTGCCAAAATTTGCCACTGAGAAGCAAAAAACTTTCTTGTCGCAACTTATAAATGAGAAATGCTCTACTTCGTCAAAGGATGAGTATTTAAGCCAGTTAAACTCACCATACCTTTCGCGGTTCGATGCCTCAGAATTAATTTCCAGTTTACTACCTATGAAGTAATTATTAACTTAATCTAAAAAACATGATAAACAACACAGCCATAGCTAGTTTTGAAGGTCCAAGAAGAGGTTATGTTTTTCCTATAGAATATATAGACGAGGGAATGATTTCTGAAGGACAACGTCACACACTTACTAATTTGATTTATACATATATTCAAGGAGAAAGTGAACAAGAAGCTCGCATTAAAGAATTGGATGATTTGTCTTACTCAGAGGCAGAGAATTGTATACTTGATTTCAGTTTTGCGAGATGGAAATAGAGAATATAAACATTAAATGGCGAGGTCCTTAAACTGGGCTTCGCCATTTTTTGTGTTTCTTTTTTATTTTTTAGACGGCAGCCCAGAAAAGATTTTGTTTTATTTTACGGACCGTTACTTTACTCAATGTTATGGCTCGGAGAATGTCTAGCGGAATTAAGCTTTTTCTTTCTGCGAAGAAGCATATATACGGCAATGATGGCAATGTAGTTTGGTATGAGAAACCACATCGTCCCCCAAGAGAACCCGTCAAAAGTCCAGCCGGAGAGGGGCCACAGGAACGGCGTTGGATAGAATTGATAAGAATGTGTCGGAATGTCCAAAAGAATATGGATAAACCAGCCCCCGAGCTCCCAGATTGGCCGGCGAAATATGAAAAAAGTTATACCAAAGACAAGTAAGAAAATAATTGCACTGTGACTGATGCTATAGAGAAGCGAGGTAAGACGAAAAATCGGCATAGTGTCCTGTGGCGCCGGCTCAATTCCAGGACGTGGCAAATCAGTAAAATTTATATCGCCAAAAATAATGTTCCCTAATAGCCAGATAAACGGCACAGTGAATGCAAAAAGATCGGGGAATATCCCCCAAAAACCGGCAAGCCACGCATTAAGGGGTTTTTTCGCTTTCTTGTTTATCGCTTTGTATGCGGCCCCGGCCCAGAGGCCATGTGAAAAAATATCCATAAATTAAATTATATTAAATATACTGCTAATACTACCAAAATACCAATCAGTATTGAAGAGATGACGATGTTCCATAATTATAATAAATACAGTTACTAATATTCTTATCCCTTAAAAAATTCCAGATATTTTTTAAGGCCATTTTTGCTTTTTTGATATATTATTTCTTGTAATCTCGGAAGTATTTCTTTGGCCGCTTTTTCACCAGTCAGGATTTTATCTTGACCATTTATAAACTGATACCAATAATTATTTGGGCCGACATCTATATTAATAACGATGTCAGCAGTTGACACGTTTGAAAGTGCTAGATGGTGGCGCAAAATATTTAGCGAATCATTGGCAATATCGTACCACCCAGGCTTCCATTTTTCATTGTGGTAATGTTTGTCTAAATTAACAGCAATAACTATATCTGCTCCCATATCCTGAACAATCTTTACTGGAACAGGTGCCGATAAACCACCGTCAATTAACATTCTGCCATCTATTTCCACTGGTTTAAAAACCAAAGGGATAGAGATGCTGGCTCTTATGGCTTGTGCCATTTCACCTTTGTTTAAAACCACAATCTCTCCAGTTTTTAAATCCGTAGCCACCGCCACAAACGGGATTTTACAATCTTCAATTCTTTTTCCATCAACATATCCCTCAATAAATGTTTTTACTTTTTCTCCAGTGATCAGTCCTTGCTTTAAATGCGGATCAACCAGCGAAAACATTCTGCGCCAGTTAGTTTCTAATACTATTTCCTCCATTTTTTTGACACTTAATCCGGCCGCATAAAATCCACCTGCCATGGCGCCGATGCTTGTCCCCGCAATAAAATCAATCGGAATGTTATTTTCTTCCAAGATTTTAATAACACCGATATGAGCCAACCCTCTGGAACCACCGCTTCCTAATGCTAAACCGATTTTGGGTCGCTTTGATTTTGCCATAATTATAATTCTATCCAGTTATTCTCTTTTTTAAATTTCCGGTTATATCAAAAGCTTTGTTTTTGGCGATGGAAAAAAACCGACTTGCAGTTTTACCTATTTCATCGCTTAGATATTTTACATTGGTATATTGTGAAGGATAACCAACCAATTCCATAAAACCGACTCCTTCTACTTTTTCTTCTCCAAAATTTCCTTCCACTCGAAGTGGGCCTTCCCAATAGTTAATTGAACCAAATAGCATTTCCTGATTATCAACTTTCGCCGTCAAATTCAGTTCGATATTTCTTTCCGGTATTTTTATTTTCCATGCCAATGGATAAACTGCTTTGCTTTTTGGGCTTGTCCATCGTTCATTCAAAGGGGTGATCTCAACTTCTTGATAATGTTCTTGGCGGTTGTCCGCGTAAGAAATGTCTGCGAAGTAGGTTTTTACCTTGCCGTCATCATATAACCCACAAACCATTTCCGTATTATTGTCTAGTTGCACCGAAAACCAATCCCACTTGTCCTGCGAATATTCAGTGTCAGCCCACTGATGATCCATCCATGATTTTCCAGTAACATCTATCCACTTGTTTCTAATTTTTATCCTGCCTTCGGTTTTTAAATTTGTCAGAGAATAATAATATGTGGTTTTGGAATGAAGATCCAAGTATCCTTTCCCTCCCTCAAGTATTGGCTCTTTGTTTGAGGTCAAAATTAAATCAACATCTTCATTTTTCAGGTGATATTTTGATTCGTCTATTTTTTCAATAGCACAGTTGATATATCCGTTTTTGACTTCCGGATTAAGATAATTTATATAAAGCAGTGGCTTAGAGAAACTATCATCAGAAATCATCGAGAAAGGGGCTATCCTATGAAAGAATTTTTTAGTATTTAAATCAGTAATAAGGGAATGAGAAAAGTAAGATGTTTTAAGTGGTATTTTGCTTAAAAATGGTATTTTTACTTTTTTAACATCTACCCGAAACAAACAATCCATAAACGAATATTCATTGCCATCATTGTCTTTTAAATGGCCGTTAAAATACCACCATTCAATTATGTAATCGTGAGCTGATTCGTCTGCTGGAAATTTTATTGGTCTATATTCTTTATGCATAAACTATTTTTTAAAAATATTAAATAAAAGCATTATTGGATATTCAGTTTTTATAATTTTAAATTTAGCAACTGAATACCCTAAATATTTTTATTGTACAAACGGTGGCTTTTTTGCTGTCCAAGCCCATATCAAATAACCGACAATAACTATGACAACGATTACCCCTATAACAATTCCAATAGTTGTAGGACTTGACCAATTTATGTTTGTTAAAAAATTTGTTTGCATGATTTTACTTAATCTAATTAATTTATAAGACCCGTGAGGTGGATCAGTCCTCGACCTTTAAAATAAAACAGCAATAATTTGATCTGATATTTTTGCTGAATTTATTTTTTTATTGAGGAATGAATGTTCCAAAAGCAGACCATCCATCATACCAGTAAGCATAGAGGTTAAAAGTCGACTATCAACTTTTCCAGTTAATTTTTTGTTTGCTGACATTTCCTCAATTACAGGTTGGATTAGGCTAGCGACCCGCTCTCTTAATTGAATAATGTGTTTTGTTATTTCTGAATCGGCTGGTGGCAGTTTTAACATCAAAGCTTTAATGAGATTATTTTCCTTAAAACCGAAATCCAAGTAATTCTTAATTAATTTATGCAGTTTTTTATCAATAGTAACCTCATTCAAAGCTTCCGTAATAGTTAGACTTAGATCATTAGAAACCCCATCGATTACTTTCCCGTAAATTTCTGTTTTACCGGCAAAATGATAATAAAGTGCCGCCTTAGTGACATTCAGTTTCTTTGCAATGTCATTCATTGAAACACCCAAATAGCTATATTCAGAGAAAAGGTGACGAGCTGTATCGATGATATATTTCTTAGTGTCTAGAATAATGTCATCGGATTGTTTTGCTATTGTGCTCATATTTTTAAATTATTTATTTGCATTACTTACCACTCGGTAAGTATATCAAAGACACCTCGCGTCTGTCAATAAGTTAAGTAGGGGTACTTTGTCTAAGGCGTTAAAAGTGTCGAATAGAAAACTAATGAGCGGAGGCAAAAAAAGAACTACAATCAGAATGATGAGTCCATCGATTATTTATTTTCTTGTCGACTTTGCATCCCGACTTTGGCTCAAGTGGCACAATAATGATTTAGATCCTTTTTCTTATTATCACCTTGAGAGGTTTCTGTCAGTGAGGACATCTTGTTGTGGACATGGCTTCGGAATTGAATTTGCCATCACAAAAAATTACTTTCGTGTAATAGGGACAATTGCCTGCGTTGTACTCCTCTTTATCCATAGCCAAGTAAGAATCCTATCAGGAGATACAAAGTGATGCGTACATTTGGATTTTTAGTATGCGAGGGTTACTGTTTTTCCTATAAACTTGTTCTCTGTTAAGTCTTTCAACATAAAATCCGCTACATCTGCGCGGGAAATAGCATCTCCCACTTTAATAACCAGATTTTCTCCTACTCGGTATTTTCCTGTTTTTAGCTCATTATTTAACATAAGCGGTCTCACAATTGTATATGCAAGTCCGCTATCACGGATAGCGTCTTCCTGTTTTGCTTTATCATCAAGAACAGGCTGTACCATTGCTATTTGCTCATCTCCCATACCCATTTGTTTCAAATACGCAACGCCCTCCGCAGATCCACTCATAGGATATGAGCTCTGGACAATAATTCTCTTAACACCATGCTTTTTCATGGCATCAATTATATTCTTTGTCCCTTCTTCCATAACTAGATCCGCTTGCATATCGGGAGACGCGCCTAATGTGACAAGAACCCCATCAACACCCGCAACTGCATTTTCAACATCCTTCGTATTAGTGACATCGCCTTGAGTTACGGTAATCTTATCATTTTTAATCTCCATTTTTTTAGGGTTTCTGACAAATGCATTTACTTCATTTCCTTGAGCTAGCGCCTGCTCGACTACATTTTTTCCTGTTGCGCCTGATGCTCCAAAAATTGTTATTTTCATATTTATTTTTTTATTATTAATAATACTTATAATATTTACGACCACTTGTTTTTATTACGAGCACATGATATTATCAATTTATATTATAAAGTAGTTTATATTGTAAAGTACTTTATAAAATAAATCAATTGGTTTAACCATTACAACACGATGAAAAAATTAAAACAATCTTTAACACCATCAGATCCTATTTGCCGTAGTGTTTTCAAGTTGCTTGGAGACAAATGGACTTTGCGAATAGTAAGCACTCTTAGAAATGGTGAAATGCGTTTCAAGGAAATCGGAAATATATTATCTATTAACTCAGCTACGTTGAGTGCTCGCTTAAAGCGACTTGAAGAAATAAAAGCGATTGCTCGAACCGAAGAAACTATCGATAAGCTTTCTGTGACATATACCTTAACAAGGTTTGGGTCCGATCTTCTCCCTATCTACGACGGCATGATTAAAATTGGCGAAAGAATATCAAAAAAGTAATTTTGAAGAAATAACAATATTCTTAGAAAAGAGTAGCTGAATTTTCCAAGGATGGTATATAAATAAAATCATTATGAAAACATTAATAAAAATAAAGGTAATTATCGGCAGTACGCGTGAGGGACGTTTTTCAGATAAAGCAGCTGCCTGGATTACAGAGGAGATAAAAAAACAAAACGGTATTATCGTCGAAATGCTTGACCTACGTGATTACGATATGCCGTTCTTTAACGAGGCGGTCAGCCCTTCCTTTAAAAAGGAACCCTATGAGAATGAAGCCGTTGCTCGCTTCACAAAAAAGATTGATGAAGGAGATGCGTTTATAATGGTGACACCGGAATATAATCACAGCACTTCCGGCGTATTGAAAAATGCGATTGATTGGATTGGTCCAGAATGGAACAACAAACCTATTGCATTTGTGAGTTATGGATCTGTTGGTGGAGCACGTGCTGTGGAGCAATTGCGTCTTATTGCCATTGAACTTCAAATGGCACCTATTCGGGAAGCAATTCATATAAACGGAGAGCAGTATTTTCCAGTGATAATGGGAGGTGGCGACCATCTAAAGCTCTTGGCGAGCTACGAGGATAAGGCTCAAAATATGATTTCTAGACTTTTTTGGTGGGCAAAGGCACTTAAAACAGCAAGAGAAAATTAAGCACGACAAATTTTATGGAAATGCAAAATAAATATATTCCCGGGGTTTGCAATATCGGCCCTGCGGAAATCAACAAACGAAAACAAGCGGGATGGATAGGGCTCATTGCGACCATCGCTCTGTGGGTAATATTTATCTGGTTTGATATTCCATCTATCTGGCGGCCTACGCTCTTTCTGCCAGCGATGATGTCGGCAACAGGATTTCTGCAAGCATACATGCATTTTTGCGCCTACTTTGGCTTTGCCTCGCTCTTTAACTTTGGAGATGTCGGCAAAACCGATAGCGTGTTTCAAGCTGAATTACGCGCAAAAGATAAGCGCAAGGCATGGCAGATTATTATCTATGCCGTTCTTATTGGTATAGCCATAGCAATTATCAGTGTATTGATCTAATCACTAGCTATAATGTCCGAACCGACAAAACCAAGACCTCTGACAATATTCCTATTCGTAGGAGTATTGTCTGTATTTTTATTTATAGCCAATTGGGTGGTATATGAGGCCTTGGTAAATATATTTGCCATCAACACGTCATGGCAACTCATAGCACTGAGCTCACTACTTGTTTTTCTATCAGGAAGCCTTGTCATATCTTCTGTTGTCGGAATGCGTTATTACAATGTATTTACTCGCTTATATTCTCTATTTTCTTCAGTTTGGATTGGTTTCTTTGCTTATTTATTCTTATTTTCTGTTCTATATGGATTATTGCTTATGTTGCCAGTTGAGCAATCGAGTAATATTGGAAAAATATTTATTTTATGCGCGCTGGCAGTAAGTATATATGGAATATTTCATGCCAGAAAAATATACACAGTTGAAATACAAGTACCAATACATCATCTACCGTCAAGCTGGAAGAATAGGAAAGCAATATGGATTAGTGATTTGCATTTAGGACAAATACATAGCACTTATCTTGCTCGCAAAATTGTGGAAAAAATAAATACTCTACCCCACGATATTATTTTTATTGGCGGTGATCTTTACGATGGAACAACCGCGCCTGATATACATAAACTTATTGCTCCACTTAAAGAACTTTCCGCGCCACAAGGCATCTATTTTATAACTGGAAATCACGAAGAATTTGGTAATAGTGGAAAATTTATTTCTGCGATAAAATCAATTGGCATTGAGGTATTGCAGGACAGGATGGTTACTATCGATGGATTACAACTCATCGGCGTCGACTATCTTACGGCTTCTAATAAAGAACAATTTAAAAAAATACTTTTCGGACTATCACTTAATTCAAGTATGGCTTCCATCCTTTTGAAACACGAGCCGAAAGACCTTGATGTAGCTCTTGATGCCGGTATTTCTTTTCAGATATCCGGCCACACGCATCGGGCGCAGTTATGGCCACTCGAATATGTGGCAAGTTTTGTATATAAAGGTTTTGCATACGGACTAAAAATGTTTGGAGATATGCAGGTATATACTTCAAGCGGGGTGGGTACCTGGGGACCTCCAATGAGAGTCGGTACCAATAATGAAATAGTAATTTTTAATTTTTCCTAAACAGATTTTTAGGTTACTATTAGTGTATAGCCGTGGCTAATGAGGCATCTCCTACTCGTTTTGGCTGTTCTGGAGGCTGTCGCAGAAAGAGCGCTACGATAACGCCGAGAGCCATAATAGAAGAAGCAATAACGAATACATCCGCATATGCCATTACTTGTGCTTTAAGAATAACAAGGGCACTAACTGTCTGTATTACTTGCGGGTTGGTAGTATTAATAATTGCATCTTGACCAAGCTGAAGCACATTTGACTCAATAACATTACTTAAGACCGTACTAAAAAAGGCAATACCTACAGCCCCTGCGATATTTCGTACAAGGTTAAGCAACGCAGAAGAAACACCAACCTCATTTGCAGGTACAGAGTTAGTGGCGGCGGCTGTCATTGGCGCCATACCTAGCCCCAAACCTAAAGCAAAAATAACGAGAGGGATAGTGAGGTCGAGTGCAGTTGTCTTTACGTCTAGTCCAGAGAAAAGATAAATGCCAAAAGCCGAAATGCCCATTCCAAAACTTACAAGATATTTCAAAGGAATTTTACGTGACAAGTAACCTCCCAATGGAGCTGCCACAAACATAGAAAGTGCCATTGGAATAAACAGGAAACCGGTTTCTGTAGCATTAAAACCAAGATAGGTTTGCGCAAAAACAGGCAGAAGGAACATTGCGCCCATCATGCCGCCGAAAGAGATAAATGAGAGAAGTAAAATGTTCGAATAGACGCGGTTGCTGAACAATTTTAGGTCAACGATTGGATCTTTGGCTTTTTTCTCAATAAAATAAAAAACAATTAAAGCTATCGCCACTAGAACATAAAAAGTAACACTTTCCCAAGAACCCCACCCCCAATCACGACCCTTTTCAAGCACAAGGACGAGTGAGGTAAGAGCTATGGCAAGAACACTTGCGCCTTTGTAGTCAAAACCAGATTTTTTATCTACAGGTTTGTCGTGTGGTAAATACCAAAGTGTCATAAAAATACCTATAATACCAACAGGAAGATTTATATAGAAAAGCCATCTCCAAGATAGATTATCAATCAGTGGTCCTCCAATAAGTGGCCCGAGTACTGCAGAAACAGCAAAAGATGCAGACCAAAGACCAAGTGCCTGGGTTCTTTGTTGGGGATCTTTAAAAGTTTTGGCAATAAGAGCCATCGCGGTTGGATATACAGCAGCTCCAACGAGTCCTTGAAGTACACGAAAAAATATCATGGAAGATAAATTCCAAGAAAACCCCGCAAATACAGAGATAGCTACGAAAGCAACAAAACTCCATAAATAAATAACCCTATTGCCAAGTTTATCTCCAAGTTTGCCAAAAACTGGTACAAAAACTGCGTTTGAAATTATATAGGCAGTTGCAATCCAACCAGCAGCAGAAACGGTTATATTAAAATCGCTAATCATCCCAGGTAACCCTAGGTTGACTACCGTGCGATCAAGACCAATAAGAAGAGTGCCTACCATTACAGTGATAAGCACAATCCAAGGAGAGTGTATTGGTTTTTTTGCTTCAGGATTTATCATACAGTTAACTATCTGATATATACCAACAACTTAGCAGACATACCAGATTTTAATTCTGGATATTTAGATACATCAAATGTTACATAGACGTTAAATTTATTAACTGGTCTTTTGTCTGAAATAGAAAATAAAATACCGCTATTGTTTGATACTGGACTTATTTCATAAACGATACCCTCATATTCATTACTAGGAAATGTATCAACAGTAAAAGTAGCGCGTTGTCCGACTTTTATACTATCTAATCCCTTAGTTTCTTCTATTTTCCCGATAACTCTCATTTTCTCGTCACTAACGACAGAAACAACAGTCTGCCCAGGAGAATAGTAGGAACCCAGAACAAGTGGTGCACTAGAAATAATACCGCCTTCTTTGGTATAAATTATTTGTGAACCAACTAATGCTATTTGTGAGTTCGCTTGCACTCTGTCTCCCTCTTTAACATATAATGCATTTAAGGTTCCAGGTGAAGTTGGGGTAAGGTTTACAATTGGCGCGTCTAAGTATGAATTTTCAACAGAGATACTACCACGTTCTGTTTGCCAAAAGAGAAAAATACCCAGTAAACCAAAAATAACTACAAAATATATTGAACTTCGTATCCAAGGTGTTTTTAATATATGTTCTTTTTTAATTTTTTCCTCAAAACCCTCTTCCATTTCAAGTGCTTTTTTGATATTTGGTTCCATATAATTTAATTTAAAAAATTATTAGTTTTTAATTCAATGGCAGAAGCATTCGGTACTGCTATTTGCCCAGCCGCAATTACCACTGAAGTAACAGTGCCATCCATCGGCGCAGTGATTATAGTATTGTTATAAGCGGCTTCTGCGATTTGTACGGCGCCGAGCGCGTTATTTACTTGTGCTTGAGCACCCGCAACATCTTCTGGGCGAGCGGCAGTCGCTATAGAAGCAAGATTTGCATTTGCTTGATCAAGAGTCGCTTGGGCTGTGGCAATTGCTTGGTCCTTTGTTTGAATTGCAGATTGATACGCATTTAGATTGGCGACATAGTTTGTCCCGTTTTTATTTGGTATGTCCACTGTCCATCTATCATCAAGACGATATCCTGCCTCCGGAAATGCAATCAGAAGTCCTTTTGTACCAAACTTTTGCGGTAAATCACTTTTCTCTGCGATACCTTTTTCTAGGTCTCTAAAAGATATCTCATTTCTGTTATATAGAGCATTAAAATCTGCAAAATCGATTTCGTACTGACCTTCTTGGGCTCCATCGTAGTTACCGGTAATTGTAGGAATAATATTTCTCCTAGTATCGTCATCTGATACGGCCACTAGACCATCCGAATAAAGCTTTCGTCTCGCATTGATAACCAAAGTATTCTGTTGATTAGTTACTTGTTCCAGATTTGTTTTTGCGGTATTTAAAGCAGCCTTGGCCACATCGATGGTAGTACCAGTCGCACCATTGATGACTTTTTGATAATTAGCCTGTGCGCCTGTATATGCAGCTCTGGCTTGAGTAAGCGCACCTAAAGTATTACCTGCATCCAGCTCCGCGAGTACTTGGCCTTTGGTAACTGTATCGCCCGCCTTTACGGAAACAGACTTAATCCGCCCAGAAGCCAAAAAGCCTAAGGTCAGGTTGCCAGAAGATAGATTTGCCACATTACTCTGTGTACTTTCTGGTATCACTGGGGTAGCGACCTTTTCATTAATTTGCAGGTAACCAAAAATACCCACTGCGAGGGCGACAATCAAAGAGAGTACGATTACTCTTTTAGGATGATGTGGCAATGATTTTATATGTTGTTTCATAATTTTTAATCTTTAATTATAATATTGATTATTTTAATAAGTTGTTTTTTGTTTTCATTGCTTAATTTTGAAAACAAGTTTTTTAAAATTAATAATTTTTTATCTTTAAATACAGAGAAAAGTTTAAATGTTTTTTGAGTAGCAGTAATCCTTATAGTTCTACGATCTTTTTCATCAAATTCTCTTTTTAATAGCCCCCTATCGTAAAGAGATTCTATAATGCTTGTAACTGAGGGTGGAGTAATTCGTAATTTATCAGCTATGTTTTTCATTGTTGGATTACCTTTTTTTATAACATAGTATAAAACTTCTAATTGAGAAGTGCTAAAATTTAACAATTTTGCTTGTTTGTGCATTTCATCCGTCATTTTACGACGAAAAGATAACATTGCATTTTCTAAATCTTTTTCTAAAATCATATCGTTGAGATTGTTTAGTTATAATAAAATAGTTAGGCAAACTAACTATTAGCTTACCTTATCATATTAGCAACAAAATAGCAAATTGCTAAGTCCCATAAACGTTCTCGTAGAAGTTCTATTTTTGGGAATAGTAAATTTTTATATAATAGGAAAACCGAAACTGAAATAAGAAATATAAATGCAAAGTAACAATAACCAGTTAGAAATTGATGGTGCTGCTGATGTTAGCAGTGTTTGTTTTGTAGAGAAAAAATATAAAGAAAATGTAAAACTAATATACCCTATTAGTTATAATGTTTTTTAGCAAAAAATGCCTAGATACATTCTAGATAATAATCAGTCTTGTAAGCATCAACTATTTTTCTTAAAACTGATAATTTTAAATAGCCTTTCTCATCAGCAGAGTCCTGTGTTAAATCACCAACAATAGATGTTATTTTTTCTTCACCTAAGTCACTAAACCATTTAACAACATCTGGATATGCTGTCATAAACCACACAGGATAACCAAGTGGTTGATTAAGAATTGATGTCATCCAATATATTGTTTTAGTGGCGTTATCACTTATGTCATCCCCAGAATGTAGTATAGCTGTTGCTTGATATATTTCCTTTGTCCCATTTCTCATAATTTCAGAATTTGCTGAGAACTTAGACATATCTATCTCATCTTGTTCTATAAATTTTTTTATATCTTCTTTCATTATTTTAATTGAATTAATTATTTTCAACTTCATTCACTGCTTTCCTGTAATTACAATAATCACACTCAGGACTTGCTTTGGGTATTTCTCCATCGAGACATTCTTTAATTTCAAAAATTGTTTTTTCTACCCACGAATCATCCCCTGTATAAGGCAATAGATCAATATCAAATTCTAATTTACCATCAAATGCTTCCCTGTCCGTCTTTCCATTACAGTAAACAAAGTATCCAGTACTTGAAACTTTTAATCCATTGTGACGAAGTAGCCATTGATATATTTCCATCTGCCTTTTATATCCATCTTGCCAATCAGCATCAAGAGTTACCTGTGAAGTTTTGCTTGTTGCCTTATAGTCTGCAACAATAATCTCCCCATTTTCACCTTGCCATAAATCATCTACTGCTCCAGTAATGATAAAGTTAGTAGGTTCGTGGAGGTACTGAACACCTTTAAAGTTCTCACGCCATTCATCCATCATTTCATGGCTAAAAGGCACTGCATTAAGTCCATACGCCTTCATTAGAGGGTGTGTCTTGTGTTTTGCTCTATGTATATCAAATTCTTTCTTAAGAAGAGTATCTACTGCAGTGTTTAGATTAAAAGGATATCCTGGTGGTTCTCCAATACCTAATCTACGATCTAAATAGAAGCACTTTTTACAAGCCATAAAGTTTTCTATCTTTGAACGAGATAGCTTAAAGGGCTCCTTGCTTTTAGGATTATATATATTTCTTGTTCTGTTTGCTTTGTAAAATTCAGACATAATTTTAAATTTTCTTATTAGTAAAACTCATTAGTTCCATCTCAGCTTTCCATTCATTTTTATTGTTAAAAATTTTTTCGTATGGATTTTGAATGATAATAAGATTTTTTATATCAAAATTTTTATTAGCTTTTACGGGAAGAAGATATAAATAATACCCATTTCCAAGATTTTCTGCTACTGCTAGTTCATTTCGAGACCAGTAAAATTTATTGTCCAACTCGGACACTGCCTTAACTTCAATATATCTAGGTGTTGATTCTATAATATTTGATTTAAAAGTATAGCTCTGTATATCATAACCAGCATTTACTTTCTCTTGAGAAACATGTTTTATCTGGTTTGATAATTGTGGAAACTTTTTTAATCGTAATTTTTCATATTTTAAAATTACTCGTTCTGCAAGAATGCCTAACTCTTCTATATTTTTGAGTTTTTTAGATAATTCACATGGTGTTAAATTTTTTTGAGTTAAAATATGATATAAATATTTAAGTCCTCTATTGGAAACAAAATAGTTATCATCCTCTTCAGAATAATTTAAAAAACCTAGATCAATTAGAAAATTTCTAATTCCACTTGTTTTTAATCGTGTTCTTTTATCACCAGAAAACCAATATCTTTCATTTTTAAAAATAAAATAGCTAATAAATTTATCTAACTCGGATTCTTGATAAAATGTATCTTTAAATATCATTTTTAATAAAAAATCTTTTAAATCATTTTTATCTGAGGGCAATTCGCATTTGATATTTAATTTGTTGCCATGAACCACAACTAGATCAGCCATAACCGAGAAGGCAAGAATATCACTAAAACCATTAAAAATATTCTGAAATTTTTTAGTTACAAAACCAATATTAGAGTATTGCACTGTTTTTACAGTTTCGAAAAAGACAATAATCTTTTGTAGATTAAGGTTTGAAAAATTAATTTTTCGGCTTAAATAGTCTTTCATAGGCGTTATTTTCATCATCTTCAAACATATCAAGATTGTAAATCGTGTAATCTTGGTCAATTAGATGATACATTTTTTGTGCCTTATTTTCTAGGCTTGTTTTAATATCGTTCTCAAAAGTGTTTGCATATTGAAGAAAGTGATAATGGGCTAAAATTCTTTCTGATCCACCTACTCTGTGGATTCTATCTAATGACTGAAGATACTGAGCACAATTAT
>JBAZXO010000004.1:0-81127 GCA_041659785.1 Minisyncoccota bacterium | reverse complement strand
TAACTTCCGCAAAGTTACGTCCTATCCATTGAACGACGAGAGGCTTTGCCCCGCTTAAAACGTGGGATATTTTTAGATTAGCAATTTTAAATTTAAAAATCCACTTTTAAAATCCTAGAACTTCCATGATTTTTTCTGAAGCGTGTTCTTTCATCTCAACTTCCGCAATATTTTTTGAAGTCATAACAGAATAAATGTCTTCAGCGATAGTCTCATCTATAGGTATTGAAAGAATTGGCATGAAAGCTCTTTCTGAATGGATAAAAAATATTGGTTTGATATTTGTCTTTCCAGAAGTATCTAATTGAATCCAAAAAGATTTTATATTTTCATAAGGATAAAGACGGTTTCTGATATTTAATCCTTTTGCATTTAATTCATAAGTAACCATGTCTGGTTTTTTGATTGCAAAAAATCCGAGCAGAACTCCAGAGAGAAGAAGTAGTGCCGCAAAGAAATAGTTTTCGAAAATAACTGAAGCAATTGAGCTCGTTGCTACTATAATACCGAGTGCCCAGAACCAGTCAGGGCTACGGTCGCGTTCTTCATATTCTAAAGCAGACCAAACTAATTTCTCATTCGATCTTTCTATTATTTCCATGAGTTAATTATATCACGTTTTTATTTTTTACCATGAATAGGAACACCAAGAAATTTAAGTGCATCTTCTGATTTTTTGAAAATTAACCCCTTTTCTTTTACTTTTTTATACCCATGAGATAGTTCTTCTATGAGGGTAAGGTTGCTTGGATTTATGCCGGTTAAGACAGCTTGCTGACCTCTTTTTTCAATGATATCTATTATCTCATCTAGGGCTTCTACGCCATCTGTGTCTATAAAGTGCACTCTGCGAAATCGTAAAATGACATATTTATATTTTTTAATATTTGTTTCGAAGCGTTCTATATGAGCGCGACTGTTTATATAGCAGAGTTCACCCTTGAAAGAATAAAGCAGAACATCTCCCTCTTTTATATCTTTTAATTTTGTGTCTGAAACAGAATGCACGAGTCCCTCGTTAAATTTATTAACTTTTAAATTAAAATGCCCATGAGAGATTCTGTCGATAAAGATGAGTAGAGATATAGATACACCGAAAAGTATTCCGATTATGGGATCTTTGACTATTGTCATGACAGCTACAAACAAAGAAACAAAAAGTCCTGATTTTTCATATTTCCATAATTTTTCATAATGTTCTCTCTCTACCATCTGGATAGCTACGAAGACTAAAATAGCAGCGATGACGGCGAGCGGAATATATTTAAAATATCCCAATAAAAATAATGAAATGATTGATACGCTGACGATACTAATGATAGCGGAGTATTTTTTTGTGGCACCAGTCTTGATGTTAAGAGAAGTTCTCGCGAGAGCCGCAGTTGCTGGCATGCCACCTACTAGACCTGAGGCAATGTTTGCCAAGCCGAGTCCTAGCATTTCTTTTCTTTCGTTGTGCTTAGTGTGTGTCATTCCGTCAGCTATCTTTGCAGAAAGCATTGTTTCTAAAATAGCGATGAGGGCTATGACCATGGCTGTCTCTAGCATAAAGGATGAAAGTATAAAATGAGGTTTTTCAAAAAAATGAAAACTAATATCCCCGAATTTACTACCTAATGTTTGAAGGTAAAAAGGAACAGTGTGTATCTCGCTCAAATATCCAAGCAGAATTCCGATAGGGGCGAGAATGATTGCTCCAGGTATTTTTTGTGTAAATTTTTTAAACAAAAGAAGACCAATGAGAAAGACTACGAAGACAATAAAAGCAATGGAGGAAATATTCGAGAAATGTTTAATTGATTCAATGGTATTACTGAAGAGATTTTCATGTTGAGGGAGATTTTGTAAACCGAAAGCAAAATTCATTTGCCCAAGTCCGATAATAAAAGCGACACCTAAGGTAAAACCATGAATGACACTAGAGGGGATGAGGATGAGGTATCTCTCGAGTTTTAATGCATAAGCGATAAGTATGATAACACCAGCCAATACTGTGAGTGCTGGCAAGCCATTTATTCCGTGTAGTAAAACATAAGTAGCGACTACTCCAGAGAGTGCTCCAGTGGGTCCGACAATGTTAAAATTACTTCCACCCCACACGGAAGCGATGAGTCCAGCCCAGATAGCAGTGATGATGCCTATTATTGGAGTCGCCCCAGAGGCTACAGCCAGAGATACTGATAATGGTATTGAGATTAAAGAAACCGTGAGACCTGATTTTAGATTTTTTTTAATATTTTCTATTATCATAATGTTTTTTAAAATTGTTAATTTATACACGAAAAAAAAGTTCGGTATTGCTACCGGACAGATGCTACTCAGCTAGGTGAACAGATCTGCTCTTTATAGTTCTTAGAGAGATAAAATAATCTCGCTTATTTTTATAATAGCGAAAATTTTATAAACAGGCAAATTAATTTTATACTTTAAATATTTTGAAGTGTCATCAAGCTTGCAGAAATTTGGGGGTAGGATAATATTTAATTATTAGTAGCTAATTTAGAATAAACATGAAAAGAGAAAAAATTATTTTTTGGATAGCGACTGGGCTTATATTCTTATTAGAAGGTTTAGTCCCAGCTTTTACTTTTCGAAGTGAGATGTCTATACAGGGTATAACACACTTAGGTTATCCTATTTATTTTGTGAGTTTGCTTACGGCCTTTAAGGTGTTGGGAGCATTTGCTCTCATTATTCCAAAAGTTCCAGGTCGTGTAAAAGAATGGGCTTATGCTGGTTTTGGTTTTGATTTTCTTTCTGCGTTTATAAGTATTTGGGTTGTAGATGGGTTTGGTGTTCCTTTAGTGCTTCCCGCAGTTGCGATGGCATTTCTCATTCTTTCTTATCAAAATTACCATAAATTAAATTCTTAGAGTGGTGAGAATTTCTTTCTATTCACAAAAAGAGTATACATAAATGTATACTCTTTTTGTTCAAGCGGAGGCGGTGAGATTCGAACTCACGGTGCCTTGCGGCACTCTTGTTTTCAAGACAAGTGCGATAGACCACTCTGCCACGCCTCCGTAACATTACCTTACTTTATTTTAAGGCTTTTCTCAAGTTTTAGATACAAAAATACCCCTTTCGGGGTATTTTATAATTTATTGAACTGGAGGTACTGATGTTTTATCTCTAGAAAGAAGTTCTTCTATATCCGCCCATTTCTTTTTAGCAACGTAGAAAATATAGACAATTTCTAAAATTCCGGCAGTGTTTAAAATGAGAAGAGCCAGAAACCAACCCTTTTTATTATTTTTGGCAGCTATCCATAATGCACAACCTTTCCAAAACAAAGACCAGATTGCTATTAATAAAAAAGCCCAACCCCAACTACTATTCATAAAAAACGGATTAAATTGGTTCATATGTATATTATACCAGAAGTAAATTTCTATGCTAGTATTCTATATATGAGATTTTTAGGTATAGATTATGGAACAAAAAGGATTGGAGTAGCAATTTCAGATGAAAATGGCAGTCTGGCTTTTCCAAAAGAAATAGTCCTAAATGACGTGAGTACTTTTAAAAAAATAGGTGAGATAATAAAGAAAGAAAAAATAGGAGAAATCGTTGTAGGCGAGTCCGTAGACTTTTCTGGAAAACTAAATGTTCTTTCGGGAAGGATTGAAGTCTTTATTTTAGAATTGAAAGAGAAGTTTAAGTTGCCAGTCCATAAACAAAAAGAATTTTTGACCTCAGTAGAAGCGCGCAAGATGGGAAGTAGTAAAAAAGATTTTACTCAGGCTCAATCTCATAGTAAAGTAAAACAAATAAAGTCCGGCCGAGTAGATGCTTCAGCCGCAGCACTTATTTTACAAAGATATTTAGATAAGGTGAACTCACCTCGCCAATGGGGCAAGTAATATGATTAACATAGAAGATTTTAAAAAAATTGATATTGTTGTCGGGAAAATATTATCTGCAGAAAAAGTTCCTGATACGGATAAACTATTGAAGTTGTCTGTTGATTTGGGGGAAGCAACACCCAGGCAAATAGTTTCAGGGATTTCTTTATATTTTCCAGATTGTTCCGTTTTGGTTGGTAAAAAATGCATGTTTGTTGCAAATTTAGAGCCAAGGATGATTCGAGGCTTTGAAAGCCAAGGGATGATATTGGCTGTTTCTACAGAAGATGGAAAATTTTCCCTATTGGAACCAAATAATGAGATTCCAGCTGGTACGAGAGCTAGATAAATAGTATACTATTACTATGTTTGGCAATTCATTTAATAATTTTTTCCTTAAATTTTTTCCTCCGCCTAAATTTCTATCAGAACCATTTTTTGGTCTGGATATTTCAGATGAATCATTAAAGTTTGTAGAACTTGTCACTACTAAAAATGGTATAAAGGTTGGTAAATACGGAGAACGAAGTATCCCTCCTGGCGTCATTGAGTCTGGGAAAATTATAGATTCCCAAAAAATGGAAGAAATTCTCTCAGCTTTAAGAAAAGAAGAGGGAGTAAAAGCTGTGCGTGTTTCCTTGCCAGAAGAGCAAGTGTACCTCTTCGCTCTTAAGCTAGAAAAAGCAGGTTTGAAAAATGTTCGAGAAGGAATAGAACTAGCTCTCGAAGACCACATTCCGATTATGGCCCAGGACACAATTTTTGACTATGATCTAGTTAGTGAAAATGCTCAAAATCTTGAAGTGCAGGTTACTGCTATCCCTAAAAATATAATTGAAAATTATCTTTTAATTTTTCAACATTCTAATATATCAGTTAAATCATTTGAGCTTGAAGCACAAGCGATTTCTAGAGCACTGATAAAAAAAGATGATTTAGATACTTATATGATTGTAGATTTTGGTAAAAAAAGAACCGGAATTTTTATTGTTTCTAAAGGAATTGTGGTTTTTACCTTTACTCTTGATGTGGGAGGAGTGATGTTGACTAACATGATTCAAAAAAACTTTAATATAAGTTTTGAAGAGGCAGAAAAAATGAAGGAAAAATATGGATTAGAGAGGAATACTGATAATAAAGAAATATTTGCAGTACTTTTAAATAGTGTTTCTGTTTTGCGTGATGAGCTTGTGAAACATTTTATGTATTGGCATACGCACAAAGATGAAGAAGGTAGAAATAATCCACCAATAAAAAAGATAATTTTTTGTGGTGGCGATTCAAATTTAATAGGGCTCGCTGACTATATTTCTGTTAGTATGAAAAGTACTGTGGAGATGGGAAATGTTTGGATTAATATACCCAATACAAGAAATGATATTCCAGAAATGAGCTTTAAACAATCTCTAGCTTTTGCGACAGCATTAGGACTTGCTTTAGGAGATTTAAGTAAAAGTTAGTTAAATTAAAATGATCAATTTAATTCCAAAAGAAGAAAAGAAAAAGATGACCATAGATTTTTACTATAGGATCGCTATTTTGTTTTTTTTCATGCTTAATTTTTCTATTCTTATTGCTTTTTTCTCTTTGCTACCATCTTATTTTATTTCTTCTGTAAAATATTCTTTAATTAACACAAAACTTGAAAATCAAAAAATGGAGCCACTACCTCCGCTTGGGGAACAATCACTTGCAATAGTTAAAGACGTAAATGATAAACTTGCCTTGGTTGAAAAATTTGAAAAAAACAAGTTTCTTCTTTCTGTAAAAGTTATAAATGCCATTCTTTTAAAAAAAAGATCTGATATTAAAATTACTCAAATAACGTATGAAAATAATATAATAAATGGTAAAAAAATTAATATTACTGGTACTGCACCATCTCGTGAGGTTTTGCTTTTATTCCGTCAAGCATTAGAAGATAGTCCAAATTTTAAAAATATTGATTTACCGATTTCAAATTTTGTAAAAGGAAGTAACATTAATTTTTCTTTGAGTTTAATACCTTTATAAAAATATGAAAAATAACCTTCAAAAAATATTATTATTTATCTCCGCAACACTTTTGTTGTTTTTCTGTTTTGCCCTTATATTTTTATATAGAAAAGTAAATGATAATAATCAAAAAATACAACAAAATACAATAACTCTACAAACAGAGGCACGTCGACGTGAAGACGTCTCTTCTCTCAATAGAGCATTACAAAAAAATACTTCTGATAGGGTTTTGTTGGAAGATCATTTTGTTAAAAGTTCTGATATTGTTCCTTTTCTAAACACAATTGAAACATTAGCTAAAAGAGCTGTTGTTTCTGTTCAAATTGATTCAATTAATACAAAAACAAATAATCCTGAATTAACGATTGGGTTAAAAGCGTCAGGTAAATTTGAAGCAATTTATAAATTTTTAGTACTTTTAGAAAATGCTCCATATGAGATTGATTTTGTCTCGATGGATATGCATAAATTATTTTCTCCAGTAGTAGTCGGTAAAAATATGCCCCCGTCAGAATGGGAGGTAATTTTCAAGATACAACTTATAAGCTTTATTCCATAAAATGAAAATAAAATTTTTTAAAAAAGAAAATAATTTTAAGAAAAAAGATTTTAATCTTAACCCAAATTTTTATTGGAAAATCGCTGTTATTTTTGTATTTATTAGTATTGTTTTTTCTTGTATTTTTGGTTATCAGCTTTTTGACCAAATAGAAGGAGAGTCTAACGCATCAGCTGTTAATATTAGCGGACAAATTCCAATGATAAAAGAAGATCGTATAAAAAGTGTACTTTTTTATTTTACCGATAAAGAACAAAAATCAGCTGATGTATTAAAATCTCCGGCTGCTGTTGTTGACCCTTCTTTGTAAAAATGCTAATTTGAAATTGTAGATGTTAGATGTTTCTTGTCCCGCCATGGCGGGATGAAGTAGGTCGTTAGAAGTGAATGCGCGGTTAGCTGTTTTGGTATGTCGTTAACTTGCATTACGAATATAGTTCTTTGTTTCAATTAAAGTGAATGCGCGGTTAGCTCAGTTGGTAGAGCAACTCATTTACACTGAGAAGGTCGGGGGTTCAAGTCCCTCACCGCGCACATGTTCTCAATTTGCCCTTGTAGTTCAATGGATAGAACGAAGCTCTTCTAAGGCTTTGATGTAGGTTCGATTCCTACCAAGGGCACAAATGAAAATAAAAATCTTATATGAGGATTCTAATATTTTAGCCATAGACAAACCGTCTGGTATTTCGGTGCATGGAGATGGTAAAACAAAACCTCCCCACGCTAGCGGGGAGAAAACAATTGCGGACTGGGTTTTAGAAAATTATCCAAAAATGAAAAACGTAGGTGAGCCAATGGGGGATATTGTGCGCCCCGGCATTGTTCACAGACTAGACCGCGACACTTCCGGTGTTTTGCTTTTAGCAAAAAATAAAAAAGCTTATGAATTTTTAAAGAGTCAGTTTTCCGCCCCCGCTTTTGGATTAAAAACTGGTAGCGGATTGGCGGACAGGCAAAATAGAATCAACAAGACATACGTTGCGATAGTTAATGGTTGGGTTAAAGACGATAGGGGAGTAATCAACAAACCCATTGGCCGAAGTCCCGCAGACTTTCGTCGATATCTCTCTGGCAGAGGAGTTCGAGGAGAAATTAGAGAAGCAATCACTCAATATAAAGTCTTAAAAAGGTTCGAAGCGCCTTCTAAATTTACATATTTGGAAGTATATCCGAAAACTGGTCGTACACATCAGATTCGTGTGCACATGAAATATTTAAATCATCCTGTAGTCTGTGATGAGCTCTATAATCCTGGTGCACCACACCCGAAAGATATAAAACGTATGGCTCTGCATGCTAAATCTATAGAATTTAAAGACTTAAAAGGTAAAACAATAAAAGTAGAATCGCCCTTACCTTTAATGTTTAGAAAAATAGCTAATCCAGACGTTGGACGTCTGTAGCTACAGACGTCCAACGTCTGGAAGCATCTGATTGCCTTTAAAAATCTTTTATGTTAAAGTGCTTTTACTATGGCAGGAAATAAAATCAACACAATTAAATTCAGTCCAGTAGACATTGAAGAGCGAAAGAAGCTTGATTTCAAGGCTGGAGACACAGTTTCCGTTTCATCAAAAATCATAGATGAAAAAGGTAAGTCTCGTTTCCAGGTTTTCGAAGGCATTGTCCTTGCAAGAAAGCATGGAGCGGAGGCAGGTGCTACTTTTACTGTTAGAAAAGTTGCTTCCGGTGTCGGAGTTGAAAGAATCTTCCCTTTATATTCTCCAATGATAGGAGAAATCAAAATAACAAAAAGAGCTCGTGCTCGCAGAAGTAAACTTTACTATATTCGTACCAAGGCCGTGAAAGATGTTCGCCGAAAAATGCGTTCTGTCACAAACCAGGCAGAAGGAGAGGATGAAGTAGTAGAAAAAGTTGCAGAATAAAAATTAATTAACAAAAAAATCCATTTCACAAAAGTGGATTTTTTTGTTAGAGTTTGACCATGCCCAGGTGGAGAAACTGGTAGACTTACTACCTTGAGGTGGTAGCGCCGAAAGGCATGGGGGTTCGAGTCCCCCCCTGGGCACAAAAATATTTGCGACCAATCAATTAGCATTTTTATGCTTTTTTTGTTATAACTATTCATACATGGTGCCTATGGTGTAATGGTTAGCACTAGAGCTTGTGGAGCTCTTAGTCAGGGTTCGAATCCCTGTAGGCACCCCATATTAAAAAAAATAAACTCGTAAAATATTCTATTGAAGATTGTTATCTATTTTCCTTTCTTCCACTTCTTGGTCTATGTGGTCTAGCTTTTTTTCTAATCTGTTCAGAGTACTTTGGAGACTTTTAAGTCGCATTTCTTCTGTCTGAAGTTCACCTTCTTCTTTTTCTGCTATTTTTTTCTCACCAACGAGTCCAGAAATGATAAGCTGATTTCCGATAAAAGAAGAAACGAATACCCCCGTGAGTATAAGGATTACGACTCCGATAATTATTGAAATAAGTGAGCCTAAATTCAAATCGTCTGCTGTGTGCCAGACTCCACGCCAAAAAAGCACAACACCGATACCACCCACAAATGCATAGAAAATGGGATAGTGGCTCAATTTTCCTCGTACCTTTCTTTCTAATTTATCTAAAAAGTTCATAATATTTTTATTAGCTTATTGCTTAATAATACACTAATAGTACAATTATTTCCATGCTATGGAATGACCCGAATCTTATTAGAGTTCTTGAAGAAAATGGTGTTGTCGTTATGCCGACAGATACTTTGTATGGCATCGTCGGACGAGCGCAAGAAGCTTCTGTCGTTGATCGTATTTATAATCTTAAAAAAAGAACGTCTCTTAAGCCTTGCATAATATTAATTGGTGATATTTCTGAGCTTGCAAAATTTTCTATTAACCCTGATAGAGAGCAAAAAAAAGTTTTAGAAAAATATTGGTCTTTTAATTTTACTCAAGATAAACCTGAGCCCATATCTATCGTTCTAGATTGTCTTGATGATAAATTTACTTATCTGCATCGTGGCACGAAGACCTTAGCATTTCGGGTGCCTTCTTTTAAACCACTCCGAGAATTTTTATTAAATGTCGGACCACTTCTTGCTCCTTCGGCAAATATTGAAGGACTGCCTCCCGCAGAAGATATTTTTGAAGCACAAGACTATTTTGGAGATAAGGTTGACCTATATGTGGATGGGGGAATCATCACCGGCAAGGCTTCTAGGCTTATTAGATTATATCCTGACAGTTCCGAGGCTATTCTTAGGATATAAGAGATTGACAGAAGCCTCGTTAGGGTGTATAATATGCAAGTATAAAGTTTAAGTTAGTTCTTCAAAACCTTGGCGACACTCGTCGCCCCTAGGCCTTAAGGCCACGAAGGAGATTTTTACATGAATACCTTCAAATTTAAAGTTTGTGGTGAAGAGGTAAAATCTTTTAGGGCCTGGAAAGAGGGGAAGCAGCCTTACGGAAATAAGGACATTGTCGTTATACAAAGAGAAGGCAAGTTTTACGCCTTCTACCCCAAGGCCCCTGATTTTAAAGGAGAGGGGATGTCATATGATGAAGCAGTTACTATGCTCATCCTACGTGATGAAAGACTGAAGTTGGTCACAGAGAAAGAAGGGAAAGTGTTTATGGTCTTCTTTGACACAAAAAAGACCAGGCCTTTGAAAGGTTTCGGCCTTTCGCAGAAAACCGCAGTGGTCAATTTGCTTCTAAAGGGTGGTGCCGAGATTTACGTTCATTACGAGGCCCAAAAATTAGAGGATCTCAAAACGGGATGAAAATCCCATTATCATTTAAACCCGTCCGGGTTGAGGAAAGCTCATTCTTCATCGGGTGGGTTTTTCTTTTTATATAAAAAACTTTCCTAATTTCTTAATCTATCATATATGATATGTTAAGAGGTTATTTTTTTTAGCATATTTTAATTTTTAAAAATATGCCATAATAAACAACATGAGAAAGAGCATTTGGGAAAAACTTTTTAGCGCACCGGCAGAAATTTTGGAAAAGAGCGTAGAAGTCGGGCACGAATTAGAAGAAGGTATCGTTGCCGAAAAGCCAGTAAAAGCTGCTATAGAATATTGGAAAAAGTTAGGTCCTGGGCTCATCACAGGTGCTGCAGATGATGATCCTTCTGGAATTGCTACATATTCACAAATGGGTGCATCGCAAGGCTTCGGTCTTATTTGGTTGTCACTTTTTTCTTTTCCACTTATGGCGACGATACAAGAAATGTGCGCACGCATCGGGCTTGCTACCGGAGTCGGCCTCGCTGCGAACATTAGAAAATATTACTCAAAGAAACTTCTTTATTTATGTACAGCACTTTTACTTTTTGCTAATGTTTTTAATATTGGGGCAGACTTGGGGGCGATGGCGAAAGGAACGCAGTTGATGTTTCCTTTTTTAAATTTTATTTTTTTAATTTTTCTTTTTGCTATAGCTTCTTTATTTTTACAAATTTTTATTTCTTATAAGAAATATGCTAAATATTTAAAATATCTCACCTTTATACTCTTTGCTTATGTTGTTTCGGCTTTTTCTGTAAAAATGAATTGGGGAGAAGTATTACGAAATACAGTAATACCAAGTTTTCATTTTTCTAAAGATATGATTATCCTTATCACAGCAGCTCTCGGCACGACCATCAGCCCTTATTTATTTTTCTGGCAATCTTCCCAAGAAGTCGAAGAACAGATTTTACATGGAGAAAAAACTGAAGCAATACGTCGTGCTAGCACTACGCCTCTAGATATAAAAAATATGCGTATCGATGTATGGTCAGGGATGCTAGTTTCAAATATGATAATGTTCTTTATCATCGCAGCTTGCGCAGCGACACTCTATGCGAATGGAATTACAAATATTGCTACAGCTTCTGATGCGGCGATAGCCTTGCGGCCCTTTGCTGGGAATTTCGCTTTCATCCTTTTTGCTTTAGGGATTTTAGGCACGGGACTCCTCGCTATACCTGTTCTCGCTGGTTCGGCATCTTATGCAATCTCAGAATCTTTCGGCTGGAAGACGGGGCTTTATCGAAAATTAAAACAAGGCACTTCTTTTTATGGAATTATTATTATTGCGATGGTCCTCGGAATAATTTTGAATTTTGTCGGTCTTGATCCGATCAAAGCGCTCATTTATTCCGCTGTTTTGAATGGAATCATTTCTCCATTTATGATCTTCTTCATTGTTCACTTAAGCGGAGATGAGAGCATTATGGGTAATTTCAAAAATAAAAAAAGTACTAATATTTTTGGGTGGATTACTTTCGTATTAATTTCTTTGGTTGGTATTGGAGCGATTATTTCTATATTTATATAAAAATGCAGATAGAGAAAAATTACAATTTATCTAAACTGAATACCTTTGGCATAAATGCTAAGGCTAAATTTTTTGTTGAAGTAAAATCTGAAGCAGATTTATCAGAACTTTTTAGTCTTCCAGAATTTAAAGAGAACAATAAAATATTTCTTGGTGGAGGAAGCAATGTTCTTTTTGTTAAAGATTTTGATGGTTTTGTCGTATTAAATAAATTAAAAGGGATAGAAACCATAAATGAAAATTCCGAAGATGTGCTTGTCCGTTCTCTTGGTGGTGAATCGTGGCACGATCTCGTACTTTTTTCAGTAAATAAGGGGTATTGGGGTATTGAGAATTTATCGCTTATTCCAGGAACGGTTGGTGCAGCTCCTATGCAAAACATTGGAGCTTATGGGGCAGAGCTTAAAGATACACTTTTAAATGTCGAAGCTTTTGAAATTGAGACAGGGATGAAAAGAATTTTTAGTAAAGAAGAATGTGAATTGGGTTATCGAGATAGTGTTTTTAAAAATAAATTAAAAGGAAAATATTTTATTTCTGCTTTAACTTTAAAATTAAGTAAAAAACCTGCCCCTAACATTTCTTACAGAATCTTGAAAGATTTTTTAGAAAATAATCCGCCAGCTGGCGGAGAAATTAAAAACTCAAAAGACATAAGTGATGCTGTGGTGTCTATAAGAAATAGTAAATTACCAGATCCTAAGATTTTAGGTAATGCCGGTAGCTTTTTTAAAAATGTTTTTGTAAAAAAAGAACAATTGACTAGGCTACTTTCTACTTACCCTATTATTCCTTCTTTTGAAGAAGAGGGGATAATTAAAGTTCCAGCTGGATGGCTCATTGAGCAATCTGGTTGGAAGGGAAAAAGAATAGGAAATGTTGGAGTTCATGATAAACAAGCATTAGTTTTAGTAAATTATGGCGGGGCTACTGGTCCTGAGATTGTCGAATTAGCAAACAATATTATTGCATCCGTAAAAGAAAAATTCGGCCTTGATTTGGTGCCCGAAGTCAATATTGTGTAAAAAATCATAAGGTCTATAATAGATTTATTAGAAGTATTTTAATTTTTAAGTTATGGAAAATAAAAAAAGTATGAATATTGTACTAGCAGTCGTAATAGTTTTAGCATTAATAGGGGTTTTGGTTTTTATCAGTATAAAAAATAAAGTAAATATGCCTTCAAATAATGATGTAAACAACATAGCAAATAATGTACCGAATAATACAGTTCCCGCTGGGAATACAACAGGAAAAGACGATAAAGCTCCTGCACCTACCGCACAAGTAGCAAAAAAGGGAGACACCGTAGCGATGAATTATACTGGCCGATTGGAAAACGGAACAGTTTTTGATTCAAACGTAGATCCAAAATTTAATCACGTGCAGCCTTTTATCTTTACCCTAGGTGCTGGCCAGGTTATCGCTGGTTGGGATAAAGGAATTGTCGGAATGAAAGTAGGAGAAAAAAAGACTCTTACCATATTACCTGCTGATGGATATGGAACTGCCGGTGCAGGAGGAGTAATACCACCTAATGCTACATTAATCTTTGACGTCGAATTATTAGCAATTAAGAAATAACTTGTCCCGCTTAGGCGTGGAATAAAATATATGGAAATGTTACCAGAACAAAAAGTTAGATTATATCGTGGGTTGAGGATTGCGTTAATTGTTTTCTTGGCTGTTATAGCTGCCAATGCTTTATTCGAAAAGGGATATCGAGACGAAAATAAAACACCGGATACAATATCTTTCTCTGGACATGGAGAAGTTCAAGCTGTCCCAGATATTGCGAATGTTTATTTTACTATTAGTAAAGACGGAAAAACTGTTAAAGAAGCACAGGATGCTGTGGCCGTCATAGAGAAGAAAGCATTAGATGTTTTGAAAGCTAAAGGTGTAGATGATAAAGATATTAAAACTGAAAATGCGTCCTTCAACCCAAAGTATGAATACAGGCAATCTGTTTGTCCTCCTATCCCTATGGGTGCTGGTTCAGTCAGCGCTCCTTCTTATTATTGTCCGGGTGGTAAACAAGTACTCCTCGGTTATACAGCTAGCGAAAGTATCACTGTAAAAATTAGAAACACAGACAACGTTGGTGATATCATGCAAGGTCTTGGCACTACTGGCGCTTCTGATTTAAATGGTCCAAACTTTGCTATAGATAAAGAAGATGCATTAAAAGCCCAAGCAAGAAAATTGGCTATCGATGAAGCAAAACAAAAAGCAGAAGTTTTGGCGAAAGACTTAGGAGTAAGACTTGGTAAAATTACAAGCTTTAACGAGTCTGGTAATTATCCTATGATGTACGCTAAGACTGCCATGATGGATTCTGTAGGTGCTTCTGCTCCAGCTCCAGCTGTTATTCCAAAAGGACAAAATACAATTACTTCTGATGTCACAATTACTTACGAAATAAGGTAAACCTGTTCGCCTTTGGTGAATTGACTTTTTAGAAAAAAAGAGTACTATTAAAAGAGCCCTTGAAAGGGGGCTTTTTTAAAAGGTTTAATAAATTTTAAGATTTATGTCAAAAATTACTCAGTATTTTGAAGAAACAAAGACAGAATTGAAGCATGTGATCTGGCCATCCAGAAATCAAACTTTGTATTACACTGTCATAGTCATACTTTTGTCTGTTATAATTTCATATTATTTAGGTGTTTTTGATTTTATTTTTTCACAAATCTTGCAGAAAATAATTCATATCTAAAGTTTTTTAAAATTTATGTCAAAACAAGAAACACAAGGAGTTAGAAATTGGTATGCGATACACACTTATGCTGGATACGAGAACGTTGTTCTTCGTAATTTGAAGCAGCGTATAGACTCTCTTGGAATGAATGATAAAATTTTTAATGTTATTGTTCCTGTTGAGAAAAAGATAAAAATCAAAGGTGGTAAACGCGCAGAAGTAGAAGAAAAGATTTATCCAGGTTATGTATTAGTAGATATGATTGTGACGGATGATTCTTGGTATGTTGTTCGCAATACTCCACGTGTTACTGGATTCGTCGGTGCTGGAGTAAATCCTGTTCCACTTAAAAAAGAAGAAGTAGACTTCCTCTTCAAGAAAATGGATTCTGGTACACTCAAACACAATATCGATATGACCGTGGGTGAGACCGTTCGTATCAATGACGGTCCATTTAAGGACCTTGAGGGTAAGGTAAATTCTGTGGATCAAGATCGTGGCAAGGTTAAAGTTCTGGTTTCAATGTTCGGTCGTGAAACTCCAGTCGAACTCGATTTCTTGCAAGTAAAGAAAATATAAGTTAATGTATAGATTGTTATGGCAAAAAAAATAACCAAAAAAATTAAATTACAAATCCAGGCCGCAAAGGCAACCCCTGCGCCTCCTTTAGGACCCGCACTCGGTCAGGCTGGTATTAACATTGGAGACTTCGTAACCAAGTTCAATGCCGCAACAGCTAAAATGGCTGGAGACAAAGTTGGAGTTTCTATCACTGTTTATGAAGACCGAAGTTATGATTTCGTTATCAAGACCCCTCCTGTCACAGGACTTATCCTTAAAGCAGCTGGCATAGAGAAAGGTTCAGGTAAAAACGTTTCTACAAAAGTTGGTAAAATAACTAAAGCTCAGGCTTTAGAAATTGCTAACAAGAAACGTGCAGACTTGAATGCCAAGGATGACCAAGGCGCTATCAACATCGTCGCCGGCTCCGCTCGAAGCATGGGGGTAGAAGTAATATAAATAAAATAAATCATGCAAACACTCACAGAAAAGGATTATAAGAAAATTCTTATTTGTTTAACTCTTTATATTACCTCTCTTTTTGCTGCGAATACATTAGGAATAAAATTAATGCCTTTTATTTTTGGGACGCATCTTTCTGTGGCTGTTTTTTCTTTTCCAATTGTTTTTATTATGACTGATGTAATTGGGGAAGTTTATGGAAAGAAAATGGCAAAGAATTTTGTCTTGGCGGGGGTTATATCTATATTACTTTTTTTACTTTATTCTTTCCTTTCAACAATAACCCCTTGGGCACAATCTAGTCTTTGGGTTAAGGGTGGGTATAATGAAATTTTCGGGCTTTCAGCACGTTTTTCTATTGCTTCGCTTTTAGCTTTTGTGATTGCAGAATATCAAGATGTTATTTCTTTCTTTTTTTTAAAAAAATATACTGGAGAAAAGAATTTTTGGCTACGATCTAATCTTTCAAATGTCTGGTCACAATTTTTAGATACTGTTATTTTCATGTCTATTGCATTCATTGGCGTTTATCCAATAAAAACCATAATACTTATTATCATTCCTTGGTGGCTCTTTAAGATTGTAATGGGTTTTGTTTATACTCCACTTTCTTATTTTGGTATTTATCTTTTAAAAGGTAAAAATGAAAACACGAACTAAATTTGTAGCTTTTGTGGCTGTGAGTATTGATGGAATAATAGCCAAAAGTAATAATTCTGGCACAGATTGGACAAGTAAAGAAGATTGGAATTTTTTTCAAAAATCTTTAAGTAAAATGGACGCTGTTATTGTGGGACACAATACCTACAAAATTGTACAGAAGCGTCTCGACAAAAGAAATACGATTGTTTTAACATCAAAAGCAAATAAATTAAAATCATTCAGCTCAGTGAATTTTTTGAACCCAAAACGTTCAACTATTTTAGATTTTTTGAATAAAAAGAAATATAAAAAAATTGCTATACTTGGCGGACCAAAAGTTTATAATTTTTGTTTACAAAATAGAATGCTTGATGAGCTTTTTGTGACAATTGAACCCTATGTTTTCACAAACGGAATATCTATGTTTAATGGGGATAAATTTAAGAAACATAATTTTATCTTAGAATCAGTAAAAAAACTAAACAAAAAAGGGACAATTCTGTTAAAATACAGATATGCAAATTAAGGCTATCAAAACTCGTATTTTCAAGGAAAATGAAGATTTATTTTCATTTATTTTTAAATATGTAAAAAAAATTCCCGAGAAATCTATTTTAGTTATTACTTCAAAGATAGTTGCTTTGTCTGAAGGACGCACTACAAAGATCGATTTATCTATTTCTCATGAAAAAATGCGTGAAAAAATTATTAAATCTGAAAGTGAATACATGCTTCGTACAAAATACACATGGCTTACCATCAAGGACGGCATGGTTATGTCTTCTGCTGGTATTGATGAATCAAATGCAGATGGGAAAATAGTTCTGTTACCAAAAAATTCTTTTAAAACTGCCAATTTAATTCGTAAGGGGTTATGTAAAAAATATAAAATAAAAAATTTAGGTATTTTAATTACGGATAGTAGGTTGTTTCCTTTGCGGGCAGGGGTTGTTGGGGCGGCCATAGGTTATGCAGGCCTCAAGGGTGTTCGAGACTATCGTGGAACACCAGATATTTTTGGAAGGATTTTAAAATTATCTCGTACGGACGTGGCAGACAGTTTGGCAACTTCTGCGGTATTGTGTATGGGAGAAGGGAGAGAACAACAACCCCTAGCATTAATCACTGATGCACCAGTTGTGTTTACAGAAAAAATAAATAAAAATGAGCTTTACATTGATCCACGAGAAGACTTATATCAACCTCTTTTTGAAAAAATAAAAAAAATAAAATTTAAAAAATAAAATTATTACAATATAATATTTTGTTTTATAATAGAGTTTTTAAAAATTGACAAAGTTCTTTAGACATCGTATGGTAGAAATTAGAAAAGTCTAGGATTTGGCTTTATCCTTCCTTGACAACAACCACAGGAGAATCTCATGAAAAACAAAAAAGAATCATTAATCCTTGGAAATATTTTACAGAAGATTGCTCCTACTATTGGAGCCTCTGTCCTTGTAGAGCCTAAGTGGGGTATCGTTGGGCAGATAACCTTCAAGAGTGGAGCTAAGTCCTATTTCAGGTACAACACACTTGATCTCAACCCTATGGGTAGTTCAGAGGTTGCTAAAGATAAGGATTATGCCAATTTCTTTATGAGGGAAATGGGCTATCCAATCATACCGGAGAGTAAAGTATTTTTTTCGAATCAGTGGGCTCGAGCAATTGGCTTGCCTGATAGAAACATAGATGCCTCATATCGGCATGCTAGAAAGATTGGATTTCCAGTTATCGTTAAACCAAATAGTGGTAGCCAGGGAACAGGCGTATCTCTTGTTTACAATAAACATGAATTTTATAGGGCCGTGCGGGCTATATTAAAAAATGATCGTGTCGTTCTCGTTCAACAACCCGTCCATGGTAAGGATTATCGTATTGTCGTTCTCGACAAAAAAGTAATCTCAACTTACGAGCGGATCCCACTCAATGTCGTGGGTAACGGAAAGTCCACAATCACGCAGCTCTTGAAAGTTAAACAAAAACAATTTGTCGCATCAAGTCGCGATACTCAGATTAAGACAGATGATCCACGAATCTCAGTAAAGTTGAAGCATCAGGGGCTGAGCTTCAAGTCTATCCCAGCGAAAGGACAAAAAGTTTACCTTTTAGATAATGCCAATTTATCTACGGGGGGTGATTCTGTTGATGTGACCGCTAAGGTGCATCCTTTGTTTAAAAAACTCGCAGTTAAATTGACTCGAGACATGGGGTTACGTCTTTGCGGTGTGGATTTCATGATTGATGGTGATATCAGTCAGAAACCTAAGGTATACTGGGTTCTTGAAATCAATTCTGCACCAGGCCTAGACCACTACGCAAAAATGGGCAAGGCACAGGAGAAGGTTGTCGAGGATTTGTATCTTCAAGTTCTCAAACATATGGAACATTAACATAGAGGAAGAAGAAAACGATCAGAAAACCGATGTTGCCTTGCGCGATGTCGGTTTTTTACTTTTTTACCTTTAAGGAGTATATTTAAGAGGTGAAAAAAGCTGAAAAAAAAGTTGTTAAACACAAAAGACCATCCTGGGACGAGTATTTTATTGAAATGGCAACACTTGTTAGTTCGAGGGGTACATGCGACAGAGCCTATGTGGGCGCAGTTATCGTAAAAGATAAGCGCTTGCTTGCGACTGGTTATAACGGTGCGCCTGTTGGACTTCCGCACTGTAGTGAAGTTGGTCATGAGATACATACAATCGTAAATGAAGATGGCACAACTTCTGAACACTGTATTCGCACTACACATGCAGAGACAAATGCTATTGCAAATGCGGCACGTTTCGGTGTGCCTATTGCTGAAGCCACTATGTATTGTACCCATATGCCTTGTTATGCTTGCGCCAAGATTTTAATCAACGCAGGTATAAAAAGATTTGTAGCTAAAAATGATTATCACGCTTCAAAAAGAAGTAAAGAAATTTTTAAAAAAGCAGGAATTAAGCTAGAAATTATAAATTAAATATTTTTATGGTTGATCTAAAAGAATTACAAAAAGAGGTGATGAGGAATAAGTTAGAGAAGGGATTTAACGTTATTAATACTGCGGAAGATTTTTGTCGTGCACACGAAGAGCTTTCTGAGGCATTCTCAAAATACAATAAAGGACAATCGGGTGTGGCTGAAGAGTTTGCTGATGTTATGATTTTTGTTCTTGGTATGTGTGAAAAATTAGGTTTT
This sequence comes from Minisyncoccota bacterium, assembly GCA_041659785.1. Taxonomy (GTDB): domain Bacteria; phylum Patescibacteriota; class Minisyncoccia; order Phycocordibacterales; family UBA9973; genus UBA9973. The sequence continues at coordinate 61,888 of JBAZXO010000004.1, read as the reverse complement.
GATTTGGAAAAAGAATTAATTCGAAAAATTGAAATAAATAAAAATAGAAAATACAAAAAAGAAAAATCCCCAGAAGGAAACGATGTTTTTATAAGGATAAAAACAGACGAGGACCCTTAAATTATTTTACATTGTGAACAAGAATATCATATCCATCGTAAACGAAGTCTTCTTTCGTAACTCCTAATGATTCTAGAATAGAATAAAGTTCATTTTGTATCTTTTTAGCTTGATCTGCTGGTCCAAATTTCTCCAATTCTATATATGAGCCCAGGTCTGTTACATCATCAATGCACACTTCGATGTCTTTGATCTTTGCTATTGTGCGATTCTTTTCAATAGTTACATATTCATAATATCCAAGTGCTAAGATTAAGGATTTTAATTCAGGAATACCCTTTTCATTTATTTCTAATTCATATTCTTTGCAGTCTGTTTGATTAGTCTGTGGTTGCTTCAATGTGAAGAGGACTTTCTTTGCTCCATTTGATTCCTGCTCTCGAATTCTCATAAAATTTGTACCTAGGGGATGATGCTTTTCGTTAGCCTTTAATTCATTTGGCCAAAAAGCTACATCTTTTTGATATTTTGTATTCAAAAATTCCGCCCCCATATTTTTCAAGGATTCGATAACTTTTTCTTTATTTTTTAATTTTGCTTTTACTTCAATTTCATTCATGTTCTTTTAATTTTAGTTTATTTATAATTTCTTCTGCAATTTTTTCAAATTTTATATCTAACCCTTCCTCATTTTCAATCCGCTTATGTTCTATCTTTATAATATTAGTTTCTTCAGCTTCATTTATTTTTGCAATTAAATTTTCTGCCTCTGCTTCTTTTTTTATTCTGGCATCCACATCTGCTAGGGACCTTGGATCATTAGGGCTTAGATTTTCTTTTCTTTTGCTTAGATTTTTATGTATATCAGTTGCGTTTGAATATACAAATATTCTGTTTCCCGCAGAAATTCCATTAGTTAGTGTTCCAGATTTCATATATTGGATAACTGTGTTTAATAATTCCTCATTACCCCATTCTAGGCAAGCACGAAACATATCTACTTCTGATCGATCAACGACAACAATCTTATTGGCTTTTATTAAGGGGACAACGTGGTCATGGTAAGACCTATTTAGCTTTGCAGAGAAGAGTTTTATTAGATGTTCAATTTTGCTTTTATCCCATAGACCAGTTGTTTTATCTTTACAACTTCTTATTTCTCTATCAATGGTTTCCTGACTTTTTGTATCAATTAAATTAATATATTTAAAGTAAACTACATTATTAGGGTCTTTACCTTCGTTTTTAAGCTTTTCTTTTAATTTTTCAACTACCTTTCTTGAAATAGTTGTTTTTCCAACTCCATCAGGACCATCAACAGTTATGAGATTGGGCTCATTTTTTAATCCTTCATAAGATTCCTTGAATTCTTTTTTTCCTTTGATAAATTCTTCAATTCCTGCCATAGAAATTTAGTTGTGTTTTATTTCATCACAATATCATGCTCTCCGCGCTTGATATCAAACCTATCTATCTCACTGTCTAGGTGCATTACTAAGCCAAATTTACCAAAAAGTTCTGAGAGTGTTTCAGCCAGCATTTTCGCCTTTCTTCGGAGTGTTGGATGTACAAAACGTGTAGCTCTTAATTCTGCCAAGTAAACTAAGGCCGGAATGTTTCCCGTTAGTCTATTTGAGGTATTGTATCCCATTGCTAAATAGTACTGTTTCTCTTCCTTGGAAATATTTAATTTACTTATTTTTTCTTCTTGTTCTTTAATAAAAGATTCTGCTTTTGCTCTGTGTTCCTTGGGAAGTTCATTTATATACCATTTTTCGAATCCTATCTCAGTTGTAATTAGTGGCATTCTTTGAGTAACTGCTCGATGTCTCTGTAAATCACGGAAAGAACCAAAATCAAGAATGAATTCTAATTGCAAAGTTCCAGCTTCGGCTACATGTTTAGGTACTTCTGTTTTTGGTGGTCTTTTTTCTAAAACTTCTTTTGATAAAAGTTTTGTATTTATAGAATTATTTACGACTTTAAAGTCTGGGCAATTTTTGTCATGATAATAATAATCATTTTTCATCCAGAAGTCGTTGTAGTTTTCTGTTTCATCATAAAATTTATGTCCAAAAGAATTTGGGAAAGATGCAACCAATGTCTGGTGTATTGCTTCTGCAACATTTCGTACCTCGAGAAGGGGATGATGACGAAGAAGCATTAATTTATCAGCTGCTTGTCTTAAATTTGTATGCCAAGCTATGTTTGTCGTAGATCCAGCGGGGAGAAATCCTCTTAATATATCGAATGCTCGCGCATTGATTGCTTTGTCATAGATATTTACAGGTTCACCTTCATTAATTGGAAATTGTTTCTTAAGATCTACTTTCATTATTTCTAACATTTCGATATAAAAGCTTCTCCAGGATTCTAATATTTCTTCTCCTTCTTTTGTTTGAAATGGGTTTTTAAATGGTTGAGTTTTGAAGTCGACGTAGCGAGTAGAAGATTCTTGTCCAGAATAAAGAGGCCAATCTTGAATTGCTTTTGCGGCCAACATCGAGATACCTTCTATAAAAATAGAAGTACTGCCACAATCACCGATGGATTTATGTCCGTAGCCAACATAAAAATTTTTCATAAAATTGTCTGATCCTTTTTCTGAAAGCATTTTCAGATGACTCTTGAGTCCTCCAGTAGACCTAGAGTGAAGAGCTTGTAGCATAGCAGAAGACTCTGGCCCTATGACTGAGCCTGTATCAAGAACAATAACAATACCGCCACCCTGTATTTGAGTTTCATAATGCTTGAGTTCATCAAGATTTTTATTTGGCATATTTTTAGTATATCTTTTTTCTCTAGATTAAGAAATCATTGACAAATATAGATAGAAATGCTATTCTTTATACATCATTCTCATCTCACGCCATAGGCGGACGAGCTTAATATAACGAGACTGAGCTCCCGCCAACACTAAAGTTAGGGCGGGCACGTGATGGAAATCAATTATGACTTTGAGTCGTGAAGATTGGTTACCATGACACAAAGAAATATATGATTAACAAACGCAGTTTTGCGCGTCCAGCTTCGGCTAGACCGCATTCAAGTTCTCGCTTCGGCGGGGCTAAAAGATTTGGTAGTTCTCGTCCTAGCTTTAGGGGGAGTAGACCATCAAGTAACCACCGCCAAGGCGGGGCAAGTAAAAGATCACGTGGTGAACGTATAGATTTTTCTCGTTTCATAAAGAAAGCTACTCACGTGGAAGAAAAGCCTTATGTTGCAAAACATACTTTTGCAGATTTTCCTTTTAATTCTCAACTTTATAAAAATATTGAAAGAGCTGGATATACAAACCCAAGGCCTATTCAGGACCAAGCTATTCCTTCTGTGATGCAAGGAAAGGACGTTTTCGGTATGGCAAATACTGGTACAGGTAAGACTGCTGCCTTTTTGCTTCCTTTGATTGAAAAGATTTCAAAGACTAAAGGAATGAATAAAAGAGAAACAGTTTTGATAATGGCTCCGACCAGAGAACTCGCACTTCAGATAGAATCTGATTTTAAAAATCTCGCTTTTGGCTTCGGGATGTTTTCTGTTGCTTGTGTAGGAGGCCTACCAATCATGAAGCAAATTCGAGAAATAAAAATGGGAGTTTCATTTGTCATTGGTACTCCAGGTAGAATAAGAGATTTAATTGATAAAAAAGTTCTCGACCTTTCTACTTGTCACTCTGTTGTGCTCGACGAGGCAGACAGAATGCTCGACATGGGCTTCAGAGACGATATGGTCTACATTATAGGTAAAACACCAAAGGAAGGCCGTCAGACGCTTTTCTTCTCTGCTACACTATCTGCTGATATTAAGAAATTAACAGAACTTTATTTAGTAAATCCTGTTTTTATTTCAGTAATTTCCGGTGAGACAGCAAAAAATATTGAACAAGACGTTATCAGATACAGAGGCAAAGATGAACAATTAGAAAAACTTCACGAAGTCTTGAAAAAAGATGGTTCTGACAAGGTCCTTATTTTCCGAGAAATGAAACACAGCGTGGACACACTCACAAAAGAGCTTGCTCATATGGGGTTCAAGGTTGGGTGTATTCATGGCGACAAAAGAAGCCGTGAGCGTATCCGAACTCTCGATATGTTTAAAAAAGATCAAATCAATATCTTGATTGCGACAGATGTGGCAGCCCGTGGACTTGATATTCCAGATGTTACTCATGTCATAAACTTTGACGTACCACAAACCTACGATACTTATGTGCACCGCATCGGCCGAACCGGCCGCGCAGGCAAAAAGGGGAATGCCCTAACCTTTGTGCCAGCCTAAAAATTTACAAATAAAAAACCTCACCATAAGTGAGGTTTTTTATTTGTTTATTTGATGAGTCCGGCTTTGAGGAGGGTAGCGTAGGTTCCGTTTTTAGTCATTGTACGCATGCCTCGGGCTGAAATTTCTATGTTTACTGTTTTATTTATTTCAGGGACAAAGATCCTCTTCTTTTGAAGATTTGGGTATTTTCTCTTTTTGCCGGTTGGGTTGAATTTGGTGGCACGGGTTCTATTAGAGTATCCGCCTCCGACAATTGAACCTTTTTTAGTTATTGCACACGTTTTTTTCATAACTTTTCTATGCTATCATTAGAAACATCATTATGCAAGGGACTGACGCGATTTTTTATATAGCTATACTTATTATGTCTGTGGTGATTCACGAAGTTTCGCATGGTTTCATGGCGGAATATTTCGGTGATGACACAGCTAGAAACGCTGGACGCCTAACCTTAAACCCAATTAAGCACCTAGATTTATTTGGTTCAATAATCTTACCGGCAGTTTTGATATTGTCGCATGCTGGTTTCCTTTTTGGTTGGGCAAAGCCTGTGCCTTATAATCCAAATAATTTAAGTAATAGAAAATGGGGGACCATTGCTGTAGCTGCGGCTGGAATTTTAGCAAACTTAATGATTGCAATCGTGTTCGGACTTCTGATTCGTCTTGCACCATCTCTTGGTTTTTCTATTTTTAACCCACTTGCTCAAATTTCATTTTATAAAATCACATCTATTATTGTTTTGATAAACTTAGCATTAGCGGTATTTAACCTCATCCCTATTCCACCCCTTGATGGTTCCAAAATATTCTTTTCCTTTTTACCAGAATCAGCTTTTTTGTTTATTTCAGCCTATGAGCGATATTCTTTCTTTTTGTTGCTTATATTTATAATTTTCTTTTCCAATTATTTATATCCAATATTATCTTTCTTTTTTAATTTTATTACTGGGCTTACATTTTAAATTCACCTCACCCCCAGCCCCTCTCCATAATTCTAAAATTATGGAGAGGGTGGCCGAAGGTCGGGTGAGGTGAATATTTGCAATTTTTATACTTATATAGTATATTTTTAACCGAGTCTTCGGACTCTTTTGTTTTCATTAGTCTCTTTTGTATGCCAACAATAAACCAATTAATAAAGAAAAATAGAACTAAAATGCACGCCAAGCACAAGACCGTGGCTCTTGCTCGTGGTTTTAACGTTCTTAAGAACAGACCAGTATTTTTCCCTTCACCATTCAAGCGTGGAGTCTGCACCAAGGTTTCTACCACAACTCCTAAAAAGCCTAACTCCGCTCTTCGAAAGATTGCGAGAGTTCGTCTTACAAACGGTATGGAAGTAACAGCCTACATCCCAGGAGAAGGACACAACTTACAAGAACACTCAGTCGTCATGCTCCGAGGTGGACGTGTGAAAGACTTGATTGGAGTAAGATATCACATCGTTCGTGGAGTTCTCGATACTCAAGGCGTAGAGAAGAGAAGACAATCTCGATCACTATACGGAAACAAGAGACCTAAGAAAGAAAAGAAATAATTTTTAAATATTATGCGAAGAAAAGTAAAAAATAGAAATATCGTAGAGCCTGACTTTGTTTATAACTCTCAAAAATTAGAGAAGTTTATTAACTATGTCATGTGGTCTGGAAAGAAGGAGACTTCTCGAAAAATCATGTACAAAGCTTTTGATATCATTAAAGAAAAAACAGGCAACCCAAATCCTCTAGAAATTTTCGACCTCGCTATGAAGAACGCTGGTCCTCTTACTGAAGTTCGCTCAAAGCGTATCGGAGGTGCGAACTACCAAGTTCCTAGAGAAGTCCGTCCTGAAAGAAGACTCGCGCTTGCTATGAGATGGATTCGTGATGCTGCTCGAAGTAAAAAAGGTTCCCCAATGCACATAAAACTTGCTGATGAATTAATTGCAGCTTCAAAGAACGAAGGCGCAGCTATTAAAAAGAAAGAAGATACTCACAAAATGGCAGAGGCAAACAAAGCCTTCGCTCACTTTGCTTGGTAATTTAAATATATGGAACGAGATTATCCGCTAGAAAAAGTTAGGAATATTGGAATTATTGCGCATATCGATGCTGGAAAGACGACCACGACAGAACGTGTGCTTTTTTATACTGGAGTATCTCACAAAATCGGTGAAGTTCACGATGGAGAAACCACCACTGATTGGATGGAACAAGAGCGAGAACGTGGTATCACCATTACCTCCGCGGCTGTCACATGTTTCTGGACTCCTACTTATGCGGACATAAAAGATAAGACTAAAAAACATCGTTTTAATATTATTGATACACCTGGACACATCGATTTCACTGTTGAGGTGAAGCGTTCTCTTCGCGTGCTCGACGGAGCAGTCGTCGTCTTCGATGGTGTGGCTGGAGTAGAGCCTCAATCAGAAACAAACTGGCGTTATGCTGACGAAGCGAAAGTTCCTCGTGTTTGTTTCATAAACAAACTAGACAGAACTGGTGCATCCTTTGAACATTCGTTTGCGACTATTTTAGACAGACTTACCAAGAAAGCTGTTCGCATGCAGATCCCTATCGGACTCGAAGAAAAACACGAAGGTGTTATCGATTTGCTTCGCATGAAGGCTTATTACTTCGAAGGTGAAATGGGTAATAAAGTTATCGAAAAAGAAATTCCTGATGACATGAAAGCTGAAGCAGAAAAATTCCACGGTGAATTGATTGAAAAAATAGTTGAGACAGATGAAGTCATGATGACTGAATATTTAGAAGGAGTAATTCCAAATATCGATGTCTTAAAGAAAACTCTACGTAAAGCTGTAATTGCAAACGAGATTTTCCCAGTATATGCTGGTTCTGCTTTGAAAAACAAAGGCGTTCAGCTCGTACTCGACGCTGTTGTAGATTACTTACCAGCTCCTACAGATATTCCTCCAATCCCTGGAATTAACCCAGAGACTGAAGAGCCTATGGTCCGTCATGCAGATGACAAGGAACCTTTCGCTGCTCTTGCTTTCAAGGTTGCGACTGATCCATTCGTCGGACAAATTATTTTCTTCCGTGTTTACTCAGGAAGCTTGATGGCTGGAAGTTATATATATAATCCACGTACACGAAATAAAGAACGCATCGGCCGAATCTTGCGTATGCATGCAAACGATCGAGAAGAAGTGAAACAAGTTTTCGCCGGAGAAATTGCTGCCGCTGTCGGACTCAAAGACACCATCACTTCAGATACTATTTGTGATGAAAATAATCCTATCGAATTAAATAGAATTGTTTTCCCTGAACCAGTTATTCAGCTTCGCATTGAACCAAAGACAAAAGCAGATCAAGAAAAAATGGGAATGGCGCTTAATCGACTTGCTCAAGAAGACCCAACCTTTAAAGTTACAACCGACCAAGAAACAGGGGAGACTATTATCGCCGGAATGGGAGAGCTTCACCTTGAAATTATCGTTGATCGTATGAAGCGTGAGTTTACCGTGGAAGCTAATGTCGGTAAGCCTCAAGTAGCCTACAGAGAGACCATTACTGGTAAATCTGATGCAGAAGGTAAATACATCAAGCAATCAGGCGGACGTGGAAACTACGGACACGTAAAGATTAAAGTGAAGCCAATGGAAATGCTTACTAAAGAAGAAATGGAAGATCTACCTAAGAATACCAAGAGATCTGAAGGTTTCGAATTCGTTAACACTATTAAAGGAGGTGTTATTCCACAAGAATACATTGCTCCTTGTGAAAAGGGATTCAAGGAAGGACTCGATCGTGGAATTTTAGCTGGGTTCAAAATGGTAAATGTTTCAGTTGAACTTTGGGATGGAAGTTACCACGAAGTGGACTCAAACGAAATGGCTTTCAAAATTGCTTCCTCTATGGCTATCCAAGACGCATGCCGACGTGCAAATCCTGTTATTCTAGAACCGATGATGAAAGTAGAAGTCGTTACTCCAGATAAATTCATGGGAGACGTTACAGGAAATCTTTCTTCAAAACGTGGACTCATCGAAGGTATGGAAGATCGTGGAATGAATAAAGTTATAAAAGCAGTCGTTCCTCTTTCTGAAATGTTCGGTTACATGACAGGACTTCGCTCAATGACTGAAGGCCGTGCGTCTTTCACAATGGAATTCTTCCGTTATGACATAGTGCCAAACAACGTCGCTGAAACCATTATTGCTGCAAGAAAATAGAATAATTTTAAAGAAATTTTTAAAAAGGGCGGTCCTTCGTATACACGAAGGACCGCCCTTTGTTTGATTTGACTTTATTTTCTAATCTGCTATTATCTAAATAACTGCACTTTCTGCAGTTTTTGTTTTGCTTTTTAAAATTATTAGTTAATTAGGTTAGTAATTAGGCCTTAGCGACTGGTTCTCGTACGTTAAGTTTTAATTGTTAGCTCAAAAAATATTATGGCAGAAGAATTTAAAAGAGATAAGCCACACGTAAACGTGGGAACAATCGGTCACGTTGACCACGGAAAGACCACTTTAACAGCGGCAATTTTGAACGTTCTTAACTTAGCTGGTAAGACAGTTCGTCTTCGTGGTGTTGATCAAATCGACAATGCTCCTGAAGAAAAAGCTAGAGGAATCACTATTAACATTTCTCACAACGAGTACGCTACAGATGCACGTCACTATGCGCACATCGATGCCCCAGGACACGCTGACTACATTAAAAACATGATTACTGGTGCCGCTCAAATGGACGGTGCTATTCTTGTGGTTGCAGCGACTGATGGTGCTATGCCTCAGACACGTGAACACGTTCTCCTTGCAAAACAAGTTGGTGTCCCTCGAATCATTGTTTTCTTAAACAAATGCGACATGGTTGACGATAAAGACATGATCGACATGGTTGAAGAAGAAATTCGCGACCTTCTAACTAAACAAGGTTTTGATGGTGCAAATGCTCCTGTCATCCGTGGTTCAGCTCTTAAGGGTCTTGAAGCAAAATCTGTAGATGATCCTTGGGCACAAAAGATCCTTGAATTAACAAATGCTCTTGATACTTACATTCCTGTTCCTGAGCGTGATGTTTCAAAGCCTTTCCTTATGCCTGTAGAAGACATCTTCTCAATTGAAGGCCGAGGTACAGTTGTAACTGGTAAAATCGAAAGAGGAGTAGTAAAAGTTGGTGAAGAAGTAGAAATCGTTGGAATCAAACCTACTCAGAAAACAACTGTTACTGGAATTGAAATGTTCAACAAAAATCTTCAAGAAGGTATGGCTGGCGACAACGCTGGTATTCTTCTCCGAGGTTTAAAGAAAGAAGATATTACTCGTGGACAAGTTCTTGCAAAACCAGGAACAGTTACTCCACATGATAATTTTACTGCTGAAATTTACGTATTAAAGAAAGAAGAAGGTGGACGTCACACTCCATTCTTCAAGGGTTACAAACCTCAGTTCTATATCCGAACTACGGATGTGACTGGTGATGTTGCTCTCGCAGAAGGTACAGAAATGGTTATGCCTGGAGACACAGTAAAGATTACAGTTAAATTAGTTACTCCAGTTGCCCTCGAAGAATCAATGCGTTTCGCTATCCGAGAAGGAGGCAAGACAGTGGGTGCAGGAGTTGTTACAAAAATTCTTGGTTAATAGTTTGAGCGTTCTTTAAAATAAATTCATGACAACAACAGATACAAAAATAAAAAAGCCGAAAGCCACCGCCAAAGCGGGACAAGTTGCCAAAGCTGCAACAATAAAAATACCAAAAGCTGCTCTCAAGAAAGAGAAAGGAGATGGTAAGGTTGTACTTCGTATCCGAGTTCGTGCTTACGAGAGCAAGATCTTAGATGCATCTGTTAAACAAATTATGGATACTGCTACCCGTTATGATGCTCAAATAGTAGGTCCCGTTCCACTACCAACTGAAATCAAAAAATATACAGTTAATCGTTCTGCTTTTATTTACAAAAATACACGAGAACAATTTGAAATAAGAGTACACAAAAGATTAATTGATATCATAAACCCAAACCCAAAGACCGTTGAGGCCCTTACTAATTTAACGTTACCTTCCGGAGTTGATATTGACGTTAAAATGATGTAACAAAAAATTTAATTTATGAAATTTATCCTTGGAACAAAAGAGAATATGGCAGAATACTTTTCCGAAGACGGAATGGTTGTTCCAGTTACTATTGTAAATGCTGGACCTATCACTGTTACCAGAATCTTCGAAAAGGCTAAGGATGGATACAATTCTGTTCAAGTTGGTTTCGGCGTACAGAAAAAAGAAAGAGTCTCCAAGTCTAGTGCTGGAGCAATGAAAGGCGCATTCTATAAAACTCTTAAAGAATTCAGATTAAAACCTACAGATGAAAGCTCTGCAAAAGAAGGAGATGTAATTGATGTTTCTATTTTTAACCCAGGAGATAAGATAGAAGTAACGAGTGTCTCTAAGGGTAAAGGTTTCCAAGGTGTTGTGAAGCGTCATGGTTTCCATGGTGGTCCACGAACACACGGTCAAAAGCATTCTGAGCGAGAACCTGGAAGTATCGGTGGAGGACTTCGTACTCACGTGCCAAAAGGAATGAGAATGGCAGGAAGAATGGGTTCTGACCGTATCATGCAGAAAAACCTTAAGGTTGTTTTTGTTGATAAAGAAAACAATTTACTTCTTATAAAAGGAGCAGTTGCTGGCCGAAAGGGAACATTAGTTGAAATAGTACAGAGATAATTATATGGAAGCCAAAATATACAACCAAAAAGGTGCTGAAGCTGGAGTTATAAAACTTCCTGCAAAAGTTTTTGCTGCTAAATGGCGTGCAGACTTAGTGCACCAAGTAGTAGAAGGCATGCGCAGCAATAAGCGTTCAGGTACTGCTGACACAAAAGATCGCGGAGAAGTTCGCGGAGGTGGTAAAAAGCCTTGGAAGCAAAAGGGAACTGGCCGTGCTCGTCATGGATCTTCCAGAAGTCCTATTTGGGTTGGTGGAGGAGTTACTCATGGTCCACTCGCTGAAAAAAACTACAAAAGAAAAATTTCAAAGAGTATGCGTGCACAAGCTTTATTCTCTGTACTTTCAAAGAAGTTTAAAGATGGAGAGATTGTTTTTGTTGATAGCTTGGCAATGTCTTCAATAAAGACAAAGACTGCTGTCGAGACAATGAAGAATTTAGCGAAAGCTTCAGGCTTTAAGGCACTTGCAGATTCAAAGAAACCAAGAGTATTAACTGCACTTTCTGGACGTGATGAAAAGATGGAAAAGAGTTTTAGAAATTTACCACAATTAGAATTGGTATTTTTGAAAAATTTAAATCCGTTAGATGTTTTAAATCATAAATATCTTTTAATAGAAAATCCGGAAGAGGCTGTAAAGTTTTTAGAAAGTAGAGGGTAGTTTTTAATTCTTTATAATTTTTTAGCCCTACGACGGTCTTCAAAAATTACAAAGAACAAAAAACTAAAAAAATAACATGACAACAATTATTAAAAATCCAAGAGTTACAGAAAAAGCGTCAAATGCTTTCGAGCATAATGTTTATACTTTTGATATTACTCAGTCTGCTAACAAGACAGAAATTAAGAAAGCTATTTTTGCCCTTTATAAAGTTCATCCAGTAAAAGTAAATGTTTTACCTGTGCCAAAGAAAAGCATTATGTCTAAAGGTAAAGCTGGAGTACGTGGTGGAGGCAGAAAAGCTTTTGTTTATTTAAAAAAGGGAGACAAGATTGACTTCGTCTAGTTATAAAGTAAAAAGTTTATAAAGTTATAAAGAAAATGAAAACATACAAGCCAACAACAAAATCAAGAAGACAAATGACCAATGTGAATTACAGGGGAGTGTTGACGACTTCGACACCTACTAAATCCCTCACACATGGTTTCAAGCGTAATGTAGGACGAAACAGTGCTGGACGCATTACCATGATGCACAAAGGTGGCGGACATAAAAGACTTTATCGAGATGTTGATTTTTTGTATAACAAAAAAGAAATTCCTGCAAAAATAAAAACTATTGAATACGATCCAAACCGTTCAGCATTTATCGGTCTTGCTGTTTACAAAGATGGAGAGAAAAGATATGTAGTATTACCCAAATCTGTAAAGCCTGGTGATACTTTTATCGTATCTGAAAAAGCAGAACTCAAGCCAGGAAACAGACTTCCTCTTAAAGCTATTCCTGTGGGAACCTTTGTTTATAACATTGAAATCAAGCACAATGGTGGTGCGAAGATCGGCCGCAGTGCTGGAATATTCGCTCAAGTTGTAGCAAATGCTGATGGGTATACAAACTTGAAAATGCCTTCAACGGAAATAAGAAAAATAAATGAAAATTGTTGGGCTTCTATCGGTACTGTTTCAAATGAAGAACATCACTTAGAAAATTTCGGTAAAGCTGGAAGAAGTCGCTGGAAAGGTATTAGACCAAAAGTTCGTGGTACTGCGATGAACCCAGTAGACCATCCATACGGAGGAGGAGAAGGCAGACAAGGACGTGGAACTAAACGACCTAAGACCAGATGGGGTAAGGTTACCGGAGGAAAAAAATCTCGCCGACCAAAGAAATATTCAAATATCTTTATTGTCTCACGACGTAAGACTGGAAAGAATAAATAATAAAAAATCCCCGAAAGGGGATTTTGTTTTTCAAAAATTGACATTTTTTAATTTGAGCTTTTTATTATAATGGTCTTTTAGAATCTAGTTGACATTAAGATTAAATTTGCTATTATGAAACCAAGCTCGTTAGGAGCTTTTTGTTTGCTAAATTTATGACAAGATCAATTAAAAAAGGACTAAATATCGACGAAAGGCTCTTATCAAAGATTGCCGGTAAAAACCCGCTCCAGACACCTATGGTGAAGACCTGGAAGAGAGCTTGTATGATATCTCCCGAAATGCTCGGTTTTACTTTTGGCGTCTATAACGGCAAGACACACGTAGAGGTCCTCGTTACCGAAGACATGGTTGGGCACAGATTAGGAGAATTTTCCCCAACTAAGAAATTCATGAAACACGGAGGAAAGATGCAGAAAGAGCTCGAACAAAAGAAGAAAGAGTCTGAAATAGCTCAAGCTAAGTCCGCTACAGCTGCTGCTGATGATGCCAAAAAGAAATAATCCTAAATAATAAACTATTATGAAAGCATTTTTAAAAAATTACAGGCAGTCACCAAGAAAAGTTCGCTTAGTTGCAGGGCTTATCCGAGGTAAGAAAGTATCAGAAGCAATTGCTGAGCTTGATTTTTTAGCTAAACGTGCAGGACTTCCAGTCAAGAAACTTTTACTTTCTGCTGTTTCAAATGCGAAACAAATGGGTGTAGAGGTAGATAATTTATATATAAAGGAATTACGAGTAGATAAGGGTATTACCATGAAGAGAATGATGCCTGCTGCGATGGGTACTGGGCATAGAATAAACAAACGCACCAGCCATCTTTTTATTCTTTTAGCAGAAAAAGTTATTCCACTTAAAAAATCAAAAGTAGAAAAGACAGCAAAGAAAATTACCCCTAAGGTTAAAAAAGTTAAATAATTTTAAACAAAATATCATGAGTAAAATAGTTCACCCATATGCACATAGATTGATCATCCTCCGAGACTGGAAGTCCCGTTGGTTTGCTGATCCTAAGAAGTATGTCGCTTATTTAAAGGGTGATGTTTTGATACGCCAATATTTGGAAAAGAAATTACGTGGTATGTACATTTCTAGTATTGAAATAGAGAGAAGCCGAAAAGCTACTCGTTTTATCATTAAAACTTCTCGCCCAGGTCTCATCATTGGTAGAAGTGGAGAAGGTGCAACAAAGCTCAAAGAAGACATATTAAAGAAGATGGATAACCTCAAGCTTCCTCGACCAGAAGATTTTAAGCTTGAAATTATGGAAGTTACAAATCCAGAAGCTGACGCTGCAATCGTTGCTTATATGATCGCCGAAGGACTCGAAAAGAGAATGCCTTATCGCCGAGTAATAAAACAAATTATCGAAAAAGTTATGCAAGCTCATGGAGTAGAAGGTGCGAGAGTCGTTCTCTCTGGCCGCCTTGGTGGAGCTGAAATTGCTCGAACGGAAGAGCTTAAGCGTGGGAGTATTCCGCTTCAGACTTTCCGTGCGGACATAGATTTCAAACGTGAACGAGCAACCCTTTCATATGGTGTTGTCGGTATTAAAGTTTGGATTTATCGTGGTAAGATTTTTGCTGATAAGAAAAATGCCCGTAACGCTTTTGTAAATACCAAAGAAGATGATAAAGAGAATAATTTAAAAACTGATTAATATTCAGTAGAAATTAACCATAAAATATTATGTTATTACCGAAAAAAGTAAAATTTAGAAAATGGCAAACTCAGCGTTCAAATCCTAAAACGCGAACTGCAGATACACGTGGCATCAAGCTTGCTTTCGGTTCTTTCGGATTAAAGTCTGAGACTCAAGCACGTGTAAAATCAACACAAATTGAATCTGCCCGAAAAGTCATTTCTCGTACTTTAACCAAGACTGGTAAATACTGGATTCGTATTTTCCCTGACAGACCTTTTACTTCTAAGGCTGCTGAAGTGGGCATGGGAAAAGGTAAAGGAGATCCACAGGGATACTGTTTTGATGTTTTACCTGGACGTATTATTTTCGAAGTTGATGGTGTCGATGAAAAGATAGCGCATGAAGCTTTAAGAAAAGCTGGCTCTAAATTACCACTTAAGACTAGAATCATTTCTAGAGCCCACAAACAATAATATATGGCAAAGACAAGTAAAAACTTAAGAGAAAATTTAAAAGAGTTAAAAGGGTCGGAGCTTGTAAAGAAGCTTGCTCTCTTGAGAGAAGAAGTCAGAGTTATAAGATTTAAAGCTGAAGGTTCAAAGTCAAAGAACGTAAAAGAACAAGCAACTTTAAAGAAACAAATAGCTAAAATATTGACCGAGATAAATAAAAAGAAGTAATAAAAAGAATATATGGCAAATAAAGAAAAAAAAGAAATATCAGATAATAAAGGTAAATTCCTAAAGGGAGTTGTTGTAGGAGACAAGATGGATAAGACCGTCGTTGTTTCTGTTTCCAGATTCATCAAACATCCACTTTATGGAAAGTTTTACAAAGTCAGCAAGAAATATAAGGCACACGATGAAGAGAATAAATTCAAAACAGGGGATAATGTAGAAATCGTCGAAACCAGACCTATCTCAAAAGACAAGAAATTTAAGGTAGTGCAATAATTTTAATTCAATTTTATGATTCAAAATGAAACTTTAGTAAAAATAACAGATAACGCCGGAGGCACCGTAGGAAAGGTGTTCAAAATTTTAGGCTCTTCAAAAAAGAGATATGCCACCTTAGGTGAGCTAGTTATCATCTCAGTCAAGGTTGCTAGTCCCAGAAAAGCCGTAAAAAAGAAAGATGTTCATCAGGCTGTCGTTGTTCGCACAAGAGGTGCATTTAGACGAAAGGATGGTTCATACATTCGTTTTGATGATAATGCTGTGGTTATTTTAGAAAAAGGTAAAAAAGATCCCAAAGCTGGACGTATTTTCGGACCAATCCCAAGAGAATTAGCAGAAAAAGGATTCCAAAAGATAATTTCTTTAGCCCAAGAAGTCATTTAGTAGATAGTAGTGTTTTGTTTTTTATAATTTTTTAGCCCTACTACGGTCTTCAAAAATTACAAAAAACAAAACACTGTAAATAATAAGTATATGAAATTAAAAAAGGGAGACAACGTAATAATAATCGCAGGTAAAGATAAAGGAAAATCCGGAAAGATTATCCATGTTTTAGTTAAGAAAAATAAAGTTATTGTAGATGGTTTAAATATGATGAAGAAACATCAGCGCCCTAGAAAGTCTGGAGAGAAGGGAACCATGAAAGACATCGAGATGGCGATGAGTGCTTCTAACGTTATGATGATTGATCCAAAGACTGGAAAGGCAACACGCCTCGGAAAAAAGAAAATTGGTGAAAAAATGGTCAGAATTACCAAGAAAAGCGATCAAGAAGTTTAGTAATAAATATAAGATATGAAACATTTAACTGTAAAAGAAAAAGAAATAGAAGCCTTTGCAAAAATGAAAACTGTTTTTCATTTTAAAAATATCATGGCAGCACCAAAGATGACGAAAGTTGTTATCAACGTCGGTACTGGAACTATGGTAAAGAAAGACAAGAATAAAAATGAAGCTATTGGTGATCGTTTGGCAAAAATTACTGGCCAGAAGACTGCTCTTCGTGGAGCAAAACAATCAATCTCAACTTTCAAAATTCGTCAGGGTGACCCTGTCGGAGTTGTCGTTACATTGCGTGGTAAGAGAATGTACGCTTTCTTGGAAAAGCTTATCAATGTAGCTCTTCCTCGTACGAAAGACTTCCGTGGTATCAATCGCAAAGCTGTAGATGACATCGGTAACTTAACTATCGGTATTAAAGAACACACAATTTTCCCAGAGACAGCTGATGAAGATATCCGCGATGTTTTCGGTATGTCTATCACCATGGTTTCAACTGCTCACAATAAAAAAGAAGGTACAGCATTTTTTGAAATTTTAGGTATTCCTTTTAAAAAAGAGGAAGATAGTAAGAAAAAGTAAGATTGACTAATTATGTTAAATTTGATAGTATAAAAACAAGGGAATATAGCTTTGATTAATCCACTTTTCTCCTTTAACTCTCTACCTTAGAGGTTTAAAGAAAAAAAGTGAGATATTAACGAAGTTCACCCCGCCTTTAGGCGAGGCAAGCTCCCTATTAATTATTTATGGCAAAAACATCAGTAATAGCAAGAAGCAAAAAAACACCAAAATTTTCCACTCGAGCAAAAAATCGATGTTTTCGTTGTGGCCGTGGAAATGCTTTCATGAGAGATTTCGGTATTTGCCGTATTTGTTTTAGAGAATTAGCAAATGAAGGTATGCTTCCAGGAGTTAGGAAGTCTTCTTGGTAAAAAATTTAAATAAAATTATGGATTCAATTTCAAACATGATAATAATAATGAAGAACGGTTCACTTGCAGGCAAGGAGTCTGTTCTTGTTCCATATTCCAAGATGAAGAATGCTATTGGTGAATGTTTAAAAAAGGCAGGATACATCTCTGAGATTTCTAAAAAAGTAAAAAAAGGCCAACCCATGTTGGAAGTTGGACTTATTTATGTAGACAAAAAGCCAAAGATTGCAGAAGTTGAAAGAATTTCCAAACAATCACGACGTGTTTATTTCGGTATGAAAGATATCCATTCAGTTCGAAACGGTTCTGGTTTACTTGTACTTTCAACACCAAAAGGAATCTTATCAGGTAAAGAAGCAAGGCATGAGCAAGTCGGTGGAGAAGCTTTGTTTAGAGTTTGGTAAAAAAATATATGAGTAGAATAGGAAAACAAGAAATATTAATACCGGAAGGAGTGAAAGTCACAAACGTTGGCAACACTTTTACTGTTACTGGTCCCAAGGGAACACTCAATAAAATTTTCAGAGACGATATTGCCATTACTATTACTGACAAGATCATTACTTTAAACATAAAGAGAAACGACAAATTTTCTAAATCTCTTTGGGGTACATATGCTTCACACATAAAAAATATGATTGCTGGAGTAGTTACCCCTTACCAAAAGAAATTAATTTTAGAAGGAGTTGGATTTAAATCTGAAGTAAAAGGCAAAGAGCTTCATTTTGCTTTAGGATTTTCTCATCCTGTTATTGTCCCTATTCCAGAAGGCATTACTGCCACAGCTGAGAAAAATAATATTACGATTACTGGTATAGATAAAGAACTTGTTGGAAGTTTTACTGCAGCTGTACGTGCATTGAAGAAGCCAGAACCTTATAAAGGTAAAGGTATGCGTTATGAAGGTGAAGTTATAAGACGAAAACAAGGTAAAAAGACTGTATAAAACATATGATTAATAAAACTGATAAAAGAATAAGACTAAAGAAGAAGATAAGGGTAAAAATCCAAGGTACTTCAGAGCGCCCACGTCTTACTGTATTTCGATCAAATAAATTTATCTATGCGCAAGTCATCAATGACTTAACTGGTAAAACACTCGCACAGGCAAGTGATGTTAAAATAAAAAAAGGCACAAAGAGTGAAAGAGCCAAGGAAGTAGGTAAGGCTATTGGAGTAGCTTGTTTAAAAATAAAAATTAAAAAAGTTGTTTTCGATCGTAATGGATTTAAATATACCGGACGAATAAAATTAGTAGCTGATGAAGCCCGAGCCGGAGGATTAGAATTTTAAAACTTATTAATTATTTGTATGGATAAAGATAAAGCAAAAGAAAATATAAGAGAAAAGAAGAATACGGGTCGTAGATCCAGTTCTTTCAACAGAGTCAAGCCTGAGTTTGATCAAAAGATCTTAAATATTCGACGTGTTACTCGTGTGGTAGCCGGTGGACGCAGATTTTCTTTCAGTGTTGCATTGGTAGCAGGGGATAAGAAAGGATCTGTCGGTTTAGGTTTAGGAAAAGCTGGAGACACAGCTCTTGCAATCAATAAAGCTCTCCGAAATGCCAAGAAAAACATGATCAGACTAAACCTCACTAAGACCATGTCTATTCCTCATGACCTTTCTGCAAAATTCTCAAGTTCATACATCATGCTAAAGCCCAACAAAGGCCGCGGTCTCGTAGCTGGCTCAGTTGTTCGTGACATTATAAAACTTTCTGGAATCAAAGATGTCACTGGAAAAATTTTATCTAATAGTAAAAATAAATTAAATAATGCGAAAGCAGTGATGTCAGCACTTTCTCAAATTTCTTCAAAATATACAAAAATAGTTCCTGAGACTGTAGTCATTGCAAATAAAGAAGTCGTTTTGCCAGAAGAAGGCAAAACAAGTTAAAAGTAATCAAGTTCATAAAGTTATAAAGGAAATACTTTACAAACTTTATAACATTATAAACTTTAAGAACTAAACAAATGCAAATACATAATTTAAAAAGAACCCATAAGAATAAAAAAGACAGACTCGTAGGCCGAGGAGGTAAGCATGCGAAGACGTCTGGCCGTGGAGGTAAGGGTCAGACAGCTCGTGCCGGAAACAAACGCCGTCCAGAACTTCGTGATATCATTAAGAAGTTACCTAAAAATCGTGGTTATCAATTTAAGTCTATTCAAAAAGTTTTAATTTTAGGAAAAGATAAGCTCGTCTCCATAAGAGATATTAAAAAAGGTACAGAACAAGAAAAATTCTCTGATATCAGAAAGCGCTTAGGGATCAAAGGTAAAAAGATAAGGATTAAATAAAATGCAAAATTTCTGGAATAAAATAAAGTTAATTTGGACAGATACAACTTTACGCAAAAGAGTAATCTTTGTTTTTTTTGCGTTGATCGTGTTCAGATTACTTTCTGCTATTCCTATTCCAGGAATAGATACCTTAGAACTTTCTAGATTTCTTTCCAACAACCAATTCTTCGGTATTTTAAATATTTTCTCTGGTGGCGGACTTTCCAACTTATCTGTTATCATGCTCGGAGTAGGTCCATACATCACAGGTTCGATCATTATGCAGCTCCTCACTATCATGGTTCCTTCATTAAAAAGAATTTATCATGATGAAGGTGAAGCAGGCAGAAAAAGATTTGCTCAATATTCTAGATTGCTTACTGTACCGCTTGCAGCTATCCAAGGGTTCAGTCTTTTGTATATTCTCGAGAAACAAAATATTTTAGTTAATTTGACTGCTTTCGACCGTGTTACAAATTTACTCATCGTTATTGCTGGCTCTGTTCTACTTATGTGGATCGGTGAGCTTGTCACTGAGTTTGGTATTGGAAACGGAGTATCACTCATAATCTTTGCGGGTATTGTTTCTAGACTTCCATCTTGGGTTAGTCAGCATATTTTTACTTTCGATGTATCACAAATACCTTTGTATCTTGTGTTCTTTGTTGTTGGTCTTATTATTTTGGCAGGTATTGTTATCGTTACTGAAGCAGAAAGACCTATTCCGGTCACTTACGCTAAACGTGTTCGAGGCATGAAGATGTACGGTGGAGGTTCTACTTATTTACCTCTTCGTGTAAACCAGGCTGGAGTTATTCCAATAATTTTTGCCCTTTCAATTTTACTTTTCCCTCAAATGATTGGAACTTTTTTATCTAGATATTCCAATGTAGTTATTTCCAAGATTTCTCATGTGCTTGTTTCCTTCACACAGACTTCAGTTTTATACGCAATATTATATTTTATTTTAGTATTTCTATTTACTTACTTTTATACAGCTGTCACCTTTGATCCTGAAGCATTATCTACAAACTTACAGAAAAATGGTGCATTTATTCCAGGAATTCGTCCAGGACTATCTACCTCTGAATATATTTCAAAAGTATTAAGCCGCATTACTTTACTTGGAGCAGTATTTCTTGGTTTCGTTGCAGTATTGCCTCTCATCATGCAATTTATAACAGGAGATACATCTCTTGCTCTTGGTGGTACATCAGTACTCATCGTGGTGTCTGTAGTGCTTGATTTGATAAAGAAAGTAGATGCACAAGTCTCAATGAGAGAGTACTAGCTAGCTATCCACTTTTTATATTCTGAGACGATTATATCAACAACCTGCTCCAGGTTGTTTTTGTTTGTGTCTATTACTAGAATAAAATTCTTTTTATCTGTATGGTCTATGCCGTATAATTTTTGATACCTCATTCGTTCACTTTCTCTACGGAAAATTATTTTCTTATAAATTTCTTCTGTTGTTAGGGAGTCTTCGCTTTGCCTGCGGAGCTTGTTGTCTTTTAAATTATTTAGAATCCTTTGCTGAGCTATCTCGGGAGGTAGATCTAGATAAACTCTAAAAGATTCTGGTATCCAATGGAAAGCTAAACGTGAATCGATGACAATTTTTTCTAATTGTCCAGCTTTTTTTACCTCTTCATCTATTTTCTCGTCTATACTGTTGTCATTTTGAGCTTTTATGCTTAGTTCATTAAGCGAAATACCCATATCTAGAGCAATTTTGCGCATAAAATCCCCAGAAGAAAAACGACTAAAGCCAAGTCTTTTTGCCACAAGGTCAGAAGTGCTTGATTTTCCGCTTCCTAGAGTTCCTGTTATTGTGATGATTTCTTTTTTCATTGTTATGATCCTATTAGAACATATTTTACATAAAAATTCACCTCACCCCGTCTGTCAAAGCAGCCACCCCTCTCCATAATTAAATTATGGAGAGGGGAAGGGGTGAGGTTGATTTTTAGTCTAAAATTCTATATTGTGTATATATGCAATCTGAAACTTTTGTATTTTTTGGAATAGTGGGCTCTGGAAAGGGTACACAAATACAGTTTCTGCGGGACTTTCTTAAAGATAAGGATGGCAAAGAGTGCGTTTATGCTTACCCAGGTAACGAATACAGAAAGCTTATAGAAGCTGGAAGCTATACTGGTTCTTTAGTAAAAGAATCTGTCTCTCTCGGGCATCTTCAGCCAGACTTTTTGACGGATTCAATTGTCACAAACATTCTGACATCTTCTTTAACACCAGATAAACATTTAATTACTGATGGATATCCTAGAACCCTAGCCCAGTCACAAGTTCTTAGTGACATGGTAAATTTCTTTAAACGTGATGAAGTTAAGATTATTTATATTGAAATCAGTAAAGAAGAAGCTATGAAGCGCAATTTATTGAGGGGAAGGGTAGATGATACAAAAGAAGGTATAGAAAAAAGATTTGATGAATATATAAATAAAGTTATTCCTTCGATGGATTATTTTAAAGATAAAGAGGGTTATAAAATTTATAAAATAAATGGGGAACAAAGCAGAGAAGATGTTTTTAAAGACATTGTTAAAGCCTTAGGATACTAATATTATGGAAGAAACAATCGTTATCTCATTGGGTGGTTCATTGATTATTCCTGATGAAATTGACGTTAATTTCTTAGAAGAATTCAAAAATTTAATTTTAGCTAATGTAAAAAGAGGTAAAAAATTTGTAATTATCACAGGGGGAGGGAAAATTTGTAGAAGATATCAGGACGTTCTTAGAAAAATAGAAAAACCTACTTCTGAAGATTTAGATTGGCTTGGAATTTTTTCAACACGGTTCAACGCAGAATTTGTGAAAATTTTATTTGGAGACAAAGCAGAAAGAGAAATAATCATTGACCCTACGTCACCCATTAAAGTAGAGAGACCTATAATCGTTGGGGGAGGATGGAAGCCTGGATGGAGCACAGACTATGTTGCTGTGGTATTGGGTAAACAATTAGGTGCTAAAAAGATAATAAATTTATCAAATACTGACTACGTGTATGATTCTGATCCCAATATAAATTCTAATGCTAAAAAGATTGAGCAAATTTCATGGGATAATTATCGTGCTATTATACCCAAAGAATGGAATCCTGGATTGAACTCACCATTTGACCCTATTGCCTCTAAAATGGCGCAAGAAGAGGGGATGACGGTGTTTATCATGAATGGTAAGTCGATTGATAACTTAGACAAGTGTTTGAATGGGGAGAAGTTTATGGGGACGACTATTAGCTGAGGTTTACCTCACCCCTTTCCCCTCTCCATAATTAAATTATGGAGAGGGGTGGATGCAACGGCAGACGGGGTGAGGTCTTAAATTATGATAATAATTAAAACAAAAGAAGAAATAGAAATAATTCGAGAAAGTTGCCAGCATTTGGCGACCGTTCTTTATAAGGTTAGGGATATAATAAAGCCTGGTATTTCTACGAAAGATTTAGATTTATATGCTGAGAAATTAATCCGTGAGATGGGGGATACTCCGGCATTTTTAAATTATCGTCCGGATGGAGCAAGTAAACCTTTTCCAGCTTCTTTGTGTGTTTCTGTAAATGATGAAGTTGTACACGGTATTCCGAGTAAGAAAAGAATTTTAAAAGAAGGAGACATCGTCTCGATTGATTTAGGGGTGAAGCACCGTGGACTTTTTTCTGATATGGCTCTCACTGTGCCTGTGGGGAAAGTAAGTGATGCAAATTTGAAACTTATGAAGATTACTGAGGAGTCTCTGCAAGTAGGTATCGATGCAGCTCGCAATGGAAACAGGATAGGGGACATTGGTCATGCAATAGAAAGTTTCGTGCGTGCTCAGAATGTTAAATACGGCATTGTGGAAGTTCTCTCTGGACACGGGGTGGGAAAAGAAATTCACGAGGACCCATATATACCGAACTTTGGTAAAAAGGGTACAGGGGCGAAGCTCGTACCTGGAATGATTGTTGCCTTAGAGCCAATGTTAAATATGGGAACAAAAAATGTGACGATAGATGAAGATGGTTATACTATACGCACCGCTGACCATAAAAATAGCGCACATTTCGAACATACTATCCTGATTACTGAGGATGAGCCAGAAATTTTAACTAAAGTTTAAGTTATCCACCTTACATTTCCGAAGATTTCAGAGAGGGGTTATAATTAAAAGATCAATTTATTAATTTAATTTTTATATCATGAATAAAAAAATATTAAGTATTCTTGTGTTTAGTTTAGTTATATTGGGTGCAACAAAAGCTTTAGCATCATTAACATTTAGTTCTACCGCTATCACAGGTACAGCTGCGTCTACCATAGATGTAGGTGCAGGGAATGCTTTATCATTACAGACTACAAATAATGGAAATATCATTACTGGAAGTGGAAACGTAGGTGTTGGAATTACACCAACGAGTAAGCTTCATGTTGCGGGTGACATTCAGGGAAACGCTTTATTGTTAGGGAACGGCAAAGACTTAAATCACTCTGTTTATAATGTACGTAATCAATTGATAGATACTGTTACAGCACCACTAGGGGACGGTTCTTATTATGATAATTTGGGAATTGTGGCATTTGCTAATTTTACCGTTAGTCAGCCTTCAATGGCATTTAATGGTATAGACTTATATTCTGCAACGGATTCTGCTTATGTTGGGAATTTGAATCAAATAAACGGTGTTGCAAGTGGTACTGATCACTTGGGGAGTGGAACTATCACTAGTTTAAAAAGTATAGTGGGATCAGCCCACAACTCAGGAGTAGGAATAGTTACGAACTTAAAAGGAGGTGAATTTGTTTATGCTAACCTTGGTTCTGGTAATGCAACAAATGCATATGGTATTTTTGTTGAATCTCCAAGCAATGATGGTAATGGAGTTAATACTAATAATATCACTAATGCATATGGATTATATATTCAAGATCAAAATAAAGGAACAAATAAATGGAATATTTATTCAGCTGGAGCAACTTCTAAAAACACCCTTGAGGGAAGCTTAAGTGTTGGTAGTGCCTTAAATAAAGGTACCTGCGTACTTGGTACTAGCTGTGCATCGATTACCGTTGCTACAGGTGCTATTTGTACTGCCACAGACACTACAGGTATATTTGCTACGAGGGCTGTTGTTTCTGGAACGACTCTTACTATAACTGGAAATGCTACAGATACTATTGCTTACACTTGTTTGTAAAAATTTAAAACAAATTTAGGAAAATACTTTTTAGAATGGTCTGGCCGGGATAGGGACCCGGAGAACCGAGGACCTGAGAAAAAGTATTTTCCTAAATTGTTCTATTTATTGTATAATTAGTCTAATGGAAGGATCATTTTTTAAAGAAATGCCTAAGTTCAAGTCTCCAGAAGAGGAGCTTGATTATTTGCGTGCTCACGTGAAGGCTCGAGAGGAGCAACTCATAAATATCGGACATGTGGAACATGCACAAGAAAGTGCGATAGGAGAGGTGATTGGTGAATACAAGAAACTACCAACAGAGCAATTTGTTCATAAGGATAATATTATGAGCAGAAGAGAGACAGAAGGTATAATCCTTAAACTCAAACCAGAACCTCATGACAGTATCATGGAAGAGCTCCTGGGTATTGTCATTACTAAAGGAGTTAGGAATGCTTTATCTATCGTAGAGGCGATGGACAATCCGCACGTGGATGATGATTTTCATAGAATCCTCATACAGTATTTAAAGACAGGACAAGTAAGGTTGGACTTCAAAGAAGATTCACCTATTTATAAAGCCCTCAATATGACGCTTTTTGAAATTACTCTTCCTCCACCAACAGAAGAAGCAGATAAAACAAAAAATTTCAAAGAATTCATTGGAGCGATGGAGCAATTTTATGCAGGGATGCAGTCTATATCTATAGGAAAAAATAATGAAAAAGAAAATTATTTCACATTAGAAATAGCTCTCGGAAATCAGAGCGATGAAGTCGTAGTTTATGCAGCAATACCGAATAAGCACCTTTCACTTTTTGAAAAACAAATTTTAGCTTTTTATCATAATGCAAAAATTCGTGAAGTATCAGATGACTATAATGTATTTAATGAAAACGGTGGCTCAGTCGGTGCTTATGCTTCTTTTACGGAGAGGATTGTAATGCCGATTAAGACATATGACAACATTGACCACGACCCTATGAATACGATCTTAAATGTTTTCTCTAAATTAAATACAGCAGGAGAAGGTGCAGCCATACAGATTGTCATTGCCCCCGCTGGGGATAAGTTTATAAATGAATTTCACACCGTCCTAGATGATGTTAAGGATGGCATTTCTGTTAAGCATGCTGCTGACAATTATTACAAATTTAATCATGCCTTTTTTAAAGCGTCCAAGGAGTTATTGTTTGGTAAAAAAGAAAAAGAAGAAGAAAAAAAGGAGAAATATATGAAAGGCAGACGTGCAGTAGATGAAGGTGCCGTTGAAAAAATTGGTAACAAAATAAAAAGCAGCATCATGAAAGCAAATATTCGCGTGATTGCTTCAGGGGAAAGTAGAGAACGAGCAGAGGGTATATTAAAAGAAATAGAATCCTCATTTAATCAATTTTCTGAAGCCGCAAGTAATTCTTTTGTCTTTGAAGAAGTTCACGGGAGTGAATTGAAAAAGCTTTTTCATGATTTTTCTTATCGTACTTTTTCTTCCGACAATGTACTACCAATGAATTTAAAAGAACTCGCTTCAGTCTTTCATTTCCCAGTTGGTCTCAGTGGTCAGCCACAATTAAAAGAAGCAAAAGCCGGCATTGCTCCAGCACCAATAGAAATGGGGCAGGAGGGTATAGTGCTTGGAGTAAATAGTTACAGAGGTAAAGATACAGAGATACATATGTCCCGTGAAGATCGTATGAGGCATTTCTATGTCATAGGTCAGACAGGTACAGGAAAGACGAATATTATGCTCAATATGATAACCCAAGACATCCGAAATGGAGATGGGTGCTGTTATATTGATCCACACGGCACCGACATCCAGACTATTTTGTCTCGTATTCCCAAGGAGCGTATTGATGATGTCATATATTTTGACCCTGCATATACTGCACGCCCTATGGGTCTAAATATGCTTGAGTATGATCCTAAATATCCAGAACAGAAGACATTTGTGGTAAACGAAATGATGGGTATCTTTAATAAACTTTTTGATATGAAAGTAGGTGGAGGAGCAATGTTTGAGCAATATTTTAGAAATAGTGCATTTTTAGTGATGGAAGATCCAGAATCCGGCTCGACCCTACTTGAGATTACACGTGTTTTGGCGGACAAAGAATTTCGTGATATGAAACTTGCTAAGTGTAAGAATCCAATCATCAAACAATTCTGGGTTTCTGCAGAGCAAACATCTGGGGATCAATCTTTAGCGAACTTCGTTCCTTATATTTCATCAAAGTTTGACAACTTTATCAGCAACGACATCATGCGCCCAGTCGTCCTCCAGCAGAATTCTGTTTTTAATTTTAGAAAAATAATGGATGAGAAGAAAATTTTGTTAGTGAATCTTTCTAAAGGTAGGCTCGGTGATATAAATGCAAATTTGATTGGTCTGGTGCTCGTGGGGAAGATTCAAATGGCTGCACTTTCTCGAGTAGATATGTTCGGTAAGCCAATGAATGATTTTTATCTATATATCGATGAGTTTCAAAATGTTACGACTGAATCCATCTCTTCTATATTGTCTGAAGCTCGAAAATATAGACTTTCTCTTAACATTGCACATCAATATATAAGTCAGCTTGATGAAAAAATAAAAAATGCAGTTTTCGGAAACGTCGGCTCGATGGCTGTATTTCGTGTCGGTACTGAAGATGCGACATTTTTGGAGCCAAAATTTAAACCTCAATTTACCGCTGCTGATATTACTAAGCTTGATAATCGTAATGCTTATGTAAACATGCTTGTGAACGGACAGCCAGTAAAACCATTTAACTTAAGAACCTTAGATGCAGAGAAAGGAAATCCTGATATTGTAGATAGTTTGAAAGAACTTTCGTATATAAAATACGGCCGCAATAGGGAAGAAGTAGAGGCTGAAATCATGGCGAGGTATTCCTCTATGGAATAGTTTGAGTAATTGTCTTAAATCTGCTAAGATGCGTTTATTACAATTTTAATTTAAATGTTTATGATACAAGAAAGAACTCTTATCGTTTTTAAACCCGATTCAGTACAGAGAGGGATAGTGGGTGAAATATTGTCTAGATTTGAAAAAGTTGGACTCAAAATTATCGGAGCAAAAATGCTGCAACCAGATACAGATTTCTTTTTTCACCATTATGAAAAGATTGGTACAATGATTTCTCGTCACGGACAGAAGATTTTTGATACTACAGTTGAAATGATGCAATCTGGTCCAGTGATTGCTTTTGTTCTCGAGGGCATTGAAGCAGTTACTATTGTTCGAAAGATGGTTGGACCTACGGAATCCAAAAGTGCCGTCCCTGGAACCATTAGAGGAGATTATTCTCACATGAGTTTTAAGCATGCCGATGAGCAAGGAATTGGTTTGCCTAATATTTTGCACGCTTCTGGTGATTCAAATGAAGCAAAAGCTGAGATTGCTCACTGGTTTTCTGAAAATGAACTTTTTGAATATGAAAACGTTCATGAAAAATTTACTCAAACCACTAAAGCCCACAAACGCTCTTAAGTCAAACTTGTTTTTTTCTTAGATTCGTGTTTCTTTAAAAAAGCTGTTGCAGAAAGTTTTAAAGGGGATATACTTTCAGTAGGGTTATTTCCGAATATTACCTAGAACACTAATTTATGGGAGTTTCGATCGATTGACGCCTTGGCTTCAAACGTCTAACACCCACTTAGCTATAAGCTATGGTAATACATCTGAAATAGTCCTAAGAAGAACTCCGCACCCTTGCGGATTTTTTCTTGTAAATAGGGTAAAATGTTTAAATATGGACAGAAAAAGACTTTTTAAAACCCTGGCACGCCTTATTGTTTTAATTTTTATACTCAATTACATCGCTACGAAGTTGTATTGGTACGTTTCTATTTGGTATTTTGATATGCCGATGCATTTCTTGGGAGGACTTTTCCTTGGGTTGTCTATGATCTGGATTTTATCTTATAAAGATTTATCCTTGGAACTTTCTCTGAAATTAATTTTTAAAATTTTGCTTGGTGTTTTAATAATTGGAGTTTCTTGGGAAATTTTTGAAATTTTATTTAATAATATTATTGCTCAAATGCTTTTCAATACCCTGGACACCATTTCAGACATTTTCTTTGATCTTGCTGGGGGAACTTTTGCAATATTTTATTTTTTTTATTTAAAAAATGGGATTATATTAATTACAAAAAATACTGTATAATTAACTAATGGAAAAAACAGCCAAGGTGACATTTTATGGAGGGACAGGTACTGTAACAGGTGCAAATTTTCTCTTAGAGATTGATGGTAAGAAAATTTTAGTTGATTGCGGTCTTACCCAAGGGGAAAAATTAGCTGATGATGTAAACTGGGAACCTTTTAAATATGACCCTAAGGGGATAGATATTCTTTTTGTAACTCATGCACACGTCGATCATTTGGGGAGAATTCCCAAATTAATTAGTGAAGGGTTTCGTGGGAAAATTTATTCTACAGAACCTACTAGAGGACTCGCAGGACCCATGCTCGAAGATACAGCAGGTATCTTGGGTAAAAATACAGACCTAGGGCTGGATAAAATTTATTCTGAAGAAAATATTAAATTAGTATTAAGTTTGTGGCAAGGTTTTCCTTATCATCAGACAATAAAAATTACAGAAAATTTACAAGTTAATCTATTGAATGCTGGGCACATATTAGGTTCGGCAATGGTTGAATTTCTTTATAATGGCAAGAAAATTCTCTTTACTGGGGATTTAGGAAATAGTCCATCTCCGATTCTTCCAGACACAGATAAAATCACCGATATAGATTATTTGATAATGGAATCTGTTTATGGAGACCGAAATCACGAGTCTAGAGATGAGCGAAGGAAATATTTAGAAGAAACGATTGAAGATAATTATAAGAGGAAAGGAACATTAATCATCCCCACTTTCTCACTTGAGCGTTCGCAAGAGCTTCTATTTGAGCTCGATGCCTTGGTGGAAAATGATAGGATACCAGTTATGCCTATTTTTCTTGATTCTCCACTCGCTATTCGCTTGACTGATGTTTTTAAACAATACAGAAGTTATTTTAATGAAAATGCGCAAAAAGCGATGTCTCACGATAAATATTTGTTTGATTTCCCAGGACTTCACAGTACTCTTAAATCAGAAGAGTCTAAGATGATTGGCAATGTGCCAAATCCAAAAATAGTCATTGCTGGGAGTGGCATGTCTACTGGTGGGCGTATTGTGCATCATGAAAGGCATTATCTACCAGACCCAAACAATACACTTCTTCTGGCTGGGTATCAATCAGTAGGTACTCCAGGGCGCTTGATTCAAGAAGGAATAAAAAAGGTTCGTATTACAGGTGAAGAAGTAGTCGTCAGAGCGCATGTGGTTACTATTTTAGGATATTCAGGACATAAAGATTCAGATCATTTATTAAATTTTGTGGAAGATACCCAAGATAAGATTAAAAAAGTTTTTGTAGTTATGGGTGAACCAAAATCATCAATGTTCCTGGTTCAGAAGCTAAGAGACAATTTAGGTATTGAAGCTTATGCTCCAGAGAGAGGGGACACCGTTTCATTATCTTGCTAAATCATATATAATGAAACAGTTGAAAGTAATCAAGTTCATAAAGTCATCAAGAAAATACTTTATAAACTTTATAACATTATAAACTTTAAGAACTAAATTCATGGATTCTAAAATTGATTTTCCCGTTAAACACGGACATAACCAAATAAAAATTTGTGTTTCTGGAGCAGCAGAGACAGGGAGTTGCGGAATAGGCGCTCTTGATAAAGCAAAAGAACTAGGCCGTGAGATAGCTCGTCAGGGGGCTGTCCTCGTGACAGGGGCCACTACTGGTTTTCCACTTTGGACTGCTATGGGGGCTAAAGAAGCAGGAGGAATTTCTATTGGTGTATCTCCAGCGGCTTCAGAGCGTGAACACGTAGAGGTCTACAAGCTTCCTATCGATTACATGGATTTAATTATTTATACTGGCTTTGGCTATGCAGGACGGGACATACTTTTAACTCGTTCTTCTGATGCAGTCATTTTGGGCTGTGGGCGTATTGGCACGATTCATGAATTTACTGTCGCTTTTGAAGATGCTAAACCCATTGGTATTTTTGAAGGTCCATGGGAAATGGGAGCAGAGCTTGAAGAGATTATTGTGAAAGGACACCGACCAAATGCAAAGATTGTTACAGGCCTTGACCCTAAAAAGCTTTTAGAAGATATAATCGTGCTTATTAAGAAAGATAAAATAACTGAGTATAAAATAACCGGACCCACCGTTTCTGATTCTAAATAAAAAATTAAAAAACACTTTTTATAAGGTCCTCGGAAAAAATCAGGAGACCATTCTAAAAAGTGTTTTTTAATTTTTTATTGTACTGCTGCGAGAATTTTGGCGAATGTTTTTGGGTGATGTTCTGCGAAGTCGGATAATATCTTTCTATCAAGCATTATGTTCTTCTTGTGAAGAGCACCGATTAATTTTGAATAAGACATACCGAGCTCACGTGCACCTGCATTTATCTTTATATTCCAAAGTTTACGATTGTGTGACTTCTTGTCTTTTCTGTGCGCAAAAGAATAATTTCCAGCATGGAGTAAGGCTTCCTTTGCCTGTCGCTCCTTCGTACTGCGTCCATGACGCATTCCTTTGGTCTGTTTCAAGACACTTCTTCTTCTCTTCAACGCATGTACTCCCTTTTTTACTCTTGTCATTTTATTTTAGTTATAAAGTTATAAAGTCCTTAAAGTTTTAAAGTCTTATGAAAAAGGCAGTAAATGACTCTTAGGTTTGTTCTTGATTGTAAAACTCATACCCTTGCGACCAGCGAGCTGTGAATTTCGTGATTGTTTAGCATTGAAATGGTTAAAACCAGGTTTACGAGAAAGAATCTTTCCGTTCTTGGTAAGTTTTAATCTCTTGCTGTATGATTTATTTGTCTTCATTCCTTTTCCCATAAATTTGTGTGGCGTTAAGCCTGTAGTTATTTTTTCTCTATTGTTGTTGTTAAACCTTTTGGACCTTTTTTATAACTATCTGATATTTTATAATCTTCAGTAATTAAATGTAAAACTCTATCTAAACGCTCTTTTAAAAACTTTTCATCCATATACTTCGCACGGCCAGCAAGGAAAAGTTCTACTTTGATTCTGTGTCCTTCCTTGATCCATTTCGAAGCAGTTTTCGCTTTTAACTCCAAGTCATGGTCTCCGGTGCCTATTTTTATCTGGATTGATTTGGTCTCAGTCTTGTTCGCACCAGCTTTGGCCTTTTTTAATTTCTTGTTCGCCTCATATTGGTATTTCCCGAAATCCATTATCTTTGCGATTGGGGGATTACTATTAGGCGATATTTCAATTAAATCCAAGCCTTTACTCTGTGCTAATTCTAGAGCATCTTTTATGCTTAAAACACCGAGATTTTTATTTTCACCGTCTAAAACTCTAAGTTCTTTAGCTCTTATTTGGTTGTTTATTCGTTCGCGCAATTTATGTAAATAAGTGTCCAAGAAAACCCTTAGAAACCTTTGACTACAAGATAATAGCCTAATTGGGGCCTAAAGTCAACATTTGTGGAGATGGGGGAAATTGAATCCCCGTGCAGAAGGTTATTGTAAAGAAGTCTACATACTTAGCGCGCTTTTTTTGTTTAGATTAAAAAATTCTTAAACGAGCCAAATATTCTTTAATCGAGCCCCTTTGTTTCGGATAGAGTCGAGACATGCTTTTTCCTATCCCGATAATATTATGCCTAATCTTATATATCGGAAGTCTATAAGATAGACACCACCCCAGGCTTACGCGAAAGATGGAGCGAAAGCGAAATCATTCATTCCGAAGAATGGAGAGACTACAGCTTTTGCTTTAGCAGTCAATTTTGCAATTAACATTTGAACGAATTTTAACGAGATTACGTCCGTACTCGGTATGCATCAATAACAATTGAGCCAACTGTCTATGCCTTGCATCCCCAACTATTGTAAAAGAAATTATTATTTCTTTTGTCCCTCAAACTCCCCCTGCGAAGGGGGAGAATCAAAGAGGGGGTCTATTGTCAACGTCCTTTATACTCTCTTCGGAGCTCTCTGTCAGTGTCGCGTTTCTTTAGAGTCTCACGTTTATCAAATTTTTTCTTGCCTTTAACTAAAGCAATATTTACCTTGATTTTCCTAGCTTTATTATACACTGTAAGTGGCACTATTGTCAAACTCTTGTTTTTCTCACTTGCCGCTAATTCTGCTATTTCTTTTTTAGTAAGCAAAAGTTTTCTATTGCGCAGTGGATCATAGTCCTGCGGAGCATTTTTAGGTTGGAATGGAGGGATATTTGCATTAATTAAGAATGCTTCCCCTCCACGAACAATGACAAAGGCTCCTTCTAGAGACATTTGCCCACCTCTCACAGACTTCACTTCCGTACCCAAAAGCTCAATACCACTTTCGTATTTTTCTAAAATTTCATAATCAAACCGCGCTTTTCGGTTTTCCGCATAATTAGCCATAACTTAATCTTAGCATAACTTTTCTTTATGCATGTTTTATGCTAATCTCTACTTATGGATTTTAATTTTTTCAAACAAAAAGACCCACAGGGCAAAGGTAAAAAGGCTCCCAAGAAATCAAATTTTGGAGCAAATATTGCCGGGGCTTTGCTTTTCTTTATGCTCATCACAGCACTTTATTTAGTGGTTTCTGGAGATGGAAAAGTTATTCCCGAAGTTGCTATTTCTGATTTAGCGAAAAGTGTTCAAGCTGGAGACGTAAAAGATATTTTAGTGGAAGGGGATAAGCTTACTATCACATATAAAAATGATGAAGTTAAAACTTCTAAGAAAGAAGTTGGTGGAGCTCTTTCGCAAACACTTTTTAATTACGGAGTTACGAGTGCAGCACTTACAAATACAAAAATAGAAATAAAAAATGAAAGTGGATTTATGTATTGGCTGGTAAATTTATTACCATTTCTCTTGCCAATAATTTTTATATTGCTTTTCTTCTGGTATTTATCCAGGCAGGTGAAAGGTGCCGGCATGCAAGCATTTACCTTCGGTCAGTCCAAGGCCCGCATCACAGATCCTAATGATAAAAACAATCGCGTAACATTTAAAGATGTCGCTGGATGTAAGGAAGCGAAAGAAGAATTAAAAGAGATTGTAGACTTTTTGAAAAGTCCAAAAAAGTTTTTAGAAATTGGTGCAAGGATTCCAAAGGGTGTGATGTTGACTGGTGCTCCCGGCACGGGTAAGACATTGCTCGCACGAGCAGTAGCTGGAGAGGCTTCTGTACCATTTTTTCATTTGTCAGGTTCAGAATTCGTGGAGATGTTCGTCGGAGTAGGAGCTAGCCGAGTACGAGATTTATTTAAGATGGCTAAAAAGGCTGCCCCAGCAATAATCTTTGTAGATGAAATAGATGCGATAGGACGCACTCGTGGGGGAGGATTCGGCGGGGGGAATGATGAGCGAGAGCAGACTTTAAACCAAATATTGGTGGAGATGGACGGCTTTGAACCCAATGATAAAGTTATCGTAATGGCAGCGACAAATAGGCCAGATGTGCTCGACCCAGCTCTCGTTCGTCCAGGACGTTTTGACAGAAAAGTAATTCTTGATTTACCAGATCGTGCTGATCGTGAAGAAATACTTAAAATTCATGCTCTTAAAAAGCCACTTGCAGAAGATATTAATTTGAAATTAATTGCCGAGCGTACTCCTGGTTTCTCTGGAGCGGATTTGTATTCTTTAATGAACGAGGGTGCAATCTTGGCCGCTAGAGAAAATCGCAAGAAAGTTTTTCAATTTGATTTGATTCGTGCTATTGAAAAAGTGATGATGGGTCCAGAAAGGAAAAGTCATCTGCTTTCTAAAAAAGAAAAAGAAATTACTGCATACCATGAAGCGGGTCATGCTATCGTGGCATCAGTACTTCCTCATGCAGATCCAGTGCACAAAGTTTCTATCATCGCGCGTGGTAATGCCGGTGGATATACTTTGAAACTTCCACTCGAAGAGCGACGCTTACAATCTAAAAAAGAATTCATTGACGACATCGCAATGTCTCTCGGGGGATATGTCGCTGAGAAATTAATTTTCGGAGATATCACGACCGGACCATCGAGTGATCTACAAGTGGCAACAAATTTGGCACGAGCGATGGTGACGAGATGGGGAATGTCTGATGTTATCGGACCAGTTGCATTAGTTGATTCTGGTGGACGACCTCAATTCGGAGAGTCAGTAGAAAAAGAATTTTCAGAAGCAGTAGCAACGAAAGTCGATGCAGAAGTTTCAAGAATAATAAATGATGGATTAAAAACTGCAGAAAAGGTATTAGATGAACATAAAAAAGCATTCACTGCTATCGCACTTAAATTGATTGAGGTAGAAACTTTGGAACAAGAAGAATATGAAAAAATTCTTACTGCTCATGGAATACTTCTAAAAAAGAAAGAAGAAAAAGCAACACTTGAATTAGTTCGTTAATTTTCTTTGTATTTGACAAATAGGTATTTTGTATGCTATAATACGTAGGTTATAAGTTCTTTAAAATTGCGAAATTCGCCATAGCTTTTAGAGCATGAAATGTTAAACACTGAGTGTTCAACATTGTGTCTTAAAAGCTATGGCGACAATTCCGTTACCATATGCATGCTCCTGAAAGGAGAAACAGATCATGTCCAAGGATATGCTCGGCCCACTCACTCGTGCCCTCGTCGGCGTTCCAGCAAGAACGCTCGGGCTTTTGCTCGACATCGCCAACCGATTAAGTTCGGTGTATGGCGAAAACTTTTTTGCTGATCTGGCGAAGTTCGTCAGAGAGTGGAAATATACTGTCGTGGAGGAGACGAAAGTCTACCTTCGCCGGCTTTTCACGGCCACCATCGGTGCCACCGACGGTACCGACACCTACGAAACAGCCACGAAGGTTTTCGACGGATGGCTCGACTCAGACTTCAAAAACTGGGGAATCATCTTCTCGGGTGTTGCATCTGAGATTGACATTGACGTCAATGAGCTTATCGAGGATGGTAAGTTCCCAGATTTCTTCGGGAACTCAGTTTCCCATCTCAAAAAGCGTCACCTGCTCGGAAGTCAGTTTCTGAAGTTCTGCAGGGAACATCCCGACAAACTTCGTAAGGACGGCTACGGCACATTCTTCCTTCTCACGAGGGGAGATGAGCCAATCAACGATGACTTTTCCAATGTCTTCGTTGCCAGCGCGGGCTTTGGCGGCATTGGTCGGCTCGAGGCTTACGTGTTCGAGTTCTCGCGCGACCGCGTCTGGAATGCCGGGCTCGGGCGTCACCTCGTAGCTCCGCAACAGTAACTTTGTTTTTTCATCAACCCGCACTTCAAAAGGGAAACCGTATGGAGGGCGGTTTTTCTTTTTGTATTTTATACATGAACCATGGTATATTATACTAATAACTAGTATTTGCTAGTTCGTATTTATGGCAAGAAAAAAGGACAAACAAAAGGCTTTAGCTATGCGCAAAAAAGGAATGAGCTATAGTCAGATCAAAGAAAAGATTGATGTTAGCAAAAGCACTCTAAGTGGATGGCTTCGAGATTTTCCCCTTAATGAAAAAAGGATTCGAGAGTTGAGAGACAATAGTCCTATTCGTATTGAGCATTATAGAAATACAATGCGAAATAAAAAAGAAGCTCGTTTAGAGGAAGTATATAAGAAAGTTTCAAAAGATATTGGAAATATTTCAAAAAGAGATTTATTTTTAGCAGGATTATTTTTATATTGGGGAGAGGGAACAAAAGCTAGTAACTGTTCTGTGATTCTCACAAATACAAATCCAGCTATGCTTAAGTTTTTTATAAAATGGTTAAAATTATTTGGAATAAAAAATAAAGATTTAAAAATTAAGTTACATTTATATTCTGATATGAATATTAAGCAGAGTCTTGATTTTTGGTCAAAAGAGCTTAGAATACCTATAAGTCAATTTCGAAAATCATATATTAAAAAAACAAGTTTAAAATCGATAACTTATAAAAATGGTTTTGGGAAAGGAACTTGCTGTGTTATGTTTGAGAATAGAGATCTCTGGGAATATATAATCATGGGTATGAAATATATTTCTGAGATTAGTAGTAAAAATTACCACCCTTAGCTCAGTTGGTAGAGCGAGCGCCTTATACGCGCCAGGTCCGGGGTTCGAGTCCCTGAGGGTGGACAATTATAAAAAAGCACCCATATGGGTGCTTTTTTATAATTGTCCTATATTTTCTGAATTATTTTAATATTTTATATTTCTGAACGAGGGGAGTACGAGACCAAGCCTTTCCAAAGCCTAAATAATCACCCGAACCTGACATCATTAAGCCCGCCATAACTATTATATAGACTACATGATCATCTATAAATGGATTGTTGGCCGGTTGGACACCCACAGCTGTATACATTAGGGCTAGCATCATTATTCCAGCGATACTTCCTAACTTAACAAAAATGCCAAAGGTTAAAGATACTCCAACAAATAGAAGACCTAACATAAATAGCCAATCAATCATAGGAATGCCTGCCAAGCTATGATAAAAGCTCGCAAAGGGCCCATGAACAGCAAATTGTAAGAATCCTGAGGTAGGAGACCCGCCAGCAAGCCAGCTTTGCTCTGGTTTTGTGGCAAAACCAAGGCCAAATACCTTGTCAAAATAGGCCCACAAGAAGATCAAACCCATTGCTAACCTTAAAAATCCCCAAACATACCTTGTCTTATTTTCTTCCATGTTGTTTAAAATTATTTTCCCCTAAAATTGATAAAAAAAGTGAGTTATCCACTTTACACAAGGGGACTAGTCTCGTGTATAATAGCCTAACGGTTGCGAAAGCCTAGAATTTCAATTAGTATTATACAACTTAGGTTTTTTAAGACAAATCCAGATTAATTTAGATAAAAAAAGATAATATGAACGCAGATAAAAAAAATTATTTTAAACTTACTCCCAAATTTTTTCTGAAGTTTTTTGTTGGTCTTTTTTTGTGTTTATTTGTACGTTTAATTCCAGTGCGTGCACCGAATATTGAGCCAATTCTCGCGACTATGATGCCTTTTTCTCGTATTTACGGAGCACTCGTAGGTTTTTCTTTTGCTGTCTTAAGTATTTTACTCTACGATGTAGTCACCCACACACTCGGAGTACAAACTTTCTTCACTGTTTTCGCTTATGGGGTGCTTGGTTTGTGGTCTGCCAATTATTTTAAAAAACAAAAATCAAATTCTTGGAGCTTTGTGCGTTTTGCAATCATTGGAACTTTATTTTTTGATGCAATAACTGGCCTTACTGTTGGGCCAATTTTTTTCCATCAATCATTTATGCAATCTCTCGTCGGACAAATTCCATTTACCGCACTTCATCTACTTGGCAACATAACCTTTGCCTTGATTTTATCACCCGCGATATATCACTCGCTGATTAGGAAAAAGAAAAAAGAAGGGCCGTCATTTATCAACACCTTTAATCCTAAAACAATTTAACTTTATGAAAACAAAAAAAACAGCGAGCGAAAAAATTCTAAAAAGTGAGAGGGCAAAAATAAAATCAATCAGAAGGAGAACTGGTGAAGTTGTTCCTTTTGACTTAGATAGAATCGCCCGGGCAATTTTTAAAGCTTTTGAAGTTTCAGGAGAGGGTGGAGAAGAAGAGTCACACACTGTGGCTAATCGTGTTTTCAGAAGTCTCCTAAAACTTCAGACCGAGCTCGCAAGCACACACAAAGGAGCAAAATTTTTGCCAACAGTTGAAATTATTCAGGACTACGTAGAAAAAGAATTAATGGCAAATGGTTTTGCTGATACTGCCAAGAAATATATTCTTTATCGTAACAAGCGTTCAGAACTTCGTGCGAGTTTTGGTCCGGTTTCAGAATCTGTCAGAGCTGCAGTAGAAGAATCTAGTAAATATTTCTCTAGCCCATATTCAGAATATATTTTCTATCAGTTTTATTCTAGGTGGGTTCCAGAATTAGGCCGCAGAGAGACTTGGATAGAAACTGTTGACCGTTATATGGCTTATATGAAAGAGAATTTAGGAGATAAATTATCTGCTAAGGAATACGAAGACGTACGCCAGGCCATTTTAAATCAAGATATTTGTCCTTCTATGCGTCTTTTGTGGTCTTCTGGCAAGGCTTGCCGTCAGTCCAATGTTTGGGCCTATAATTGCTCTTATATTGCTCCTACTTGTCCTCAAGACTTGGGTGAGATTATGTATATTTCAATGTGTGGTGCAGGGCTTGGCTTCGCTGTCGAGTGGGAGAACGTTCAACAATTTCCTCAAATAAAAAAACAAACAAAAGAAAAGGCTTCCACTCATGTTGTAGTAGATAGTAAGGAAGGCTGGGCAGATGCTTTCGTCTTAGGTCTTAAGGCTTGGTTTGATGGTAGAGATGTTAAGTTTGATTATTCTATGGTTAGACCAGCTGGAGCACGTCTAGAGACTGCTGGAGGCAGAGCATCTGGACCACAACCACTTATGGATTTAATGGAATTTGCAAAAAGAAAAATTTTATCGAAACAGGGTCGCCGTCTTTCAAACTTAGATATGCATGACATCATTTGTCAGATTGGGATGATCGTCGTAGCCGGAGGTGTCAGACGTAGTGCACTTATTTCTATTTCTGAACTTGAAGATACAGAAATGCGAGATGCAAAGAAGGGACAATTTTATTTAACAGAAGAACAGCGCGCAATGGCGAATAATTCAGCTGTCTATAATGCAAAGCCATCAGCCGAAGAATTTCTAGATGAGTGGACAGCTTTAGTAAAATCTAAGTCAGGTGAGCGTGGAATTTTCAATCGCGGAGGATTAGAGAAACAGTTGCCCGCCCGCAGATGGGAATCTATCAAAAACGAAAGACAGATAGGAATGAATCCTTGTGGAGAAATTTATCTTCGCTCCAGACAATTTTGTAATTTAACCAGTATCGTTATACGTCCGAAAGATACAGTAGAAACATTAAAAAGAAAAATGGAATTAGCTACACTCCTCGGAACATATCAATCCACCTTGACTAACTTCGGTTATCTTTCTAAAAAATGGAAAGAGAATTGCGAAGAAGAGAGGCTTCTCGGTGTATCGCTCACTGGTTACTATGACAATACAGTTATTCGAAATGATAAAGTATTAGATACTCTTCGTCTTGATTCAATCGAAACAAACAAAAAGTATGCAAAGCGTTTCGGTATTAATGCTTCCACAGCTATTACTTGCGTGAAGCCTCACGGTAACTCTGGACAGCTCTTGGGCGTCGGTTCAGGTATGCATCCTTGGTTTGCTCCATATTTCATCCGTCGAGTACGTATTTCTCATACCGACACCCTCCTTCAAATGGCTCGAGATCAAGGAGTACCTTGCTTACCAGAGGTTGGGCAATCCGTTGAGTCAGCCACTACTTTCGTCTTAGAATTCCCAGTCAAGGCACCAGCTGGAGCAGTCTTTAAAGATGAAGTTTCCGCATTAGATCTTATAAAAGAATGGAAAAGATTAAAGGAGCATTTCGTAGAACACAATCCATCTGCGACGATTTATGTAGGCCCAGATGAATGGCTTGCTGTTGGAAATTTCGTATACGAAAACTGGGATTGGATTGGTGGACTTTCTTTCCTTCCTCGATCAGAACACGTCTATCAGCTTGCTCCTTATGAAGCAATCTCAAAAGAAGAATACGAAAAGCGTTCTAGGGCTATCGGTACTATTGATTTCTCTAAACTTTCTCAATACGAAATGGCAGACAATACTACTGGAGCAAAAGAATTCGCTTGTGTTTCTGGAGTTTGCGAAATATAAGTCACAAACTCTCTCTAGGCATACTTTTTATAATGCAATCTATCTGGGCTTGCTAGCCCAGCGAACTGCTCGGCGCGTCCGCCTGCGCAAGGCATTCTAAAAAGTACGCCTGCGACGAGTTTGTGATAAAATAAATATATGCTTTACACTAGAAAAGGGGACAATGGCACAACAAAAACTTTTGGATGTGATCAACGCATCTCCAAGAGTTCGACTGTGGCAGAAGCCCTTGGTACTTTAGATGAGATAAATTCTTTTTTGGGTCTTACTCGCGCTAAAACAAAAGGAATGAGTTTTAAAATAAATAGCGGTGAAGTAAAATTTTCCGATCTTATTTTAGAGGTTCAGCAGAATTTATTTATTGTTCAAGCAGAAGTTGCTGGCGCTACTCTCTCTATCACAACAGAAAAAATTACCAAGATTGAAACGATGGTAGATGAAATTGAAAAAGTTTTGCCGCCAATTAAAAATTTCTTTATCAGTGGAGCGACAGAGATAGGGGGAATTTTTGATTTTGCGCGCACCTTGTCTAGGAAAGCAGAGAGGAGAGTAGTAGCTGCAAAAGAAGAAGGAAAAATAAATGTGAGCGCAGAGACGATGTCTTACTTAAACAGGCTCTCTAGTCTTCTTTATGCATTTGCAAGAATTTCTAGTCATATCGAAGGAGCCCCTGAGATTAAGCCAGACTATAAATAATTATTTTTAGGTTCGTATTTTTATGAAAAATAATATTAATGAATCTCTTGATGGTATATATAAGTTTATGTCTCATGCATATAATGGGAATTGGCAGTATCGCTGGAGTGAGACTCCTTATCTAGAAGAGAATATAAAAGCAGGTAAACACGAATCAATTTTAGGCCACCAGTGGGCTTGTATTGGATTTTGGTTTTACTTAAGACGTATTTGTCCTTCTTTGGATGGTCTGGTAGATACAACAGAAATTTATGAAAGACTTTGGGGTCATGATTTAGGAGAGACATTTGAAGGAGATATTTCTCAATTTGCTCAAGTCGCAGGTAAAGGAGCTGACAAACATATCGTCGAGAGAAAAGAAATAGAAAAAATGGGTGAAACTTTACCTAAAGAAATTTTAGATCAAATGCTTAAATGGTTTGACGAGATGGAAAATGGATTTGAAAATGTAGAAAAATTGGAAGCCTTGGTCGCGAAGTTTATTGACACGATTCAAGGTAATCATTTTGTTGTTGTTTTTGGAAATAATTTACCTGAAAACGGAGAGATGATTAATAAAATTATTGGCAGGAGTTTTGTTCCTGTATCTAGACAATTATTAAAAGTTTTAAAAGATCAAGGTCAAAAAAGAGCTTATGAAGAAGTCGTAGAGGTTATCACGTACAATTTAGATTTTTTTGAAAAAGCCGGGGTTAAAATAAATCCAGACTTTTATTCGAAATGAAATTCGCCAGCTTTTTCGTGAACTTTTTGTTTTAAGAGAGGGTATCCCGTTAACTCGGGATCTTTTTCTATTAAAGTAATTGCTTCCGTTCTGGCGGCTTCTACCATTTTTATATTTTTTATTGCTTCCATGCCGAGGTCGGTGATGCCCCATTGTTTAGTACCACCGAGCTCTCCCGCTCCTCGCAATGCGAGGTCGAGCTCAGCTAATTCGAAACCATTCTTGGCAGTTTTAAGTGCTTTTAATCGTTCAATTGTTTTTTCAGTTTTTGCTTCGGCAAAGATATAACAATATGCTTGATGTGAACTTCGAATGACACGTCCACGTAGTTGGTGGAGTTGTGCCAGGCCGAAACGCTCTGCCCCCTCGATAATTATGATTGTGGCATTGGGGACATTTACACCGACTTCAACCACTGATGTGGCACACAAAATATTTATTTTACCTTCTGTAAATTCCTCCATAACTTTTTCTTTCTTTTCTTTACTCATTTTGCTATGCAGTACACTTATTTCATATTCTTGGAAAACTTCTTTTTTTAAACGTTTGGCTTCGGCTGTTACAGATTTTACATTTAAAGCCATTTCTTTTTCTGGATCAGGCTCATTTATTCTAGGACAGATAACATAGAGCTGTCTGCCAGCTTTAAGTTCTAACCTTATTTGTTCATAAGTTTGCTCACGTTTATTGGGTGTGATTATTTCGGTAATTATTTGTTTTCGCCCCATTGGCATCTCGTCGAGAAGTGATAAATCTAAGTCGCCGTAGATAGTTAAAGCGAGCGTACGGGGGATAGGAGTGGCTGTCATAGATAATAAATGCGGGGCAATGTTATCTTTACGAACAAGCTTTCTCCTCTGGGCTGTGCCGAAGCGATGCTGTTCATCTATCACTACCAAAGCAAGATTTTTAAATTTAACAGTTTTTTGGATGAGAGCATGGGTGCCTATTAGAATTGGTATTTCTCCATTTGCCACCCATTTCAGGAGTTGGGCGCGGGATATGGTGGTCCATCCACTAGGGTTTACTTTAGAAGGGAATTTACGACAACCTGACCCTGTTATAAGCCCGATGTTTAGAGGGAGACTTGCCCCGCCATGGCGGGGTGAAAAATATTCTATAAAAGACTCGAAGTGTTGGGCAGCAAGGATTTCTGTTGGTGCCATATAGGCTACTTGTAAATTACCGAAAGTTTGCACCTTTCCATTTTTGTCTTGGGGGCGTTGTTTTACTGCAACATAAGAAGCTGTCGCCGCGACAGCAGTCTTGCCACTTCCGACATCACCTTCAAGGAGTCTAGACATTGGGAAATTTCTTCCCATATCACTCAAGATTGTTTCAATTGATTTTTCCTGTGATTTTGTAGGTTTGAAAGGAAAACGTTTTAAAAATTCTTCCGTTTCTTTTATATTTTTTTCTATTTTGAAAGATTTGTTTTTCCTGTATTCAAATTTATCATGTTGGCGTTCTAGCTGAATACAGAAAACTTCTTCAAAAGCGAATCTTTTACGTGCAGACTCTGCATCATTTTTATTTTTTGGTTTATGGATCCAGATGAGAGCACTTTTTAAAGTAGGTAGGTGATATTTTTTTAAAATTTCTTCAGGAATATAGTCCTCGATATTATCTAATGTGTGTTCTTTGAATATTTTTTCTATCGCATGATAAAACCACTTAGAAGTTATACCACGAGTCTCTGCATAGATCGGATATGAAAAACCTGCATTTGAGATACCGTCTTTTTTAAAGAGTGTGTCGTGTGCATCTATTGGCATATTAGACATTTTTTCAAATTCTGGATTGGCTAAATAAATGCCATTTTTTCCTTCTGTAACTTTTCCAGTTAATTTTACATTTTCACCATTTTTTATCATCTTGGCGAGGTAAGCTTGATTAAACCAAGTTATTTTTATTTTTCCAGATAGGTCTTCTATTTCACCTTCGGCCATTGGTATTTTTGAATGGAAAGACTTTTTAGTTTTAAGCTTTGAGACTTTACCATAAACCGTCGCCATGTCTCCAGGAATCAGGTCTGTTATTTTCTTTACTTCACTTATGTCGCTATAACGTACAGGGAAGTGGAAGAGCAGGTCGGCTATAGAAAAAATATTTAGCTTATTTAAAGCTTTTTTCTGGTTTACGTCTAGGCGAAATTTTGTTTCTAGCCTGTCACTAAATTGCATGTTTGAATTATATAACTAAATGGCATATAATGTAATTATGAATACGCTTTTACAAGCACAAGTTTTCTTTTTTATATCATCTGTTGGCTTTATCGTCTTGGGGATACTGGTCGCTGTATTTTTATTTTATCTTATTCGCGCTACGGACACCCTTTCTAGAATACTTGAACGAATAGAAAAAGATGTAAATAACATTGGAGACACTACCAAAGAAGCTCTCGAGGATATGCGTGATAGTGCAATATTTCGTTTTATCTTTGGAAAAAAGAAGAAAAGTCGTAAAAATTAATTATTAAAAGTTTTAACAAAAAAGAATTATGGTAAAAAATAAAAAAATGTCAGTTGGTAAGAAAGTAGCAATAGGAGCAGGATTAGCAGCCGTCGGGGCAGGAGCTTTTTATTTATTAGGACCCAATGCGAAGGCTCATCAAAAGAAAGTTTCAGCATTAGCGACCAAGATGAAGAAAGAGGTAACTAAAGAAGTTAAGAAAGCTAAAGCAGTGACTGTGCCCCTTTATCACAAGGCTGTAGATACTGTGTCAAAAAATTACGCTAAGCAATACAAACTTCACGAGAAAGATATAAATGCTCTTGCTAAGAAAATGAAGGCTGAGTGGAGGGGAGCAGGCAAGGTAGTTAAAAAGACTGTTAAGAAACTAAAGAAATAAAATACGATTTT
Source organism: Minisyncoccota bacterium (assembly GCA_041659785.1). GTDB lineage: Bacteria > Patescibacteriota > Minisyncoccia > Phycocordibacterales > UBA9973 > UBA9973. Next base: position 17,140 of record JBAZXO010000004.1, on the reverse strand, counting down.
AAAAAGCTTACGAAGGACAGACCTTCGTAAGCTTTTTTGTTGGCGGAGCCGGACGGATTCGAACCGTCGAAGGGTTTTGAAGCCCTTGCCTCTTTAGCAAAGAGGTACGTTAGACCACTCTGACACGGCTCCGTGGAACTTAATTACTCTAGCATATTACTGTTGTTTTTCCACCCCGTTGTTCGCGAGTGACAGGGTACACTTTTTCTGTTATGCTGTCCTTAGGTTTAGGAGAGATTATTGGTAAATGTATGGAGAGATGGGTGAGTGGCTTAAACCAACAGTTTACTAAACTGTCGTCCCTTTAAAAGGACCGAGGGTTCGAATCCCTCTCTCTCCGCCAAGAAATTATGACTTTTTTCGATAAAATCAAACAAAAAATCTGGACCTTTATTTACAGTTTCTTTTTGCCTACAAGAAAATTTCTTTTGAAGATGGGTATTGTCTGGCACAAAAAGGGTAGACAAAAATACCACATTGGCTGGCTCACAGCGGGGAAAACTCTAGAGGAATTAAAAAACCATCTTCATAGTAAATGGGGTTTTGGAAACCATTTCATTGCTTGGATAGATGAAGACCAAGTATTGAGTTGGAGAAAATTAACAGACTTTCAGGATCAATACCATTTGCGAGTTTATAATGATGGGGAAATTTGTGGGCATTTTGAATATACACCAGAAGCGCATCCACTCGAACATATGGAAGAAAAAGGGGAAGTGGATAAAACAGAAGACTTCTTAAAATTTTTAGGAGATTTCGTAACTCAAGAAAAATATATTTCACACTTAAAAATGGATCCAGATGCTTTTGATCCGAAATCAGAAGTTACTTTAAATAAAAATTAATCTATTTTAGTTTCTGGCCAGACTAGATCCCAGAGCTTGCCGGCGACGTTGTTTGATTTGCCGAACATTACGTAATGGTGAAGGTCTATGAAGGGGAGACTGTTACATTCAATAATTCCGCAATGTTGTTCCTCTTTCCAAGATTTTGTGATGTCTTCAATTATAAAATCTACACCCACGAGTGGATCTTTCAGAAAAGTACCGACGTGTTCGAGCATCTCTTTATTGTCAGGATGAACGATGTCGGTGACCTCGGTAGTCGTTCCACCACAACCACGACTTGTCTTTTGTGAAAATGTTACAAGCTTACCTTTTTCTGGGATATCGCTCATAGTAATATTTTGTCTTTTTAATTCTATTTCAGCTTCTTTGTCGACGGGTATTTTATGGAAAATTGGTCCATTTCTTTCTGGTCTTTCGTTTTCTTTTTCTAATAATTCACTTAATATGTGAACTCCATCACCTGTTACGGCGGGTTGATCACGTTTCACTACGCCAGCTAATTTTCCGCCAATCAATGTTCCTCGGAATAAGTCCCCACGAAGTTCTTCTTCAATGATGACAAGCGGAGAAAGTTTCTTTGCTTTTTTGAAACCAATTATTAAACCCTCTCCTGTGTTTATGTGTATCATCGTATGCCTGCTTCTAGAACCTAGGTTTGGTTTTGTAATGACTGGTTTCTGTATGCTGTTGAAAATTTCAAGGGCATGTTTTTTAGTAAAAGCTACTCCACCAGGAGCGACAGGCAAGCCTTCCTTTAGAAATTTTATTTTCATGGTGCCTTTATTGTCCATCCATTTGAGAGATTCAGATTCTTTAAATCCAGGACGAGGTAGTCCATCGAAGATTATTGTTTTGCTTGCCCCACTCGCCCCGCCATGGCGGGGCGAGTATTCTGCTATAAAGCCATCTCTGATGGGACCCAAGTGAAATTCGCGCATTTTTATACCGCGCCTTTTTGCTTCATCCCAAAAGCATTTTGTACGCCAAGTATCTTTATCATCTGGTTCGTCTGTCCAATATCCTAATTTTAGCGCAATCATTAATTTGAAGAAGGGAAGGGAAATTTTATCAGAAATAGCCTCCGCGGTGCTCTTAAACAGCATTTCCATTAAATCAAAAAATGGCTGGTCTAGCCAACCCATAACTACTGATAGATACGCCACTGCATGTATTTCCTGCGCCGGTTCACAATCTTTACAATATTTCATTACCCTATAATAGCAGAAAATTTATTTTTTCAAAAATAGCTGCCAGTCTTTTTTGAATAGGAATTTACAAATATGGAAAATACTGAAGGTTATGAAAAAGGCAGATAAGACATCTATAGAATAATGTAGATGGCCTAAAAGGACCACTATTCCGAATAGGGCAGAGAAACAAAGGAAAATTATCCTGAGAGTTTCATTTTCCCAAAAGATTAAAGCAAGTAAAAATGGAAAACCAGTATGCCCAGAAAAGAAAAGGTCATTACCGGTAAAAATACCATTAAAAACTTCCTTAGTAAAAAAATCTGAATTTATTATTGCTTGAGTGGGAAAAGGGCCGATGTGAGTAAGGCTAACAAAAAATGATCTTATCAAAGTAAAAAGGGCAACACTTTTCAATATAAACGGTGCGTAGTTTATATGTCTAAGTCCGATAAAAATAACTATACAAGCTTGTAAGATCGCCCCCCATACAAAAATTCCTCCTACTTCATATACTCTGGTGTTAGACAGCACTATATCAGTGACAGGTGCGCTAGATGAACGAGCAACATAGTCGCTTACAAAAAATTGAGTGACAAAGCTTGTAGCTAATAAAAGTAAGCCACCTAGAAATGACAAAACAAAGCTCCTGTCTGCAAAATGAGTTTTATAAGATTGCATACTTTAATTATACCAAATTAAATAATTTAGAGTAAAGATTTCTTGTTCTTTTCTATAAAAGATTCTATGGCTTCGGACATTATTTTTACACCATTGTGAACAGTGTTGTGGTCAACATTGGGGATGCTTACGAATTCAGAATTTTTTATTTCTTTATGCATTATAATTGCATTTTTCATGGGTATCATTGTATCTTTCTCTCCGTGCATGACAAGAGTGGGTACATTTATTTTCTCTAATTCGTAATCTCCTTTATGGGCAAAAGATTGCCTTAAAGCAAAGAAATGCACACGTAGTGTCGTATTTCTCATATCTGCCACATTTCTTTTTATGTTCCAATCAGTTGAATTGATATGTTTTCTATAATCAACATGACCGCGAGGTTTAGGACTGAATGGTATTACTTCTGATAACTTGAGAATAGGTAGAGAAATTTTTGCTAACACACCTTTATTCAAATATACCTCTGGAGAAGTAAATACATTTGCACTCACAGTATCTTTCCATAATTTTAAATATTCTAAATGAACAAGGGCCGCGAATGAATTACTTATTAGAATAAATTTTGAAATTTTTAAATGAGAAATCAAATCATGTAAATCCTCTGCAAAATTTTCAATTTCATAATCTTCATAATGGGGGTATTTCTTAGACATGCCATGTCCACGAATGTCGTAATTTAATACATTATATTTATTTTCAAATATTTTTTCATAAGGCCACCATGCAGAAGAAGAACCAGAAACCCCGTGCACGAAGACCAGAGTTAGTCTGTCAGGTTTGAATTCATTCGTTCTATAATAAATACCTTTCTCTTCTAAATATGATTCTGTCATTTTCTATTACTTCTTAATGCTGAATAATAAGTTTCTTCTAATAGGTCAACGCTCTTATGTATATCATAATGTTTACTCTTTTCAAAACTAACTTCTCCCATTTTCTTTCGTAATTCTGGGTTAGTAAATAATTGTAAAATTTTAGATGCCAGGTCGAGATGGTCTGCTGTTTTAAATAGGAAACCATTACCATCTACGAAAAACCTTGCAGCATTCATCTCTGCATTTGGAACAATGATTGGCTTGCCACAAGCCATAGCTTCGAGCACCGTCATACCTTCTAGCTCTGCAAATGATGGAGAAACGAATATATCTCCTGCGTTATAAGCCAAGATTTTATCTTCATCACTAACTAACCCAAGGAAAGTAACATGTTTCTTTAGCTTAAGATCGTGGACTAATTTTTCTAGTTTGGGTCTCATGTGTCCAGCACCTGCCAACATCACATGCATATTGGAAAATTCTTTAATAACATGCGGAATTGCTTTTATAAGTGTGTCGATAGATTTCTCTGGATATAATCTACCCACATACACTATGTTTAAAGTATCCCTGGGGATATTAAATCGAATATGAAAGTCACCAACATCTGTAGGTTTATATCTTTCAATATTTACCCCATTTGAAATGACGACAGAAGGCTTATCCTTTTCGGTCAAGTGGTGAAGGATTTCATGTCCAAGCTTGGAAGGATAAATAATTAATTCTGCTTTTCCATAAGTCCAGGCTAAATATTTATTCCATAATTTATTTAATGTTGGTTGAATAATTTTCGGCATATCCATAAATAAATTTTCTGGCTGAGAATGAGAGTGCGCTACAATTTTTATATTTAAATCTTTGGCTGCTTTTAAGGCGACGATAGCGCCAGACATTGGTAATAAAATGTGAACCACATTTATTTTCTCTTCTTGAAAAACTTTCTTTAATTCTTTAACTGTGGGAAAAGCTAAATTCCATCCTCCAGACTTGGGAACTGGGAGGCTACGATAACGATAAGCTTTTACTCCGTCATGATGGCTATGGTCCTTGTGTTCAGATGAGCGTGCACCGATAAAAATTACATGATGTCCTCTGTCATTTAATAATTTCGAAAAACGTAACGAAGAAACTACGACACCAGATTTATTTGGGCCGATCGGATCACAAACCATTGCGATGTGTAATTTTTCTTGTTTCATTTTTATAAAGCTGCTTTATTTTTTATACCTATTTTATATTTTCGGATAATTATGATTGTTAAAATGATTAAAACGATGACACTTATTATAGCTGCGTAATAATCTAAATATCTTCCTATCTGTACATATGCATGACCAAAAAATACTCCTATTGTAATCATAACTGCAGACTGAACTAGAGAGATTAGAGTGCATGTTTTGAAATATCTTTTGTATGGCACATGAGATGCGCCCGCAGCGATAAGACCTGTAAATCCTATTCCGTGTGCGAGCTTGGATGCAAAAATAGCTTTTTTGTGATTTTCATGGAAATACATTTTTGCTTTTTCTAATTTTTCTTCAGTAACTTTAAAATATTTTAAAAATCTTTTTCCAGAATATCCGATATAGTATATTAATCCATCTCCGACGATGTCCCCGATGATGAGGATCACATAAACCAATAGGGGATTCATAATTTTTAACGTTACCAAAAATCCACAGACTACAGCAATTATCGGCCCTTCGATGATGGCGAGGGGCATTAATATAAGGTATTTATATGTAAGCAAAAGTTCAAGCATATATGTCAATTGTCTCCATAATACTATATATATAGACACTATTCTATTTTTTCAGTATTGACAAATAGCCTTATATTAGATATACTATTTTGGAATAAATCTTTTTCTTCACAATCAAATAGTTCAACTTTTGCCTTAAGGAGGCTGAAATGGATACAAATAAATGTTATGGAAGTCTACCCATTTGGGTAATCGTACTAATATTGTATGTAATGCAGTTTAAACCCAAAGGAGGCGGAAAATGAATACTCACACACACAAGCTTATAGGAAGTCATTACATCCTTTCCGTGTTGCCTATTTGGGTGACTGCTCTTATTTTATTTACAGTAACTCAGTTAGCGATGCTCGTTGGCAGAGATGTCTTGGAAGGACTTCCATATCAGGTTTCATGCAGTGCTATGATAGGTGATGCAGGATTTGTCGTTATCGTGCTTATAGCCGCGGAAATTTTTCATTACCGTGGACTTCGATTGCTAATTTGGCCTAGTCCAAGTACCCTAAGGGGTCACGTAACGATAATTATCATAAGCGTGATGCTAGGCATTACGGTTTCTGTGTTCACGCTCGAGTCGCGTTCGGGTCAGGCGATGGACGTCTATCATGACGTCGTTATCGCTCCCATGTTCGTTTATCTTGCGTGTACGCTTCTGCCAATAATTTGGCACAATGGTACGAAGTTGGAAAAAAGGGTGACAGTTTTGCTTATACTTCTTTGGGTAGGATTAGTCGGCTTCGACGTCAAGTATCAGCGCATGAACCAACGTCAATGGTTGCAAAACCATGGTGTGACCCTTCAACAGGTGAAGTCATGACAAGAAAGGAAATGTTTTTGCGGCTAATCCTTGTCGCCATAACCCCCATTGCCATCTTTGTATGGTGGTGGGCGGGTCATCATCACTAAATCTTCCGGAGGTGTGTATGAGAATCATAGCTGTTCTTGCATGTGTGGCTGCGTTTGCAGCCAGTTCTATCGTGAAAAAAAATACTCGCTATTATTCAGGAGCTAATGTAGATAGGACGTTTCAAGCGTCAGTGGTCGGTGTCGCACTGACCCAGCACGAAGGCTTCGAATGCTCTGCTGGTGTAAACCAGTCCACCGAGAACGTGATAAGAATCACGTTTGATCGGGACGTTCGGATATGGAGCGACAACGGAACGGGTGAGGGATACTATTTTCCCACTCGTTCGATCGATTTGGGCTCCAGGTTTCCTTACGATGCCCAGAAGCTAGCGTTTTTCCTGGGGAAGGAAAAACGAACCTTCCATTACAGCGGGAGCTTCCTCTCCATCTGTGACGAGAGTCACATACCGACAGTACAGTATTTCGGTATTGAATAATTTTAAACCTAAACAAAAAAACAAGGAGAAAAAATTATGTTCACCGGTATGGCGTACGTTCAGCTACCAGCAATTGCTGGAACACTCGTGGGATTTGCGGTGTATTTTTTAACCAAAAGTCCTCTGCTTACTGCTGTGTCTGCTTTGGCAAGTATGGCATTTGGTATTTGGTGTTGTTACAAGCTTCTTAATCCCCAAAAACGGTTAAGCTGAGAGGCCGAAAGTTCTCAGTAAACATCAAACCCTAACGAAAGGAAATGAAAACCATTTGTTAGGGTTTTCATTTTGCCTTTTTTTAAAAATAGAATTTTTATTCCACTCTCTCTTTTGTTTTTTCGAGCAGGCTTTCTGCTGCACCCATATAAAGTTCTGGATGAACCTGTATTTGCATATGACCACCTTTAACAGAAACGAGTCCATCAATAAAATCTTTCTTTATATTTTTTTGCATACCCGCCATAGGGAACATTGTATCTTCAACCCCCGCCATTACAATTATTCTTATTCCTTTTTTATGAAGATATCTAAGCATCTCTTCGATGCGAGCTTGTGAGATAGCATAGAGTTCCTTTACTGTACGAATTTTGCCTGCATTTATGTATTCAGGAGTTATGTTTTTAGTTGATTTGAGATATTCTGTTTCAGCTTCAGTGACCGGAATATGAGATACAGTCTCTGTGCGACTTTTATTCGCCCCAGCTCCTCCTTGTAAGCGAAAAATATTATCCTTTCCAATCATTCCAGCAGGGTTAACTAAAACAATAGTTCTGCCAATAAATTTTTCTGGTTGTAACATCGCAGCAATACATACATTTATCGCTCCTTCTGAATGTGCTATAACATCAACTTTTTCTACTTTCTTTTGATCAAGAAGCCCAAGAATGGTTTCAGCTTTTCTCAATTCTTCGAGCGACCAACCAGGGGAATCTTGCCCTTCTTTCTTGCACCATTTTGACATATCTTCACGTAAATCAGCATCGTCTTTTCCACCCTTTCTTGGGTGGTCCAAAGAAAGAACTCTTCTTTTTGCTTCAGCTAATACTCCTATTCCAGGTTCAAAAGATTTCATCGTAGCACCCCATCCCGGAGCAACTAAAACAGGTACTTCATCTTTTTGATTTTCTGGCATTACGTCTATGGCGTCTACCTGAGCACCCTCAATAAGAAAATGTTCCTTGTGAACATTAGGAGATTCAAAAAAATTGTTTTTATTTGGAGATGGTGTTTTTTGTGTTGGTCCCTCTAACATGTTTATATTATATCAAAAATAAATTTCTAATGCGCCACGGTGAAAGCAATGACTTTTCGGGCGCCGTTTTGTTTTAGAACTTTTCTCGCTTCGCTTAATGTAGCACCAGTGGTGATAATATCATCTATTAAAATTATATTTTTACTTTTTATTCTAGCTATATTTTCTGCTGTATTTTTTATAGCAAAGGATCCTGAGAGATTTTTTAATCTAATGTTCCTGTTTTTAATACGCGCTTGATGTTCTGTTTCTTTAGGTTTTATTAAAATATTTTTTTCCAATTGCATATTTACACCATGGCGTAAATACGTATTGTTTGCATTATTAACATCTACGCTATGGCGTAGATTATTTATTTTTATTAATTCTTCGCAAATTAATTGTGCTTGGTTGTATCCACGTTCACGATACCTTTTAGGAGAGAGGGGAATTGGAATTAAAACAGGTTCTATAAAGTTTTCCATTACGCTTAATTCTGAGAGCTCTTCTAGAATTTTGTCATAAATAATTTCTGCATATACATTTGCGAGTCTTTTCTTGCCTTTGTATTTTAGAAGCCACAGGGATTTTTTGATTACTGGGTTACGATAGTCATACAAAGGGAAAATCCATTTTGCACATTCACGTTCTGCCTCTGGCGTATCCTTCAAACAATCTAAGCATAAGTCTGTGCCGCTCTTTCGGCATAAAATGCATTTTACGGGGAAAACTATGTCTAATATAGTGTTTAAAAAATGCATATATGGTATAATTTTAGCACAAGTGGACCCTGCGTAAAATTGATGGGAACCATATATTACAGCAAATCTTTATAATTAATTAACATAATTTCCTACGGGATGTTCAATCCATTGAAAAAACTTTTCTCAAGTATAACTAATATAGGAGGTGGCGCAGAAGAAAGCGCTATTGGTATTGACATTGGTTCTTCAGCAATTAAGGTAGTTGAAATAAAAAGGAAAGGGGGTAAAGCCGTACTCGAGACTTATGGAGCCATAGCTCTCGGGCCTTATGCTGACCTTGAGGCTGGGCGGGTCACAAATCTTCCTGTTGAAAAAGTCGTGTTAGCTCTACAAGAGGTCTTGAAGCAGTCTGGTGTTACGAGCTCTTCTCTCGCTCTTTCTATTCCAATTCAATCAAGTTTAATTTTTACAATTGAGCTTCCAGCAAAATTAGGAGATGCCGAAATAGCTGCGATCGTTCCGACCGAAGCACGTAAATATATCCCAGTTCCAATTACCGAAGTATCACTTGATTATTTTATTCTACCTCAGAAAGAATCTTCTTTTGAAGAGATGAATGCCGAAGATGCAATAGCGAAAGAAGGAGGCAAAATAAATGTTTTAGTTGTTGCAACTCAGAACGATGCAGTTGCCAGATATCGCTCTATCGTCTCTGGTTGCAATTTGTCTGCTTCTTTTCTTGAGATTGAAATTTTTTCTTCTATTAGAGCAAATTTTGAACATGAACTTTCTCCAGTCTTGTTGATAGATTTCGGCGCATCACGCACCAAGCTCTCTGTCGTAGAATTTGGCATGGTCAAGAGTTATCACACGATAGATAGGGGAGGAGCAGATATTTCTAATTCCATTTCTAAATCTTTGAGCATCCCTTTTGGAGAAGCAGAGAAAATGAAAAAAGAATTTGGTCTTTTTGGAAACCCAGTAGAAAAAAGTTTAGCGGATGTTATAAAAGTCCACGTGGATTATATTTTTTCTGAGACTAATAATGTGTTGTTGGGATACGAGAAGAAATACAATAGAACTATCAGTAAGGTCATATTTACGGGAGGGGGAGCACTCATGAAGGGACTAGAAGAAGTTGCCATAAACAACTTTCGCGCAGAGATAGAGATGGGCCATCCTTTTTCCAAGGTTAATGCACCAGCATTTCTAGAAAAAGTTCTTTTGACCATGGGCCCTGAATTTGCAGTTGCTTTGGGTTTAGCCTTGCGAAAATTACAATAAACCCCCACACCTTTCTTTTTCTTAAAAAAGAAAGGTGTGGGGGTAAAGTTATACACAATTTATTTCTCTAAAAATTGTTTTTGTAATATAATTAAAGAGTACAATGGAACAAAATTTTCAAACATCATTTATACCTAAAAAACCTATATTAAAGGAAAGTACTACTTCTGCGCGTCCTGTAAGTATTTTTCTAATTGTTTCTCTTTTTGTTTTATTTACGGTTTTGCTTGCGACAGGAGGGCTTTATTTTTATAAAAGTGTTGTAGTAAAAAATATCGCTGGCATGGACAAGACTCTTAGTTTAGCTCGAAATCGCTTTGAACCCAAAAAGATAACTGAATTACAAACTTTTGATAAGCGTTTACATGCATCAAGTGAAATTTTAGCTAAACACATTACTGTTACTCCAATTTTTAATGCGCTTGAACAGATTACTATGAAAAGTGTTCGTTTTACTAAGTTTAGTTATGACCTAGGGACTGAAGATAAACCTTCAATAAGTATAAAAATGTCTGGTGTTGCAATTGGTTATCGTTCTATCGCCCTTCAGTCTGATTTATTTGCTAAAAATAAAAATTTAATTGATCCTGTTTTTTCAAACTTAGTACTCGACAACAGTGGTAACGTTATTTTTGATTTAGATTTTTCAGTTGACCCAGCTTTTGTTAATTATAAACAAACACTTATGACCCAAAATTAATTTTATGATGAGATTTATAATGCCAATTATTTTAATAGGAATCTCCGTCTCTCTATTTTTTGTATTCACAAATCCTATTTATAGTGATATTTCATCTCTAAGGTCAGAAGTAGCTTCTTATAATAACGCACTCGACAATTCTAAAATACTTGAAAATGAACGTGATAGATTAACTGCTAAATATAATGCAATTGATCCTAATAATTTGATGAAATTACAAAAGCTTTTACCCGAGAATGTAGATAATGTTCGTTTGATTTTAGAGATAGAACAAATTGGTTTACCTTATGGTATGGTTTTAAAAGATGTTAAATACAACGTTACAGACACAAATGCTGCTACGACTGCAGCAAAAGTGTCTGCTGTTCAAGGGGGTGGAGCGATAAAAATACCTAAAGATTATGGCATTTTTGATTTAGAGTTTTCAACATCAGGTACTTATGATAATTTTATTAATTTTACAAAAGATTTAGAGAGCAACCTACGAATTGTAGATATCTCTTCTATTATGTTTTCCTCAGATAATGTAAATATTACTGGCGTTAATGCAAAAACAAATTCCCCCGAAGTATATAAATATAATTTTAAAATTAAAACTTATTGGTTAAAAAATTAAAATGACTGCCAAAATTAAAAACATAATAATATTTTCAGGGATAGCTTTGGCTTTTATCTTAATTTATATTTTTTTTATAAGATCATCTGCTCCAGAGGCTAGCTTGGTGTCGTCAGGGGCGAATACCACCTTACCAAATATAGATGGAACTATTCCTGGAGTAGATGCTACGAGTACAAATCCCTTGGTAGCAAAAGATTTCCTTGTATTACTTTCTAATGTTAAAAATATAAAATTAGATGATACTATTTTTTCAGATCCAGCATTTAATAGTTTACATGATTCTAGTATCACTCTTATCCCAGACGGCACAGAGGGTAGACCAAATCCATTTGCTCAATTTGGAAATGATGCTCTTCCTGTTTTAAATACTCAAAATAATTTAACCACTACTCCTCTTTCTAACATTACTACTCCTCCAGTTACTCCTGTTGTTCCTCCAGCACCAACTAAATCAACAACCAAGTCAACCAAAATTACCCCAGCACCAGCTAAGCCCTAGATAATTAATTTAATATGAGTTTTTTAGAAGAATTAGCTAAAAGAGGTTTGATTAATGCGAGCCAAATAGGTGAGATTAAGAGTCGCGCAAAAAAGGAACACGATGGAGACGTAGAACAAACATTAATCGATTCTGGTATTTCAGAGGAAAAAATTCTTGAAATAAAGGGAGAATATTTAGGTATACCAGTAAAAAAAATAAATGCAAAAGAAATGTCTTTTGGTGTTTTGAAATATATTTCAGAAGATTCAGCTCTTCATTACCATTTCGTACCTCTTGAGTTGAAAGACATGGTGCTCGAAGTGGGCGTGATAGATCCAGAAAATATTCAAGCGATGGACGCACTTCAGTTTATCTCCACTAAAATAGGAATTCCTTTTAAGATTTTTTTAATTTCTAAAAGTGATTACGAGAATGTAATGCAAACTTATAAAGGGATGGGAAGTCAGGTTGAAGAAGCTCTAGGAGAGCTTAATCAAGATGAAAAAGGTGATGTTAAAAGTTTGAGTGAAGAAAATTTAAGTCAAGAAATTAAAGATATAAAGCCAGGTGAAGAAACAAAGATCGTAGAGGATGCACCAGTCATAAAGATCGTTGCTGTTATTTTACGAACTGCAATAGAAGGTGGAGCTTCAGATATACACATTGAATTTACTGGAGAAAAGGTGAAAGTACGTTTTCGTGTGGATGGCACACTTCATACTACGATAGTTTTGCCACCAAATGTTTATGGCGGAATTGTTGCACGTATAAAGATTCTTTCGAAGTTGAGATTGGACGAAAAACGAAAACCTCAAGACGGATCTTTCAGCGCAAACATAGATGGACATAAGATTGATTTTCGTGTTTCTACGATGCCTGCATATTATGGAGAGAAAGTTGTCATGCGTATTTTGGACTCTGAAAAGGGGGTTAAGCCTCTTAACCAATTGGGTTTATCAGAAGTAAATTTAAAAATAATTAAAGAAGCATTAGAGAGGCCCTATGGACTTATTTTGATTACTGGTCCCACTGGGTCTGGAAAATCTACGACCCTATATTCAATGATGAATGAGCTAGATAAAGAAAAGAGCAACATTGTTTCATTGGAAGATCCAGTGGAATATCACATGCCGGACATCAACCAATCACAGATGATGCCAGAGATTGGTTACACATTTGCTTCAGGGCTTCGTTCGATCCTTCGTCAGGATCCGGACATAATCATGGTAGGGGAAATTCGTGATAAAGAAACGGCCCAGCTGGCAATCCAAGCGGCACTCACTGGGCATCTTGTACTTTCTACTTTACATACCAATGGAGCTATTGGCGCCATTCCTCGTCTTGTTGATATGGGAGTCGATCCATACTTGATTGCTCCGACATTGATTGTATCTATTGCTCAACGTCTCGCTAGGTTGACTTGTGCAACATCACGAAAACTTGTACCAATGGACGAAAGTGTAAGAACACAAATTGAAGAACAAATGAAAGATCTAGCACCAGAATTTAGGCCTAAAATTGGCAATGAAATGTACGAAACCATTCCTTCCTCAGATTGTCCTTCTGGTACACGAGGACGTATTGCAATTTTTGAAATGTTTAAGGTGGATAAAGAGATGCAAAGTGTTATTTTAAAAGATCCTACCAATGCAGCAATCTATAAATTGGCTCGCAGTAAAGGTATGCTCATGATGAGAGAGGACGCTATGCTTAAATCCGTACAGGGTATAATTCCTTTTACGGAAGTGTATAACTTTAACAATGAGAATGAATAGTGTATAATTATCTTATGTATGGAAGGTGAAAAAAAGAAAATTTTAATAGTAGATGATGATAGTTTTCTTTTAGACATGTATGCGCTTAAGTTTAGTCAAAATAATTTTGAAGTTTATACAGCGGGAAGTGGCCTGCATGCATTAGAAAAAATTAAAAATGGATTATCTCCCGACCTTCTTTTGATTGATATTATCATGCCGGAGATGGATGGTTTTGAAACATTGGCACAAATAAATATGCAAAAATTATGTCCGAATTGTACCAAGATAATTTTGTCCAATAAAAGTGAGCAGAGAGACATAGATGAAGGCAATAGGTTGGGTGTAGCAGGGTATATAGTGAAAGCTAATTCTACACCAGCAGAAGTTATCGATCAGGTAACGAGGATTTTAGAAAAGAAAGATGTTAAATAATAAATATTTTTGAATTTACTTTATAAACTTTATAACTTTTAACTTTATAACTTATTTATGGATTATAAAAAAGAACTTGAAGACCTTGTTTTAAATGTTATCCACGAAAATGGATCAGATTTACATTTGGGTGCAGGAAGATTGCCAGCGATTCGAGTATCCGGAGAACTTATTTTCCTTACAAAGCATCCAGTTTTAACCCAAGAAGACATCCTTGGTTTTCTTAGTGAAATATTAGAAAAATCAAAAATTGAAAAATTTAAAGAAGAACAAGAAGCAGACTTTTCCTATGACTTCAGAGGAGAAGCTCGACTTCGTGGTAATGCCTTTTTCCAAAAAGGCTTAATCAATTTAGTTTTCAGGTTGGTTCCTAAAGTTCAAACCATGAAAGAATTAAGTTTGCCTCCTATTTTGGCAGAGTTGGCACGCAAGAAACAAGGATTTTTCTTAGTGGTGGGTCCTGTCGGACAAGGGAAGTCCACAACGCTTTCAGCAATGATTAATGTTATAAACAATGAACAAGCCCGAAATATTATAACAATTGAAGATCCAATAGAACATGTATATATACCAAATAAATCTATTATTAATCAACGCGAAGTCGGTATCGATACTAAAGATTTTCACGTAGCTTTGAAAGAAGTTTTCCGTGAAGATGTTAATGTGATCATGGTGGGGGAGATGCGTACACCTGAAACTATTGCGACAGCGGTGACGGCAGCAGAAACGGGGCACCTCGTATTTTCTACTTTACATACAAACAATGCTTCCCAAACCATCGATAGAATAATCGATTCTTTTCCGGGGAATCAACAAGATCAAATTCGTGCTCAGCTCGCAGCCTCACTGCTTGGCATTTTTTCTCAGAGGCTTGTCCCCAGAATTTCTGGCGGACTTATTCCAGCTTATGAACTTCTCTTAAACAACAATGCAGTTGCAAATTTAATTCGTGAAAAACGTACTCACGAGATAGATGTAGTTATAGAAACAGGTATGGAATCTGGGATGGTGGACTTGAACCACTCATTACTTGAGCTTGTGCGTGCCGGAGAAATTTCCATTGAGAATGCTTATCAATACTCACTTAATCCAAAAGGTTTAGAAAGATTAATATAAAAGACCAGACGTTGGACGTCTGTATCTACAGACGTCCAACGTCTGGAACAAAATAAACAATGTTATTCAAATATAAAGCGATAGATGATAAAGGAGTCAGTAAAGAAGGGGAAATTGATGCTCCCAATAATGACGTGGCGATTAGTGGGCTTCAGAGACGTGGCCTTGTGGTTATTTCTATTAAAGAAGAATCAGAAAATAAATCCTTTTTTAAAATTTCCTTTTTTGAAAGAGTAAAACCTAAAGATGTAGTTATCCTCTCTCGTCAGATTTCTACTTTATTTGAAGCGCAAGTTTCTGCATTGAAAGCTTTTACGATGATGGCAGCAAATACTGAAAATAAACTTCTTGGACATAAACTTACTCAAATTGGTGATGACCTTCAGTCCGGAGTTTCTATCTCTGGTGCTCTTTCTCGTCATCCAGATGTGTTTTCAGATTTTTATGTAAACATGGTAAAAGTTGGTGAAGAGACAGGTAAGCTCAATCAAGTATTTTTGCATTTAGCAGAATATCTAGATCGTCAATATTCTCTAACTTCCAAGACTAGAAATGCACTTATTTATCCAGCTTTTGTTATTGTTACTTTCTTTGTCGTGATGACACTTATGTTTACTGTTGTTATTCCGAAACTTTCTGCAATTATTTTGGACTCTGGTCAGCCAGTACCTTTCTTTACCCAAATAGTTATTTTTGTTTCGAATATGTTTGTTAATTATGGTTTTTTTGCTTTGATTTTCGTTGTACTTTTGGCAATTTGGGTTTGGCGTTTGTCTACTACTCCAAAAGGAAAAACATACCTTGACACACTAAAGCTTTCTACTCCAGCAGTGGGGAATTTATATAAAAAGCTTTATCTTTCTAGAATAACAGACAACCTAAATACAATGCTTTCTTCAGGAGTTCCAATAGTGAGATCTATAGATATTACAGGAGAAGTTGTCGGATCTTTGGTATATAAAGATTTATTAAAAGAGGTGGCAGATGATGTGAAGTCTGGACTTGCTCTGTCTGTAGCTTTTGGAAAACATAGTGAACAAATCCCTGGAATTTTAGTACAGATGGTTACAGTGGGGGAAGAGACAGGTTCTCTCGGTTCTATTTTAAAAACTCTTACTGATTTCTATAGACGTGAAGTGGATGATGCCGTGGATACGTTAGTCGGGCTCATTGAACCGATAATGATCGTAGTCCTAGGTTTGGGAGTAGGTATACTTCTCGTCTCCGTACTCATGCCTATTTACAATATGGCAGGTTCAATAAGTTAAATTCTCCTCACTCTTTAAAATACAACCCCTCCTAGCCTCCCCTTATCAGTGGAGGAAGAATTCGGAAGTCCCCCTGACAAGGGGGATTTAGGGAGTTGTGTTTAGATGTGGATAACTTTGTTGCGTAAATATTATTATTCATATGATATAATAAGGGTATTAAAAATTAGTCGAAAAATTTCAGCCTCACCGGCTGACTCGCCGAAGTTTATCCGCCGAAGGGGTGGGGAGCGAGATTATAAGTTATTATTAATAATTAGAATTTAATTATGAAGAATTTAAAGAAAGGTTTTACATTGATTGAACTCTTGGTTGTTGTTGCAATCATCGGTATTCTTGCATCAGTTGTTTTGGCATCATTAAACTCAGCACGTTCGAAAGGTACAGATGCTGCAATAAAGGCAAACTTGACCAACACTCGTGCGCAAGCAGCTTTGTTTTATGATAATGGATCTACTTATGCCGGAGTTTGTGCTGTAGGAGCTACGACAGTTAATGCTGGTGTGTTAGCAGCTTCAACTGCAGCTGGTACTGGGGCTGTTGTTGTAAATGGTGCTGTTCAAGCTGCTACAACTGCAAACTGTAACGATGCAGCGGGTGGTTATGCTGCAGAAGTAAAGTTGAAAGCTAATGCTACAGATTATTTCTGTGTAGATTCAGCTGGTGCAGCTAAAACAACGACAACTCCGCTTGCGGCTGGTGCAATTGTTTGTTCATAATTTTGGCTTGTATAGTTTTAAACAAAACCACCCCAAAAGGTGGTTTTTGTTTTTTGTATATGTGGTACAATATACAAAGAGATTATTTATATTAATAATAAATTTTATGAAAAATAAAAAACTATATAATAAGGGTTTCACTCTGTTAGAACTTTTAGTAGTTGTTGCAATTATTGGGATTATGGCTGCAGTCGTT
>JBAZXO010000003.1:0-85481 GCA_041659785.1 Minisyncoccota bacterium | reverse complement strand
TTTCAGAATCTACAATGTTTTCGATCCGTTTAACTTCAGTTCCCTTGTATGATCTCAAGTCAGGTATATATACATAGCCCTTATGATTCTTTATGTCGGTTCTAACGTTGTTCACTAAGTCGCGCAAATAGAAAAATACCCGAAAGGGTATTTTTTAATGCGTGCTGAGGAAGTGATAGTATCACTTCCGTATGGGTGCTGACAAGCTTTTCGTTATGAATTAGGATTTTTAATCCGAATTCATCGAAAAGGTATACTGTTCATGTAATGAAAAGCAACCCCATCAGCCGCGCAAATAGAAAGAACGTCCTTACGGGCGTTTTTTTGTTGACAAAAGAGTATGCGATGTGGTAATTTATTGTTAGTAAACCCCAAAAAATCTCCTAATGGAGAATTGATCTTTGATATCAGAGGCGGAGCCTCCAAGTACATATTTCACAATTCTTCCTCATGAAAGAGTAGGCAAGGTGAGCCTCTCTTTCGTTCCTTTCATCGTTCCTCTTAACAGGGGACCCGTCGGTTAAAAGCCGAGGAGAATGCCATGAAACAATTTGCTAAACTTGCCTTAACCCTACCCGGTGAAAGCAAGCAGACGCTTTGTCGTGTTACAAAGCCTGCCATGCGTCTATTGGGCCTTAGGCAGGTGGCAGATATCTTGCTTTGTACGAATGAACCGAGGGCGATTCTATCGGTTAAAGAAGTCATGGGGAAAGATGACTCCGTGGGATTTTCTGCGCTATTCAAGAAAAGCGAAAAAATCCCAGCTTCTCAGATCACCATCAGGGAAAAAGTTAAATTCCAAAGGATTACAATCCTGGCAGATCCAATTGCACGAGACAATTGCAAGTTTCTGGAGGTGCTTACTCTCACTAGTGGTCGTAATGACACTCTTATAGATACGAGTGTTGTTCAGAGAACTGCCGGCGGGGGTAGAATTTATGATGACCGAAGCTTCGGTCCAGACGAACTCGTGATGGTGGAACTAGCCCCACCCCAAGATGATACTATCCCTGGAATCATCAATTTCTAGTAACTCATTAATCCTCCGTGACCCTGGTCGCGCGCAATTTGCACGACCAGGGACACACACTTATTTAATTTAAATTTATTCCTTAAAAGGGAATTTTTTTTTTGCAAAATAGGCTTAAATATAGAGTACTATATTTTGATGTCACTCGAAAGTTGTATAAATAAATTTTCACCCTTTACTCGCTAGTCAAAATAAACTACTGGAGCCACCCCCGAGGATCGAACTCGGGACCCCGTTTTTACGAAAAACGTGCTCTACCAACTGAGCTAGGGTGGCGAAAGTTTCACTAGAGAGCCGTTGATCGGGATTGAACCGATGACCTCGATATTCGTTTACACCTCCATTTCGCTTAAATTAAGCTTATAGAAGGACTAGACTGTATCTTACGCATATCTTTCGATTTAGCGTCCCTTGTCAGTCGTTCGGGCGAGATTACTTTCGCCACGGTCTTACCCCTTGCAGGGCTTTAACCGTAATTCGGGATTCACAAGTAAGTTTCCTAACAAGTGGGCTATTAACGATAACCAATATCGTGCTCTACCAACTGAGCTACAACGGCATTATTTCTTTTTATCTACCAAAACAGCTACAACGGCATTATTTCTTTTTATCTACCAAAACAGCTACAACGGCATTATTTCTTTTTATCTACCAAAACAGCTACAACGACAGATATTTTTAACAAAAATTACTCTCTCAAGATACTATTACAAATCTGTTATCTTTGCAATTTGAGAACAAATAAGATTTCTTAATTTTGTATTTCCAAAATTTACAATAATCACTCCGTGTTCCATTTTTTTTTAAATAAGTACCATTGCCTCTTTTTTTAAGTATAGTTGTTTTAAAAAATTGAGTATCTTTTATTGAAAGATATTTAGCCCAAAAAGTTAAAAGTTCTCCTGCATTTAAATCATCATATGTTTGTAATTGAAATTTTAATTTGTTTTTATCAATATGATAAATATTAACCAAAAAATCTACAAATTTTTTAATAAGTCTTGGATCTGAATTGCTTATTCTTATTGAATTAAGGCTTTTTTTAGACCCTTCACCCCAAAATAAGCCAAGTCCTAATCCAAAAAGAAATATTTTTTCTGGAGTTTTTGGGTTGTTGAATGAAAATGGATCACCATTTGGATTATTTTTTTGATATATTGCTTCTGATATTGTCCTTTTTTGTATTTTATAAATTGATAACCAATAATTGATTTTTGTTTCAGAGCATCCATATTTTTTGGCAATTTCAGCAGATGAAAATTTTTTTGTAAGATATAAATTTTTTAACGCCTTTTTATTCATAGTAGACCTTGTTCTGTAACAATATAAAGTCTACCATAGATATTAAACAATTAAAAGTTTTTTATTTTTGATATAATTGGCTTATGGACAAAGACATAAATCAGATTCAAAAAGAAATAGAGGAACTCGAAGAGACGATGCAAGCTCCGGAATTTTGGAATGATAAAAATAAAGCTCAAGATACTATTAAAAAACTTGCAGAACTAAAAGATAAAAAAGAAGGTGTAGGAAAATACGATAAAGGGCCGGCTGTCGTTACGATAATCTCTGGTGCGGGTGGGGACGATGCGGAAGACTTTTCTGCAATGCTGCTTTCTATGTACATGAAGTATGCCGACAAGCGTGGATGGGGAATTTCTTTTATTCACGAACACAAGAATGATCATAATGGATACAGAAATGTTTCTTTTGAGATAGCTGGCCCCGCTAAGGCGGGGAAGGTGGGTCCTTATGGAACATTAAAAAATGAAGGTGGAGTGCATAGGCTTGTAAGGATTTCTCCATTCGATGCAAAAAAGTTACGCCATACTTCTTTTTCAATGGTGGAAGTTTTACCTAAATTTTCTAAACTTGAAGAACGCGATTTTGTTATCCCTGAAGCTGACCTAAAAATAGAGTATTCTAAATCAGGCGGTCCTGGAGGTCAGAATGTAAATAAAAGAGAAACCGCAGTCAGACTCGTGCATATTCCTACGGGTATTGCCGTGCATGCTTCAAATGAGCGTTCTCAAGAGCAGAACAGAGAAAGGGCGATGGCTATTTTGCTGGCAAAAATATTCAAAAAAGCGCAAGAAGACAAGAAGACTATGGAAGAAAGCCTAAAATCAACCAAAAATACTGAAATAGAATGGGGAAGCCAGATTCGTTCGTATGTATTACATCCTTACAAGATGGTGAAAGACCATAGAACCAATATCGAGACCTCAAATATTGACGCCATTCTTGATGGTGATCTAGATATTTTCATTGAGGGAGAGAAAAATTTATAAAATATGATATAATCAGAAAGTGATTTATTTCAACAATGTTTCAAAAATTTATAAGGATGCGACGGCTTTAGATGACATAACTTTCACCATTGAGGCTGGGGAATTTGTGTCTTTTGTGGGGCATTCAGGAGCGGGAAAAACTACCCTTACAAAAATGATTTTAGCAGAAGAAAATCCAACTGAGGGTACGGTGTTTTTTGAGTCTATTAATGTAAATAAGATGAAAAACAATGACTTGACCAAGCTCCGTCGTCGTATCGGTATGGTTTTTCAAGATTATAAATTACTTTCCAATAAAACAGCTTACGAAAATATTGCTTTTGCGATGGAGGCAGTCGGTAAAACTGAAGAAGAAATAATGAGCGACGTACCCCATGTATTAGAGCTTGTTGATTTAAGTCACCGAACAATGCATTTTCCAAGTCAGATGTCTGGGGGAGAACAACAACGTCTTGCCATAGCACGAGCAATCATAAACCAGCCTGAGCTCATTATCGCTGACGAACCTACTGGAAATTTAGACCCTGTAAATACACATGAGATCGTCCAGATTTTGAAAAAAATAAATGACCTAGGTACGACGGTGATTTTAACCACACACAATCGTGGAGTTATAGAGTCTGTGGGCAAAAGAGTCATCACAATGGAAAATGGGAAAATTATAAGAGATACAAAAAATAATAAATAGGGGTAGTAACCTTCTATGTTATAATCTATCTATGCCAATAACTTCGTTAAAAAGAATCATAAGGGGAGGGTTCCTGAACTTCAAGAGAAGTGGGCTCGTTTCTTGGGCAGCTGTACTCGTCGTTACTATCACTTTATCTGTAATAACCCTTATTATCTTTTTGCAGGCGATGTTGCATTTTTCTCTCACACAGATTAAAGACAAAGTGGATGTGACAATTTACTTTACTGTCAATGCACCCGAAGACAAGATTATGTCCCTGAAGTCATCTTTAGAGCAATTGCCTGAAGTGGCCACTGTATCTTATACGAGTGCGAGTGACGCTTTGAAACTTTTCCGTGACCGTCATGCTAGCGATTATCCTACGATTCAAGCCTTGGATGAAATAGGGGATAACCCTCTCGGTGCATATTTAAATGTAAAAGCAAAAGAAGTTTCTCAATATGAAAATATCGCGAATTTTTTAAAGTCTGATGATTCGCTTATGCTTGGTTCATCCTCTATTATAGATAAAGTAAATTATCATCAGAATAAATTAATTATAGACAGACTAAACACTATAATATCTGGAGCACAAAAACTTGGTTTTCTAATTACGCTGCTCTTGGTTATTATTTCTATCATCATCACTTTCAATACTATTCGACTTACTATTTTTATTTCTAAAGAAGAGATAGGTGTCATGCGCCTCGTCGGAGCTTCTAAGATGCATGTGCGCGGGCCATTTATGATTGAAGGTGCTATCTATGGTGTCGTAGCGACAGGAATTACTCTGATCCTCTTTTGGCCAGCGACGGCTTGGCTTGGACGTAATATGACTGATTTCCTTGGAATCAATATGTATAATTATTTTATTTCGAGTTTCTGGCAAATTTTTTCAATTCTTTTATTATCAGGGGTAGGTTTAGGTATCATTTCTAGCTTTCTGGCAGTTAGAAAATATTTAAATAAATAATAAGCAAAAAGAGATGTCAGAAAAACAAACAAAATATATTTTCGTGGTGGGGGGTGTTATTTCTGGAGTAGGAAAAGGTATTACGGTCTCATCTCTAGGACTTATTTTAAAAAATCGTGGACTTAAAGTAACTGCAATAAAGATTGATCCATATATAAATGTGGATGCTGGTACTATGAACCCTACTGAACACGGAGAAGTTTTCGTCCTTACTGATGGTGATGAGACAGATCAAGACATGGGTAACTATGAAAGATTTCTCGATTTGAGCTTAACCCGCATAAACTACATGACGACAGGTAGAGTGTACAAGACCGTCATTGAAAAGGAACGTAACTTGGAATACAAAGGCAAATGCGTACAAGTCGTACCTCATATACCACTTGAAATAATAGACAGAATTAAGAAAGCAGGGGAGAATTCGAATGCAGATGTCGTCGTAATAGAAATAGGTGGCACCGTCGGAGACTATGAAAATATTCTTTTCTTAGAGGCTGCTCGTATGATGAAAATAAAGTCTCCAAAGGACGTCATCTTTGTGATGGTATCTTATTTGCCGACACCTTCGAAAATAGGTGAGATGAAGACCAAGCCTACACAGCACGCTGTCTGGGGGCTCAATACTGCTGGTATTCAGCCAGACATATTAATAGCTCGAGGCGCGACCAAGCTCGATGAAAAGAGGAGAGAGAAGCTTTCATTTTTCTGTAATCTTCCTATCGACAGAGTTATCTCTGCTCCAGACGTGGATAGTATTTATGACATACCGCTTAATTTCGAAAAAGAAAAACTCTCAGACAAACTTTGTTCTATTTTAGATGTGGTTTGTAAAAAGCCAGATTTGAAAGCTTGGAATGCTTGGAAGAAATTTGCAAAGAATGCGCACAATGGAAAAGAAACAGTGAAGATAGCGATGATTGGAAAATATTTTGAGACTGGAGACTTTATTTTATCAGATTCATACTTGTCTGTAATCGAAGCAATAAAATATTCTAGTTATGCTCAAAACAAAAAGCCAATTCTTTCTTGGTTGAATTCTACCGACTTTGAAAAAGACCCTGCAAAATTAAAAGAGCTTAAAAAATACGATGGTATCGTACTTCCGGGAGGCTTCGGAGCAAGGGGAGTCGAAGGGAATTTGAGCGTAGTGCGTTATGCACGAGAAAATAAAATACCTTATTTCGGACTTTGTTATGGAATGCAGATGATGGTCATAGAATATGCACGAAATATTCTAGGACTCAAGGATGCGAATACGAGAGAGGTAAACCCGGGTTCAAAAAACATGGTTATCGATATTATGGAGTCTCAAAAAGAGATTTTAAAAAATAATTTATACGGTGGGTCTATGCGCCTCGGGGGATATAAAGCAATACTGAAAGACGGCTCAATTGCAAAAGATAGTTATGGAAAAAAGGAAGTTATTGAAAGACACAGACATCGCTATGAGGTTAACCCAACATTTATTGCTGAGATAGAGAAAGCAGGACTAGTCTTCTCTGGACGTTCTCCTGATGGAGATTTGATGGAAATAGCTGAATTACCAAAGAGCAAGCATCCATTTTTCCTTGGTACTCAATTTCATCCAGAATTACTCGCTCATCCTCTTCATCCGCACCCACTTTTCACAGCCTTCATAAAAGCTTGTATAAAAACTAAAAAGTAGATTTCTTTGCTACGGGACTTGGATTCGAACCAAGATACTCGGATTCAGAGTCCGAGGTCCTACCATTAGACGATCCCGTAATATAACTTTCTAATGCCCTTAATTTAGCACATTTTTTATGTAATATAAAGGATTGTTTGATATAATTACCATATGAAAAAAGTAGTCACTATTTTTCTTATTTCCCTAATTTTAAATATATTTTGGGAGAATTTGCATTCATTTTTATATAGCAATTATATGGGTGGCAAAATTACAGAATTTATTTTGATAAGGGCATCGTTTTTTGATGCTCTAGTTATCACTATAATTTTATTGCCATTTGTTTTTTTAAATTCATTTAAAAATAAGAAATGGTTAATTGTCATAATTGGAATAGTCATTGCAGTGTTCAATGAATGGTATGGGCTAGGTACCGGCCGTTGGGCCTACAATTCCCTTATGCCAATTTTGCCAATTATAAAAGTTGGCCTTACTCCAGCATTTCAGCTTGGTGTATTGGGTTATTTATCATATATCCTTGAAGAATATATATTTACAAAATTTGATATAATATAATTATGAAAATTTTTGATAAAGATAAGGGATCAAAAGAACATTATGTCTGCCTAGGAGGATGCAGAGGCGTATCCAAGGTGCCAGGTGTTTGCCAGGCCCCTAATTGCGCGAACCACAACCACGAGCTCGTGAAATGCAGCTGCACCGATGGACTTCATTATAATTTCGATCCTTCTAAGTTCTAATATTTATCTATATCCTTGCAAAGATACATATACATATGCTAATATATGCATATGACTAGTTTATGTAAAGAAATGACAATAATGGGGAAGGGAATCGGTAACGAAAACCGTTTTCGTATCCTCGAATCAATTATGAAAGGGCCACAGACGGTCGGGCAGATTGCAAAAAAGGTGCATTTGCCTCAGCCGGCTGTGTCTCAGCATTTAAAGATTCTCAAGTCAGCAAATCTTGTCGAAGATATGCGGCATGGGCAAGAAGTGGTCTACACTATCAACATAGTTTATATGGCTTCTCTATTAAAAAAATTAGCAACTAATTTACCAAATAAAAAATAAAAACATTATGACAAAAACATTTGACGTACTTGTATCAAAAGAAGTTATCGAACAAACAAAGGCGTCTTTAACAGAAAAAGGATTTCTCCCTATTTTTGTAGAGACGGGGGAAGAAGCATTGGCAAAAATAAAAGAGCTTATACCAGCTGGAGTTTCAGTTATGAATGGCTCTTCTAGGACTCTCGAAGAAATAGGTTTTGTCGATTATTTAAAAGGGGATACTCACGGATGGAATAACCTACATCAGAATATTCTTGAAGAAAAAGATCCTACGAAACAAGCAGTTTTACGAAAACATGCAGTGCTCTCTGATTATTTTCTTAATAGCGCACATGCATTAACACAGAATGGCGAATTGGTGATAGCATCAGCTTCCGGTAGCCAGCTCCCACATCTCACATTTACTTCCGGTAATATTATTTTTGTAATTGGAGCTCAAAAGATAATAGCAAATTTAGATGAAGCACTCGTGCGTATAAATGACTATGTTTTTCCATTGGAGAATGCACGTATGAAAGAAGTCGGAATGGGGGGAAGTAATCTTTCTAAAATTCTCATACTAAAAAATGAACCAGCATTTATGGGCCGCAAAGTTCATGTGATCCTCGTAAATGAAAAACTAGGTTTTTAACTTAAAGTTATTAAACTTTATATAGCCTTATAATTTGATATAATGAACATATGGCTATTCAATGGAACAAAGTGACTTGGTATTCAAAAATACTCGCAATAATATTGTTTGTTTTGACTTTTTATGTTGGTTTTTATCTTGGTCAAAAAAAAGCAGACCTTGGTACAAATACTGAAGTTCCCAAGAAACAAGTTGTGAACAACAAAAAACCAGTTTCTATAAGCATTCAAAAAATAAAAGAAGAAAATTTTAGCGGCACAATGCCAATATTTTCTGGGTCTAGTAATATCGCATCGAGTGCCAGAGCTTATGTTAAAGAACAAGTTTCTTCATTTAGAACACAAGCAAATGCAGATGTACCCGACATGCGAAATAAATTTGGCGCAGATAGCCCCGTCGCTACTTATACGATAGATATCAATGCTAAATATATAAAAAATAAAAATACAGAATCAATAGTAATGAGTATGTATACTTATACAGGTGGTGCCAATGGGAACGACGTATATAAAGTTATAACTGCTTCACTTGCTACCGGGAAAATTATTACTCTTTCTAACGTTATTAAAAAAGAAGAACAAGTTGCTTTTACTGAATTTGTAAAAAATGAATTAAATGCCTGGCGCCCCGAAGGAAGTGACGTTTCTCCAGTATTTCCTGATGAAGTTAAGAGTTTAGAATTTAATTCTTTTACAAATTGGTCACTTAATGATAATAATATGATTATTTATTTTGATAAATATTCTATAGGTCCTGGAGCTCTGGGTGCGATAGAATTTCCATTACCACTCACTGAAATTAATAATTTTATAGAGCCAGGTTTCTTGTAAATTATGCAGCAAATGGAAAGTATTGATAAGAATATTTTAATTCGTGCCAAGGCAGGGGATCTGGAGGCCTTCGAGTATATTCTTTCTTTTTATGAAAAAGTTATTTATAACTATTGTCTACGTATTTTAAAAAATAGAGCTAATGCGAAAGACGTAACTCAAGAAACCTTTATAAAGGTTTATACCCATAGGAAGTCAATTGATTTGGATAAAAACATAAAAACTTGGATTTTTACTATTGCCACCAATACAGCCTATGATTTTCTTCGGGGGAAAAAGAGAAAGAACGAAATAAGCCTTGACGAGAACAATGAAACAATATCTAGTTTTGAAGCGTATTATCCACAAGAGGGCCTTATCTCTGATGTGGATAAAGCATTAGATAAAATAAGTCCTGAATATAAAAAAGCCCTGTTATTGTTTTATCAGCAAGGCTTTGAATACAAGGAAATAGCAGAGATACTAGAAATGCCCATAAATACAGTAAAAACACACATAAGCCGTGGGAAAGATCAATTAAAAGAAATTTTAAAAGAATATGGAAAAAATTGATGAACAATTAAATAATCTTTCTTTAGCTGAGGTTCCATTCGGGATACACCAGTCTGTGATGAGGAAAGTTAATTATCACAAGATAAAACCTGTGCTTTTTGTTAGTTTCATTTTACTTTTGATTAATTTTTTAATAATTGCATGGCGCATAAATGCTAAATTAATTGATGCAGAGTTTATCGATATGGCGCAGGACTTTTTCGAAATATTTAAATTTAATTTTTCTTTCATTACAACAATATCTGGAAGTTTCTTTGATATTATATCTCCAGCTATTTTTACTTCTGCAATTTTGAGCTTGATAGGAGCGATATATGTTGGGAAAAAAATAAATACATATCAGTTTAGTAAAATATAGAAAAAAAGACAAATAAAAAACTCCGATTAATATCGGAGTTTTTTATTAATAATTTTAAGAAATTATTTCTTTGGGCAAGCTTTAACGGCTTTTGCGTAGTCACTCCAAGCGGCCTTAACAGCAGCAGATTGTGTTTTAGCAATATCCTTCAAAGATGATTTGTACGCAGTATTAGCAGCTTTTATTGCAGTGGCGGTAGCCTTTTTATCGGTATTGGCCTTTGCAGTAGCTATAGCTGTATCTCTGGTTGTCTTTGCAGCTACCTTAGCAGTCTTTGCTGCATCAGATGCAGCTTTTACAGCAGCAACACGAGCAGTTCTTGCAGTCGCTACACAAGCTTTTCTAGCAGAAACGGTAGTAGCAGTAGGAGTATTTCCTGCTGTTGTACCTGTATTTGTAGTACCTGCTCCTCCTGTAGTATCTTGTGCAAAAGCAACTGCTCCTGACAACAAGACTCCAAGAGCCAAAGCTGGGACAATGAATTTTATTTTGTTTGTCATAATTGTTTTATTCTTTTAATCCCGACGCCCTTCGGGGTCGGGATCCCGACTTTACGTCGGGGTTAATATTAATTCGACCTTATATACCGTTAATACGTAATAAGTACCTATTTTGTTTCAATAAAAATGCATTGCAAGAAGGTGTTTTTTGCACTATACTGCCTATATGCCTGGAGATTATCCACCTGATACTATCAATAAACCCAAAGATACAAAACCAAACATGAAGGTTTTTAGGGCTGACATACAGAAACTTATTGATGAGCGTAAAGAACAAAAAATAAATAAAACACAGACAGATTTAAGTATGTTGGATCTTCTTGGGGTTGATGTAGATGAGCTTACGGAAGCTGATGCAGTGATGTGGAAAAATTCTGAAAAGTATATAAAAGGTTTGATCACACAAAAAGAATTAGATTTCAGAGGTCCTTATTTAAATGATACTTTAGATTCAGGCTTGAGTTCTCGTACAAATTTTTATGCAGCTATTGCCAATAAAATTAATTCAAAATGGATGACAGAAGAAATGGAAGAAATAGAAGAAGAGGAAAAGCTTAAAGAGCAACATTAATTAAAAATGAAAATTATTTTTAAAAGTATTTATTTCTGGTGTTTAGTTAGCTTGTTATTTTTGCTGATTGTTTTGTTGTTATTGTTTCCAGGATTTTTTAGCAGTGCAGTAATTTATAAGCAAGGTGAGCAAACAGTAAATACGGCAAAGATTGAAACTAAAATTAACACACCACTTATTCCACCACTTGATATTTTAGCTTATGATAAAAAATTAAATGAAATAGCAAACAATCCTCCTGATCCTATTGTTTACAATACTATTAAAACTATTGAAAAAGGAAAGAACGGTAAATCTATAACTAAAACAACTAAAGTTCCTGTTTCTCCACAGCCAATAAAGACTCATCTTTGGCCAGTAAAAACTATTTATCCCAATGACGGTGCTATTTTACCTTTCAATAGAGTTATCGCTTATTATGGAAATTTATATTCCACAAAAATGGGAGTATTGGGAGAATATCCTGAAAATGAAATGTTAGAAAAATTAAAAGCTGAAGTCAAAAGATGGCAAGATGCTGACCCAAGTACTCCTGTAGTGCCTGCACTTCATTATATCGTCGTCGTCGCTCAGGGTAGTGCTGGAGCTGATGGTAAATATAGATTCCGAATGCCTGATACGGAAATAGAAAAAGTGCTTGCCATGGCGGCAAAAATAAATGCTATTGTTTTTCTCGATGTTCAGGTAGGATTCTCCACTTTACAGGATGAGATTCCTAAATTAGAAAAATATTTAAAGATGCCACAAGTACACCTAGGCGTGGATCCTGAATTTTCTATGAAAACCGGAGTAAGGCCAGGAAAGATAGTCGGCACCCTCGATGCATCGGATATAAATTTCGCTTCAAACTATTTGGCAAAGATTGTGAAAGATAACAACCTCACTCCCAAAATTCTTATCGTTCACAGATACACACAAAAAATGGTTACTAACTATAAACAGATTAAAACATTGCCTGAAGTACAGATTGTGATGAATATGGATGGTTGGGGAGTGGAGGCAAAAAAATTGAATACTTATCAGCAATTTGTCTATAAAGAACCTGTGCAATTTACCGGCTTTAAGTTATTTTATAAAAATGATGTTTTGGCAAAGGGTTCAACGATTATGACACCGAATAGTCTTTTGAAATTAAACCCTCAGCCGATGTATATACAATATCAGTAAAATAGTGATAAAATATAAATATGGGAGAATTAGATTTAGAAAAATTAAAAAAACAAAAAGCAGAGCCACAAAAACTTCTTGAGGAAATTAAGCAACCCGAAAAGTATCCTTTTAGATGGGAAACAGAAGAAGAAAGAAAAAAAAGAGAAGAAGATATCAAAGAAGCTAATCCGCATTATGGACATTAAAATTATGGACTCTGAAAAAGAAAAAAAGGCATGGAGTTTTATAAAAAGGGCGCAAAGTTTTACTCATGCTTTTCGAGGTATTCGTCTTTTTTTTATAATGACACCGAATGCATTGATACATCTTATAGCTGTTGTTGTAGTGGTTATTGCTGGATTTTATTATAAAGTATCTTCTTTTGAATGGCTTGCCCTTGTTCTTGTAATAGGACTTGTATTTGTGGCTGAAGCATTTAATACTGCTATTGAAATAGATATAAATCTTACTTCGCCAGAATATCATCCATATGCACGAGATACAAAAGACGTTGCTGCGGGAGCTGTGCTATTAGCGGCATTTTTTTCAGTTATTGTAGGACTTATCATTTTCTTGCCAAAGATTTTATAAATTGGTAGACTTTCATTATGAATAATAAAAAGATATTTATCTTGATAATAGGTGTTTTAATTTTAGGAACTATCGGTACAGTATTACTTCGATCAAGCAGTACTCCCACTGGACCTGGGAAATATGATACTTTCGCAACTTGTCTAAAAGAAAAGGGTGCAACTTTCTATGGAGCTTTTTGGTGTCCTCATTGCCAATCACAGAAAAAGCTTTTCGGCTCATCTGTTAAACTATTGCCTTATGTTGAATGTTCTACTGCTGATGCTTCAGGTCAAACACAGATTTGTAAAGACAAGAAAATCGAAGGCTATCCTACTTGGGAATTTGCTGATGGATCACGCTTAAATGGAGAGATTCCACTTCAACAATTAGCCGACAAAACTTCCTGCACATTACCTCAATAATATCTATGAACACTGATTCAGTTCATTACTTAAATGTCTTTCTAGGATCGGGAGCTATTTTGCTTCAGATTTTTTCTGTCGTTGCTCTTTTTCTACTTTTTTTCCGTCCCAAAGAAAACAAAACTAATACATATTTAGATTTTATAGATAAACACTTTTTAGTATTGAGTTTTTTTGTTTCTTTATTTTCCTCTGTCTTCCCATTGGTTTATTCCGAGATTGTTCATTATCCTCCTTGTTATTTGTGTTGGTGGCAGAGGATTTTTATGTTTCCAACATTTATTCTTTTTGGTACCGCTCTCTGGGATAAAGATAGAAAAGTAGTAAGGTATGCTGCACCACTTCTTTCTTTAGGTCTACTCATCTCTATTTACCAGAACTTTTTTTATTATTTTGGAGAAAATTCGAATCTGCCTTGTGATGCATCAGGAATATCTTGTTATCAGCATTTAGTTTCTGAATTTGGTGGGTATATATCTATCCCAATGCTGGCACTCACAGCCTTCTTTGCCCTTTTGACTCTGCTTGCTGTTGCTCATTTCTACAAAAAAGAAAATTAAATATGATATAATATTAATAGGTCAAAATTATTAAAATAACTTATTTAATCTCATGGGAAAAGGAAATAATGCTTATAGAAAGGACGTAAAAAAGCCTAAAAAAGCTAAGAAAAAATAAATAACAAAAATCCTGAGCTTGAAACTCAGGATTTTTTTATGTTATAATTAGTCCATGAATAAACAAAAAATTAGCATAAGTATTTTATTTTTAGTTGTAATCTTAGTCATTGTTTTTATTGTAATTAAGTCAAATAAAAAAGTTACTGAAGAAACAAATACGACAAAACCCGTTGATGTATCAACAAATGGAACAGATGCTGGGGTAGTTAAAACAACAGAATTTGGTGGGTCAGTTGTTTTTAAGTTAAACGATAAGATTACCTTCTCTGATGGTCTGAATGTTACCTTAAAAGAAATAAATGATTCTCGCTGTCCAAAAGGAGTGCAATGTATTTGGGCGGGGGAAATAGCAGGAACATTTTTAATTTCAGATGCAAAATTAGCTACTCCCAAAGAAATTCGTCTTGGAGCTATAAGAAACAAAAGTGTTGTCTTAGAAGGATATACTTTTTCATTGAAAGACGCTACGGTAGACAGCTTGACGATTCAAGTTGTAAAAAATTAAAACAAAAATGCTGGTTTTTACAAAAAAAGAGAAAGCACTAATGAAAAAATTAAACACTCCAGAAAAAGTGCAGGACTTTTTAAATAGCTTGAATTTTAATTTTGAGAAAGATAAAAGACAAACTTTAAAATCACCCATTCTTGTATTAAGGAAAGGAAATGCACACTGTACAGAAGGTGCCATTTTAGGGGCATACATCCTCTCGTTGCATGGTTTTACGCCGTATCTAATGCATTTAAAGACGATTAAAGGGGATTATGACCACGTGGTGACTCCATTTAAAGTGCGGGGCTTATTCGGTGCATTATCGAAAACTAATCATGCGGTATTAAGATATCGTGAACCAATTTATCCTAATATTAAAGCACTGGCATTGTCTTATTTTCATGAATATTTTTTAGATGATGGTAGAAAAACCTTAAGACAATATTCTGAACTTCTTGATTTAGATACTTTTGAAGATAGCTGGCCGTTTGTGGAGGATGATTTATGGGGGATTGATCAAGAGTTAGATAAAATAAAGCATTATGATATCATATCTAAACCTTATATCAAAAAACTTCGCAAAGCAGATAAAGTAGAGATAAAAGCTGGAAAGATTGTAGAACAAAAAAGATAATTTTTGTTTTAAAATCCGAAAATATTTTCTAATAATTTTACGAACCAGCTTTTTTGAGGTATTTCTTCTTTTGCTGGAGATGGCAGAGGTGTAACAGCAGTTATTGCAGATGCAGTTAACAATTGTTTTCGTATAACTTTTTTAGCTATTTGTGGTGTGGCTGGAAGTGCTATAGGTTTTTCAAACTTTTTCATTATTTGGTTCCATGTTTTTCCAGATAAAATTGAGGTTACGTAAGCTGTTTTCCAGATTTTAGTATCTATATTCTCGTCTTTTATTCCGCCGTCCGTATCTTGAATCGTTGTTAGATAATCAAGTGGAGTATTGCTTGCCCCGTCCTTGGCGGGGTCATCCTTTTTCCAATCCTCAGGCTTTTCGCCCAGTGCAGTGATACCTTCTAATACCCAGGCAGTAGAAGAGGCATTGCCCCAACCGCCATTATCTTTTTGATTTTGTTTTAAGAATTCTCTAGCTTTTGTTAGAGAATTTTTTACCTGTTCATTTTGTTTAAATACTGACAGGGCTTCTATTGCGGCACCAGTCATATCAACAGATCCATCGAAAGATCCGTTATCTTTTTGTCTACTTAAAATAAAAGATATATCATCATTTATCATTTTTTCATCTATGCTGTATCCAGCATTTTGCAGAACGATTAAAGCAAAAATATCATCATTATCTTCTTTTGTGTCACCAAATTGTTTTCCATCAAAACTATTAATTATTTTATCAATATAATTAATTCCATTTGTGTTGTATGGGTTTAAACCTAGACTCATGAGGGACATTGCGTGCCTTTCGTTGTCTGTCAAAGACAATTTTTCTTTTTTGGTTTCTGTTAAATATTTTATTAATTTTATTATCTGATCTTGGTAGTTACCGGAGGTCAATGCTAGGGCGGACCAATCGGTATAAAGATTTTCCCCAAAAGAACCATCATCTTTTTGTTGAGTAACTAAAAAGTCCAAAGCCTTTTTAAGATCAAAAGTTTGTGGTGTAACGGATAGAGCATCAGTAGCGGCAGTAGTGGTAATAGGAGAAACAGGTTGGGTGATGGGTACTGTGTCAGGGGTTACGGGAGGGGTAGTTGGGATAGTGTATGTAATGAGCGGACCAGAGCCTGAAGGTGTAAGCGACGTAGTTGTTAATGAATGGATATGAACTGTGACTTGATCGCCTGTGCTGTTATCAGAAAAATCATGGAGTTGAAACATGAGGATGTCGTCTGTGGCTACAGGAAGTTGGGTGAGGCCAGAGCTTGCGTAATTTCCATTTTGGTAAAGTGCCCAATATTGGTTATTGGGGTCTGCAGCAACATTGTTTATAGAAGTAACAAATAATCCCAAGGAAGGATATTGGTTTGAAAGCTGTATGCTTGAGATAGAACCGTTTGATAATGCTTTTTCAAATGCACAAATAGCAAGGTATGAGCTTCCATAGTCGTGTGTTACCCCATCGGTATCAGTGGCAACACAATTTTGAGGGACATCTACTGTCGCATCAATATTGAGTGCTGCATGAGCAGTGCTAAAAAATCCAAAGATTGTGAAACTTACTAATATTATTTTAAAAATTTGCTTTTTCATATTTCCAAGACACAATGTCTCCTTTTTTAATTTTATAATTTGAAACGCCGACTTGCGCCTCAACTCCATTGACATAATAAATCCAATTTTTCTCACCATCACTTCTCACTCCATTTATTTCAGTTATTAATTTTCCCATTCCGATGTAATTTTTTTCTACAAAATTTATTTTTCCTTCTTTCCTAAGCTCACTCATAAAATCATAAACACTTATTTCTCCTAGTATATCGTTTTTAAAACTAATGTTATCAATTTGCGGAGATATTTTTACAGGTAATACCCCTACCCGACCTCCCCCTACGTAGGGGGAGGAGAGAGGAGGGGGTAATTTATCTTTTGAATTATGCATTTGAAAAAATTTTACGAAAATTCCTAAAAATACTATACAAAATAGAATGATTATGCTTATTATTTTTGTTTTTTTATTTAATTGCATATGAATTTTGGCACAAAAAAAATCCTGCCGTGCAGAATTTGTGGGTCCTCCACCCTGTCGTTTATCAATGACGGGGTCTAGAAAGAGGAGAAGTCCTGCTCGGGAAATACGTAAAATGATTGGTATTCGGACTTGTCCGACATGAAGTCGGCTTACCGTAGCGGCACTGTACTGGAATCTAACCAGTTTCCCCAAACATTTCTTTTAATTTTCAAATGAACTCCCTTAGTATATACTTACTCTATATATTATGTCAAAGAAGAATGTGGATATAAAGAAAAAAGCAGAGAGAAAGCTTGTAAAAATAATGGTTTTTGGAACCTTCGATGGTTTGCACGAGGGT
Organism: Minisyncoccota bacterium; assembly: GCA_041659785.1. Taxonomy (GTDB): domain Bacteria; phylum Patescibacteriota; class Minisyncoccia; order Phycocordibacterales; family UBA9973; genus UBA9973. The sequence continues at coordinate 68,017 of JBAZXO010000003.1, read as the reverse complement.
CATATCAATTTTTTCAAACAAGCAAAAAACTTCATCAAAAATTCATTTTTAATTGCTTCAATAGCAAGAGATAAAAATGTTCTTAGAATAAAGGGGGTGTATCCGGATAAAAATGAGCGAGAAAGAATGATTTTGGTAAAAAAATGTAAATTAATCGATAAAGTAGTTCTTTCGGGTCTTAGAAGTCATCTTCCGCACATTGTAAAAATACATCCGGATATTATTGCCCTTGGTTATGACCAAAAAGCATATGTAAAAAACCTAAAAAAAGATTTGAAAAATAATGGTATTTGGGTAAAGGTCATAAGATTAAAGCCTTTTAGGGAAAAAATATACAAAAATCACTTGCTAAAAAGAAGAGTATAAATATAATAATTATTATTAATAGTTTTTATTAAAATAATCCGCCAAAGGCGAACAATATGCAAGAAATGAATATAATAAAATTTATTAAAAGAATTTTTTTAAATAAAGATTTTGCAGCTATTTTTGCTACAAGTCTTTTGTCTGTTTTTGTTGTTACCCTAGTTGGAGTTGGTTTTGTCTGGCATTACCGAGCAAATGTTTTCGGATATTTTGCTAAAGAGTATTTGCAAGAAGGTCAAAACAACAATAGTGATTCGAAAACCGCCACAGAAAAAATAATTGAAAAGCAGTCAATTTTTTCTCAAGATTCTTTTGTGATTGATACAGTCAAGAAAACTAATCCAGCCGTTGTGTCTATCGTAATTTCTCAAGAAGTTCCTAAGTATGAGACTTATATTGATCCCAATCAGCAAACAAATCCATTTGGTGATTTATTCCCTGGTTTTCCTGGTTTTAATTTCAACGTTCCACAATATCGCCAGAATGGGACAGAGAAGAAAGAGATTGGAGGTGGCTCAGGATTTTTTGTATCAAGTGATGGCTTGATAGTTACCAATAAACATGTGGTCGCTCAAAAAAATGTGGAATATACGGTGTTCACCAATAATGGAAAAAAACATATTGCGAAAGTTGTTGCTCGAGATCCAGTTCTAGATATTGCACTTATTAAAATAGAAGGTTCTCTTTTCCCATATCTTTCCCTTGGAGATTCTAATTCTCTTCAAGTTGGGCAGAGTGTAATCGCTATTGGTAATGCTTTAGGGGAATATAGAAATACTGTTTCCACTGGAGTGGTTTCTGGTTTAGCGCGTTCAATAACGGCAGGGGACAATTCCGGGAATACTGAAGTATTAGATAAAGTTATCCAAACTGACGCAGCGATAAATCCAGGAAATTCTGGAGGACCACTTCTTAATCTAAGTGGGGAGGTAGTCGGAGTAAATGTCGCAGTTGCTCAAGGTTCCCAAAGTATTGGTTTTGCTCTGCCTATCAATAGTGTAAAAAGTTCGATTGAGTCTGTAAAATCTACTGGTAAAATTGTACGTCCATTCCTTGGAATACGTTATGTGGCGATAAATGCAGAAATGAAAGATAAAAATAATTTATCAGTGGACTATGGAGTTCTTGTAAAACCCGGAGCAACTGCAAGTGACTTAGCAGTAATACCAGGAAGTCCCGCAGATAAAGCCGGAATTGTAGAAAATGATATTCTTTTAGAAGTTGATGGCGTAAAACTGGATGATAAAAATAACCTCGCTTCTATAATTCGCGAGAAGAAAATAGGGCAAGTAATTAATTTAAAGATTCTTCATAAAGGAAATGAAAAGAATGTTTCTATAACACTAGAAGCTGCGAAAGATAATTAAATATCCTCGTTTTTTATTGTTGAAGATAGATAAACCCCGGAAAGCATAAAGGCTCCGAGGACAAGGAAAATAAAATTAAAAGATGGGATAAAAATGAAAATTGCTAATGCAATCATTGGAGCTAGTACATAAGATACAGACAGGGTATTACGATAAATAGCAATGAATTCGTCATTCTCTTTTTTGATGTGTTTAAAGAAATAAACATCACTCATTACTTCTATAATAGCAGCACCGATTCTTGTACAAAAAAGAATTATTGCCCAAATCCAGACTTCGTGTATTTTTATAAAAAAGAGGGATAAGGTAGCGAAAGATGCAATAAAAAAACCGAACAATAGCATCTTTTTTTCTCCTATTTTATCTGAGTATCTGCCTAAAGGGAATTGGATTAATACGAAAGGAAGAAGCATTGTAGTAAACATTATACTTATTTCCTTCCAGCTGAATCCTAGGTGTGTATATAAATATATTGGGGTATATATAACCATCCAAACGTAGAAGAATTGTAAAAGAAAGTTTATCTTATAGGCACGAGCTAGGTTTTTATTTGCAAAGAAATTTTTAAAAGATTGCCAAGCCAAGACCTTGTCGTATTTCGGGTCGGTCATATTTCTTAAGCCAAAAAAAGTAGAAATAAATAAAATAGCCATTAGCATAAAGGCAATAAAATATAGAACAGAAAAAGAAAAATGAGATAATGTTTCTCCTGATAAAGCTTGAGCTACCACCCAGGCTAGATTTATAATCGTTAAATACATTCCACGGACGCGTCCAGTGGAAGAATTTTTAGAAAATATTTGTACCAGTTCATCTAATGCAAAAATTATTAGATTGTTTAAGGTGAAATAAAAAATAAATACTGGGATAACTCCAGCAGAATTTTTTAATAGAGATAACAAAAGGAGCGAGAGAGCGTTCAGTCCAGAGGACCAAAGTAAAAATCTGTATTCTCCTACTTTTTGAAGAATCTTGGGTATGTAAAAAAGCACCAACAAAGAAGATGTTGAACTCAAAATATATACCAAACTGACATACTTTTCTCCAGAAAAAATAGAAATAAAACTAGAATTTAAATAGGAGGTGAAAGCCAATTGCAAAGATAACAAAAAACCCAAGAAGAAAATATTTTTTAGTTTAGGGTTATCTTTAAACATAGTTACATTCTAAACACTCAAGATTACGGGAATAACCAAAGGCCTCTTACCAGTTTTTTGATACAAGAATTTTGAGATATTTTCACCTAAAGTTACCTTGATGTGGTCAAAGTCTGAAGGATTTGTTTCCCCAGTATTTCTCATGGGAATCTTAGCAGCTGCATCTTCTATTGATTTTTTAATCATTATTCTTACTTGGCGAAGGAGTTCCTGGTTTTCTTTCAAGTAAACGAAGCCACGAGAAATAAGGTCAGGTGATTTTTTTAATTTTCCGGTTTTTTGATCAAGAAGTGCAATAATGACAAACATTCCATCCTGGGCAAGCATGACTCTATCTCGGATAACTACGTCTTGAGTATCTGAAATAGAAGCACCATCTACCATCATGGCTGCACTAGGAGCCTTCTCTTTTCGTAGTACCATTTTTTGTCCATCAGCAGAGATTTCAATAATTGAACCGTTGTCTGGCACAATCACATTTTCTTCTGGCATTCCGAGCTCCACAGCTAATTCTTTGTGTTTAACGAGGAATGAGTGATGTCCGTGGATTGGTATGAAGAATTTCGGATGGGTTTTTCTATGAAGCCATTTTATATCTTCTTGATTGCCGTGGCCCGTTGCGTGAACAAAATCTTCACCTGGCGTGCGGTAACTTATGATGCGTACACCTTGCCTTGTGAGACTATCTTTCATTTTCTGAACCTGGAGTTCGTTTCCTGGAATAACAGAAGCAGATAATATTACAGTGTCTCCTTTTTGAAGAGAGAACTTGGCATTTGATTTATTGGCTGCACGGTTTAATGCTGCAAATTCTTCACCCTGAGCGCCTGTCATCAAAATAATAATTTTGTTTGGCGGATAATTATTTACTTCTTCAAGCGGAATAATCGTGCCTTTTTTAGGTTGGAAGAAGCCTGCTTCGATTGCTACTTCGATGTTTGTTTTCATTGAGCGTCCATCTGTAGCTATCTTTTTACCCAAAGCTTCAGCTGTTTTAACAACGTGTGCCAATCTGGTGATATGAGAAGAGAAAGCAGCAATAATTATTCGGCCATTTACCTTTTTTATTAAATTCTCTAGCCCTTGATGTACTTTTGTTTCTGAAAGAGAAAATCCTTCATTTTCAATGTTTGTAGAATCTGTCATCATTAAAAGGACTTTTGCTTTGTCAAAAATTGAATATTCTTTCTCTTCTTCTTTTGAAACGACTCCATCTATTTGGTCGAGTTTGTAGTCTCCTGGAGTAACTATCCATCCATGTTCTGTTTCTATTATTATACCCATCGAATCTGGGATAGTGTGAGTAACACCAAAGAATCTAATTTTTATTTTTCCACACATAATAACAGAATCTTTTTCAACAACATTTTCTTTCATTGCTGGCAGGTGAGGGAATTCTGCTTGTCTCTTCTTCATCATTAAGATAGACAAATTTCTAGAATATACGGGAGGATTTCCAATACGTGAGAGTACTAGGGGTACACCACCGATATGGTCTAAGTGTCCGTGTGTAATAAGTAGTGCACGAATTTTGTCTTTTCGTTCTTCTAGGTATGTTGTATTTGGAATAATATAATCAACTCCGGGGGTTGCTTCAGTAGAAAAATGCATACCAGCATCTATCACGATAATGTCATCGTCGATTTCTATTGCGGTCATATTTTTGCCTATTTCTTCTACTCCACCAAGTGGGATAACACGAATTACTCCAGGTTCTGGAGGGGGGATTTTACTACTCATAATCTTGTACTGGCTTTTTTCTCCAAAAGGTCGAGAATTAGAACTTTTGCCAAATCTTTTTTGGGTGTACTGGTAAGTAGAGCTTTTGGTCATTCTTTTTTTATCTGGAGTTCTATGTCCGCCCTCCTTTTTGTGTTCTCCAGACGCTCCTCGTCTGGGATCCAGACGAGGAGCGTCTGGGTGTTGTTCTGTTTTGTTTTCTTTTTTATCCTCAATCTTGAGTGAAGAAAAAGATAGTCTTGTTTTTTTCATTATTTTTTAATTTTAGTGTTTTAATAATATTAGTTTTCTGTCTCTTCGGCAAATCGCCCTCGAGACGATTTATTTAGAAAATATTTTCCAAACGTTTTCTGTTTCGGTGTACCATGAATATATGTTTGAAAGACGATCTGTTGATGACGAGATATGGTCAATCGAGAGACCTTTTAAGTTTTTTGAAACTACATATATAAAATTAGGACTATAAAGAAAAACTGCAGGCATGTCTTTTTTTATTTCACCCTCGAATTGTGCGTATTTTTTAATTCTAGCTTGTTCATCGACGGTGACAGATGCATCTTCTAAAATTTTATCTACTTTTGCATTGGTATATACAGCCACATTAAGACCTGGATCTTTTCTTTGTGTTGAGTGCCAAAAAGCAAAAAGGTCAGATTCGTGGTTTATGATTTGTCCGAAGAGTAAAGCATCATAATCACGTGGACGAATTACACTTTGATTTAGATTACCAACCTCGAAAGTTTTTATATCAACTTTTATTCCGACTTTAGCTAAATCTTGTTTTATTATTTCGGCAGTTTTTGCGAGTTCGCCTGCATTACCAGTAGATATTGAAAATTCTAATGTGGTAACAGTTTTCTTTTTATTTTTCCCAATTATGGTTTTTTGCAAGAACCCATCAGGACCCCTTGACCATCCGTCTTTAGCTAGATTATTTTGTACATTTTGTAAAATGTCTTCACGGGAAGAAGTATTTTCTCCTGCTAATTTTTGATAGGCAATCATGTTTGGTGGTATTGGCTCGTCTATAGCTATTCCATAACCAAAAAGAACCTCACGGACTATCTTGTCTTTATCTATGGCTTGATCGATAGCTTTTGTTATGACTTTATCAGTAAAAAGACGGTTTTTGTTTTGATTAAAGAAAAGTCCGAATACTCTAGGCAATACAGAATTCGTTATTTGAAAATTTCTTTCTTTTAAAATGTCTGCATTTAGGGGGGTGATGGAACTTATCTGATCCACAACTCCATCTTCTAGTGCTCGAACAAGATCATCCTCATTTGAATAAAAATGTAAACTTATATCTTTTATATATGGTTCACCTAATATGAATTTTTTAAAAGATACTAAATCATAAGAATTTATGACTCCAGATGATTCCTTGGAAACATCTTTTATCATATAAGGTCCAGAGCCAATGGGGGAAGTGTTTGCATTGTTTAATTCTATTGCAGAGTTATTCCACAAAGACGCTGGCATTATTCCAAGTGTTGCGTTTTCTAAAAATGATGGATAGGGTTTTTTCAAAGAAAATTCTATAGTTTTATCATTTACTTTTGTTGCAGTTACTCCATCCCATTCTATTTTTCCTAAACTTTTTATGATAGGATCTTTTATTTTATTTATTGTAAAAAGAATATCGTTCACAGTTACAGGATTTCCATTTTGGAAATATATTTTATCTTTTAGCACAAATGTATAAGTTAAACCATCTTTAGATATTTCGTATTTTTCCGCTAAGTCTGGAGACAGTGTGCCGTCAGGATTTTTCCTCATTAGACCTGAGTAAACAAGAGAAACAAGGTCAAGGTCAGCAGGAGAATTTGCTAGAATTGGATTTATGAAACGAGGGGCACCGATGATCCCTTCAGATAAAGAGCCACCATGAAGTGGTATCTTGACCATTAGTGACTTGTTTATACTTTCAAGTATCGATAATGTACTTATTAATAACGTCAATAATAAAACAATAAAAATAATTCTTTCTTTTTTTGAGAAAGTGCTAAAAATTGAATTAATTTCGTCTTTTTTAGGCAATTTAAAATTGCGGATGCGACTGTATAAATTTTGCATAGATATGAAACAAAATAAAACTAGCTATTTGCTTTTAGTATTATACTAAGTAAAGCGAATAAAGCAAAAAGAATTCCACAAACCATGGATAAATAGAAGAGAAACTTCTCAAAGCCTCGACGAGTATGATGAAAAGATTCTGTATCTCCTCCACCTAAAGCACCTCCTAAGCCAGCAGCCGACTGCTGTAATAGAACCGCTGTTACTAGTATTACTGAAAGGATAATCTGCGCGTATGGCAGAAATTTGGTTACTAAATTCATAGATAAGGTGATTATTACACATTAGAGCTCAAAATGCAAACCACCGCTATTGCAACTTGGTAACTTTTATAGTACATATATTAGATGTTTAAAAACTTTTTACTTAAAAAAATGCTTCGCACTCAAGGAGTGCCTGAAGCGCAGATAGATATGTTTATTACGATGATGGAGAAAAATCCTGAACTTTTTCAAAAGATTGCTTTGGAGATTCAAGAAAAGACAAAAGGAGGAATGGATCAGATGACTGCGTCTATGGAAATAATGAAGAAATACGAGACGGAACTCAAAAAATTAGCTTAGACTAAAAAATATTGTTATATTGGACTCATGTGTGGCATTGTCGGATATATTGGAAAAAGAGAAGCTTATGGAATCCTAATAAAAGGGTTAGAGCGTTTAGAGTATCGCGGTTATGATTCTGCTGGAGTCGCACTCTTGGGTGCTGGTGTTCTTTCTGTATATAAGAAAAAAGGGAAAGTCGCAGAGTTGAAAAATTTTGTTAAAAATAGAGATATGTTGGGAGCGGTTGGCATAGCCCATACACGCTGGGCGACACATGGTGCTCCATCAGATAGAAATGCTCATCCTCAATTATCAAACTCGGGAGAAATTGTAATCGTGCACAATGGAATCATAGAAAATTATCTCGCGATAAAAGAAATTTTAATAAAGAAGGGTTATAAATTTAAAAGCGATACAGATACAGAAGTTTTAGTAAATTTAATTGAAGATATAAAAAAGAATACAAAAGTAAATATTGATGAAGCGGTACGTCTAGCACTTCTCGAAGTAGTGGGGGCTTATGCAATTTTAGTTTTATCAAAAGATGAACCTGATACCGTTGTTGTGGCGAAAGTAGGCAGTCCTGTTGTCGTTGGACTTGGTAACGATGAGTTTTTTATTGCTTCAGATGCGACTCCGATTATCGAATATACAGACAAAGTTGTGTATTTAGAGGATGGGGAAATGGCAATAATTAAAAATAAGAAACTCGTAATTAAAACAATTCAAAATAAAATCAAAAATCCTTATATTCAAAAGCTTGAAATGAAAATCGAAGAAATAGAGAAGGGTGGGTATAAGCATTTTATGCTAAAAGAAATTTTTGAACAACCAGAATCCTTGCGTAGAACTATTGCTGGGCACCTTATTGCAAGTGAAGGGAATATTAAATTTGGTGGATTGGAAGTTTTTGAAAAGGAACTTAAAAATCTCCAGAGTCTTACTATTGCAGCGATGGGTACGGCACGTTTTACTGGGATGATTGGAGAATATGCTTTTGAAGAATTAGCCGGAATTCCAACTAAAGTTGAATATGGCTCAGAATTTACTTATCGTACTTCAGCGATTAACAAAAATGGAGGATTGTTAGCTATATCTCAATCTGGAGAAACAGCTGACACTTTAAATGCTGTTAAAAAAGCTAAACGCAAAAATATGATGACATTTGGTATTGTAAATGTTATTGGTTCAAGTATCGCTCGGGAAGTAGATGCTGGTATTTATAATCATGTAGGACCAGAAACGGCTGTGGCTTCTACTAAAGCATCGACCTCACAGGTTTTGCTTCAAATTATGTTTGCAATTTATTTAGGTAGAATGAGGGATCTTTCAAAATCAAAAGGGCAGGTAATTATAAAAGAAATACAAAAACTTCCAACACTTGTTGAAAAAATTCTTAAAAATGAAAGTGATATAAAAAAACTTGCTAAGAAATATAAAAATAGTAAAAATTTCTTTTATCTGGGGCGTAAATATAATGCCGGTACTGCAATGGAAGGAGCTTTAAAACTTAAGGAATGTTCTTATATTCACGCAGAAGGAATTAATGCGACTGAGCTTAAACATGGACCTCTCTCTCTTGTTGATGAAAACTTCTCAGCTCTTGTTATAGCACCCATAGATAGTATGTATGAAAAAAATAAAAGTAGTATTCAACAAATTAAAGCTCGTGGAGGACGTGTTATTGCATTAACTACGGAAGGAAATAAAGAATTAAAAAATATTGCTGATGATGTGATTTATATTCCAAAGACTCTTGAAATGTTAACTCCAATTCTTGCTTTTGTTCCAATGCAACTTCTAGCGTATTACATAGCGACAGAGAGGGGGAATGATGTAGATAAACCTCGTAATTTAGCTAAGAGCGTGACAGTGGAATAATACATAGATGTGGCTTCTTGACATATACCCCCAGGGGGTATATGCTAGGTTAATGAAACATGGAATAAAAGATAAAGCATTAAGGCGCTTGAAAATTATTGAAGGGCAAATAAGGGGCCTAGAGGATATGGTAGATAAAGAAAAATATTGCATTGATATCATCACTCAAACTAGTGCAGTAAGAAAAGCTCTCTCTGGAGTTGAAGATTTAATTTTGGAAAATCATTTATCCACGCACGTTATCCATCAAATCAAACACGGAGATGAAAGTAAGCCAGTTAATGAAATTTTAAAAATTTATAAATTAAAGAGTAAATAAATGAAAAAAGAAACGTACAATGTAAAAGGAATGCACTGTGCTTCATGTGCCAGTATAATAGAAAGAACTGTCAAAAAAATTGATGGAGTAGAGGATATATCTGTTAATCCAGGTACCGAAAATGCAAAAATTTCTTTCGATGAGAGTAAAACGAATCTTGATCAATTTAATAAGAAATTAGAACACCTTGGCTACACTATAGTTGCAAATCAGGATGATAATAAAATGGATCATGGTGAGATGACTGCGAGCGAAATGGGCATGAGTGAAAGTGAACATGCCGAACACCTCGGACTTAATCAAACAAAAAAAGAAAAACTTGCAGAATTAAAAGAAATGAGGAATAAACTCTTTTCCCTTATTCCTATTGTCATCATTAGTATTTTTGTAATGACTTGGGATATTTTGACAAGGTTTAACCTTGTCACGGAGATGTCTTATTTCTGGAGTGAATTTTTCCATCATCTTTTACCAATACTCGCTACCTATACTCTGTTCGTAGTGGGGAAACCATACTTACTTGGTTTGTACAGATTTTTACGTTATGGAAAAGCCAACATGGATACACTCATTGGCCTCGGTACTTCTGTCGCTATGCTTTATAGTTTTATCCTTAGCGCTTTCGAAGAAAGCCTTAAACCCTTTTTAAATGTTAATCAAAGTTATTATGATGTGGCTATCGTGGTCATCGCTTTTATCACTCTTGGTAAATATCTTGAAACACGATCAAAACTAAAAACTGGAGATGCAATAGAAAAACTTTTAAATTTACAAGCAAAGACAGCTCTTGTGATTAGAGATGAGAAAGAGATTGAAATACCCATAGGAGAAGTGGTTCATGGAGATTTAATTGTAGTAAAACCAGCTGGCAAAATTCCAGTAGATGGCGTTGTTGTATCTGGCGTATCTTATGTAGATGAATCAATGGTGACAGGCGAGCCGATGCCAGTAGAAAAAAAAGAAGGTGATAATGTTGTGTCTGGGACGATAAATACTACGGGTTCTTTTACTTTTAAGGCGACAAAAGTCGGCGGGGAAACTCTTCTTGCTCATATAGTAAAGATGGTAGAAGAAGCGCAAGGCAGCAAGGCGCCGATACAGGCATTAGCTGATAAAATATCAAGTGTTTTTGTGCCTATCGTTTTAGGCATAGCCATTGTTACGCTTGGTTTATGGCTTATTCTTGGAACGCAATATTTAGGTTTCTCTCAAGCACTTTCTTTCGGCTTAGTTTCCTTCGTAGGTATACTTGTTATTGCCTGTCCGTGTGCACTTGGACTCGCGACTCCTACAGCTATTATTGTGGGTGTAGGTAAAGGAGCGAAAGAAGGAATTTTAATCAAAGATGCAGCAACACTTCAGAAATTGCATAAAGTAAACGTCGTCGTAGTAGACAAAACTGGAACCTTAACTAACGGGCGCCCAGAACTCATTTCAATTAAGAATTTTTCAAATAAAACGGATAATGAAATTGTTTCAATCCTTACAATGTTGGAAAATAAATCAGAACATCCTATTGCTCATGCAATAATTAATTACGCAAAAGACCCACGCCACGGCGGGGCAAGTAAAAACATAAAAATCGATGAGATCTCAAATTTTGAAATTATAAAAGGCAAAGGATTAAGAGGAACATTTAATGGTACAGAATATTTTGCCGGTAATACAAAATTAGTTGAAGATCTAAAATTAAATTTTGATCGTGAGTTATTAGAGAAAGAAACATTAGAAGGCAAGACACCCGTTATTCTCACAGATAAAAGTTCGGTATTAGGGATATTTATGATAGCTGACGCTATAAAGCCTGAAGCAATTGAAGCGGTGAAAAATCTCCACAAGCTTGGCATAAAAATTGTAATGCTTACTGGAGACAATAAAAATACAGCAAACTATATTTCAAAACTTATTGGTATTGATGAAATTGTAGCGGAGGCAATGCCGGAAGATAAACTAAACAAAATAAAAGAACTTCAGTCGGAAGGAAAGGTTGTAGCTATGGCAGGGGACGGAGTAAATGATGCTCCTGCTCTTGCGCAAGCAGATGTGGGTATTGCCATGGCGACGGGTACGGATGTGGCTATCGAATCAGCAGGCATTACGCTTCTCGGTGGAGATATTTCAAAGCTTGTAAAAGCAATAAAACTTTCGAGGATAACAATGCTCGGAATAAAGCAGAATCTTTTCTGGGCATTCTTTTATAATGTTGTTGGTATTCCTCTTGCCGCAGGATTGTTTTATCCGATATTCGGTTGGTTGCTTTCACCGGTATTTGCAGGGTTCGCCATGGCAATGTCCTCTGTGTCGGTAGTCGGAAATTCATTACGTATTAAAAGTAAGAAATTATAAAAGTCGAATTTATAAATAATATGATATAATGATTATATGATGGGATATTATGGAAATGGATATAGCGGGATGATGGGCGGAGGATTTGGTTATATCGTCGCCTTGGTGGTGATGGTTGACTTGATTTTGCTCGGCATCTGGCTTTTCAAACAAATCAATAAATAATAAATATGAATTTTCGTAAAACAAAATTATTTATAGGTCTTTTTATTTTACTTGCATACATAGGCATAGGAGTTTTTGGTTTGTTTAAATTTAACCACATGAATTCTACCCCTATGGCAAATTGTCCTTATGCTCTAAATGGCTCTTCAGTATGCGACAATAGCATCGATCATATAAACGATTGGCACCAATTTTCAAATGTAGTTTTTCCTTCATTGTTTTTACTATCTTTTCTTGCGTTAGGAATATTTTTATATTTTTTCAGTAAAGAAAACTTTTTAAATCAAAAACAGTATTTTTATAAATGGAGATATTATCTTGATAATAAGAAATTCTATTCTTATCAAAATAGAATCATTGGGTGGTTATCTCTCTTAGAGAATAGTCCAGCTTTCTAATATTGGCACGTATTAAGCATGCGCTTTTTCGTGCTATTTAAATATCCCTCAAAGGGATATTTTTTACTATTTTTTTACTTAAATTAATAACTTGCCCCGCCTAGTGGGGAATATATCAAAAAAATTATATGGAAACATTAATAGGAACATCATTAATAGCGGCATTCGTAGCAGGGGTGGCTGCACTATTTGCCCCGTGTTGTATTACAGTACTTCTCCCGTCTTATCTAGGAAACATTTTTAGAGAAAAATATAAAATTTTCTTTATGACATTTATATTTTTTCTAGGAATTCTGACCATATTTCTTCCCATAGGACTTGGCGCTTCTTTCTTGGCGCAATTATTCAGTAAGTATCACAGTACAATATTTACAGTTGGCGGAATCTTTCTTGTCTTACTTGGCATAACAATGCTCTTGGGTAAGAAATTTTCTCTTCCTTTTTCTGTTCGTGGTGGAGAAATGAAAAGAAATGTTTGGTCAATCTATGTTCTAGGAATTTTCTCTGCGATAGCCACGACTTGTTGTGCTCCGGTGTTGGCTGGAGTGCTAATGCTATCCGCCACAAGCGGTACAATCGTCTGGGGCGCGCTTTATACCTTAGCCTATGTGGTGGGTATGACATTGCCATTATTTATAATTGCAATGTTTCTCGATAAGGTAAATCTTACCGATAAATTCACTAACGCAAATAAAACTATCTCAATGAGAATTGGTAGTTACAGTTGGCGGATTATTATTTCAGAATTAATCTCTGGATTAATATTTCTTTTGATGGGTAGTTATATAACTTATTTGGCTTTTAGCAATAAGTTATTTAGCCATTCAAGTTATCAATTAGAAATGAATATATGGAATGCTAAATTTTTAGGTTTAATCAATGGTTTTACTACTTTGATTCCTGAGTACATTTGGGCACTTATATTCGTCGGGATAGTCGTCGGTATTTCTTACTTATTTATTAAACAATCTAACAAACAAAAAAATGAACAAAAATAAAAATTCACTGGTGGTTACGATAGTTATCGTTTCAGTTGTAGTGTTAGCATTTGGATATTTCTTATTCAAAAGTTCACCAGAAAACATACAACAAAAACAGGCTCTAAATACTGCTGGCGTTGATAATATGCATGGAGGTTCGCCGATGGCAGCTAATAGTGATGCATTAAATTCTCTTATAGGAAAAACTATGCCAGATTTTCAGTTGGCAGATAAAGATGGAAAGGTATTTACAATTGCCGATTTGAAAGGAAAAAATACAGTCTTGTTCTTCAACGAAGGCTTAATGTGTTATCCAGCTTGTTGGAATCAAATGGCAGCATTCGGTGCTGACAATAGGTTCAACAGCGATCAGATACAGGCTATATCAATTGTAGTTGATTCTGCAACAGACTGGCAAACAGCAATAGCTAAAATGCCACAGCTTGCGAAAGCCACAACTATGTTCGACACAGGTGCGAACGTTTCTAGGAGTCTTAGTATGTTAACAACAGTTTCTTCGATGCACAGAGGAGCTTTGCCTGGGCATACATATGTAGTTCTCGATAAAAATGCTGTGGTGCGATACGTATTTGATGATCCTAATATGGCGATAGCAAATGATATGCTCTTCGGTAAAATTGGAGAATTAAAATAATAAAAATATGGAAAACGAAACAAATGATGAAATAAAAGAAAATAACTTGTCTCCAATAGTGAGTGCTATTATTGTAATAGCTTTAATTTTAGTAGCTACTATTTATACGATAAGATCAAAAAACCAAGAAATTTTGTGGCACCCCGTGAGATTAAATTCACAAAATAAAATTTCCCTACAGAATGATATTGAGTTGCCGGTAAAATGGGGAGATACTGGTCTTAAAATGATAAAAGCTGGGGTTATAGATCAAACAAAGTTTGAGAATCTATATGTGGGGAGAGGTGGTCTAACTGAAGCGGACAAGAAATTATTGACTGATAGTGATAATGGAAACCTTGTTATAAATTCTGAAAACTCCGGAGTAGTGTTAAATATGCTTTGGGCTTTTGGTTTAGGAAATAAGAATTCTATTCTTGAAAGTGGTCCGATGATGGATTCCAAATATGGTGGTGCGGGAAACTTCGCCTCGACTGGCGGATGGACATTATCTAACGGAAAAGCGATGGATCATTACAGTATGCATTCTTTTGTAACTCTTACATTAGAACAGCAAGCTTTAGTGGAGCGAGTGGCAAAAAACATTTATCGGCCATGTTGCAATAATTCTACTTATTTCCCTGATTGCAATCACGGCATGGCAATGCTTGGATTGTTAGAGCTTATGGCTTCAGAGGGTGTGTCTGAGGCAGATATGTATAAAGTTGCACTACAAGTAAATACTTTCTGGTTCCCCGATCAATATGCGGCAATTAAAACTCTTGTGACATCTCAAGGCGTCGACTTCAATACAGTTGATTCCAAGAAAATTTTAGGACCTGAATATTCTAGTGTTTCTGGAATTCAAAAGGTAATGTCACAAATAAAACCACAAGAACAGAAGGATGGGGTGGGTTGCGGGGCATAAAATTTCTGATTTACAAAATTTGTGCTAGTATGAATTAATGGAAATAAAACAAAAAAAATACATATTCCATGTTGCTGGAACTCATTGTGCGTCATGTAAAATCTTGATTGAAGATATTTTAGGTGGGCAAGATTTTGTAAAAAATCCACATGTTGATTTAAAGAAAGAAATTGTCGAAATTGAAACTGAAAGCGAAGAGAGCGCGGAAGAATTGGCTGCTATTCTTACGAGTAAAATAAAAGGGAATGGATATACTCTTTCGGTGGAGAAAGTGATAACAGAGGTTAAAAATGATGATTTAATTTGGAAAGCTTTACCCATAGGACTTGCATTTTTAGCTCTCTTTTTTATGTTGCAAAAATCAGGAATTCTCAATCTCGGCATCGGGGGTAGGACAACACCACAAGCGAGTTTTATTATTGGCCTGATCGCTTCAGTTTCTAGTTGTCTCGCTATAGTAGGTGGGCTTGTTTTATCCTTATCAGCGAAAATAGAACAAGATGATAAAGGGATAACGAAGAAACCATTCATTTTATTTCATGCTGGAAGATTGTTTGGTTTTGCTTTGCTCGGTGGTATTCTTGGGTTGCTTGGAAAAGCAATTGGAATAAATTTTATGTTTTCTGCAATACTTGGATTGCTCGCTTCTACCGTGATGATTCTACTCGGACTTAATCTTGTCGGAGTATTTAAAAAAAATACATTTACATTACCTAGTAATTTATTTTCTTTTTTTAGAAAAGTAGAACATGCTTTTTGGGCGCCACTTCTTATTGGATTGGGCACTTTTTTCTTGCCTTGTGGTTTTACACAATCAATGCAAGTAGCTGCATTATCTAGTGGATCATTTATTTCTGGATGTTTAATTATGTTTTCTTTTTCCTTGGGAACTTTACCAATGCTTGCATTGGTGTCATTTGGTTCAGCATCATTTGCGCATTCGAAACATGCGCCACTTTTCTTTAAATCCGCGGGTATTGTCGTAATAGGTCTTGGTATATTTGCACTTCTTGCTGGTCTTGCGGGAGTAGGTATTATTAATCCATTATTCAGTATTTAAGTTTGATTTAATTTTTTATTTATGAACAAAATAGCTTTAACAATAGTTACCTTAGGCCTTGTAGTTTTTATGGGTGTTATTTTTATGGGTGGGGAAGGTTCGAGTGATGGACAGAATGTAGAAATAAAAGATGGAGTTCAATACATAAGAGTAAATGCCAGAGGTGGTTATTCTCCGAAAGTTACTACAGCGAAAGCAGGTATTCCGACAAAGCTTATAATGCAAACCAGCGGAACCTTCGATTGTTCAGCATCTCTAGTCATTCATTCCCTTAATTTCCAAAAGATTTTACCTCAAAATGGAGAGACAGAAATTGATCTAGGTACACCGAAAGTGGGTGAGCCTCTTTCTGGTGTGTGTGGTATGGGTATGTATGGTTTCAAAATTAATTTTGAGAATTAAGTCTCTAAAAAGATTTCTTATGTTTGTGAATAAATTTTTTGTAGTATAATATATATTGTATGACTTTTTTAAATAAGATTTTGTCTTTCTTAAAAGATAAAAAATACGTTATTTATGCTATTATCACAATTTTAATTATTAGTGGAATTTTTGTTTTTAATAACAAAAAAGACACAATAGAAATTGTTGCTATCCGTCATGCTGATTTTGTGAATCAAGTTTCTATCTCTGGACATGTCATAGCATCGAGTGATGTTAGTCTTGGTTTTTCCCAGGGAGGAAGAGTGTCTTCTGTTAGAGTTAAAGTTGGTGACACCGTAAATGCAGGTTCAGTTTTGTCGAGTGTTGAAAATGGAGATTTACAGGCTGACCTGGCACAAAAAGAAGCTATTCTTGAAAAAGAACAACTTAATTTGAAGTCTTTACAGTTAGGAACTAGGAGTGAACAAATCGCCATTACTGAATCTTCTGTCTTGAGTGCACAGACTAGTTTTAATCAAGCAAGAGAAAGTGTTATTAATTCAATAAATGATGCATATACAAAATCAGATGATGCCATAAAAAATAAGATTGATCAATTTTTCAATAATCCGTCTTCAAGTAATCCATCTATTGTTATATTCGTTAGCGATAGTTCTCTTCTGGGCTCTGTCAATCAGGATAGAATTATTATTGGAAATATCCTCAATTTATGGAAACAGTCTATTGCTAAAATAGATTCCAGTTCAGATCTAGATAGGTATGTTTTAGAAGTAGGAAACAATATGAATAAATTAAAAGATTTCTTGGCAGAGGTTTCTTTAATTACAAATAATCCAAGTGCTTCGTATTCAAATGGTAGCAGTATTCCAAGTTCTTGGAAGTCTGATACATCGACAGCTAGACTTGCCATAGATACTTCAGTTTCAAATTTATCAGGGGCTTTTACTTCATATAAAAATGCTCAATCTGAATTAACGACTAAACAAAATAATTTGAAACTTGAACAGGCTGGCGCCACAAAAGAAGACATTGATATGCAGATTGCTCAAATGAAAAGCGCGCAAGCAAATGTCGACAATGCGAGGGCCAGTTTGCAAAAGACATTAATTATTGCGCCTTTTAGCGGAATAATAACAAAAATAGATGCGAAAGTCGGAGAAGTTGCTTCCATTAATGCTCCCTTGGTTCAGATGATGAGCGTGGGAACTTTCCAGATAGAGAGCTTCGTCCCTGAAGTGAATATTGCTGTAATAAAATTAAATAATGAAGCAAAAGTTACCTTGGATGCATACGGTAGTAGTGTTTTATTTAATGCAAAAGTAGTTTCGATAGATCCAGCAGAAACAATAAGAGACGGAGTTTCTACTTATAAAGTAAAACTTCAGTTTAATGAAAAAGATGAACGTATAAAATCAGGCATGACGGCGAACGTTTCAATAATAACCTTCGATAAACCTAATGTCATAGTAGTTCCTGGGGGTGTTATCTTGGATAAAGCTGGTAAAAAATTTGTACAAGTAAAAGTTGGTAAAAATATAGAAGAAAGGGAGGTGGTAATAGGAAGTGTTTCTTCTCTAGGTCAAGCTGAAATTGTTTCAGGACTCTCAGACGGGGATCAGGTCATCCTTAAACCAGACGTTGGACGTCAGGAATCTCAGACGTCCAACGTCAAATAATATGTTTTCTTCATTAAATATTCGTATTGGATTTTTTTTGGCAAAACGCCAAATAAGAAGATCTAGTCCATGGACTACGATACTCATTATCTTCGTGATGTTTTTTACGTTCCTTAACCTTGTGGTGGTGAGTGGAATTTTAGTTGGGCTCATTCAAGGAGCAGTTGATGCAGTGCGTACGAATTACACAAGTGACGTAATTATTTCTTCATTAAATAACAAAACATACATAGAGAATAGTCCTGAAGTCATTAACATCATAAAATCAATACCAGAGGTAGAAGCATTTACTCCGAGATATTTAGATAGGGGGACTCTAGAGGCAAATTATAAAACACGCACAAATGAAAAAGATAAAGCCAATACTGCAGCAGCATCCATCGTCGGCATCGATCCAGTCGCAGAGAACAATGTAACTAATATTTCAAAGTTTATAGTTGAAGGAGAATATTTAGCTCCAGGGGATTATGACCAAGTTTTAATTGGGTCATTTTTAGATAAAAAATATTTACCAATTGATTCTCCAGGATTTTCAACACTAGAAAATATTGCACCAGGTACAAAAATTCGTATGAGTGTAAATGGTATAGTGCGTGAAGTCACCATAAAAGGAATCATAAAAGCGAAAGTCGATGAACTGAATATGAGAGTTTTTATGATTGATTCTCAATTTAGAAGTATGATTGGTCGCAATGATTATAATGTGGCTGAAATATCTATTAAGTTAAAAAAGGGTGCCGATCCAACGGTTGTACGAGATATTTTAAAACAAAATGGAGTAGATAAGATTGCAAAAGTTCAAACCTATGCTGATGCTCAGCCTAAATTTATTAAAGACATGATAGATACATTTGCTTTGCTTGGGAATATGCTCTCTTCTATAGGACTTGTCGTAGCTTCGATCACAATTTTTATTGTTATCTTTATTAATGCGATAACTAGAAGAAAATTTATTGGTATTTTGAAAGGTATTGGTATTAACGAATCAGCAATTGAGATTTCATATATTCTTCAATCCTTCTTTTATGCATTTTGTGGTTCAGTGATAGGGGTTATTGTTCTCTATGGATTTCTGCAGCCTTTTATGAGAGTGCATCCGATTGATTTTACTTTCAGTGATGGGATACTTGTGGCTCCGTTTAGTGGAACGATGTTACGAATAGGATTACTAATGATTACGACAATTATTGCTGGTTTTGTTCCTGCGCGTTTGGTCGTTCGTAAAAACACCTTAGATTCTATTTTAGGTAGAAATTAATTTTTATGATTGAAATAAAAAATTTAAAAAAATCATTCATAGACGGGGAGAGCACAACAGAAGTTCTAAAAGGAATAGATTTCAAGGCGAAGAGTGGAGAATTCATTGCCATCATGGGTCGTTCCGGAGCTGGAAAAAGTACCTTACTTTATCAAATGAGTTTGCTCGATGAACCGACGAGTGGAGAGATTTTTATAAATGAAAAAAATATGGCGCCACTTCCCATAGAAGAAAAAACTGCTTTTCGTCTTTCGGAATTGGGTTACGTATTTCAAGATTATGCATTACTTCCAGAATTAACTGCACTTGAAAATGTTGCCCTACCACTCCTTATGCAAAACTTTCCTGAAAAAATAGCTTATGAAAAAGCGATAGAGCATTTAACCTTGGTTGGTTTAGAGAAAAGATTAAACAATTTACCTGGACAACTCTCTGGTGGAGAACAACAGAGGGTCAGTATCGCTCGTGCGATAGCCCATGAACCCAAGATTCTTTTTGCCGATGAGCCAACTGCGAATCTAGATAATGAGTCTTCGCGTGTCATTATGGATATTTTTAAAAAATTACACGCCGAGGAAGGACAGACCATAATAATGGTTACTCATGAAGTTGAATTTAGTAAATTTGCGCAGAGGATAATACACCTAGATGATGGGAAAATAGTGAGAGAAGAGACGAATTAATAAAAATATCTTCTTATTGGGCTCTTCCTGTGGATAACTTTCTAGTAATTCTATATATTTTGGTATAATAAAATAGTAACAAAACTCCCGGAGATTGATGACATTTTTAGATTTTGGTTTATGTATTGAAACCCAAATTTTATGTCTCTATATTTTAATAAAAAAATATTTTTTGCCTTATTAGTTTTACTTGCCATTTTTTCTATTTTTGGTTTTGTTTCAAAAGCTGAAGCGACTACAAGCGGACCAAATAATCCAGTAATTGGTACAGATGATTCTTCTGTGGGGACTATTTCTTGGTCAAATCCCGGTAACATTATTTCTTCTAATAATAGTAATGCGACAGCTAGTCTTAATGATAATCAAATAAGTCATTATCTGAAAGCAACAAATTTTGGTTTTGCAATTCCATCAGGAGCAACTATAAATGGTATTACCGTGGAAGTAGAAAAAAAATCTGCCAGCGCATCACGAATTAAAGATTACAGAGTAAGAATTATAAAAGGTGGCACAATTAGTGTAACTGATAAATCAAATGCAAATTGGTGGGGAACATCTGATGCATATACAACGTATGGTAGTATTTCTGATTTATGGGGAGAAACATGGACACCATCCGATATAAATAATACTAATTTTGGATTAGCATTATCAGCATATAAAAATACAACACAAGGAAATGCTATAACAGCTTCTGTAGATCATATTAGGATAACGATAAATTATACAATTCCTACTTTTACCCTCTCATATACTGCAGGAGCCAATGGTGTAATTGTCGGCACCACACTACAAACAGTGAACTATGGTGCTTCGGGTACAGCTGTTATTGCTTCACCTGATCTTGGATATCATTTCACTTCTTGGAGTGATGGAGTTTTGACTGCTATTCGTACTGATGTAAATGTCACTGCTAATATTTCTGTTGTAGCTTCTTTTGCAGTCAATGAAAACCCAGTTCCAGTAATTACTTTTCTTTCTCCATCTTCGAAAAATGTAGGAGATAGTAATCTTATTTTAACAGTTAATGGAACAAACTTTGTCTCTGGTTCTGTAGTAAATTTCAACGGATCTTCTCGGACCACTACATATATTGATAATACACAACTCACCGTAACAATTTTAACTAGTGATTTATCCTCTACTGGGAATATAAACGTTACTGTCTTTAATTCGACTCCAGGCGGTGGCACATCGAATATTCAAACACTTTCTATCGTTAACCCAGTTCCGACCACTACTTCTCTTTCTTCAGCTTCAAAAATTTCTGGTGACGCAGAATTTACTATGACCGTTAATGGAACCAATTTCATCTCAAGTTCTGTTGTAAACTTTGCCGGATCTGCTCGAGTTACTTCATATGTCAGTTCGACAGAATTAACTGCCACAATTCCAGCTACAGATTTAATTACCGCTGGAACTTTTGATATAACTGTTTTAAACGGCACGCCAGGCGGCGGCACATCAAATGCTCAAACATTTACAGTCATTCCTGGACTCACAAATCATTTTACATTAAATCATCCTGGTAGTATGCATGTAGGAAGTCGTGCTATGTACACAGTTTCGCGTTTTGATGCTCATAATAATGCTGTCACAAGTGGCGACTTAACTGTTTATCTTTACCACAATCTTGGACTTGTCAGTACCACAGCATTTTATGACTCAGCAATTGATGGGGCTGTTATCACATCTCTTGTAATTGCAAATGGATCTTCGTCTAATAATTTTTATTTATACTCAAACGATACAGGTGATTACAATATTAATGTTACTGTTTCTGATGGTACACCGATTGCTGATGGTAATACAGGTATTATTGACATCACAGACACTATATCTGTTTCTGCTGCGCCCATTTCTGCTACTCGTTTTGTTATTAGTGATCCAGTGTCAACGGTAGTTGGAGTAAATGCCTCCATTGAAGTAAAAATGCAAGATGGCGCTGGAAATATTGATACTTCTTATAATGGTAGTGTAACACTGCACACATCTCCTACTGGTCCTGGTCTTACTCCGGGTGGAATTGTTACCATCACAAGTGGAATCGGCGCAATTAATATTGTTGATACAAAAGCAGAAGTCGTCTCTCTTGCATTAGAAGACACGGCGGGAAGTGGGTTAGATGTTTCTTCTACAAAAAATATCACTTTCACGCCAGGACCTACTGCTAAATTTATTATGACTGGAGCTTCTAGCGCTGTAGCTGGTGATAGAATTACATATTCCATTAGTCGAAAAGATCAATATGACAACAATGTCACTTCTGGCGTTGATACCATTCATTTATACAATGACGCACCCGTCGGTACAGCTAATTTTTATGATTCTTTAAGTGGTGGTGCATCCATTACATCTATTTCTATTTTAGAAGGATCAAACTCTACTAATGTATATCTTACTGGAACCCTCGTAGGATCTTTAAATATATATGCCTCTGATAATCCTGTATTTGGTCCTGGAATAATAATTACGAATGGCACATCCCTAATTAATATAAATCCCGCATCAGTTTCTAGTTTTATTGTTGAAGCTAGCGGAGGTGGAAATATTTCAACAAAAACTGTAGGTACATCATTTGATATAAGTATCACTGCGAAAGACACCTTCGGGAATATCGCTACTGGTTTCATTGGAACAGCTGATATCTCATCAAGTGGAACACTTTCGTCTGGTGGTGGCACAACTCCAGCTTTTGTTCTAGGTGTACTTTCTTCTAGAACAGTAAATATTTCAAATGTTGGATTGTTTACAATTACGGCAACTCGTACAGGAGGAACAGAAACTGGAATATCTAATAGCTTTACAGTTGCAACAGCACCTATAGTTGCCACAAAGTTTAAGATCCTAGATCCTCTTAATGTTCAAGTCGGACAAACAACAATAGTTACTATTGAAGCAGTCGATGATTTGGACAATAGAGCCGATACTTTTAATGGAAATATAAATCTAGTCACTTCAGGCAGTGCTACAGGTGCGGGACTTGTAAATATTGTAAACGGCATAGGTACAAAAAATATTACTGATTCTGTGGTTGAAACAGTTGACCTTAGTTTAAGTGATGTCGTACCACCAACAACTCTTGATTTTTCTGCTACTAGTGACGTTGTCTTTTCAGCTATCCCTCCAGTTATATCTCTTGGTGGGGGAGGTGGAGTTTCAGGGGCGGTTACTCCGACGGTTTCTTTTTCTGGTAGAGCTTTCCCAGATGCTGATATAGAGATAATGGCTATTAGGGAAGGTGAAAAGGTTCCTGTTAGTGCTAGTGCTACGGGCGGAGCAAGTGGTAATTTTAATGTGAAATATAATGGTATGCTACCGTCTGGTGTTAATTCTTTTGCTCTTGTCGTTTATGATAAAAATCAAAATATTGCTCAAACAAAAGTTTTTACTTTGGGGGTTAATGATAAATTAATTAAAACTATTTTAATGGCTCCTACTGTTGATTTGATCCAGTCATCTGTGACTCGAGGTACGTTTATGGGTATAACAGGTCAGGCAATGCCTGGTTATAAAATTGGTTTAATGATAGATGGTGTGAAGACAGGCCAAATGGTAACAGCTGACAATGATGGTAATTATAATATTACATACAATACTTTCCATCTTGATTTAGGTACTCATACATTGCGTGTTCGTCAAGTAGATACTAAAGGTAATGCATCAGATTATTCTTTAGAGAAAAGATTTCTTATAATTAATACTTTTGTGCCCAAGGCAGATTTGAATGGTGATGCTAAGGTTGATATTCAAGATTGGGGTATTTTTATGGCTCGTTATAGTTCTACTGACACAAAGCTTCGTCAAAGTCTCGATATGAATAATGATGGTAAAGTTGATTCTGCGGATTTGAGTATCTTTATAGGAGCTTTAAATAGTCAGTTTTAGTCACTTATTATTAATTAATTTTATTAAATTTAAAAAATGAAACTTTATTTTAAAATTAAATTTTGTCTTATTGTTTTTATAGTAGGCTTCTTGTTTTATTTGCCGATACTAGCTCATGCTGCGACCTTAGACTTGTCATTAGAAAAAAATATTACTTCACCCAAGGATGATGTAGTAGTATTAGTTTCAATAAATAGTGAGGGTCAAGATGTTAATACTGCTCAAGCTACGATTTTTTTCCCCGCCAACTTGTTAGAAGTTACAAATATTGATCGCACTAATTCTGTTTTTTCTTTTTGGTTACAAGAACCAGTTTTTGATAATGTTAAAGGTTCAATAAATTTCGTCGGAGGATCTACAAGTGGTTTTACTGGAGCAAGCCTTAAACTGATGCATATAGCTTTTAGGGTAAAAGGTAGTGGGGTAGGTAGATTGGGGATTACTGACGGTGCAATAACTGCGAGTGATGGAACTGGAAGCAATGTTTACACTACCGCTAAGGGTTTAGATATAAATATTCCTTCTACTGCTGATTTTCAAGCGGTGAATGTAGAGAGGATAAAAAAAGCAGCAACAATAGCAAAAGAGTTACCAGCCCAGATGGGTCTCAGTGTTCCATTTTATCCAGATCCTACAAAATGGAATAATCACTCAGCTAGTTTTAAGGCTAGCTGGAATATAAGCTCTGATACTATAAGTGCTGCTGTGGTTATAAATAAAAATCCTATTTTTACACCACTAGCAAGTGCTGAAGCATTACTAGGTAATAAGATTTTCTCAGCCTTATCTGATGGAGTGTGGTATCTTCATATACGTTTAGAAAATAATATTGGCTGGAGTCCTACTTTACATTATCGTTTAGCCATAGACGCTACACCACCTAATCCTTTTAAAATTATTTCTAATGAAGGTTTTAAAACTGCTGAGCCAAAGCCAACTATTAATTTTGCTAGTAGTGACCTAACATCCGGTATTGATAATTATATTGTTCGTTTAGATGGAGTTATTGTTGCCAGTACCAATTTAACCAAATATCAATTTTTTCCACTTCTTCCGGGGAAGCATCAGCTTAATGTTTCAGCTGTAGATAAAGCTGGAAATTCTACTTCAGATACTGAAACTTTAGAAATTCTACCAATTGTTTCACCAGTGATTACTTATGTAAGTCGTAGCATGGTTGCCAACGAAGAGGGAATTCATGCTGGAGGAACAGCTTCTCTTGGAGTAGAAATTATCGCTCAAGTTCAAAATAGTCAAAAGCAAATTGTCGCTGAGCAGACCACATCAGTAGATAGTAATGGTAATTGGGATATTCTTATAAATAAATTTCAAAATCCTGGGGAATATAATTTACTTGCGACAGCTCGGGATAAAAATATGGCTTCAAGTTTTCCTGCTACCTCAGAGAGTATTACTGTTAAACAAAGGCCGGTATTTGTTCTGGGTAGTTTAGAAATAAGTGAAACGTGGTTTTTTATTTATTTGATTGTTATTTTATTGGGCGCTTTTGGTGCAGGTTATTTTACTTATTATAAATGGCGTAGAAAATTAGAAAAAAGAGTAACTATAGCAGAAAGGGATGTTTTGAATATTTTTGATGGTTTAAGGAATGATCTAGATAAATTACTTAAAGACACGGCTGACTGTAAATTTAGTGAGAGTGAAATAGCAGAAACAGAATACACTCTTAAAAAGATGAAAGAAAATTTAGAAAAATCACGTCGTTACGTTGTTGATAATATAAGTGAAATAAATAAATAAAGTTTGTTTTATGGTTAAAAATAAAGTAAAAAATTCAAAAAGTAGTTTGATAAATTCTCATGGAGTAGAACAACATAAATTCTTTTTTGAAAATGTCGCAGATGCTATTTTTATTGCTGACTCAAAAACAAAAAAAATAGTGGAATGCAACAAGAAAGCTGAAAAGCTTACAGGGTATTCTAGAGAGAAGATTCTTTCCATGAAGGCTCTAGAACTTCATCCAAAGGATAAGGTGAAAGAGACAATGATGGGGTTTGTGAATCAAATAAAAAAAGGAGGAGTTTTACGCACAGAGATTTTAACAAAAAATAAAAAAAGAATTCCAGTTTCTGTAAATGCCAAATTAATTAAAGTTGAAAATAAAAGTTATCTTCAGGGAGTCTTTAGAGATATAACTGACATAGTTAAATTTGAGAATATTTTAAGAGACAACGAAGAGAGATTTCATGGTCTTTTTGAAAGTGCCAATGACGCTATTTGGTTGATGGATAAAAGTACTTTTGTGGATTGTAATCTTAAGGCCGTAGAGATGTTTAATTGTGATGATAAGGCAGATATGGTTAACCATACTCCGATACAATTTTCTCCGATTAAACAGCCAGATGGTCAATATTCAAAAGATAAAGCATTGATGTATATAAAAAAAGCATTGAATGGTCAGCCACAGAGGTTTTATTGGCAACACAAGAGAAAAGACGGTAGTCTTTTTGACGCAGAGATAGCTCTTAATAGGCTTGTTTTACAAGGGAATACATATCTTCAAGCAATTGGAAGAGACATATCTGAAAATAAAAAGGCAGAAGAAAATATCTTAAGAATTAATCGTGCAATAAAAATGGTCAGTAGTATTAATCAAGTATTAATTCATTTTAATGATCTCAAAGAACTATTAAATGAAGCATGTCGTATTGCTGTTGAAGTTGGAGGTTATTCTTTAGCATGGGTTGGTTTTGCAGAACACGATAAAATGAAGACCATACGGCCAGTAGCTCATGCAGGGATTGGATCTGATTATATTAAAAAAGCAAAATTGACATGGGCAAACAATAAACACGGTAATGGACCAAGTGGAATGGCAATTAAAACAATGAAATTCCACATCTCGCGTTTAATTTCAAAAGACAAAACAATGACTCCGTGGAGAAAGAATGCTTTAAAATATGGTTATCAATCAAGTATTGCATTACCGCTCATAAATAACAAAAAAGCATTTGGGATGATCGCTATATACTCAAACAAAATAGACTCTTTTAACATTGAAGAAGTAAAAATTTTGAAAGAGTTAGCGGATGATCTTGCTTTTGGTATTAATACTTATGGTATTCGTGAGGATGTATCTAAGTTTAAAAAAGCAGTACAAACTTCTGGTGAAGTAATGTATATAACTAATACAGATGGTGTAATTTCATACATTAATTCAGAGTTTACTAAAACTTACGGATATACTTATGCTGAAATTGTCGGAAAGGTTACTCCACGTGTTTTAAAAAGTGGGCTAAGAAAGCATCAGGAATATGTTAATCTTTGGAAAGATCTGCTTACTGGAAAAGTGGTAAAAGATGAACATTGGAATAAAGCAAAAAATGGACGTTTAATTATGGTAGAAAGTATGATGAGTCCAATCTTTGGTGAAAATAAAAAAATTATTGGATTTTTAGCTATTCAAAGTGATATTACTGAACGTAAAAAAACAGAAGATAAATTGATTGAGAGTGAAGAACGTTTTAGAAATATTTTTAATTATTCTGCTGTTGGTGTTTCTGTGGTATCTACTAGTGGTCGTTGGTTAGAGGTTAATGATGCTTTGTGTAAGATTACTGGTTATTCTAGAAAAGAATTATTAAATGAAAATTTTAGCGATATTACTTTTATAGACGACAAAGCTAAAGGTCCAGAATTTATTAAGAAAATGATGTCGGGTGAAATTGATTATGCGCAGTTTGATAAGAGATATATACACAAAAACGGACATATTATTTGGGTTAGTATAAGTACTGCTTTAGTAAGAGATGCTCTGGGTAAGCCACTTTATTTTGTTACCCATACACAAGACATAAGTTCTCTAAAGAAGCTTGAGCAGGCAAAGGACGATTTTCTTTCTATGGCTTCTCATCAATTGCGTACCCCATTGTCGGCAATCAAGTGGATTCTAGAAACCCTAAAGGATGCTTCAAACTTTACCCCTCAACAAAAAGATAAAATAGATAATTTAATAATTTCTAATAAAAGAATTATAAATTTAGTTAATTATCTATTAAACGTTACGAAGATTGAATCAGGTAAGTTAATAATGAATAAAAGTATTATTAATGTAAATGAACTATTTAATAAATTAGTTTTGGCATTAAAAAATTTAACTGAAAAAAAGAAAAAAAATATTAAAATTACAATACCATCACAAATAAAAAATATTTATTGTGACCCGCTTTTTTTAAGTGAAGCTTTATCAAACTTATTACATAATGCAATTGTTTATTCCGAGGAGAATTCTAAGGATATAGATTTAAAAATTAGTGAAAGAGAAAAAGATTATTTAATTTCTATACACAATGATGGATTTATTGATAGTGCTACCCTAGAAAAGATTAAAAAATTTGGGAAATTTGTGCGTGGAGATAATTCACCAAAGATTAAGCCTGAAGGTAGCGGGCTCGGGTTATATCTAGCAAAAAGTATTATAGAATCAAGTGGTGGTAAACTTTGGTGTGAGTCGAACATCAAATCAGGTACGACTTTTTATTTAACGATAATTAAAGAAAAGACGAAAAGATAATATTATTATATAATATAGATATAAATAAATTTATGATTACAGCAAAGAAAAAAGTTTTAATTTTAGTGGTTGAGGATGAAAAGATCTTAGTTAATACCTTGGAAGAAAAATTACTTGCGGAAGGTTTTGAAGTATTGAAGGCTTATAATGGGATTGATGGTTTTACTTTAGCATTGAGTGAACATCCAAATTTGATTTTACTTGATTTACTCATGCCTAAAATGGATGGGATGAGTATGTTGAAAGAATTACGCAAAGATGATTGGGGGAAAAATGTGCCTGTGATTATTTTAACAAATCTTACTGCTGGTGATGAGGAGCGCAACAGAGACATCACAAAATTAGAGCCATCTTATTATTTTATGAAGACAGAAAAGAGTCTAGAGGAGATTATTGAAAAGATTAAAGAGATTTTAAATATTAAAAATTAATTTATAAAATATTATGACAATACTTATAGTTGAAGATGAAGATATATTGAGTAGTGTCCTTCAAGAAAAATTTGAAGAAAAAAATTTCAAAGTTATTCTCGCGAAAGATGGTAGTGTAGTCTTGCCTCTAGTAAAGAAAAATAGACCTGATGCTATCCTCTTGGATATTCTTTTACCTAAAGTAAACGGCATGGAGGTATTGTCACAGTTGAAAGCAGATGAAGATTTACGTAATATACCAGTGATAGTTATGTCTAATTTAGGTGAAGATAGTAAAATAAAAGAAGCACTTCAGCTAGGTGCAGTAGACTATATGGTTAAGACTCAGCATCCTATAAATGAATTGATAGAGAAAGTTAAAGAATATATTTTAAAAGCAAAATAAATTTTTTAAATATATTCTTTATTTTTAGCTTGTAATTTGCTACAGTTTTCTTATGTCACTATCAATTGGAATGGAGCAGGCACACCACGACATTCTATAACTGATAAATTTATTCCTTTTGAGTTTACTATTAAAATACCACCTCCATTAAAGAGTGGGGTTGATTATGGGTTTAGGCGAGCTAAATAAATACTCTTTAGGGTACGAGCTCGACTTACCCCTTGATAGAGATTTGGATGTGTTTTTTAGCTTCTCGTTATTCGAAACACCGTAACTTAGAATATTTATAATACGTATAGGTGTTAAATAAAATTTGCTCAAAAATAATAGATATGCAATTAACAGTGTGATTTAAATAGCGAACCCCCTTCATAAAGTAATATCGGTGATATGTCGTTACTTTACTTAATTATTCCTATATCAATCAGTGAGACTCCGATGCTGATCACAAGGCTGGGTGGAAGTCGAACACCATTTTCCCAGCTCTCTTTCATCAACACCTGAATCTCTCATTAGTGGTTTGCCTCATATTCGGATATCAATCGTAATACAAGGTTTTATTGGAGTTTTTTTTATTTGAGTTCCCCAAAAACAAAGATTTGTTAATGTTTTCCATAACATAACTTTATCTTTAATCTTAAATCTTTATACATAACTCAACTTAACCTTATATCTTAAATCTTTATGCTCGGGGGTGAAGTTTGTTGTCTTTTAACAGCTAACTTTTTCAATCGTATGAATATATTATAACATAAAAAATAAATAAAAACAAATTAGTTTTACTACAGTTCTATTAAATGTCTATTTCGAAATTTACCTAAAAACCCTTTAAAAATTAAGCTGAAAGTGCTATACTTTTTAGAGTGTTTTGAAATATAAAAATCTTAGTTAGTATTGAGATTTAATTAATTATGATATGAATATGAAAAAAGGATATTTTTATAATACTCTAACCAATAAACGAAAAGATGATGACTCTTTAAAAAGTTGTATAGAAGAAACTGTTGTTAAACTGATTGATTCTGACACAAACTTGAAAAAGCCTGGTATTTTACTTGGTAAGGTGCAGAGTGGAAAAACTCGTGCTTTTTTGGGTGTAATGGCTTTGGCATTTGATAATGATTACGATATTACGATAATACTTACAAAAGGTACTAAGCCACTTACTGAACAGACATTAAAAAGATTACATGAGGATTTTCAGGTATTCGAGGAGGATAGTAAAGTTCAAATACATGACATCATGCTTTTCCCTAAAAATATGGTGCCATATGAGTTAAGTCAAAAGTTGATTATTGTTGCAAAGAAAGAAACTAATAATCTTAGACATGTGTTAAGCACACTTACTACCACTTATCCTGATTTAAAAAATAAAAAGATTCTCATAATTGACGACGAAGCAGATTTTGCAAGCATTAGCTTTCATAAAGAAAAAGAAAGTGGTTCAATTGAACAAGGAAAAATTGCTCAACAAATAGACGATATACGAAACACGGTTAAACAATCAGATTTATTACAAGTCACAGCAACACCATATTCGTTATATTTACAATCGGATGATAGCGAAGATTCAGAATCACTTTTTTTACCCAAACGACCAGCTTTCACTGTGTTAGTTCCTATCCATAAAGATTATGTGGGAGGTGATTACTATTTTATTGAAAGCGAGGAAGAGGGAACGACAGCATTTCATGTTTACAAAGAGGTTCCAATTGAGGAATTAGAAATTTTGAAAGTAAGGAAGACTCTTAAAAGGGCCGATCGTAGATCTTTCAAGATAGAAGAAGTTTTTACAAGTCCATCTACAAGAACAATTAGAAATTCAATAATGAATTTTATTGTTGGTGGTAGTATACGTCGCATTCAGCAAGAAAATAAAGGAGAAAAACAAGAAAATTATAGTTTTCTAATTCACACTGAACAATCTAGAAATTCTCATAATTGGCAAGAAGAAGTTGTGAATAAACTTAACGAAGAACTAGTTAGGATTGCAAAAGAGGACCAAGCATTATTTAATGTTCTAGTTGAGGAAGCATACAATGATTTAAAACCATCTGTGGAACTTTCTGGGTTGCAGTTACCAATTTTTTCTGTTGTTTTGCATGAAGTATCAGATGTTTTAACAAAAGGGATGCTTGTAGTAGAAAAAGTTAATTCAGATAAAGATGTAAAAGCGCTCTTGGACAGCAAGGGACAGCTTAGATTAAGAACTCCACTAAATATTTTTATAGGAGGTCAAATTTTGGATCGTGGGATTACGATTAAAAACATGATAGGTTTTTACTATGGTAGAAATCCTAAAAAATTTCAGCAAGACACTGTCTTACAGCACTGTCGCATGTATGGTGCTAGATCTAAAGAGGACTTAGCAGTAACTCGTTTATATACGACTCGTAGTATCTATGAAGTAATGAAACGCATACATGAATTTGATAATGCATTAAGGGAGGCTTTTCTAAATGGTTCACATAATAATGGTATTTATTTTATACGCAAAGACACGAGTGATAAACTTGTACCTTGTTCGCCTAACAAAATAATGCTTTCTAGTATAACTACTCTTAAACCCCACAAAAGACTTTTACCTATTGGTTTCCAGACGGGTTATAAAAGTAACATAAAAAAAGATATAGAGGATTTAGATAAAGAAATTTTAGGGTTACAAGCTGAAACAACATCAGATCATTTTTTAATTCCAGTTGAGCAATCCCTTTCTATTTTAGATAAAATAAAAAAGACTTTTATTTCTGAACAAAATGGGTATGAATGGGATGTTAAGGCTTTTAAAGCAAGTATAGAACATTTATCAAAAAACTCGGTCAGTATTTCACAAAACGGAAAAGTTGGAGTTGTGGTGAGAACTGATAGTAATTTATCTCGTTGTAAATCAGATGGCAGATTTA
Source organism: Minisyncoccota bacterium (assembly GCA_041659785.1). Classification (GTDB taxonomy): domain Bacteria; phylum Patescibacteriota; class Minisyncoccia; order Phycocordibacterales; family UBA9973; genus UBA9973. The sequence continues at coordinate 35,913 of JBAZXO010000003.1, read as the reverse complement.
CAGACGATGCTGGATCTGGTACTGGAGAAGTGGCCCTTACTATTGCTAAAAGGATAGCAGATGACATTCCAGTATTAATGTTAATTAGAGTAAATGGCAAAGAAGAACAAGGCTGGATGGGTTCACCATTCTGGTGGCCAGTAATTCTTACTCCTAAAAATATGCACACTGCAATTTTTGCTAGTGAGACCCTGGATAATAAATAATCCATGAATTTACTTTCTGATATTAAAAATATAGATTTAAAAAATCTCCTCGAGATTCTTTTTGATGATTTAAGTACAAATTTTAAAAAACACATTACAAACATCACCGATGGTGATGTTGCTCTGTTAGAGATAAAAACAGATTATGCTAGTTATTTAATAAATTTCAATGAAAGTAAAGAGGGAACTAGCCAGTTAGTAAGTACAAATCAATTATTACTTAAAACAATAACTATTGGTAGTGACTTGATTACAAAAGATAGAGAAAAAGTAAAATACTTTTTACGAAGACAATTTATAGCAGACGAAGAACTTTTTAATCTTTATCTAAAGAGAGGAAAAGAAATTAAACCACACGAAGCTCAAGAAAAGGCACTTGTTAATCTTAATACAACAAGGGAAAACGGATCAGATAGGGCTGTCGTAATACTTGCAACAGGTTTAGGTAAAACAATATTGTCTGCTTTAGATGCAAAAGACACTAAAGCCTCGAAAATACTTTTTGTTGTTCATATTAATGAAATTCTTAAGCAAACCAAAGAATCATTCGAGCGAGTCTTTCCTGGTAGAAAAAATGACCTTGGTTTTTATAATGGAAAACAGAAAGAGAAAGATAAAAAAATATTATTTGCGTCTATACAAACATTAGGTAAAAAGAAACATATTGAAAGTTTTTCTCCAGACTATTTCGATTATATAATTATAGACGAGACACATCATACTGCTGCACCTACCTATGGATTAATATTTTCTTATTTTAAACCGAAATTTTTTCTAGGATTAACAGCAACACCAGATCGAATGGATCGAAAAGATATATTAGGATTTTATAACAACAATGTTGTATTTGAGATGGGGCAGGAACAGGCCATAGAGCAAGGTTATTTAGTACCTTTCCAATATTTTTGATTTAAAGATAGTATTGATTATTCCGACATATATTTTAATGGATTTAAGTATGATACTAAGGACCTTAATAAGCATCTTTTGATTGATGAAAGAGATCAAGCTATTTTAAAAAAATTTAAAGAAGTTGTTGGTGATAGAAAAACTATAGGTTTTTGTGCATCCATAGAACATGCTGAAAGATGTGCTACTAAATTTAAATCTGCAGGTATTAATGCGATTGCCGTACATTCTCGTAGCCTAGGGCTTGAAGGAGTTGAAGATAAAGATAAAACTTTATTAATAAAACACTTTAGAGATGGTAAATGTCAGGTGGCTTTTGTTGTAGATATGTTCAACGAAGGTGTCGATATTCCTGATGTTTCTTGTTTGTTATTTTTAAGGCCCACAGAATCAAAAACAATATTTATTCAACATATGGGTCGTGGTTTACGTGTTGCTCCTAAAAAAGAAAATGTTTTGATTCTTGATTTCATAGGGAATTATCGTACTGCAAATTTAATTCTTGAAGGACTTGATATAAAAAATGGGGTTAGAGGACTTAAAAAAATCCATAAAGATGGAAAAGATCTTTTTATCTATGACTTAAATGGATGTGAAGTTATTTTTGATGCTGAAGTTGTTGAGATATTCAAAAGCAATGAAGTTGTATATTCGAAAGATATAAGAAATGACGTAATTGCAAAAGAATGGAGAGAGTATTCAATATACTTAGACAAGTGGACAAAAGATAATTTATATTGGAAACGTGGGCAACAGAATCAGTATTTTCAAGTTAACTTTGAGGGGATTAAAATTATCAAAGATAATCCAAATATAGATGAAAAAGAATTTATAAAAAAAATACAAAAGATTGTTAATGATAAATATCCTGGTAAAAATATGACAGCAGGTTTCCGTGCTTTAATGTTAAGCAAGATCAGTGGTTTTATATCAGCTGAATCTCCACTCAAACCGACAATTTCATTTGAAGAAATTTGTAAAAAGACAAAAGATTTCTCAAATGTGGATATTTATCAAGACATTCTTACTTTACAACTTGAAAAAATATTATATTGGAATCCAATTTATGGTTCTTATAATAAATATATTGAATCAACAAAACGTGTTTCTTTTAAAGATTTTAAAATCTATCCATTTTTATTTATATATGATGTTTTAATACAATTACTAGATGATTATGGTTCGGACCCATTTATTAGCAAATTTGAATTTAATACTTTTTTAGCAATCACAAAAGAGCACACTGAATCAAAGGAGGTTGTAGAAAGAATATTACGATTTAGAGAAGACGAAGAAAGACATCAGATACAAAAACTTCTTGAAACAAAGAATCATATTGATCCAAGATTTTATGGGATTGTTCATTACAATAAATATCTCGAAAAAGACAAAAACGGCATAAAAATTAGGCCAGAATATATAACTGAAGTTAGGGAAAGGGTGAAAAAGTTTAAGGAGCTTTATTATTCAGGAAAACTCATTATGTATACAGAAAATGCTCCAGAATTGTATTTAAATATGTTATACTCAGATAAGGATATTTTAAGTTATCATGAACAAGGGCGGTAATTGATATTGAATCAATTTTTTATCTATTGTGTGATAACAAATATTATGACGTTTAATTCGTATGAATAAAATAAATAAAAACATTACCGCAAAAACTCACCCAACTCACTACATGATGCATAAGTATTGGGGGAGAAAACCACACAATGTAGTGAGTGACTATATTTTGAATTTTTCAAAGCCAGGGGAAACGGTTCTTGATCCCTTTATGGGAAGTGGGGTCGTTATTATTGAATCAATTAAAAATAATCGTAAGGCGATAGGAATAGATTTAAATCCTATGGCTTGTTTTATTACTGAAAATACAATAAATAACGTTAACTTAGAAGAATTTGAAAAAGCATTTGATTATATATACGAAAAGAACTATAAAAAGTTTATTGAATTATATAATACTAAATGTCCTAAGTGTGGTGGAATTACAGCCTTTGAAAATTCAATTTGGGATCACGAAGAATTCTCGAAAATTAGAGCATTATGCCATAGCTGTGGTAAGTTCATAAAAAATGTAGACTCGTATGACCAGAAAGTTTTTAAAAAAGCAACAGAGGTTTTCCATAAATTAGATAAGGAAAATAAAATCTTCTATCCGAAAGACGAAATTTTAAAATTTGTTAAGAGAAATGGGAAAAGTAAGCTGAATGAATTTTTTACAGATCGTGCATTAGTGGTGCTTGGTTCAATAATTAAAGACATAGATGAAATTAAGGACCAAAAAGTTAAAAATCTAATACTTTTATGTTTTACTTCCATGTTGCCAAACGTTTCTAAAATGATACCTGGTAATCCCGAATCAGTTAATGGCAAGTCGGGGTGGGTTATTAGTAAATTATGGGCTCCAAAAATTCATACAGAAAAAAATATTTTTAATAGTTTTAAGCATCGATTCCATAAAATCAAAAAAGGCAAACAAGAAGTAGCAGGAATATTTAACTCAAAGGATGCTCAAATCTTTAATATTGATGCTACTAATCTAAAAAATATTAAATCAGAATCTGTTTCATATATATTTACTGATCCACCCTACGGTGATAGTATTGCTTATTTAGGGTTAAGTATGTTTTGGAATGGGTGGCTTAGAAATAAAGTAAATTATGAAAGTGAAATTATATATGATCCGTATCGTAATAAAAAATACGAAGATTATTCATCAAGAATGAAAAAGGTCTATGCTGAATTATATAGAGTTTTAAAGGATGAAAAGTATCTCTCATTTACTTTCCACAATAGAAATCTAAATATTTGGAAGGCTGTAATGGATGCTGTGACTAGTGCTGGTTTTCATCTTATAAACGTTGTTTATCAAGAACAGGCTGTTGCCTCTGGTACGCAGGGACTCAATAGAAACAATACATTGAGGGGTGATTTTGTTTATAATTTTATAAAAGATACGAAAGTAAAAGCTAAGGAAAAGAAGTTAAACAACGAGGATGGTGAAAAGAATATTGTAAGAAAGGTTCAATCTTGGATAGAAAAAAATAATGGTTATCTGACTTCTGATTCTTTATATGAGAAACTAATACCTTTCATTGTGGAAAATAATTTGTATACTAACAAAGAAGGTGAAGTTACAAATATAGAAAACTTATTAAAAAACAACTTTAATTATAAAAAAAATAAATTACAAGAGTATGGCTGGCAAGAAAAGTAAACTAAAAATAATAGATTTATTCGCAGGAGTGGGTGGTATTTCTGTGGGTTTTAAGAAGGCTGGTTTTGATGTAGTGTCTGCGAATGAATATAATGCAGAAATTGCTAATACCTACATAAAAAATCATCCTGGAACAAAAATGATCGTTGAAGACATAACTAAAGTAGATTCAAAAGAATTACTAAATGGAGAAAAAGATATTTGTGTTGTTGTTGGGGGGCCACCTTGCCAGGGTTTTAGTATGGCAGGTCGCAGAATACGTAATGATGGTGCGTTTTTAAATGATCCACGCAATGAACTTTTTAAGGAATTTATTCGTGTAGTAAAAGACGTTAAGCCCAAAATATTTGTTATGGAAAATGTAGCAGCAATGCTAAATATCCACGGAGGAGCTGTAAAAAATGAAATAATAAAAAAGTTTAAAGAAATTGGATATGAAACCAAGGTTCATGTTTTACTTGCTGCAGATTATGGTGTTCCTCAATTAAGAAGAAGGGCAGTGTTTATAGGTAATAGGATAGGTATAGATCCTGAAGATTTTTTTCCAGACAAGACACATGGTCCTCAAAAACAAAGACCATACGTAACTGTGGCAGAAACGATTTTAGATTTACCAAAGGTATCAGCAGGCTCAGGACAGTTTGAATCTGAGTATGCTTTTAATAAAAATCTTACTCAATATCAAAAAGAAAGACGTGGAAAAAGTAAAAAGATATATAACCACCAAGCGACTAAACATGACCCTAGAATAATTAAGATACTTAAAAGCATTAAAGAAGGTGAAGGAAGGTCAAGTTTACCATTAGCACTACAAACAAAATCTATACACAGTGGGGCATTCGGAAGAATTAACAGGAACAAACCTGCATATACAATAACCACAAGATTCGATACTCCTTCTGTGGGTCGTGTAACTCATCCACTACAACATCGAGCGCTAACACCCCGTGAAGCAGCTCGGATACAATCTTTTGATGATGATTTTGTCTTTTATGGTAGTAGGGGTTCAGTTGGTATACAAATTGGAAATTCAGTACCTCCATTATTAGCACAATCTATTGCGTTAAAGATTCGCAAAGTTTTAAAACTATGATTGAAGAATATAAAAAATATTTAGACAATAAAGGAACCAAGAATTTCTGGAAGAAAGCGAAACAGAAAGAATATACAAGTGATATCGTAAATAAAATCTATAATGATTTGACTAATGATTTTCACGAACTTACGACACGTAATAGTATTACTTTGAGATATCTTGGATTGATAGTTAATCTTGGTGGGGACAATTTACAAATTTCAAACGCTGGAGAAACTTTTTTAAATTCTCTTTATAAACAAAAGATTTTAGATGAGCAGATAATGAAAGTATATTTAGATTGTCCAAAATTAAACGATAATTTGTCAATTAAAATTGCTCCGATGGAGGTGTTATTAACTCTTTTACACTCTTTAGAATATATATCTTTTGATGAATATAAGTTATTTGTGTGCTGGATAAATGATAAAAATGAAGTCCCTTTTGTTGTAGATTTAATACACGAATACAGAAATTCTAAAAACAAAACTACTTATGCAGATATTTTAGATAAAAAAAGCAAAGAATTAAGTATTGATGATTTCTCAGATAATGTTAAGAGATTTTTTGACATGCTCCTAATTTCTTCTTATATTAAAAAGGAAGGTGAAAAAATTACATCTAATCTATCAAAAAAAGATATTGAGATTATTTTAGAGAGTTTTTCTCTACGAGATTTTAGTGATAGTGGATATTTTAATTATTTAAATACAAACAATGGATGGCAGATTTATACCATTAACCCTAACTATCTAAGGGTTATTGAAAGCTTAGAGAAAAAAACGACGGAAGAACAAGAAGAAATAGTTAATACTATAACTGGAGGATTAAAACTCCCTGATATCTCAAACATAAAGCCCCAAATAATTGAAATGGAAATTGATGAAGATGCTGATCTAGGTGTAAAAACAAGAAGAAAAACATCTCCTAGGCTACAAAAAATTGATTTTGAACTCCGAGATAGCAATAACAGAACAGCTGGAGATTTCGCTGAAAAAATTGTTATAAAACATGAAATAGGGGAGTTAAATAAAAATTATTCTAAGATGGTAAATAAAGTTGAACAAGTTTCTCTCAAGGATGATACTTTAGGCTATGATGTATTATCTTTTGATTTTGACGGGTCAGAAAAACACATAGAAGTTAAAGCTGTTAGAAACATTCCATCTATTGCCTTTAGATTTTTTATCTCTGAGAATGAAATAACAATTGCTCGGAAGGACCCAAATTATCATTTATATATTGTCTTTGATTATCTATCTGAAACACCATTTATATATAAAATGCCAAATCCATTTGCAAACAAGATACCAGGTGTAACGATAGATCCTATTAAATATCTAGTGACAGTAAGAATAAAAAAATAATATAAAGTAGCACAAAAAATGGTGAAGCCCAAAGGACCTCACCATTTAATGTTTATATATTCTACCAAATTGAATTCTCCAATTCGGCAATCCAATTTCTGGCTTCATCTTCTGAAACATAAGAAATTTGATTTATATTTTCTTCTCTACCTTGACCATCTTCCATTCTTTCACACAGAAGACGGTAGATAGTTCTTTTTTGGTAGCTTGTTGCCATCCCTGGCTCGTCGCTATCCTCTAAAAAGAAGCTACTCCTTTGTCGAGGTGCTTCAAAAGCTGATATTGTATTTGTAATCATTTTTTATATTAAGTTAATAATTATTTCATTGGCATAAGCTTTTGGATAAGCTCACTGCATTGAAATTTTGATAGGTACGGAGAGGCCAAGGCATCCAGATATTCTTCCTTATCTTCTTCATCACATTTTTCAACTAACTTAGTTAAAAAGTTTCGCTGTTTGTCTGTGGCTTCTTGTGGCATGTCCTCATCATTAAAGAATGATTGTTTGTCACGACCCTCAAGATCAACTTCATTCTGAATTTTAGTTTCTGGTTGATTTGTTGTTTTAAAATATAGAGCATCGAGATTTTTTATACCCCTAACAACTGCATCAACTATAGAATTGCCAAAACTATACCTCACACCTCTTTCTATTCCACGGTTCATACGATTTAAGTTTGCACTACCACGACCTACCCCTATAATTTCATTTCCAATTTTTAACGTGCAAAGGAAGCAGATTAAATTTGGAATATTTTTAAGCTTTGAAACTGTTTCTTTGTCTTCTTCAATAATCGCAGTGAGATTATAAGTTCCAACATTCTTTGCTATCTCTTCTTGAATAGGATTTATTTTTTCTCTTTTGTAAGAAGGGACCTCGTTTTTATATGTGTTCATAATGTTAATTGTTAGCTATAGGTTCCACGGACCTATAATAGAATAAATTTATCGTGCGTGGATATTTACTAATGACTTCTCCTTTCTCGTTTTTGCGTTCGACAAAGGTAATACTTTTTAATGCCTTACTTCCTTTTTTAGGACGGTAACCTAACTTAATCCACGATGCAAAAGTTAATGCATTTTTATATGGATTATAATTCTTTACCTCTTGTTCACCCCAAATTTTTTTTATCTGTTGTTCTAACATTTCTTTTGTTTTGGTTGAACCTTGGTAATTAGAAGTAAATGGATTATCTTCTAAGATTTCGTTAATACTTAATGTTTTCATATTATTAATTTAATAGATTAAATTTACACGAGAGACTAGCTCGTATTCTGAAGATTTAATATCGACCTTATCTTCACTAGCTTAGTTTTGATATTTTATTAATTATATTTAGATGGGGTGGTAGGGGTGTTGTCGCAATTAATAATTCCTGTCCGTTGTGCCTGATGGGGTTAACATACTGACACGTGTCTGCGACTCCAAAATTGAAAAAGGTAATAATATACCACCTTGAAGTGTTGGTACGAGTAACGAGTTTTGAGATCTTGTTTTATAAGGGCTATTTGGAATTGTATTTCGTACAGAGCATGATAGGGGTTGTCTCGAACCAATTCCAATGTATGAATTCAAAAGGCTAAAAAAATTTCTAATTTTCCCCAGCCTTTTTGTCTTCTTTGTTTAACTCTTTTTTTGGTGTATAATTTCTATACAATTTAATAGAGATGACCTAACCCCTTTAGAGATTTTCTTTAGGATATGGTCGAAAATACCCAACGAAGTCACTGAACACCATGTTTAGCACTCTTCGTTGGGTCGTATCCGAAAGGGTACGGGATCGAAAGGTCCAGCTAGCATGGTGTTCTGTGCTTCTAGTAGAACATTACGCTAGCTTATTATCAGCTAGTTTTTATTTTTATGGACAATAAAAAAATCATTGTTTTAATAGGAGTTGTATTTCTTGCCTTAGTCGGATATAAAATAATTTCTTCTAGTATTCAAGAAAATAAAGAGAAAGCAATTTTAGAAGAAAGGGCTCAGTTGGATCAACTGGCAAAGGAACCATTGAATCAATGTATTGATGAAATCAACGATAATGCTGAAAGTGAAATAAAAAGGAATCGTGAATTGGCCATAGATTTAAGTTCACCAGAATCACAAAATGATTGTCTTAATTCTGATCATGGTAGTAATGTAAATAATCTTATCACTTCTGGCAAAATGACACTCCAAGAATACTGTAAGCCTCCTTCATTTCAAGAGCTACAAATAGAGGCAGACCAAATACGTGCTAAGGCAAAGACAGACAGAGAAGAATGTTATAAGAGATATAAATAAATGTGTTATTATTTAACTAAGCACTTAAAAATGAAAAAACTTTTTAACAAAACAAATGAATTATGGTTAAGCTTTAGAAAATGGAGTGATGTTAATATCTTTGGCTATTTAATTGGAAGCATAGTTAAAATTATCTTAATCGTCACCGTATTTACTATTCTTTTTTATTCTCTTTTTATAGTCGGCCCATTTAAAGATAACTCATCCCCAGATTCTTCTATTAGTGATTCTAGCGACACAACAAATGATAATTGCTCTATCATGGGAATAGAACTACACGGAACGCTATTAACTTACATTCCAAACCACAGTGAGAATGACTCTCTTTTTGATTATAATACAGTAGCAAGTCAAAATATTATTTGGGCAATTAAACAAGCAAATGAGGATGAAAAAATAAAGGCAATTGTAATTGAGGTAGATTCAGGAGGGGGTTCACCGACAGGAGGTGAAGAGGTCGCTAATGCCATAAAGGGAAGTGAGAAGCCTGTCGTGGCATTTATAAGAGAGGTAGGGGCATCTTCCGCTTATTGGGCCATAAGTAGTGCTGACAAGATATTCGCATCTAAAAACTCTAATGTAGGAGCTATTGGTATAACAGCCTCTTATGTGAGTGTAGCTGAGAAGAACAAGAAAGATGGATATATTTTTGAAGAAATTAATTCAGGTAAATTTAAGGATTCTGGATCCCCAGATAAACCTCTTACAAACGAAGAAAGACTACTAATGCTAAGAGATGTAAATATCGTATTTGGCAATTTTGTTGAGGCGATATCTAAGAATCGTAATATACCCATAGAGAAAGTTAGAAGCATTGCTGATGGTTCAACAGTCCTAGGATCCAAAGCTAAAGAATTAGGTTTAATTGATGCCATAGGTGGGATTAGTGAAGTAGAACAATACTTAGAAGAAACGACAGGAGGGGAATCTGATATTTGTTGGCAGTAAATAAAATATTTTCACTAAACTCAATAGTTTTTGGTACTTTGTTATCATTTAATAATGAAGATATTAAAAGAATCATGTTTTGCGTTAAGCACAAAACTATTGAGAAAGAATCTACAGAAAGCTAGAAACAAAGAAGTAGTGCAGGGAGAATACCTAAATTTTATACATAATGGTAAGCCCTCAGTCCTTTTCTATTCCACAGAGGAAAGTTGTGATGGGAACACCTATCTTGTCGTTGATTTTAACGGAGAACCACAAAAAATTCTTTTATTCGAACGAGAATTAACCTATGGCACTAGAACCTATTTAACTTGTGGTTGTGGACATAAAACCAATGCTTTATATCTCAAGAACATCCCAGGAAGCACGTTCTTTGCCTGTTTTAAATGCCATTGTCTTCGTTATAAATCTACTACTATTAATAGCAGAAGTGACCATGGCAGAATGCTCTACCAGCAAAGCAAGAGATTAGCCCTTCTTGATATGAGAGAAAGCATTCCACGACCTCTATATAGATCTAAATGGACCAAGCGCTTTCAACGTTTCTTGAAACTCTGCAATCAATCGGGATTGTTTAATCAAGTAAGAGATGCACAAAAAACCATAGAAATGATAAAAGAATATCAATCTCAATAGCCTTAGACAAATACAGTACTTTTTCAATTCTTTTTGAAGCTGTCTGTGTGGCGAAGGATTTTCTAGAAATTAATAATACTGTAAATATCTGCTATAATATTATTTACTATGCTAATCATGCAAGGGCTAAATCATGATGAAAGATTAATCTGGCTTCTTCAAACTATTTTAAAAGAGCAGGTATCTTTACCATACTCAGGCAGTTGTTCCATGGTTGAATTAGACAAACTTCAAGTAGCACCTCACTTAGATGATAGCGATCAAGCTGAGTGTTTTTCCATACTTGATGAAGTAATAAACGATAAGGACTTTTACAGGAAACATAATATGTTAAATTATAAACCCAGTTATTCTTTTGATTATAGTCGTACGTATTCAAGCAATGATGTCGCTGTATTTTGTGATTTTACAGACGACCTTATAAAAACATATCTAAAAGATAAACTAGATGTTAAAGGTAGTACTGCTACTAATGGAAATTTCATAAAGAAAATTGAAGTTCTTAAAGATGAGACAGAACGAGGTAGAGTTAAAATCTACATAAATGGTAATTATAAAGACGAACCAATGAATCTTTCTAGAAATAACAGGTGGGGATTAATATATAAATTAGCTAAAAAAGAAGAAGTGCCTTTTGATAAAAATCTTTATGATTATTTTAATTATCAACAAACAAATCCACTCTACACGAAAGGATTTCAAGTAACGAAAATTTTAAGAGAAGAAGATGGATATATTGTACCGAACATACAAATTAAATTAATTACAAAAAACAAAACAACACGACAGCTTAAATCTGCTTAACTTTACTTAAAATTGTGAATAACCTGTAAGACTCTCTATTTTAGAGGGCTTTTTTCTTTCCTGCCTTTATTTTTAAGGATTTTTTAAGCTTTCTATTTTTCATATTATCTGATTAATGATGGTTAATTAAAAGTCGAACATCAGATTATAAATAATTAAAAATTATGCAATGAAAAAAGAAATAGAAATAAAAGTAATTGAAATGGATGAAAAGCTCTTTGGTTGTGCAGATGGATTCTCAAAAGAAGAGATTTTAATAGGGTTAATGTTAGCTCTATCATCAAAATTAATCTTACCAAAAGACACCGTCAAAGCAGTAAAACGTCTCATGTTTAATAAAAAAGACTTGAAAGCTGCTTTTAGGTTGTCAAAAGATTACTTAACATTTGTAACTAAAACTTTCTTCGCAAGCGAGGAAGAGTTCTTGAAACATAATAAAAAAGTTAAGTAGAAGAAACGTTAAGAATTATTTATTAACCACTAACTCCCCCTTTTGGGGGAACACAACATGAGAGAAATTAACCATAACTTAAATTGTGAAGCGCCAATTTGTGCAGGCGACCCAAATCCTAACTTCAAGATTGAAGTGGTTTGGTATCCAGGAGAAAGAATCTGTAAGAGAAAGCCCTTCCAAAGATTTCAAAGAAGACAAATAACAATCAATAAATTGGTTGCTAAAGGAGAATTCAAAAATCTTGATACTCCATACACAGCAAGAGATCTTGAGATATTGTCGATATAAGTCCCAGGGTCCCTCTATGTAAAACCCGTCCTAAAATAAGCCATATTTTACAAGGGTTCAAAATCAATTACTCGTACCAACACTAAAAGAACGAAGAATTAGTCAGGAGTCAAATTATTATTAGAAATTAGCCAAAGAATGTTATAATGAATGAGCTACGTCAAAGCTTAATAAGTGAGAAAAACCTTGAACCTAAAGAGGGGCAACGAGAGCTTTTGCGTAGCAGTAAGAACTCACTTCGTTGTCCCTCTTTGGATTACAACTATATTGTTTCTTCAGAAGAAAAAATTAATAAAGCATTTGATTTGCTTTTTGAAGAAGTGATAAAAATTAAATAAAAAATATGGAAAAAATAAAATTAATCGCAACATACGGAAGAGTTTCAACTTCAAACCAAGAAAACGAGGGAACTATTGAAACGCAACTTTCTGCTGTTAATCAATTCGCTGAAAAGAATGGCTATATCATAGTCAAGCAATATATTGATAATGGTTGGAGTGGTGATTCTCTTGCACGTCCAGCATTAGATCAACTTCGCATGGATGCAAAACTAAAAAAATGGAACGCAGTTTTAATTTATGATCCAGATAGATTAGCAAGACGAGGTGCATGGCAGGAAGTGGTGATAGAGGAATTAAAAGAATTAGAAATTGAGGTTCTTTTCGTTACGATTCCACAACCAAAAACAGACGAGGATATTATTATGTATAAAATGAGAGGAGTATTTACTGAATACGAAAGAATGAAAATAAAAGAACGATTTAGACTAGGTAAAGTACGAAAGGCAAAAGAGGGACATATCATTGTTAGTGAAGCTCCTTACGGATATAATTTTATAGTAAAGAAAGGGAAGAGAGGAGATGCCGATTTTCTTCAAGGTCACTATGAAATAAATGAAAGAGAAACTCAAATTGTAAAAAGTATTTTTTCTTGGGTAGATAATGATGGATTAAGATTAAGAGGTATTGTCAGAAGACTTCAAGAGTTAGGCATACCTCCTCGTAAAAGTAAAAGAGGTGTTTGGAACACTAGCACGTTGAGTACGTTATTAAGGAATAGGACATATATAGGTGAAGGCCATTATGGAGCTTCTTACGCTACGATACCAGTTAATCCAACGAAGAAAGAGGGATATAAAAAAATTAAGAAAACCAGTAGACGAATGAAACCAGAAAGTGAATGGATAAAAATCCCTACTCCTAAAATTATAGATGAAGAATTATTTAATAGAGTCGGACAGATATTAAGATCAAATTTTGAAATGTCTGAAAGAAATACTAAAAATGAGTATCTTTTGGCTGGTAAAATATGGTGCAATTGTGGTAAAAGACGAGCAGGGGAAGGACCACAGCGTGGTAAACATTTGTATTATCGTTGCACTGATAGAATAAAAAGTTTTCCTTTACAGCCTAGTTGTAAAGAGAAGGGCCTAAATGCCAAGATATTAGATCCGTTAGTGTGGGAAAAAACTACAGAACTTATGAGTTCACCAGAATTATTAACCAAGCAAGTGGAACGTTGGATCAATAATCAAAATAATGGAAATTGTACTTCTGTTATAAATACAGAAGAGACTAGAAAAGAAATATCTAAACTTAAAGACCAGGAAGGTCGTTACGCTAAGGCTTATGGCTCTGGTGTAATTACAATTGAACAATTAAAAGAATATCTTGCTCCTGTTAAAGAGAAGATATCTTTATTCGAAAATCAAATAGCTAATGCTGATTTAGAAAATCAGAAAATTGGAGAAAAAACACTACCGAAATTATCTGAGATAAAAACCTTCACTCAAAAAGTATCAAAAGCATTAAGTAATAACTTGAACTTTAGCTCAAAAAAAGACATAATCAGAACAGTTATAGATAGGGTGGTCGGAACAAGGGAAAAATTACAAGTTTATGGATATATTCCAATAGAATCAAATATCAATGTCTTCACTATCAATCGGAATCGTAGGTCTGCCAAACGTGGGAAAATCCACGCTTTTTAATGCTCTTACTAAGAAGGGTGTGCCGGCAGAGAATTATCCTTTTTGTACTATTGATCCTTCTGTCGGTATCGTACCTGTGCCAGATGATAGACTTCTTAAATTATCTGCTATATCTAAATCAAAGAAAACTATTCCAGCAGTGGTGGAGTTTGTAGATATCGCCGGGCTTGTAAAGGGCGCATCTACAGGGGCAGGACTCGGTAATAAATTTCTTTCACATATACGTGAGGTGGATGCGATTATCGAAGTTGTGCGAATTTTTGAAGATAAAGATATGATTCATGTTCACGATCATATTGATCCACTTTTTGATATAGAGGTTATAAATTTTGAATTAGAACAAGCGGGAATTAAAAAACCCACGCTTTATGTTTTAAACACTTCAGAAGCAGCAGAGAATGTAAAAAAAGATTTCATATCTAAGCTCCCTGGGCCATACCTAGAAGTTGATCCGATTTTTGGTACAGGTTTAGATAACCTTATTAAGGCCGGATATAATTTATTAAATTTGATTACTTTTTTTACGACAGGCGAAGATGAATCCAGGGCTTGGACCACTTTGCGTGGGGCGACAGCACCTTTTGCTGGCCGTTCGATACATACAGATTTCGAGCAGAAGTTTATTCGTGCAGAAGTGGTATCATATGATCAGTTGATTGAAGCAGGGAGTTTCGCTAAAGCCCGTGAAAAAGGTTGGGTCCGAACTGAGGGTAAAGAATATATCGTACAAGATGGCGACGTAATTGAATTTTTAATATGATAAAAAAAGATATAAGCATTTTTTGTGCAAAAGATTGGCCCTCCTCGTCGGCGGGTGAAAATGACTATCAGCTTCTAGATACAGGAGAGGGAGAGAAGTTAGAAAAATTTGGTAAATATACTTTCGTGCGTCCATACGAAGATGCCGTCTGGCCCAAATGTTCAACACCGAGTGTTCAACAAATGTGGAAAAAGGCAGATGGTAAATTTTGGAGCTCTAAAACTGGGGCAAAAGCTGGCTGGACTTTTGTCAAACACCCGATGTTTGACAAGGATAAAAAATGGGAGATGTCTTATAAAGGGGTAAAGTTTTTAGCTTCACCTACACCCTTTAGACATTTGGGATTTTTTCCTGAACAAGCGAGCCATTGGGATTTTATAGAGGAGAAAATTAAAAATGCAAAGAAACCTATAAAGTTTCTAAATCTTTTTGGATATACTGGAGTCGCAAGCCTTTTTGCTCTTCGTGCAGGTGCAGAAGTTACACATCTGGATGCATCTAAGCAAACTTTAAAATGGGCTAAAGAAAACCAAGAAATGAATGGTGACCTAAAAGATTTACCAATGCGTATTATAGAAGATGATGCTATTAAATTTCTAGAGAGGGAAGAAAAAAGAGGGAATAAATATGACTGTGTGATTATGGACCCGCCGAAGTTTGGCAGGGGACCTAAGGGAGAGATATGGAAGCTAGAAGAAATGTTGCCGAAGCTTCTTTTACAGGTGCAGAAAGTTTTGAGCGATAAACCACTTTTTGTTATTTTAACCTCTTATGCAGTGGACTCCTCCTCTCTTTCTTTGGGCTATGCATTAGATAATGCCCTGAAGCCTGCCCGCCTAGGCGGGGATTTCAAGGGACATATAGAACAAGGTGAACTTTGTGTCTTAGAAAAATCGAACAATCGTATCGTATCTCTTGCTAATACTGCTGTGTGGGCTACTCTTTAGACTTATTTTCACTTTTCTTTTTAAGTTCAGATATTTCTACCATTAAATCTTGTAGATTTTTTTCTATTTTTTCAAAAATGAGTTTCGGTTTTACTTCTTCAATGTCTTCCACATCTTCCTGAATCTCATCCACGTCTTTTTGAATCTCATCCACATCTTTTTCAATACCTTCCACATCTTCCTGAATCTCATCGACGTCTTTTTGAATCTCGTCGATATCTTCGGAAACTTCTTCAAGCTCTTCAGCATGTTTATTTACGGTCATTTGAATGAAGATGGAGAGGTAGATAGCTTCTAATGATACAATCGTAGTCAAAATAAGCAATATTTCAGAAGATGCAACTCCAAAAAATCTCAAAATAAAAATACCTCCAAAAAAGACGGTATGAAGTAAGATGGACTGCGGTGAGCCAATCCAATAAGTTAATTTTTTTGAGAATTCTTCAAATTTTTTATGCATAAAAGTATATTTATTACCTCTTTATTTCATGATATAATATATATTATGCAAACACAATCAAAAGTTTTGAAATGGTCTCTTATTATTGGTATCGTTATTGTGCTTAATTTGTTCTTTAACTATGCTCTTTCTTTAATTTATAAAAATCCCAAATATGAAACATTTTGTTCTAATACTTCTCAGGTGGTCAATATTCCAGATACACAAAAGTCATGCGTGGATGCTGGTGGACAGTGGACGAATAACAACAATTATGTAAAATCAGCACCCGTGGACATAAAACAACCTGCTCAGCCGCTAGGATATTGTGATCAACAATTTACTTGTCGAAACAACTATGATGCTGCGCAGAAAATTTATGATAGAAATGTATTTATCACCTTAGTTATCTTGGGTGCTATATGTGTTGCAATAGGAAGCTTTTTCGGTGGAAATCTAGTAGTTAGCATCGCCCTTTCTTTTGCTGGAGTTTTATCATTTATTATTGCCTCTATGAGATATTGGAGTTCTGCAGATGATTTAATTAAAGTAATTATTTTAGTGATTGCCCTCAGTCTTTTATTCTGGGTAGCGGTAAAAAAGTTTAAAAATAATTAGTAGATAATGAAAGAATACGACCATAAAAAAATAGAAAAAAAGTGGCAAAATGTTTGGGATAAGAATAAAACATACCAAGCCAAGGATTTTTCGAAAAAACCTAAATATTTTAGCTTGATAGAATTTCCATACCCATCAGGAGATGGGCTTCATGTCGGACACCCTCGTTCGTATGTAGGCATGGATATTATTTCTAGGAAAAGAAGATTGCAAGGTTTTAATGTTTTATACCCAATTGGTTGGGATGCCTTTGGTTTACCGACAGAAAACTTTGCCATAAAAACAGGCAAGGATCCAAGGGTGGTAACTAAAAAAAATACCGATAATTTTCGAAGACAAATAAAGTCTTTGGGCATTTCTTTTGACTGGTCACGAGAAATAAACACAACTGACCCAAAGTATTATAAATGGACTCAGTGGATATTTCTTCAGTTTTTGAAAAAAGGCTTAGCTTATAAGGCTAAAATGACGATTAATTGGTGTCCGAAGGATAAGACGGGGCTTGCAAATGAAGAAGTCGTCGGTGGCCTTTGTGAAAGGTGTGGAACTCCTGTAGAGAAAAGGGAAAAAGAACAATGGATGCTCGCTATTACAAAATATGCTGACAGGCTCGATAAGGATTTAGATACTGTAGACTATTTACCACAAATAAAATTAGCTCAGAGAAACTGGATAGGAAGAAGCGAAGGTGCTGAAATAGATTTTAAAATAGTTATCCCCACCCGGACACCTGGTGTCCGGGTGTTTACAACACGTCCAGATACCATTTTCGGGGCGACTTATTTAGTCCTTGCACCAGAACATGAGTTGGTAAAAGAATTAAAAGATAAAATAAAAAACTGGAGTGAAGTTGAGAAATATATTAAAGAAGTAAAAAACAAAACAGACATAGAACGCACCTCTACAGACAAAGTAAAGACGGGGATAGAGCTTAAGGGTATTAAAGCAATTAATCCCGCAAACAAAGAAGAGATTTCAATATGGATAGCTGACTATGTCCTTCCACACTATGGCACAGGAGCAATAATGGCCGTGCCGGCTGATGATATACGAGATAAAGAATTCGCAGAAAAATTTAAATTGCCTATTGTGGAAAATTATCAAAAAGCAGGTTTTGAAGATTTTGGAAAAAAAATTACAAAATTCAAGCTTCGTGATTGGGTATTTTCTCGTCAGCGATATTGGGGAGAGCCGATACCTGTCGTACATTGTAAGAAGTGTGGCATTGTTCCAGTACCGGAGCGTGATTTACCCGTAGAACTTCCAAAAGTTAAAAATTATGAACCCACAGATAGTGGTGAGTCACCTTTAGCAAATATTACAAAATGGGTCAATACAAAATGCCCCAAGTGTAAAGGGAGGGCCTTGAGGGAAACAGATACGATGCCAAACTGGGCAGGGTCTAGCTGGTATTATCTTCGTTATACAGATCCAAAAAATAAAAAAACATTTGCTAATAAAAAGAATTTAAAATATTGGCTTGGAAGCGACCCAGCCACGGGCGGGGTAAATTGGTATAATGGAGGTAACGAGCACACTACTCTCCATCTCTTGTATTCACGTTTTTGGCATAAATTCTTATTTGATTTAAAGCTTGTTCCTACAGCTGAACCGTATAAAAAACGCACTTCTCATGGAATGATCTTGGGGGAAGGGGGTGTAAAGATGTCAAAATCGCTTGGAAATGTTATCAATCCTGACGAAATGGTGAAAATATACGGGGCTGACACTCTGCGTGTCTATGAGATGTTTATGGGACCATTTAGTCAATCTGTCGCTTGGTCTACAGAAAGTATCATTGGCTCAAGAAGATTCATTGAAAAAGTTTGGAGAATAGGTGTAAAAGTTTCGACACAAAAAAATTCGTCCGCTTTACCCGCAAGCGGGCTCCGACACGGCCCAAATTTTTCTGTGCCGAAACTTTCGAAATTACTAAATAAAACAATCAAAAAAGTCACAGAAGACATTGAAGGTATGTATTTCAACACCGCAATTTCTTCAATGATGATATTAGCGACAGAGATGGAAAAGGCCTGCCTGTCCTCTGGCACGACAGAAAATATTGAACTCGAAGATTATAAAAAGTTTTTGCAAATTCTTTCACCATTTGCGCCACACGTCACAGAAGAATTGTGGAGTATGTTAGGAGAAAAGAAATCAATCAACCTTTCTAGCTGGCCCAAAGAAGACAAAAGTCTAATGGAAGATGAAGAGATAAAAATAGTAGTGCAAATAAACGGCAAATTCAGAACGGAGATCATGATAAGAGCGGATGATGATGAAGAGAAAATAAAAAAGGAAGCATTATCAGACGAGACTGTTTTGAAGCACATATTGGGCAAGACGGTGAAAAAGGTAATCTATGTGAAAAACAGACTTATCAACATAGTTGTCTAGTTGTTTTTTGTGCTAAACTCTATATAATTAACATAGTCGTTATCTTATTAATTTTAAAAAAATATTATGTTTTCAAATATATTTGATAGACTTTCATTTTGGGTGTTGTTTTTAGTTGTTGTGTTGTTGCCTCTTTTCTGTTTGCCTTTTACCAACATTCCGATTGAAACTTCTAAGGGATTACTTTTAGTCGTGGGTCTTGCGGCATGTGTGATCTTTTGGGCAATAGCTAGATTTTCTGACGGTAAAATAGTTTTTCCTAAATCACGACTCCTCTTGTCTGGATTGGGGATAGTTTTGGTTTTTCTTTTGTCTTCTCTTTTATCTGGGAATTCTCAAGTTTCCTTATTCGGAACAATGTTTGATATCGGGTCCTTTTACTTCATTTTTGCCGGTTTTGTTTTAATGCTGATGTCTTCTGTTATCTTTAAAAATACCAAACAAGCAAAAATAGTTTTACTTGGAGCCATATTATCTTCTGCTTTTGTCTTAATTTTTCAAACTATTCATTTGTTTGCTCCTACAGCCTTATCTCTTGGGATTTTAGCAGGGAAAACAGGTAATATATTAGGTTCATGGAATGCCCTCGGTCTTTTCGCTGGTTTCGCTGGTTTGATGTTTCTTTTAGTTATTGAATTTTTCCCAATTTCTAAAATAGAAAAACTTTTTTTAGAGATATTAATTCTACTTTCTGTTTTGCTTATCGCTGCTGTTAATTTTCAGTTAGTTTGGATACTTCTTGGAATTTCTAGTCTAATAATATTTGTTTACAAAGCTTCAATCACTTTTCAGAAGAACGGAGAAAATATGGAAAACCAAGAAGTAGGTGAGAAAAAACATTTTCCAGTAATTTCTTTTGTTGTAGTAATGATATCTTTATTGTTTTTCATCTCTGGACAATTCATTGGTGGAATCATTCCAAATCGTTTACAAATATCAAACACTGAGATAAATCCTTCTTTGAGTGCAACCATGTCTATCACCAAAGGAGTCTTAATGAAAAATCCTTTAGTAGGTGTCGGACCAAATAGATTCGGAGAAGCGTGGTCAATGTTTAAACCAGGGTCAATAAACAATACTCAATTTTGGGATGTTTCTTTTGATTCAGGTTCTGGATTATTACCCACATTAGTTGCTACTACTGGAGGTTTGGGTATTTTAGCTTGGCTTGTGTTTTTTGTTTTGTTTTTATTTATTGGAGTAAAATCAGTATTTTCTAGTATAAAAAATGGTGTAAATTGGGAGATGATGGCATTCTTTGTATTGTCTCTGTATTTATTTGTTGCTTCATTCTTTTACTTTACAGGAGCAGTGATCTTTCTGTTAGCGCTTGCATTTACTGGAGTATTTATTGGTTTAGCTTCCTCTAATTCAGGTAAAGAAATATCCGTATCGTTCTTGAACGATCATAGGAAAAGTTTCTTCTCCATTCTTTTACTTATTATTTTGATGATCTTTTCCGCTGCAATTTCATTCAAATATATACAGCGTTTTGTTTCTGTCTCTTATTTCGGTAAAGCGCTTTCTGCCACGACTGTTCCGAGCGCTGAAGATTATATTAGCAAAGCGCTTTCTTTATATTCAAATGATTTATATCTGCGCACCTATTCACAAATTTATCTTGTTAAGTTAAATGCTATAGCTAAAAAGGGCTCTTCTCTATCTGATACAGAAAA
This sequence comes from Minisyncoccota bacterium, assembly GCA_041659785.1. Taxonomy (GTDB): domain Bacteria; phylum Patescibacteriota; class Minisyncoccia; order Phycocordibacterales; family UBA9973; genus UBA9973. Next base: position 14,898 of record JBAZXO010000003.1, on the reverse strand, counting down.
GGCTGATCTACAAGCTAGCTTCGATCAGGCTATAAACAGTGCTCAGTTAGCAACTACATATGATCCCTCAAATTATTTAAATTTCCAATTGCTTGGCTCTACTTATCAAGCTGTTGGTTCACTTGGAGTCAAGGATTCTTACGCCAAGGCAGTGCTCGCTTATCAAGCAGCTTCGAATTTAAATCCACTAAATCCAGGCTTAAAGCTTGCTATGGCTGGCGCTTCATTTGTGGATGGTAAGGTTAAAGAAGCAAAAGATTATGCAAATAGCGCTCTTTCTCTTAAACAAGATTATCTTGATGCCCTAGTTACTCTTTCACAAATAGCAAAGAGCGAAGGCAATAACAGCATGGCACTTTCTTATGCACAGGCGGCATTGAGTTTATCACCCGAAGACAAGAACTTAATACAATATGTTAATTCATTAAGTAGTTCTACTTCAGCTCCAGCACCCGTCATTACTACTCCAGCTCCTAAGAAGAAATAAACTTATAAAGGATGGAGAAGATTCTGAAAATTTTTACTAAAGAGTCTGGAAGCATAAATCAGGCGGCACTTCTTTTGGGCATCCTTACTTTACTTTCTCAGATCTTGGCTCTTTTCCGTGATCGTTCCTTTGCGCACTTCATCGGACCTTCTCCGGCACTCGACTCTTATTATGCGGCTTTTCGCGTGCCGGATCTTATTTTTATTTGCATTGCTTCTCTTGCCTCCATTACTGTTCTCATTCCTTTTATTGTGGCAAAAATGGATGGGGAAAAGGTAACAGAGGAAGCACGCAAATATTTAAATGACGTTTTCACTGTTTTCTTTTCTCTGATGATAACTGTAGCTGTTATTGCTTTCTTCTTAATGCCATATTTAGCGAATTATATTGCTCCAGGTTTCACTCCTTTCTATCAGGCAAAAGTGGTTGTGCTTTCTCGTATCATGTTGCTTTCGCCAATACTTATGGGTTTATCAAATCTTTTCGGTACAGTTACTCAGCTTTTCCGCAAATTCTTTATTTACTCTCTAAGTCCTATTTTTTATAATATTGGAATTATTATTGGTGTTATTTTCCTCTATCCAATTTTCGGAATTTATGGTTTAGCCATTGGAGTAGCTCTGGGAGCATTGATGCATTTTGGAGTACAGGCTTATGCTTCGCACGATTGTGGTTTTACTCCGAGATTTTCCTTCAATGTTAATTTTAAAGATATTAAAAATGTAGCGCTCACGTCCCTGCCTAGAACTCTCGGACTTGCTTTCAACAATATTGCTCTTATCTTCATTATTGCGATGGCCTCTTTCTTAAAGAGTGGATCTATCTCAGTATTTAATTTTGCTTACAATCTTCAGTCTGTACCGCTTAACATTATTGGTATATCTTATGCGGTGGCAGCCTTTCCAACACTAGCAAAATCTTTCAGTGGGGGAAAAACTGAAGAATTTAAAAAACATTTAAAGCAGGCTTCACGAGCTATCGTCTTCTGGTCTCTCCCAGTAATATTTCTTTTTATTGTAGTTCGTGCACAAATTGTGCGTGTGATTCTAGGCTCTGGAACTTTTTCCTGGGAGAACACTCGTCTCGTCGCAGCAGCTCTTGCAATTTTCTCTCTTTCAATACTTGCTCAAGGTATGACTACTTTGCTTTCTCGCTCATACTATGCGACAGGGAATACCAAGCGTCCGCTTTTAGTTAATTTTTCTTGTTCCTTTTTAATTATAATTTTGTCTTACGTACTTATTCATCTTTTTGACAATGTATTATTTTTCCGCTTTTTTATAGAGTCCCTACTTAAGGTAAATGATATTCCTGGTACATCTGTATTAATGCTTCCACTTGCGTACTCCATTGGGACTATTTTAAATTTTGTTTTGCATTGGATTTTTGTAAAGAAAGATTTTATGCCAGATGAATCTTTTATTACCAAAACTTTTTTTCAAAGTTTGGGCGCTTCATTTTTCCTAGGACTTATCGCTTACTTGAGTTTAAATATTCTTTCTCCAGTCTTTGGCACAACCACATTCTGGGGTGTATTCCTTCAAGGTTTTATTTCTGGAATTTTGGGTATTATCGCTGCTATCGTAGTTTTATATCTTCTTAAGAGTGAAGAATTGAAAGATTTGATACAAACCCTCAGAACCAAGTTCTGGCGGGCGAAAGTCATCGCTCCTTCTCAAGAAGAACTCTAAATTTCAGAAATTAGAGGTACTAGTTATCCACAATATTTTCTCTCTTTTTCCCTTTTGCAAAAAGGATTTATTTGTTATAATTTATAAGCCTTAGTTTGATTTTTAGGCAAGTAAAAAATATATAAAAATGGCAAAAAAACTCCCTAATAGAAAAATAGCCTTTTTGAGGTTTTTTGCTGTTTTTGCTATTTTATTTGCTTTTATTTTTTCTTTCTCCACTCCCATTTTTGCTTTTGATAATCTTAGTATTTCTGGTTTAAATACCATATACAAAAATTTTATTACTCCAGCCAAGGAACCAGTTAAAAAAACTTTAACAGTCATAAAACGTCAACCCGTAAAAGTTTCTCTTTCTGCACAAGTTATTGCTTCAAATATTTTAAACAATACTTCTTCATTTTTTAATGATTATAAAAAGTATGTTGCGAAATCAGTCGGGGATATATCCAAGATATTTAGAGGTGTATCACAAGATTTATCTAAAAATATATCAAATACTTATAATAATTATTCCACATATGTAAATACTACTTATGAAAATTACACTTCAATCTTATCTGGAAGTATAAAAAATTTAGGTTATAAAACTTCGACGTCTGTGGGTAAGGTAGTACCGCCCGTACATGCTCCTACTAGTGTTATTCTTACTCAAGCAAATACTCCAACTCCAGCACCCACCACTTTATCTACTACTACGTCTGCTGCTACACCTTCACAAACAGTTGTGACAAAAATTGTCACTATCCAAGGCCCCGCCGGTCCTGCAGGACCGGTGGGGCCCCAAGGTCCAGCTGGCCCTGCAGGTAGTGCGGGCGGATCTTCTGGGGGTGGAGGTTATGCTCCTATTCCTGTAACTTACGGAAACGTTGGTATTATTCAACCCAATCCAGCTATTAACTTTGCTGGTGGAAGCATGTTCTCTGCGACTGAATTATCTTCAAATCATTTCACTACCAACACTGCGAAGATTGGAGAATTAACCGTTACTGGTACCTCTGTCTTGGGAGGAGGTCTAAGTGTTACAGGTAATTCTACTCTCACCGGGAATTTGAATGTCACAGGAACTATCACTGGAAGTGTTACTGGATCAATGAATCCTGCTCTCACCCTCGGTTCAGTCTTTTTTCAAGGAGCGAGCGGTATTTTAGAAGACAATGCAAATTTATTTTATAATGCGACGAGTCATCGATTAGGATTAGGTACAGTAACACCGAACAATACCATTCAAGTAGCAAATCTTATTAATTTTGACAATACAACTCTAGGAACTTCTCTTGGTTATCAAGCGGGAAACGTGAATGCGGGATATCAAAATACTTTCCTTGGTTATCAAAGCGGTTTTTCTAACACCACTGGTAGATTTAATGTTGGAGTTGGTTATCAATCCCTTTATTCTAACACCACAGGTGAAAGCAATACTGCTATTGGTGAGAACACTCTTTATTCAAACACTTCAGGTTCTTCCAATACTGCAAGTGGTAAGAATGCTCTTTATTCTAATACTGTAGGTAATTCAAATACTGCATACGGTTTAGTTGCTCTGTATGCCAATACTACTGGTTCTTCCAACACTGCAATAGGTGAGAGCGCTCTTGCTCCTAATACAACAGGTTATTACAACACTGCAAGTGGCGCGAACTCTCTTGGTGCAAATACCACCGGTTATTACAACACCGCAAGTGGCGCTCTAGCTCTTAGTCAAAACGATATCGGTTATCAAAATACTGCAAATGGCTACCAAGCTCTTTTTTCAAATACAACTGGTATTCAAAATACCGCGAGTGGTTCAGGATCTCTTCAAAATAGCACGACCGCTACTCAAAATACCGCTTATGGTTACAACAGTTTAAATACCAATACTACAGGATATCAGAGTACTGCGACTGGTGCAGGGTCTCTTCAATACAATACTACTGGTGGTGGCAATGTTGCGACTGGTGCGGATTCTTTAAAATACAACACTACAGGTAGTGGCAGTACTGCCACTGGTACAGATGCTCTCGTTTATAATACAGCAGCTACTTCGGTCACTGCAATTGGTCGTTCTGCCGCGCAAGGTCTAGCTTTATATACCAACCAAGGGGGCGTATATGTTGGCTTTACTGCTGGAGTTAGCGCGGCTAATGGCTCCGACTACAACACTTTCGTCGGTTATCAGTCTGGCTATGGTGTCACCACTGGTGCTCGCAATGTATTTCTCGGTAATTCGACCCTTGCTGCTTCTCGTAACCAAGTCACCACAGGTTCTAACAACATTTCGATCGGTAATGACGTAGCCGTAGCAAGTGCAACTGCCTCAAATCAGCTTAACATCGGTAACTTGATTTACGGTACGGCACTTGATGGAACAGGTGCAACTATTTCAACAGGAAATATTGGCATCGGGACGAAGGCGCCAGGAGCGAAGTTGGATGTTTCCGGTGGATCTGTTCGTACAGATAATCAATTCATTTCTACTTTAGCTATTGGTACAGCTCCACTTGTTGTCACTTCTACAACGCTCGTTCCGAATCTTTATGTTGCACGAGCAGTTCTTGCAGACTCTGCAACTACAAATGCAAACTTAACTGGTCCTATAACTTCCGTCGGTAATGCCACATCTATCGCTTCACAAACAGGAACAGGAACAAAGTTTGTGGTGGATACGAGTCCAACAATAGTGACTCCGACAATTGCATCTTTAATAGGAAATAAAATTTATCCTTCCGTAGATTCCATTACTGCAATTCAAATCAACAAAGCAGATGGGACGACCAATGTTTTGAATGTTGATACGACGAACGGACGTGTCGGGATAGGAACGACGGGGCCATCTGCTAAATTAGATGTAGTGAGTTCTTCTTCAGGGACAACTACTGAAGTTCTTAGATTATCAAACAATGGGACTGGAGCAAATACATTAGCTAAAGTAGGATTTTTTGCAGCATCTACAGAATACGCAAATATTATTGCTGGATATGGAGCATCTTCTCCACAAATGGCGTTTGATTTACCCTCTGCTACTCTAGGAAAATATATATTTTCTATTAACAGTGCAGAAAAAATGAGGATTGATACAAATGGGAATGTCGGGATTGGGACAACGGCACCGGTTTCTTTATTAAGTGTGGGAGGTGCTGGGAATGTTAACTACGCTTTAAGCGTAAATTCAGCTGCAAATGGTATTTATGTTACTTCAGGTGATTACGGTTTACATGCTCTTAAAAGAATTTTAATAGATGACACAGTTAACTCCTCTGCTTTTCTTGGTGGTGTAAATATGGCGACAACTTCTGGCAACGTCGGTATCGGAACAGTGACGCCGGGACAGAAATTGAGTGTGAATGGTTCATCGGAAATTCTTGATGATTCATCTGGAAAATATTATTTGGGCAGATACGGTGCAGGCACACCTTATGGATATTTGGTAGCAGGACAAGGAAATTCTGTAAATGGTGTTGGATTAATTTTACAAGGAAGACAAGTCACTTCTGGAAATCCTGTGAATGCCATAAGAATAGAAACTCCAACTAGTGCTTATGATGGTATAGGTGGAATAACAATTGGAGGCAATGGAAACGTCGGCATTGGCACAACGGGGCCTAGGGGTAAATTAGAAATAAGTGAAGCAACAGATGCTACGTTATACAGTGCTAAACCTGTTGCAAATACAATAAGTTTGAATGCTTTTGATTCTAGCAATAGTGGAGCTTTACATTTTAGAACGGTAGGATACACACAACAATTTTATACTTCAGCTAGTAACCTCGCAGTTGCTACAGAAAAAATGAGATTGACCACCACGGGTGGTTTATCTCTTGGAAATAGTTATGTCGCAACAGACCCTGGAGCAGGAAATATGATAATTAGTGGTAATTTAGGGGTAGGTGTAACAGCCCCAGTGCAGAAATTGGAAGTGGCTGGAAATATTCTGCTCAGTAATACTAGTGGTCTTTATGTAAGGAATGCGGCAAATACAGCCAATCTTAGATTGGCAGACATTGATGCAAGTAATGATTTAAATATTGGGCCTAATGCTAGTATCTTTATAGGACATGGAGCAGGTTCAGGAAATATATCTTTAGCAACCAACACGGGGAATGTGAGTGTTAGCACGACTCTTGCTGTAACGGGCTTAGGAAATAGTTCATCAAATTTCTCTGTCGCCCAGGGAACTGCTGGAGTGGGAACTGTTGCTACAAATGGAACTACTACATTAACTGGTACAAGTACCAAATTTATAAATATGTTTAAGGTGGGTGACACCATAACAGTATCAGGGGAAACTGTTCGAACAATTGCAACAATCTCAAGTGATACAGTATTAACTGTTTCTGTAGCATTTTCTACAACTGCTTCAGGACTTTCATACACATTGGTTGGTGGGACAAGAATGGTAGTTTTAGGGAATGGGAAGATAGGAGTTGGAACATCAACACCAAATGCAGCGTTTGAGGTAAGAGAAGTACCAACAAGCCCCAATAATGGAATTTATACAACTACAAGTACTTTTACATTCGGTTCAGCTGGTTCACTTCTTAGATTTGGACATGGTGCTGCAACTGGAGATACCTATGGAGTGATTGATAATATTATTGGAGGAGGAGTAAATTATGGAAATTTAGTTTTACAACAAGGAGGAGGAAATGTCGGTATCGGGACGACGGGGCCGACGGCAAACTTGCATGTCGTACGCAATTCTGCAGATACGCTTCCAACTGCGATATTTGAGAATACGAATGCCGCAGGCTTCACTAATGTTGAGCTTAACCGTGTTTCGACTGCCCGTTTTGCTCTTACGAACTACGCTACTAACGGGACGACAGATTGGATGACTGGTACGGCTTATAACGGCGGTGCAGGTAATTCTGCGTATTCGATTGGTACGGGTATTAATTTATCTGATTCTAAATTAACTGTACTCACGACCGGCAACGTCGGTATCGGGACGACGAACCCTACATTATTGTTTCAAGTTGGTGAAAGAGGAGGAATGGGTAGCGACGGAGTATTTCAATGGGGACAAGCTTTAACTGGTAACAGTCGAGGTGTATTAACTTGGGATACTGATAGAGCGATTATTAGCACTCCTCTTAATTTGGATTTACAAATTGCTGGAGTAAATCGTCTAAGGATAGACAGTACAGGCAACGTCGGCATTGGCACGATAGCACCCAGTGGTATCCTCTCTGTAACCCCTACGCAGTACAGCACAGGCACAGCCTCACAATCTCTGACCACAATAACAGGTGTGGGTACTGTATGGACTTCCGCTATGGTGGGTTCACAATTCGTATTTGCAAACGGAACAAGTGCAGGAACAATTACTGCATTTGGTTCAACCACAAGCCTCACTGTTTCCACTTCTCAAACTGTTACCTCCCAAGCTTACAATATTGCTTATACTGGACTTCAAGTAGGGAGTACGGGGAATGTAGGGATAGGAACGACGACACCGCAAAGTCTCTTGTCTATTTTGTCTAATAGCTCTGGTGCTTCCACCCAAATAAATAGTGGCAACAGTGATATTATCCCAGCGTTATCATTTCAATCTTTGGCAACTACGTGGAGCAGTGCTGCTAATGGGTTTGGTTTTTTCTATTCAGGTTCAACGGGTAACTTAAATATTACAGCTCGTAATTCTTCTGTTGATAGCAACGCACTAACCATAACGCGAATTGGTGGCAACGTGGGGATAGGGCAAACAACACCTACTGCAAAACTCGACATCCTAGACACCACTCTCGCTGGCTCGGGTTCACTTGCAGGCTCAGCATTAAATATTGCTCAGACTTGGAATACGACAGGAGCACCTGTTGGTATTAAATACACCATTACTGACACAGCTTCTGCGGCTACTGCATTACCCCTTCAAATTCTCGGTGGAGCAACAGGAACTACAAATCTAATATCAGTAAATAAAACGGGAGTATTGACAATGAATAGTGGAATAATTGCTGGAGGTATAATATCAACAACAAGTTATTACACTTCTACAGCAGCTCCATCATCAGTGCCAAATTCAGGATTGTATTCAAACTATTCCGCTTCCGGAACTACTTCAGGTTCGTTGCTTGGAATTGGGTCAGGTGTTACTCGAACTAACACATCTGGCACTCAGGCAATCGTACAAATTTACGCACCATATAATCAAGTCGCAAGTACAGCCGCCAATACAGACTTGCTCATTAACCGCGTAGAAACTGCCGTCGGCTCTGGTGCTCAGCTCTTGATTGATGCACAGGTGGGGAGTGTTAGTAAATTTAAGGTGGATAATACGGGGGCTGTAACTGCCAATTATGTAGCTCTTACTGATAAAGTTTATGCATTAGGATTATCTAACAATGCTACTGGAAATAATTCAACTATTCTTTCATCTACAACTGGCACTATAATTTCCAGAAATATTGCCGATGCAAATTCAGCTCTTACTGTAAATCAAGCTAATGCAGGTTCAACAGGTTTAATTTTAGATGCTCAGTTTGGCGGAGTAAGTAAAGCAACTATAAGTACTCTTGGTGCATTGAGAATACCATATCTGTCACCTTTAACTGGTGGAATTTTATCTGTCATAAATGAGACATTTTCGGGAGCGGCTGGTAAAGTTCCATTTCAACTTTTGCCAACGTTTACCAACACAGCTGGCACAACATCTCCTCTTGTAATCGCCCCAGTTTACAACCAGGTTACTTCAACTGCTGCCAACATAGATTTGCTTATAAATAGGACTGAAACATCTGTCGGTTCTGGTGTTCAATATTTGATTGATGCACAGGTGGGAGGGGTAAGTAAATTTAGTGTAACCAATACAGGTGTTGTCCAGCAGAAAGGTTGTACGACGGCGGGAGGATTGAATGCTGACGCTTCAGGAAATATAATTTGTGCTCCATCGAGGAGAGAGTTTAAAAACACTATAACGGATCTTGCATCTGGGCTTCCTAGTGTCATGGCCCTTCGTCCTGTTTCTTATATTTTCAACGGAGATATGAATTTAGGCAATGCAATCCATTTCGGATTCATCTCTGAAGAAGTCGCTGCTGTTACTCCAGAATTTGCCACCCACGATGCAGAAGGTAAGCCTTATGGATTAGACACGAATGCTATATTGTCTACCACGGTCAAAGCAATTCAAGAAATGAATTTAAATATTGAAGGAGTTTCTGGCACCCTTCAGCTAAGTTCGGGACAAACTATTTCACCCGCTACTGAATCTTTCGTAACAGCCTTCTTTAATAATGTTTATGCGAAAGTCGGCACTTGGCTCGCAGATGCCACAAATGGGATAGGGGATGTGTTTGCAAATGTATTTAATGCAAAAGAAAAGATTTGTATAGATGGCGAATGTCTAACGAAAGATGATGTCCGTGCATTGCTCTTGCTTGCACACCCCGCAGGTTCTTTACCAACTCCCACACCAACTCCCACACCTACGCCTACCCCAGCACCTGTTCCTGCCCCAACCCCAACTCCAGATCCCGCACCAGTACCAGTAGTTGATCCAGTACCAGCTCCTGTACCTACACCAACTCCAGTCCCAGTTCCTGATCCTGTACCTACTCCAGCACCTAATCCCGTACCAGCTCCTTCTCCAACGACTCCCTAAATTCTCCTCTCCTCTCTCCAACCCCTCCCGACCTCCCCTTATCAGGGGAGGCAAATGGTTTCCCCCTGACAAGGGGGAGTAAGGGGGTTAAAGGAGAGAGGGTTCTTAATTAATTCTCCTCTCCCCAACCCCTCTCCATAATTTTAATTATGGAGAGGGGAAAGAAAGGGGTGAGGGGATTGTGTTGCATTTTCTCTCAACCCCTCTCCATAATTTTAATTATGGAGAGGGGAAAGAAAGGGGTGAGGGGATTTGCACTTTATTTTTTTGCTATGATATAATACGAATTATGAAAAAGATTGTTAAAAAAACAACTGAAAAATATGTAACTATACCTATTTTTGAAAAGGCTATGACTTCTATTGCCAAGTCTTTTTCTAAGATGGATGAAAGATTTGATAAGATGGATGAAAGATTTGATAAAATAGATCAAAGATTGATCCGACATGATAAAGCTTTTGAGTTGATCTTTAAACAAATGCAGATTTATGCAGAAGAAGCTAGAGAACACAGACAAACTATGGCTAGTCTAATACACACAGACATTAGACAAGAAAGAGATGTTGAAGATTTAAAAATTCGTGTTGAGCGTCTTGAGGCACAACTTAAATAATTATATGAAAAATGAAATTTCAATTCTAGGTTTATTTCAAAAATTATTCCATAATTTTAATGCTCGTGCGATGAAGGATGCCACTTTGGCATATAAGAAACACTTAGACGATGGAGGGAAGATGTTCCTTGCAATGGGTGGAGCGATGTCTTCTGCTCAGATGGGTGTGACTCTGGCTTCAATGATAAAAGAAAATAAAATACATGCAGTGTCTTGCACCGGAGCAAATTTAGAAGAATCTGTGTTTAGGTTAGTTGCACATAATAGTTATAAAGATTATCCAGATTATAGATATTTCACAAAAGAAGATGATGAAGCCATTTTAAACAGAGGGGAGAGAAGAGTGACTGACACATCTATCCCTGAAGAAGAAGCATTCCGTGTCGTTGAACCAATTATTTTAAAAAGGTGGCGTGAAGCGCAAGAAAAAGGGGAGAGATATTTTCCTCATGAGTATTTTTACCAGATACTTCTTTCGGATGAATTGAAAGATAAATATGAAGGTAATCCTGAACATTGCTGGCTCCTTGAAGCAGCGAAAAAGAATTTGCCTATCGTTGTGCCAGGTTGGGAAGATTCTACATTAGGAAATATTTTCGCTGGCTACTGTAAAGCAGGAGAAATTAAGCCTAATGTAATGAAGACAGGCGTGGAATACATGATGTATTTGTATGATGAATACACAAGGCTCGCAGCTGGTGGCCCTGGGCTTGGATTCTTCCAAATAGGTGGAGGTATCTCTGGAGATTTCCCTATATGCGTAGTGCCTTCTATAAAATATGACTTAAAGAAGCCCGTACGACCCTGGGGATATTTCTGTCAGATTTCAGACAGTACTACATCTTATGGTTCATATTCTGGTGCAACTCCAAATGAAAAAATTACTTGGGATAAACTCACAAAAGAAACTCCAATGTTCGTAATAGAGTCCGACGCTACCATCGTAGCCCCACTAATGTTTGAAGCAATTTTAGACAGATATACCTTGAGCGAGAAATAAAAATATTTTTTCTTGATTTTATTTTTAATTCTTGCTATCTTCTATTTTGGAAAGGAGCTCCTTATGAGCCAAGAAGCAGGTGGGCCCGACCCATCATTAGAAAGGTCTCGAGAAGAGGCCTCAGACACAGAAGGTGTTTTTGTCTCAAGGGGGGATAAACATATCTGTTTACTTCCTCTCTACAAGAGAAATCCTCTACTCGCGACGCTAATCGGTATTGGTGATTCGAAAGAATCTGCCGCTGCTGATGCCCGTAAGTCGAGGGAAAGACTGAGGGACTTCCTGGAAAGACTGGGACAAGATCCTAGAGTCTAATCGACGACGTGCCGGGGTGAGCCAAAAGCTTGCCTCGGCCGTATTTATTTAAATCTGTTTTATAAAAAATATGATATTCTTGATTTTATTTTAAATAGTTGTATAGTTTGAAACGAAAGGAGTTCCTTATGCCGGAACCAAGCAAGACGGAAAGCTTTAACCGTTTTCCAGAGGGGCCCGCTCAAGAGGCCATGAAAATAGAGGGGGCAATCTACCTCGGGATAGGTGCTGTTGATTTTTTTCTTATCCCAGTAATAAAGGGAAGGAAAGTAATTTGTTTTGCAGGAGGACAAGGTCTCTCTGCGAACGAAGCAGCCGAAAATGCCTTGAAGGATAGAGTCCGATGGCAAAGTTTTTTCCAAACGAAAGGAGTTCCCAATGGAACCAGACGAAAAAGTAAGGGTTAATCCTTTTCTGTCCGGGCCTGCAAAAGAGGCCATACAAGTAAGCGGGTCTGGGTTTTCTCGTGACGGAGAAGGCCGATGCTGTTTTACACTCTCTGTATACGAAGGAAAACCTTGCCAAATTGAAGGTAGGGGTGCCAATGAGGTTGAGGCGGCAATAAATTTCCTTAAAGAAAGAGATGAACTACGAGCATCTGCAAGGCAGGGGATAATTTAATCCCAAACAAGACGATCGGGAGGCCACAGGCCTCCCATTTTTATTTATGGTACTATTTATATAACATGAAAAAGGTTTTAAAATTTTTGATAGTCGTCTTTTTTGTCGGAGTAATTGTGTATCAATTTCGGTCTTCACTTGGTCCGCAATTTTTACCTCTTTTAGATAATTTAAAAAATAATATTACAGGAATTTTTGTAACACAAATTCCTTGTGCGGAACCTATATCATACAATCTCGGAACTTTTAACACACAATTCAATATTTCAAAAAGCTATTTTTTAAGTGCTCTTATTGATGCAGAAGCTGTCTGGGAAAAACCTTACGGTAAAAATCTTTTTATCTATGCTCCCACAGATACGAATAGTAGTGTTTTGAAAATTAATTTAGTATATGACTACAGACAACAAGCTACTAGTAAGTTGGCAGATCTTGGTATTGTGGTAAAAGATAACCGCGCTTCATACGATATGCTAAAAATAAAATATGAAACACTTAATGTGGCATACGATACAGCAAAAAATAATTTCAACTCACGAATACAGATTTTTAATCAAAGGAAGCTGGCTTATGAAACAGATGTAAAGTATTGGAATGAACAAGGCGGAGCACCACAGGCAGAATATGACAGGCTTCAGGCGGAGAACTTAGCTTTGGAGTCTCAGTCTAAAACATTGCAAGATATGCAAAATAATATAAATAAAATGGCAGATGACATAAATGCATTTGTTGTCGCACTCAATCGCCTGGTATCGACGTTAAATTTGTCTGTTGAGAAATATAATACGACAAATGTATCTCGCGGGGAATCCTTTGAAGAGGGAGTTTATTCATCTGATGGATCAAATAGGGAAATAGATATTTATGAATTCAGCTCCAGGGCCAAGCTCGTGCGGGTGTTCGCCCATGAGCTCGGCCATGCTTTAGGTCTGGATCATGTGAAAGATCCAAAAGCGATTATGTATGAACTCAACCAGGGTAATAACGAAGTTCTAACTAACGCTGATATTACAGAGTTAAAAACAAAATGTCAGGTAAAATAAATAAAATACAGAAAAGTTTTTATATCTATGTGAAGGTCACAGCAGGGGCTAAAAAAGAAATTTTTTCACCCCGCCCAGCGGGGCAAGCAAAAAAACCAGACCATTTTGATATTTCAGTAAAAGAAAAAGCAGAGAATAATATGGCGAATAACCGTATCCTAGAAATTATAAGAGAGCATTACAAAATATCTAAAAATAAAGTTCGGATTGTGAACGGGCATCATCACCCTAGCAAACTTTTAATAGTTGAAATTTAAAATTTAATCTAAATCATTCCAGACCAAGAGCTTCCATTCGTCTTTTTTGAACCAATGATGAGTGTATAAACAGATAGCCATACCAGCATTATTTATTTTATTGAAATAACTCAGATTGTTATATTGTGATGCTGTAAGCTTGTCGCCATAAAGCATGTATGATATTACAAATTTCAAAAATCTACTATGGGTAACCATAATAATTCTTTTCTGCCATCGGTTGGTTATAAAATTTAATAATTTCTTTGCTCTCTTTTTTAGATCAACAAAATTCTCTTCGTCCGATATCCGCAAGTCATCTGCATGATAGCTCTTGTCAATACGGTCTGTGATTGCTCTCACTTCTCTATCTCCACTCCATTGCCCAACTATTTCAGAAGGATTTTTCCTTTCTTTTAGTAGGTCGGAATATTTTACTTTCATACCAAGATATTTTCCTATAATTTCTGCAGTCTCCTTCGTACGTTCATAGGGGCTAGAGTAAATCACCTGTGGGCGACCCTTGTGGGGAGGGAACCTCTTGGCTGTCGCAAGTGCCTGTGCTCGTCCAGTCTCTGTGAGCGCACCCGAGGACCCCTGGCGTACTCCCGTAGCATTTGACTCTGTTTCACCGTGCCTAACGAAATATATTAGCTTTGTTGCCATAGGTGTATTTTAACATAATAAATACATTATTTAAGCGTATTTTAATGCTTGACACTGACTTCCTGTTGGTATATACTTTCTCCACGTCTTTCCTTTAGTTGGAATGACGTTTTAATTTGACCTTCTTTGATAAAAGAATAGGTTTTGAGAACAAGTGCAAGCTTGTTTATTTTTTTTGAATTTCAAGAGCTAGGAACAAAGGAGATTTCGCGCATTAGTCATGTTTGCGATAATCTTTATTACAAAAATACATTGCTGTTTTTTGTTTTGTTTCGTTCTAATTAACTTTTAGTTAGAGTTTGATCCTAGCTCAGGATGAACGCTGGCGGCGTGGATAAGGCATGCAAGTCGAACGGACTTCATTTTTCCCGAGATGAGATTATATCAAGTCAAAGGTCGTTTGAAGTTAGTGGCGAACGAGGTAGTAATACATAGGAACTTCCCCCAAGGTCGTGAATAATCCGTCGAAAGACGGACTAATACACGATGGTCTCGCAAGAGTAAAGTTTTAACGCCCTGGGAAAGGCCTGTGCGATATCAGCTAGTTGGTAGTGTAATGGACTACCAAGGCTATGACGTCTAGGGGAGCTGAGAGGCTGACCCCCACCGATGGTACTGAGACACGGACCATACACCTACGGGTG
>JBAZXO010000002.1:0-164146 GCA_041659785.1 Minisyncoccota bacterium | reverse complement strand
CGAGCTGGTCCCCGAGACAGTTCTCCAGTCATTACACCATTCGTGCGCGTCGGAACTTACCCGACAAGGTATTTCGCTACCTTAGGACCGTTATAGTTACGGCCGACATTCACCAGGGCTTATATCAATCACCAAATAATATTGCTATCATCCAACGTCGATATTTGACCTTCTGGCATTGGTCAGGTGTCACCCCCTATACATCCTCTTACGAGTTCGCAGGGAGCTGTGTTTTTGGTAAACAGTTGCCAGAGATACTTTCGCTGCGGCCCCGCATCACGCTACGCGCGATGCAAGTAAAAAGTTTAAAGTTGTAAAGTTCATAAAGTAAAATGCAAATGCATCCCACTTTCTACTTTCTACTTTTCACTTTATAACTGGCATCACATGCAATGTGATGCGGGGCAAGCCTTATCCCGAAGTTACGGCTGCTTTTTTGCCGAGTTCCTTGGGGACCACTCACTCGTTCGTCTTGGTCTACTCGACCTGATCACCTGTGTCGGTTTGCGGTACGGATTCTATATTTATAAGTTTAGAGAGTTTTCTTGGAAGTGTGCTTTGTATCATTGTCCTATCCCGAAGAATAAAACTTTTTGCTTCTCTTTCATGTGCCATTAAAGGCACTCTACGGATTTTCCTATAGAGCATAATCAAGACACAAACTTCAAATCCAATAATGAGCGATACATACTACACTCCGTCATCCCGTCACTAAATACAGAAGTCAGGGAATATTAACCCTGTGTCCATCGAGTACGGTTTTCACCATTCCCTTAGGCCCGACTAACCCTTGGCTGATTGACATTACCAAGGAAACCTTGATCTTTCGACGTGGCGCGTTCTCAACGCCATTGCGGTTACTTGTGCCAACATTCTTACTTCCAAACGCTCCATAGGCTCTCACGAGTCCTACTTCACTGCAGATTGGAACACTCTCCTACCGCTTGTGCGAAGCACAAGCAAGTCAAAAGTTGAAAGTTGAAAGTTTTTAAAGTATTTTTATTTTTTTACTTTATAACTTTACGAACTTTTTACTTTATAACTCGTTTGTGCTTCGCACAAACCCTCAAATTCGGTAATATACTTAGCCCCAATTATTTTCGACGCAAAATCTCTAGATGAGTGAGCTGTTACGCTATCTTTAAAGGATGGCTGCTTCTAAGCCAACCTCCTCATTGTTTAAGAAATCTCACCTTCTTGTCTTACACTTAGTATATATTTAGGGACCTTATTTTGAGATCCGGGCTGTTTCCCTTTTGGCCAATGGAGCTTCGCCCCCATGGCCTAACTGCCGTGCTATGGTCTCTAGTATTCGGAGTTTGATAGGTTTCGCGAGATTGCTCCCTGTCGAAACCTTCCAGTGCTCTACCCCCAGAGAAAACACACGACGCTAGCCCTAAAGCTATTTCGGAGAGAACCAGCTATTACCAGGTTCGATTAGCTTTTCACTCCTTACCACAAGTCATCGGAAGACGTTGTACGATCTACCCGTTCGGACCTCCATTTGTCTTTCGACAAACTTCATCCTGCTCATGGCAAGCTCACCTGGCTTCGGGTCTTATGCATGTTACCAATTACGCGCTATTAACACTCGGTTTCCCTATGGCTGCGCTGTTTTAGCCAGCTTAGCCGAGCAGCATGCATAAACTCGTTGGCTCATTCTTCAATAGGCACGCTGTCGCAGATCCGAAGACCTGCTTCAACTCCTTGTAGACATACGGTTTCAGGTCTATTTCACCGCCCTAATCGGGCTGCTTTTCACCTTTCCCTCACGGTACTTGTTCACTATCGATCTTTAAGAATATTTAGCCTTAGCGGTTAGTTCCGCTAGATTCCCCCCGGCCATTCATGTCCTGGGGTACTCAAGAATAACAATAAAAGAGATAAATTATTTTCGTTTACGGGACTATCACCCTCTACGGTGTAACTTTCCAGTTACTTCAACTAATAATTTATTTTTTGACTCCTCTAGTAAACTACATTGTCATCTTACAACCCCGCAGTCTTGCGACCACGGTTTGGGCTCCTTCCTTTTCGCTCGCCGCTACTAAGGAAATGCATATTTGTTTCTACTCCTCCTGGTACTGAGATGTTTCACTTCCCAGGGTATGCTTCTTAAACTTGCGTTTAAAATTATAGAGGTTTACTCTACAGGGTTTCCCCATTCGGAAATCTCCGGATCAAAGGTTGCTAAGCACCTCCCCGAAGCTTATCGCAGCAACGCCACGTCCTTCATCGCTTCTTAAAGTCAAGGCATCCACCGTACGCCCTTAAATTTCCTGTTAAGAAATTTGAAAACCACAAAACTTCCGACATTACATCGGAAGAAATTCACCCGCCAAAGGCGGGCAAGAAGCTCTAAAAAAATGTATATCTCGACCGCTCGAGACTCACCATTTGATAAGAGTTTTTCTCCTATTTCTATCTTGTCAGAGGAAGACCCTTCCATTGATATTTAACTATCAAAGTAAAGACCTCTTAAAGGTTAGAACAGGAATTTAATTTTCAATATTCAAGCCTTGCTGTAATTAACTTTTCCACAAAAAAACCGCCTTTGAGGCGGGCCTAACAGACAAAAGAAGTCTGCTTATTAGCACCGCCCTTTTAACCTGTTTCTTGTGGTATTCATACTGATTAAAGGAGTATAATCTATATCAAAAAAGATGTCAACAGGGATAACCCTGAGACATCTTTTTTAGAAAGAAACCTCTTTTCCGCCAGAGGGCGGATCAGCCTACTGGCTGAAATTAATTATGAACCTCTTCGCTAATTTTCGAAAGAAAATGAGCAGCATGATCTTTACCACCCAAACCGAATGCAATAGCACTACCGAGTGCGAGCATTGCGATTATTCCAGAGAAAAGAATATTCATGTAGTCACCAAGGCCAAGTTTGCCGAGAGCAATAATGAAAGCGAATACCCAGACAGCATACTTCGCAACAGTTGCGAGCATGTTTGCTGCTTTTAAGTTCATAGCTTTCGCTGTAGCTAAAACTGTTTTGGAAAGACCTTCAGACACAACTGCAGCGATGATCAAAACAAAAGCTGCAATTACTACCTGAGGCAAGAATCCAAGAACACTAGTACTCAAGAAAGAAGAAACATCATACAAGCCGACTAGGTTTAAAGAAGGGAGTAAGAAAACGATTATTACAAACCATTTTACTATCTCTCCTATAAAGTATCCGGAATTTAAATTTACTCCAGCTTTTCTAAAGAAGTTTTCTGCTCCGATAGACTTGAAAAGACTGTCTATCTTTAAACTACTGAATACTTGTTCAATAGCTTTAGAAAGCAAAGAACCTAAAACCCAACCCACTATAAAAAATACAATTGCGACCACTAACCTAGGAGCAAACTGTACAAAACCATACCATAAACTTTGAAGTGATGTATTAAAAACGTCACCCCATGTCGTCCAAATATTAGTCATAATTAAATTACCTAATAATTAATAATAATAAAAACACTTTTCTAAGTTTCGACCTTATTAAAGTTCTATCCTATTATTATATCAGTTTTTAAACTTTCTTTAAGGTCTGTGTGGATAACTCTTTTACCTGCAAAACCACCTCATGAGGATAGTCCAAGATGTCCCGGACCAATTTATCATACATATTTAGTCTATATAGAAACTCCTTTGTATCAAACATCGCATAGACGAGCTCTGTCCCGATTTCAGCCTCGATTTTCTTGACCCCCTCTTCGATTTTACTCTTTTTCATCTTATCCCCGACGATTAGCAAGTCTACTCGGCTGTCGTGATTTTTGATAAATACACCAGAGACTATTAGTAATTTTATTTTGCCAACTTTTTTGAAATTATTTAAAATAGTTTGCTTGCTTAAGGTATCTGAGCTAAGGAGCAAATCTTCAAATTCTTCTCCATATTTAAAAGAAGGATTGAAATACCATTCTGGGCTAGTAGATGAACGCTTTTTAATAAAACCAACAGTGGATAATAGTTTCAATTCTTTACGAACGATAAGTGGGCTCACCCTACTCCTTTTTACGACGTCTTTTGCAGCAAAACCCTTACCTCTATTTAACAAGAAAAGTCGCATTATTTTTACGCGTGCTGGATTGCCCAATATTTTCCCTAGAATTTCCATTTGTTTATAATACTACCTTTTCCATAAAAAACAACCCAAAATAAAAAATCCTCCGCCAGCTGGCGGAGGATTTTTTGATAAGCTTCTTTTAATTGAATTATTTTAATTCCACTTTACCTCCTGCTTCCTCAATTTTCTTTTTCAAATCTGCGGCTTCAGCTTTCTTCATTCCATCTTTAAGGGTTGAAGGAGCAGCATCCACTAAATCTTTCGCATCTTTAAGTCCGAGACCTAGAGCTTCCTTAACGACTTTCATAACAGCGATTTTTTGTTCACCAGCTGATGTAAGTACAACGCTGAATGCATCTTTCTCTTCCTCAGCAGGACCTGCTGCTGGACCAGCGACTGCTACAGCAGCAGCTGATACTCCGAACTTTTCTTCGATAGCCTTCACCAAGTCGTTGAGTTCCAAGACTGATGCGCCCTCGAGATCTTTCATAAATGAATCAAATTTCATATATTTTATAAGTTAATTTAATAATTAATAATACCCTCACCCCTTCGCCCCTCTCCATTATTTTAAATGGAGAGGGGTTGGGGAGAGGAGAATTTTACCTAGTTTTTGCTACTTCACCCACTGCTACAGCTAAACGCTGCATGGGAGATTTAAGCAAGAATGCAATTTTAGAAAGTAAGACTTCCCTACTTGGTATCGTTGCAAGCTCCATCATATAAGCGCCGTCTACGAATTTTCCATCGAAGATACCACCTAGAATACTGAGCACTCCTTTGTGAGCTTTTTGAAAATTATATACTTCACGTGGTGAAGAGATAGCATCTTTAGAATATGCAATAGCTACCTCACCAGAAAGCTCAGGAATAACTCCCTCAGCTTTACCCTTGAGCGCGCGCTTGAGCAATGTCTTTCTGCCGACTTTATAATTTACTCCTTCGTCTCGGAGACTTTTACGAAGTACTGTTTCGTCACTTACTTTCAAACCATGGAAATTTACGAAAACTAGAGATTCAGAGCCTTTGATAGCCCCCTCTAATTCTTTTATCATTTCTTCTTTTTTTGATTTTAATAACATAATTTTTTTCCCATTAAAAAAACGGCTTTTGCCGTCAGAATTTTACCCGCCTTTGGCGGAATCGACCCACTAAATAGGACTTAATGTTTGCCTACTTTCTCTGCGGTATTTCTAATATAACACAAACCTACTATTTTGCAACCTCAGCCTTATTGCCCACATCTGTGCCTGTTGTTACCCTACCGTCATATATATTTACAAAAGAAAAAATAACAAGCCCTAAAATGATTATGGCCATAAAGATTACAAGCCCTCTAATGAAATGTTTGGTTACCATAAAATTATTATATCATAATTTCCGGACACCAGGTGTCCGGGAGAATATTAAATTGGAGGACTTATTGTAAGCATGTATGGGGAGAAGAAATCAGACTCTACCTTGCTAACCAAATCTCTAATGCGAACTTTTATTTTATATGTACCACTTGGCGCTGATGCATCACCAGCCAACAAGCCGTTCCAAGTTTCATTACAAATATTTTTACCATCACAATCAACTCCAGGATAAAAATATTTATGAATACTCGCATCATCTTCTTTTTCAATTTTTACAGATACCCAATCTACATTTTTAGTAGCAGTAAATACAAAAGAAACTGGATTTGCAAATGGATCAGTTGTCACATTATCAGCTACTCCATTTATTGTGTAGCTAGTGATTGAAGGTGGAGTATTGTCTGGAACAGGATCTGGTATGGGGTCTAGTGGAGGTGGTGGAGGTGGTGGAATAGATTCATCTATCATTTTCACCGTACCAGCTTCTGCCGCAGGATTACAACCACTATAACAATACACACCGCCTAAAACATTTGTCGTTCCAGAAAAAGAAGAAGTATAATAATGAACTGCAATTCTCCCTCCAGCCCCTGCTATGGATCCATAAGGATCAGAACTATTGCCTCCTTTTGCTTGGAAAATACCATTACCACTTATGCTATTTGTCGTTACATATATACTACCTCCACTTACACGTTCTCCTATTGCACTAGCTGAAATAGTGCCGTTATTTTGTAAATTATTATTAACTATCAAACGAATCGCTCCACCGCCACGATGGCTCTCTGTTCCACTCCCAAAATCTACGGGTGCAACATCAGAACCATATGCAGATTTTGCCGTAGCTCCTCCACCTTTTCCACCATAACTTGCACCTGATTCACCAAATGTTGCTGGGGCGCCGGGTCCACCGACATATCCCTTCGCATCAACGGATATCGATGAGCCATTTTCGATGTTAAGATTTGAGATATTAAAAGAAAGTATTTTTTCAGGAATCACAGTAACAATTGAATTTCCCAAAATATTTAAATTGTCTGCGTTGATAGTCTCACCACCCGAGAGAATTAGAGTGGAAACTCTATCAATAACAATATCCTTAGCAGTAATTTCTGCACCGTTGTCAATCGCAACTTGAGAATTTTTTAAATAAATATTATTAAAATTAAATGGACTATCATTTTTCTGGAAAACCCAAGAAGAATCAATGTAAAGATCGTTTACAGATTCATCGAAAGCACCTACAGTACCGTCTTGTCCACAAGACATTGTCATTCCATCATATCTACCACATCCTCCCTTCGCTTCCATCGTACCAGTAAATGCTGAAGTGTGGTAATAAACTGCAATCCTCCCTCCACCACCAGGACTCTTAAAATAATTTCCTGCATAAAGAACTCCGCCATTGGCACGCAGAGCTCCACTTCCTGCAAAATTTTGAGTCGTTATATAAATGCTTCCGCCACTACTTGCTGTGTTTCCGTTTGAAGAAACAATTCCATTATTAGAGAAGGTATCAGAAACTACTATTTGAATAGCTCCTCCGCCAAAGGCTATTCCGCCACTACCCAAATCCATTGGCTTAATAGCTGAACCATATGTTGTTCCAGTAGGATTAGCATAACTGATTCCTCCATAGCTCCCGCCAGGATTTGATATGCCAGACAAATCTGCCATAGCTCCAGGCCCTTGATTTGGTCCATAACCTTTCGCATCTGCAGAAATAGATGAGCCAGCATCGATAGTAATATTTTTGGCATTAATTTTTACTCCTTTAAAATCATTAGACGATTGTGGATCCCCCTCTAGGGTCAGAACCGCATTATTAGTTATTGTTAAATTATCATAATTATATTCACCTGCTACTAGAGTAGTATCTTTATCAACAGTAAGATTATTTAACACAGGAGGTGGTGGAGGTAAGGGTGCGACGACATTTACAGTGCGTGTCACTTGTGTTGCAGAATTGTGATGAGCATCAGATACATCATAAGTAATAACGTAAGTTCCAAGAACAGCCACATCAACAGGATTTACTATAATAATGTTTGCAGTAATGTCTCCATCGACATCATCGAGAGCAGTAGCCCCAGCGTCCACATATGTAGTATCTTTCGTTATATCTACAGTGTTAGCACCAATTAAAGAAATTACAGGAATAATACTATCGGAAATAGGTGTTGATACTGGAATAGGATCAGGAGTAACTGATGCAACTCCTCCACCTCCGCCGAGCAAGACATCTTCATGAGGAATTTGTGGAGTTCTAGGAATTATGATTTCTTCTTTTTTTGTATTTTCGCCAGATGCAGGTGGTACTTCAGCTCCAGAAACGTCAGAAGTTGCTTGCGTATTATCGGACTCTGCCGGAGGCGTTGCCTCCGTATCTATTTCTGTAACGATTGTTGGATTTTGTTCTTGCGAAGGGTTATTGGGGGTAGAATCTAAAACATTTGGAAGTAGGGTTGTAAGATTATTCGCATCTGGCAAGCCTGCGACGGCATTGGCTGATAAATTATTAAAAGTGTTCCCTATTGCTAATCCAGTATTATGAAAAAAGTTTCCGATTGCAAAACCAATATTTTGAACACCATTTGCGATATAAGCGCTGGCATTGTATGTTCCTACTATTCCATTTCTAACTACAATTGCTGTTGGATCAGCCACAGCTAAAACTACCTTTTGTATTTTATGAGTAGCAGAAAGCTCTGGCGCAGAGATACAAGGTGCCCCAATTTCTTGTTCATCATTCTCCTTAAGCTTATTGAGTGATGCTTTAATATCAGATACAATCCTGTCACCCTGATATTGTAAATACACTTTTGAAAAATCATGCCCATGCTCATCATCACTATTTTTAAAAAGTATGTGCGTGTTGGGTGGCATAATGTTTCTACCCAAAGTACCTCCAACCATACCAGCAATAATTTTATCTGTATCGGAAGTTAGATATTTTCCTCCCCCAGATACACTCCCTGCAGGTGTGGCTACGCCATAAACACCGATTGATTGCGCAGGAACTCCGCCTGGCTGGGATGCAACTTTATCGTAAAAATTATTGGCATAAAAATTCCCTTGCGAATGAGCCACTAATAAAACTTTTTGTGTTGTGACTTTCTGACTAGCATCATTCAACATCTCGACGAGATCATAATCTGACTTTTGGTCAAAAAATCCTTGCTTCACATAATCAACCAGATCAGCAACACCAGCGAGGTGGGTGGGGTTGTAAAGGTAATTAAAATCAAGTTTTTGATTATTGTGGGTTGGAGGAAAATGATCTTTTAATCTATCTCTGTTTTCTTTCGCCCCTGGTTCATCGGTAAATATTCCATTTATAGTTAAAATAGAATAACCAGCAGGAGAGCATAATTCATTTGCAGAAACTTTTGAGTAAAATGAACAAAACAAAACCACAACAAGAATAAACATTATTCCTTTTTTCATATAAAATTTTATGAAACGTTAATTTTGTAATTTTGAAATATCTATATCACAAACTTTATTTGTTGACTCTCCATAACTTCTTAAATTTTTATAAAAATCTTGATTAGCTTTTTTTCTGGCATCAGTATTAAATTGTTTGTTTTCTATAAAATCAATATATTCATAAATTTTATTTACTTCCGCACTACTTCTAGAAGATTCAATGTCTTTTCTTGGAACAAGAACATCGCCAATGCAAGTATGCCCTCTACTATTTTCAGTTATCACTTCCGTCGTTATTGTTGTATTAACAATTGGTTGCATAAATTCCATCTGCAAAGCGAGTGCATATTGCAAAAGCACTGCGCGAGTTTTAGCAGAATTTGGGTATTTTTGAAATACCGCAAGCTCCACGTCATCTCGAATGCCGTTATTGTTTGCATCAATCCCCTGCACAGTTTTATCTGCGAGAGCCCCAGGTTCAGGTGGAAGGTTTGTGCCCATCACGTCATCGAGTGTTAGCTTTGTCGCGTGGATTTTCTCCACTTGCGCATTTGTCTTATCTAAATCAAAAAAATATTTAACCCGAAAACCAACTAAAATAAAATATAAAATAACTAAAATTAAAAAAGCCCACGTAATTATTTTGAAAATTCTGTGAGCCCATAGGCTTTTGAAAAACATTTTTATTTTTTCCATTTGTAAATTGTACTATTTACCAAACAACACCGTCAAAGACCATTTGTGGACAACTTTCCCGGACACCAGGTGTCCGGGAATTAATCATACTGTAACCAAGAAAAAATTTCTGAATCAAAATCTTTTATATTAGAAAAATATTTGGGAAAATTATTCAGTTGCAAAATTGAATTTTCTTCTCTTCTAATTCCACGATGATCATTATAACTACTCCATTTATATGCATTTAAATATTCCAATGCTAAATTTTTATTACTAATTCCGTTCTCTTTCCACTTAGAATCAATGAGTTTTACTGGATTAAGGTGTATGTAAGAAAAAAGATATTTTGCTTGATTGTCGTTTTTAACATGAACTGATTTAAAAGGCCCTTCGAATAAACAACCCACTCTATTATATTTTTTATTAAAATATTTTGCATAACTCATGCAAAGTTTATGCATAAATAAAGTAATATTAGTCTTATCTTCCTTATCTTCAAGATTTTCCCGGACACCAGGTGTCCGGGAGGTTATATAAATATGAAAATGGTTTGGCATTAAAACCCACGCACCAATCGAAACAAGTGTCTCTCCTCTTTCAAAATCCCATGCGTCAATTTTCTTTTCTATGATGTCATCACGAAAACAGACATTCTTTTTCGAATTAGAAATGTACAATAATTTCACAAAACGATCTTTGTCTTCTTTATTTAAAAAGATTTCTTGTTTACTATTGCCTCTATTGTAAACATGAAAGTATTCTCCAGGCAAAAGTGGAGTTTTCCTATTCGTCATAAATATATTTTAGCACACGTTTTGCACACAAATTACAAAAACTGTGGAAATGTTTCCCGGACACCTGGTGTCCGGGAAATTATCGGTAGCCGGTGAGGAGGAGGATTATTAGGATTATTATCAGAATTGCTAAAGTGTTATACATCCAATTTAGATGGATGCCCTTTTTTGCTAAATATTCTTTCAATAACTCATAAGCTCTCTCCGCCATTATGTATGGTAGGACAAATATGAGAAATATAATTTTAAAAATAATCGCCATCATATAATTCATATTATATTATACCCCAAAATACAGCAACAAAAAACCACCTTTTAAGGGTGGTTTTTTGTTGCTGTTCCCGGACACCTGGTGTCCGGGAAAAAAAGAAATTATTTCTGGATTAGAATTGTAGAAACGTTTTGTGATTTACCACAATCTACATACCAAGTAGCTGGCAAGGTCGCGCTTGAAAGCTTTATAATTTTAAAACCATAAGCTTTAATGCTGAAGACTGAACCGACTTTTACTGTACGCTGTGCAGAAGAACGGTTGTCCACCATGAGAGATGCGCCATTTTTAAATGTCATCTTGTCTGGACTTGCTTGACAGGTAGGATCGAGCTGAAGACGAGCATTTTTATATTTTATTAATGCATTCGCATAACTAATAGATGCAGCGGGAGAACCAGTGTTCACACTACCTGGAGTGACGTCTTCTGTAGGTTCTACTACAGGGTTCGAATCAGTGACAGCTGGGGCAACAGCCTTTTTCATTGACCAAAAAAGAAAACCGGCAACCAAAACCAAAACTACAGCTAGACCTATCCATAGATTTTTATTTTTTGTGTCTTCCATAAAATTTTCGCCTCTTCGGCGAATCCACCGATGAGGTGGAAAAGTTAAATAGTAATATATTTATTATACCACAAATAACAAAAGCCACCCTAGGGTGGCTTTTGTTAACCTTCCCGGACACCAGGTGTCCGGGGAAAAAAGGGTTAGTTTGATGCAGCTTCAGCGTTCATCTTTGCCTTTGTCTTAGCACCGATGAGACCATCTGCTACTAGACCATGATCCTTTTGCCATTGTTTGATTACTTTAATTGTCTTTGGACCTAGTTTACCATCTACTACTAGACCAAGGTTTAATTTAGCATTCAAGAATCTTTGTAATTCTTTTACAGCTTCACCCTTGCTCCCGTTTTTGAGAGTTTTGGTGCCGAAGTCGTAGGATTTAACTAAGGTGTTTACACACAAGTTTCCAGTAGAAGTGCTGTATTTATTCCCACCAGAACATCCTGGATCTTGAGTAGTCATTGTGACTGCTGGAGTCGTAGAAGTACCTGGAGTTACAGTTACTGTTACAGGTGAAGTACTTTGAGCTACTGTAGAAGTAGCAGAGCCACCTGAACTCAAACTTCCACTACCACCAGCAGAACAAGTTGTTCCTACGAATGGTGTAATAATTACAGATGTAGTTACAGGAACAACAATAGAACTTGTTCCACCAGCACAGGTAGAAGTCAAGCCTGCGTTGTTGTTGAAGTAAGCACCTATAGAGGAAGTAAGTGTAAAGGAACCACCTGCTCCAGTAGTATCTACTGTTATAGTGTTACCACTTACAGCAAGAGTAGTGGCTACTGAACCAGATGAAATTACATAAGTATTCCCTCCTATGGGTATATTTGTATTACTACTGAAAGTTAAAGCAGCGGCATCAGCATAGCCTGCGATAGCAAACAGAGATAATACTGCGATTAGTAAACTTAGTTTTAATTTTTTAATCATTTTGTTTTTAATTAGTTAATACAGAATCGACCTAAACAATGTTTCGAGAAAATTCTGTATATTTTAATAATGTTACTAAGAAACAAAATAATTAGTTAGCTAAAACGAAATTAACAAGAATTGTACCGTTCAAAGCAGCTGCAGCGGCAACGTTCGTTACAACAATAGTTGCACTTCCTGCTCCTGGTGTAATTTTTGTTACAAGAGGGGTTCCTGTTGTAGCAGTTCCAAGTGTAGCTTGAGCAAGAATATTTGAACTAGCAGTTATGAGAGTGTTAGTCAATACAAGTGACCATGTGCCAGCAGCAGCTGTTGTCAAAGCTTCTGAAGTTACAATACCCGCTTGTTTACTTAATGTACAAGCAGCAGCTGTAGATGTACATGTACCACTATCAAGAACTAACTTAATACCAGCACCAATTGTTTGGTTAGCAGAAAATGTTTGAGCAACAGCTAAACCAGCAACGGTGGTAGTAGCATTAGGGAATGTCCATGTAACGTTTCCTGTCAAGTCAGCACTTGTGATATTTCCAGTAAATGAACCGGCACCAGCAGTCTGAGGCATTATTGCTATAACATCACCTGTTGCTGATTGTTCTTGAAAACGATGAACACCAGAACCTTTTGTATTGTAAGAAATACTTATGTTCGTATCAGTTCCCAACGCAGTTAAAGATAAGTTTGTAGCTGTAGCAGAGTTAGCTAATTGCAAATAGTTAACAGCTGAAGCTCCTGGACTAAATCCTAATATTGTAAGACCGTTTGCATCTTTTATGGATGTAGTAATTTTGGGAGATGTTGTAGATAATGTACCCGTAACATTAACTCCTCCAGTACCAGCCAAAAGATTAAGAGCAGACACTACTGTGGCTGAACCAATAGTAATAGTCTTATCGGTTGCATCTGCACCAATGTTTATAGCATTAGCACCGGCAACTAACCCCAATGCACCCGCTGAAGTAATGGTTAATGCACCATCACTTGAAGCAGCCAAGGCAGCCAAAGTAAGAGCAGCATCTGCTTTACTTGCCCCAACGACTACAACTAAAGCCAAGGCAATTAAACCTAAACCTAAACTTTTAAATATATTTTTCATAACTTATAATTTTTATTCACTAAAAAGTGAATAAGTTAATGTTAATAATAATAAATACTAATAAATTTCTTAATTACCTTATGGTGCCCTTAAGGAACGCACTGTAAGATAATCAAAGACAATAAAAGCGTATACGACACGCCGTTACACCATTTATTATACAACATTTAAAAAATATTAGACCACGTAGTGACTGTGGATAACTCGCCCAAACAAAAAACCACCCCTTTCGGAGTGGTTTTTTGTTTCAATTTATCTCGGATTGAGAACCGCTAATCTAGACTAAGCTACCAGAATTTGGTTAGTTATGAGCTGACCAAGTCTGTGTTGGATAGTTGTAGAAGTAAGATGTGTTATCAGAACCTGTAATAGCTACAGCGTTTGCACCAGCAACATCAGTCCATGAAAGGTTAGATGAAGCGGCGAGAGATGTAGTAATACTTGAAGTTCCACTAGCACCGAGGGTTCCTGTTGTTGTTCCATATAATGTGAACGTTACAGAAGTACCTCCAGCTATAACATATCCACCCATAGCACATGATGTACTACCACTTGTCTGTGAAGAACCGTTTGTTGTACATGTTGTACCACCAACAGTTGTTGAACCGATAGCGATTCTTGTAACAGCAGCACTGCTGTTTGTAGGACCAACCATCGTTGCACTAGAAGTAGAAAGATTGAACACTAAGGTATTAAGTTTAATATCTCCGTGTGAATCTGCAGCTACTGTGATATCCATCAACTTGTTCTCACCGATCAATAGACCAGCGTTACTTGTGGTTGCAACAGTAATGGTTGGTTTAGAACCTACCAATGCCATTGTTGGGCCAGCAATAACGTTGTCGTTAGCAGCACCACTCATTGTGTTAGTACATGCAAGTGAACTTACACATGATGTAGAAGTTGTTCCACCAGTTTGATATTTCAAGTAACCTAGTGAGATGTTTGCAAGTGTCATTGATGGTGTAGCGTTTGTTCCAACTGGAGCATAAGTTACATAAGCATCAACATTTAATCCTGCACCACCGTTAGGAACAACTAGATTCAAACCAGTTAGGTATGCAACACCGTTCTTAACAGTTACTGGAGCTAATATCAAGTGAGTAGCGGCTGTTGTACCGTTATAACCACGAGTTACTGTTGTAACTGTAGCACCACCTGTATCATCAGTAACTAATATGTCCTCAGAATCAATCGTGAGAACAGTACCAGCTGTAACACCTGCGCCAGCAGTAAGAGTTAGTGTTGTAGCACTAGTTGAGGTAATAGCTGCAGCCAATGTTGTAACGTTTGTTGAAGACAATACTACAGGGGCTGAAACTGCGCCAACTGCTATAGAAGATACAGAGTTAAGAGCAGAAGAGGTTGCAGTACCTCGAACAGCGAATTTCATTTCTGAAATAGTTGCTGAACCGTTTGTAGCGGCAATATTGAATTCAGCCTTTGTAGCACCAGCTGCTCCACTTACTGCAGCAGGGACAAATTGTCCTGTTGTAGAAGCTGAAGAAACTAATGTTAGAGGGAATGTCAATGCACCTGCGACAAGGGTTGTTTGATAACCAGAAACAGCTACAGCATTTCCGTTTTGACTGATTGCAACATTACTGCTTGCACCAAGAGAGGTTACAAGAAGTCTTGCTACAAGAGTAGAACTACTACTGTCAGCACTTACATCAGCAAATATGTCAATTGTCTTCGTTGCGCCTGCGGCGATAGTGAAGTCAACTGAGAACGTATTCGTAGCTGCAGGTTGAACTGGTGTTGAGCCAGAACCTGAAGTTTCAGAAGTTCGTAGATTTGAGAAGTTTGTAAGAGCTGGAGATGTAGAAGCTGTAAGAGCTGTACCAGCACCATTGAACAAACTAACAGCCAAAGCTGTTACTCTAACAGCCTCAGATGAACTCTGATTCTGAAGATTAAATGAGCCAATTTTTACATTAGCTGTATTTGGGTTTGATGTTGTGTTTGTACCAACTCTTGAAACTGACAAGACTCCTGTCTGAACAGCTAATATGTTTCCAACAATAGTAGAAGCTGGGAAGGCTAAGGTAGTGTGTGAAGACTGACCTTGAGCATTACTTACTCCAAGAACTAAGTTAGCAGAAACAGAACCTGAAGTGTAATTCAAGCTAGCTGCAGTTTGAAGATCTGCACGAACTTCAATGTAGCTATCTGTTCCAGCAGGAAGAATCATTTGTGATCCAAGACTGAAATCATGTTGACCTGTTGTCCAGTTGAATGAAGAACCAACTTGTGAACCATTGAAGTACACAGTTAGGTTATTCAAACCATTGGCTGTAGGAACCATGGTTCCTGTAAACACAGGAAGAACGGAAAGGGTTGTAACCTTTACATCTTCTCCATATCCATGAACTTTGAATTTAGCGATAGCTACGTTTGTAGCACCACCAGTAACATTGGTCATTGATTGGAATGTAGGGTCAACAACAACTGAAGCTGAACCTTGGTTGATTGTGATTGTTCCTGAAGCACTTGAAACATATGTAGTTGCAGAAGCTTTAAGAACAGCAATGTTTACTCCTAATTGAGGATCGAAGATTACCAAGTCAGCAGGTTGCTGAATAGAAACTGAAACTGTGTAGCTTGCTCCTTTTACTACATCTGCACGTAAATCAATGGTGTGAGAACCAGTTGAAAGGGTTACAGGTGAAGCTGAGAAGTCAAACATTGCATAGTTTGTGCCATTGATGACACCCATAGTAGCAACATTTCCTGCAGCAACTCCATCA
This sequence comes from Minisyncoccota bacterium, assembly GCA_041659785.1. Lineage (GTDB taxonomy): Bacteria > Patescibacteriota > Minisyncoccia > Phycocordibacterales > UBA9973 > UBA9973. The sequence continues at coordinate 148,210 of JBAZXO010000002.1, read as the reverse complement.
ACATAAAGTTTTATGTTTTGAAGTGCATCAGCAGGAGCTGAGCCAACCATACGGAAGTTTGCTCCTTTTAACAATACTGCTCGTGTATTTACTTGAACAGGGTTTGACCATACTGTATATGCAGAAGTTCCAGCATTAACTGTTGGAGTTCCTGTTACAGTCTGTTGTGTGTTGTTTAAGTAAACAGAAGCTAATGTTCCAGTTCCGTAAGTCATCTGGTTACCAGCAATGTTAACTGTAACTGCTGTACCCCCAACTACTGTGTAGTTTACGAGAGTAACACCAAGAGAGGAAGCTGTAGCAGTCGCTACATCTGCCTTTACAGCAAGGGTTTTTGTACCATTGATTGCAAGGTTAAGACCAGTGATTGTCAATTGTCCAGCGTTGTTGAAAGAATAACCGTCTGTAAGACGAGTCATACCATCGTACAAGTAAACATTGGTCAATGTGTTTTGATCTGAAACACCAGTTCTCTGAAGAACAACTGAACTCAATACTCCTGAACCTGTGAAGGTAAAGTGTGCAAGGTCAGCTGTTGCTTGGTTAGCAACAATGTATCCAGAAGCTGGATTGTCTTGTGCAAGAGATACTGATAAAGGACCAGCTTGTGTGTTTGATACTCCTGTAGCACATGATGCGCCAGTTGTAGGACTAAATCCTACTGCTGAAGTACAACCTGCAGGAAATGTTCCTGAAACTGCACCGCCAACAAAGACAGCACGAGATTTAGGACCGAATACTCCGTCGGCTGAAAGACCTTTTGCAGCTTGCCAAACTTTGACAGCAGCAGCAGTCTTTTTTCCGAAGCTACCATCAGCAGTTGCGCCAACAGCGGCTTGGAGGCATTTTACCTCTGCGCCTTTTGAACCGACTCTTAGAGTCTTAGTGATTGTACAATCAGCTGCGGCAGCGTGGTCTGCATTTAATGCAACAACACCGACGAACATGATCGCAACAGTCATAACTCCAAGAAGAAATTTTGATTTTAAATTACTCATAAATTTTTTCTAATTTTCTACGCCGTTAATTAGTTTCGACAAAACTAAAAGCGTATTTTTTTCTTATCATTATTTCTCATCTGCCAATAAATTAATAATTGCTAATAATGCGGCAGACACTAAATAATGAACAGAGATAAACTAACATTGAAAACAAAACAACTTCCCGCTTAGAGATAAATCTCTACCGGGACACGTATTCTATTTTCAATGGGCATTTATTTTCACCTTCTCCTTTAAGATTTTTTCGACGAAATCGTAAACGAGGTGGGAGCGAAAACAAATATAATTTGCAAGCAGTTTGTAAACAAACTGCAAACGAACTGTGTGAACAATAATACACAAACGTGCACTACGTAGACACAATAACATTATAATATATAGCCACAAGATAGGGCAATATATTATGTGGATAACTCACAAATTTTTACAAGAAAATACTCTTATAAAATTTGATAATTCTACAAAAATAGAACGAGTACACCACTCGTTTATATTCTCATACTTTTAGCTAAAAAGCAACCTGTAAAAACAGTGAAAAGTTCATAAAGTTATAAAGTTCATAAAGAAAAAACAGTAGAATCCTCAACGCCTATTTTAAGAAATACCTTGACCATCTTTTTTCTCCAGTTTTCTTAAGGACAGTGTCCTTAACCATGGAAACAAGCTCTCTCTGCAATGTCTTTTCGCTACAAGAAATGAGAGACGCCATTTTCTCTGGCATTGTCTGAGCTCTGTCCTTGATGTCCTTTATAGTGGCATTTCCACCGATAGTTTTTATAATATTTATTATGTCCTCGCGTCGTTGTTTTTTTAATATATCAGAGCTGTCTGCTGTTGCATGATGAGCTCTCGCAGTGCTATCGGATATTGGACGCCCGACTGCGCTGAGTGCCTTCATCAAAGTACTCCCCTTTTGGACACCGATACGAGTATGTCCTTTAGAATTTAAATTCCCCCTAAAAGACAATACCCCCTCCTTACTCCTCCCCCTATATAGGGGGAGGTTGGGTAGGGGTAATTCTTCTTCTCTGAAAAATTCAGATAGGTTTATCTGTCTGTTTATCGTCTTAATCTTATCTGTAGATTCTTGTATAGATTGATTCAGTTCTAGAAACTCTTTTCTTAAAATAGAGCAGTTCATTTCGGAGATAATATTGATAGCATAAGCTATGTCCAAAAAGGACATTATCTCGGATATTTTACTGCAGACGTTTGCTGGTGCAGTATTCATGTCCGATATGATTCCTGTACCTAATGTCCTTAATTTATTTCGAAGAGGCTCATCTTTGTCTATGATGTCCGTAACCATATAAAGCGCAGTAATAAGCTTATCGGTCTTTGTGTATCCAATAACAAGAGAGCTGTCCTTTATAGTAGTAGCTAGGTCGACTGAGGAGTCTTTGAGATTTTTATTTCCTCCAAACATTTGTCCATTATATATAAAAGACACCACATGTCAACATAAAAGACGTAGAATGAATAAGATACAAACTAAGAATCAATTTTTAAAATGCACACATAAAATAAAGCTTTATTTTTGCTCTGCTCGTCACTCAAGAAAATAATAAAAGGGATACCTTTTTTATTTTCTAAGCTCCTGCGCAAGGCATTTTAAAAACTATTCTTAGCTTGTATCTTAAGAAGCGAGATTGTTGTTAAAAACAGACTACGGAGCGCGACGGCGCGAGTCCTGAGAAATTTCTTAGCAAAGAAATATTCGTGCTGTTTTTAACAACAATCTCGCTTTTTATTTTATTTATTCTCTTTCGTAAAAATGTGTTAAAATAACTTCATATGGCTAAAAATGTTAAGAAGGTTGTTAGGACTGAAAAAAGTGAAAAAAGAATTCCGAATGGAATACAAACTCACACCAAGCATGGGATCACTGCAGTTGTTTTTTTTGTTCTCGCATTATTTTTTCTGATGGCGGCCGGAGGTGTCGCGGGCAAGGCTGGAATATTTGTAAATGATTTTTTCAAAATGCTTCTCGGAGTTATCGGTTATTATTTACTCCCTACCCTATTCGTCTTACTCGGATACTCTTTCATAAAATCAGAAGTGCCAGACATCGGCTGGACACGCACGATAAGTGGAGCGATGTTTCTACTTTCTGGTCTCGGAATAATAAATATAGCAGGGGGCATAAACAGCCCTAGCCCTTCAGGTGGACTCTTCGGAGAAATTTTATCTATACCATTTGTTTCCTTCTTTGATGTATATGCTAGTATCGTTTTACTCGGAGCAATTTTAATAATTTCAATTCTAATAATGCTCGATGTGAAGCCCAACCTTGCACCTCTTTTCGCAAAGATCTGGGCCTTCTTTAAAACAAAAAAACCAGAACCTCTAACTTTAAATGCAGACGAAATTAAAGAAGTAGAGAAGTCTATGCCCGAGGAAAAGGAAGAAGAAAAAGAAACCACCGGAGAGAAAGTAAAAAAGGCTCTAGGTATGAAAAAAAGTGAAGAAGTAGAAGAGGAAGAAGAGATGCCAATCAAAAAAAGAAAAAGCGGACTCATTTCTACTTATGTCCCTCCCCCATTGTCACTTCTAGAAGAAGATAAAGGTAAACCAAATACTGGTGACATAAAAGCAAATGCAAACATCATCAAGCGCACGCTCGCAAACTTCGGCATCGAAGTGGAGATGGATGAGATCACCATCGGGCCCACCGTCACACGTTATGCATTGAAGCCTGCAGAAGGAGTGAAGCTCTCTCGTATCGTCGGCTTGCAAAATGACCTCGCTCTATCACTCGCGGCACACCCTATACGTATCGAGGCACCCATCCCAGGTAAATCATTGGTTGGTATTGAAATTCCAAATAAATCAAAATCAATCGTTGGGCTCGCTACTCTCCTCTCCGATGAGAAGTTCTCAAACTCTCCTAAACCACTCACTACAGCACTCGGCCGATCTATCTCTGGTAAGGCTGTCTTCGGCAACCTAGCCAAGATGCCACACATGCTCGTAGCAGGAACGACGGGTTCTGGAAAGTCTGTAACTATTCACTCTATGATTACTTCCCTCTTATATAGGAATGGACCTGACGACTTGAAGCTTATACTCATAGACCCCAAGCGTGTAGAGCTTACTCTCTATAACAACATTCCACATTTACTCACTCCTGTAATAACAGAAGCGAAAAAGACAATCCTTGCCTTGAAATGGGCAGCGAAAGAAATGGACCGCCGTTATGACATACTCGAAGCAGAATCTGTGCGAGACATAGAGTCTTATCATAATAATGTATTTAATAAAAACCCAAAGAAGACCAAGACAGACAGTGAAGGAGTACAAACAGAAGTAGACGCAGACCGTATGCCATATATTGTCATCATTATAGATGAGCTTGCAGATATAATGAGCACTTACCCTAGAGAACTTGAAGCTGCCATCGTCAGACTTGCACAAATGTCTAGAGCCGTGGGTATACATTTAATACTCTCCACTCAGCGTCCTGAGGTAAATGTCATTACTGGACTCATCAAAGCAAACATTCCTGCCCGCGTAGCACTCAAGGTTTCCTCACAAATAGACTCACGTACTATTCTCGATGCTGGTGGAGCAGAAAAGCTCCTTGGTGCTGGTGATATGCTCTATTCTTCCGGTGAAGCTCAACCAGAGAGACTCCAGAGTGCATTTATTTCTGAAAGTGAAGTGAAGAAGGTTGTAAAATATCTCATCGATGCATATAGAGATGAAGTTTCTGAAGAAATTACATTAACTGCAGGTAGTATCTCGGCTGATAAATCTATATTTGAAAGCTCCCTAGAAGACGAAGATGGTGATGACGATGATGAAATGTATGAGGAAGCTCGCATCTGCGTGATGGAAGCAGGCAAAGCTTCGACTTCATATCTACAAAGAAAATTGAAGCTCGGTTATGCTCGCGCAGCCAGACTAATGGACAAACTTGAAGAACGCGGAGTCATCAGCCCTGGAGATGGTGCGAAACCTAGAGAAGTTTTAGAGAAAATTAATCGTGATGAGAATGGAGAGAACATAATTTAGTAAAAAGTTCATAAAGTTATAAGGTTCATAAAGTAAAATGCAAATACTTTCAACTTTAAAAACTTTCAACTTTATAACTAGCCAAAGGCCATGAACAATGATGCAAAAAAGATAGTTAAAATAGTGGGACTTTCTGTATTTTTTCTTTTAATTGCTATTTTTGCATTTTTTGGATCAAAAGACTTAATTTTTGGTGTAAAAATTAGAAATGTAAACCTAGTAGACGGTTCGACAGTTACGGACAACATTGTAAAATTAACGGGTAATGCGAAGAATGCTATCGAGCTAACTCTAGACGGACGAGAGATATCTGTGGACCAGGGTGGCAACTTTAATGAGACAATTGCGCTTCTGCCCGGATATAATATAATCAATATCAAAGCAAAGGATAAGTTTGGATATGTTGATGAGAAAAATTATAAGTTAATGTATATCATGAAGTAAGAATTACTTTTATTCAGGTCCTCGGTTCTCGGGGTCCCCTACCCCCGCCAGACCATTCATAAAAGCAATTCTTACTTAATGATTAAAAATGGGTTATGCAAAAGAAAAAAGAAAAAAAAGAAGACAAGACTGTGGGTGAATCAGTATTATCAGATACACTGAAAGCTATTCAAAATAAATTTGGGGAAGGTTCCATAATGAAACTTGGTGATACTCCCAAGGTAAACATCAATGCAATACCTACTGGCTCTATTGGGCTAGACATGGCTCTCGGTGTCGGTGGAATACCACGAGGCAGAATCATTGAAATCTTTGGGCCGGAATCTTCTGGAAAGACTACACTCTCTCTTCATATCGTAGCAGAAGCACAAAAGCTCGGTGGAGTCTGTGCTTATATCGATGCTGAACATGCGATGGATCCAGAATATACAAAGAAGCTCGGAGTAAATATAAATGATTTACTTATCTCTCAGCCAGACAATGGCGAACAAGCACTCGAGATAGTAGAGAGCCTCGTTCGTACAGGAAAAATAGATGTCATCGTCGTCGACTCTGTCGCTGCCCTCACCCCCAAAGATGAAATAGAGGGCGACATGGGCGCATACCATGTCGGCAAACAAGCACGACTCATGTCTCAGGCTCTTCGCAAGCTTACTGCCATCGTCGCTAGATCCAAAACTTGTGTCATTTTCATCAACCAGATAAGAATGCAAATAGGAGTAATGTTCGGTAACCCAGAAACGACCCCTGGAGGAAAAGCATTGAAGTTCTATACTTCTGTCCGCCTCGACATCAGAAAAATCGCTCAAATAAAAAAGGGCGAGGAAGTCGTCGGCTCTCGCACGCGTGTGAAGGTAGTAAAAAATAAAGTCGCCGCTCCGTTCAAACAAACTGAATTCGATATCATTTACAACGAGGGCATCTCAAAAGAAGGAGAAATCATGGCACTCGGAGAGAAATTCAAGATTATAGAAAAAACAGGAAACTCATATTTTTATTTACCCCCACTCAACCTCCCCCTTCACAAGGGTGAGGAGAAAATGGAAAAGATCAAACTAGGTGTGGGTTATGATTCTACTCGTACATTCCTCAAGGCAAATGATAAAATCTCTAAAGAAATCTTGAAGGAAATCAAAAAGAAGTTTGTAGAAGAGGCATAAACTCTCTAATTAAAAACTAATAATAAGATTTTTGACGGTACGGACCATTTGAAGCTTAAATGGTCCTGAAGTTTGCTCGCCGTCGCTCGCAAAACCCCTTAAAAACCTTTTATTAGTTTTTAATTTGATTTTAAAAATTATTCTGCTAGTATAACCATATGTCACAATTACAATACAATGAAATTCGCGAAAAGAAAATAATAATTTATAGTGGTGAACCCGCTGAAGTAGTGGAGTCTCATGTCGCTAGAACTCAGCAAAGAAAACCCCAAAACCAAGTAAAGCTAAAAAGCTTAATCTCTGGAAAAACAATCGCCGCTACATATCATGTATCTGACTCAGCTGATGAAGCAGATATAACAAAAAAGGACGTTATGTTTCTTTACCAAAACAAGGGCGAGTACTGGTTTTGTGATCCAGAAGACAAGAGTAACAGATTCAAGCTCGACATAGCCCTCGTAGGTGACGCTGCTAAGTTTCTAAAACCAAATTCAAATGTAACAGCTCTCGTCTGGACAGATGATGAAGACGAAGAAAAAATAATCAAAATAAGTTTACCTATTAAAATGGAATTCGTGGTTAAAGAAGCTCCCCCTGCTGTACGAGGAGATACTTCCAAGGGTGGTATTAAGGTTATCGTCCTTGAAAATGGTTCCACCCTCAATGCCCCTATGTTCGTAAGTGAAGGAGACATAATTCGAGTAAATACTGAAACTGGAGACTATGTAGAGAGGGTTAACAAATAAAAAAAACCCCCTTTCGGGGATTTTTTTATGATTTTTTATTTAATTACGAAAGGAAGAAGGCCCATAAATCTAGCATGCTTGATAGCAGAGACTAATGCACGTTGATTCTTGGAAGTGACACCTGTTTTCTTGTGACTCATTATCTTGCCGTTTGGGTTCAAAAACTTCTTTAGGATTTCAACATCCTTGTAATCTATAAATTTTATATTGTTAGCTGAAAAATAATCTTGTTTCATAATGTTTTATTTATTAATTAAAATGGCAGTTAAAATGGGATGTCTTCTGGATTAATGTCTTCTTCTGGGTACTCTATAGAGTCGACTTCTCCGCCTTCACTTGCTGGAGCCTTCGAACCCGCACTCGTCGTACCACCACCACTCGTACCACTACCCTTTGGACCAAATTGTGTACGATCAGCGACTATCTCTGTACGGTATTTCTTCTCACCGCTTGTCTTATCATCCCAGCTTCTCGTCTGCATTCTACCTTCAACCAATATAGAACTTCCTTTTTTCATATATTGAGCGACGGTCTCTGCTTGGCGTCCGAAGACTACGACATTGTGATAATCCGCTGACTCTTGACGTGCGCCATTTTTATCTTTCCAAACACGATTCGTGGCAAGAGAAAATGTGCAAACTTTTATACCTGAAGGGAGGGATCGAAGTTCTGGATCGCGAGTAAGGTTTCCTATTAAAATTGCTTTGTTTAAATACATAATTTAAAAAATTAAACTGTAACCATCGCATCTATTTCTTTATCGAGCTCTTCTTTGTTTATAGGAACAGCTACTTCATTCTCACCCAATTCTTTTTTTGTCTTTCTGTGAGCAATTTCCCCACGAACAAATCTCTTTGCAGCAATAGTATTTTCTTTAACTGTTTTTAATATCAAAAATCGAACAATGGTGGGGTCAAGGTCAAGCTTTTTCTTTAATTCTAAAACTTTATCTGAATCCATTGTGAATTTAACCCATCCGAAATATCCTGTTTTAAATTTATTGCGAATGTTGGTGACAACTTTAACCATAGGATAAGCAAGGTTCATCATTTTGGGCATTTCATCAGAAATAACAATACCTCCATAAGAAGACACGAGCTCTTTTAAGTTACCAAAAGCAGCTGGTATTTCTTCCTCAGAAAGAGTAGGCACTAAAATATAGCCGAGTTCGTAAACCCTAGCTACTGCGTCCCCTTCCTCTTCATTTGATATATTATTCTTATCTTTAATTTCCTTGTCTTGCATAGGTTTCATACTATCAAAAAGATTATAAAAAGTAAAGTTATTCCCCAAAGAACCTCACCCTACCCTCTCCTTATTAAGGAGAGGGTTCTCTAAATTCCAAACACTCTTTTAGCATTTATGACGATTGCTTCTGCGACTTCTGCCTCGGGTAAGTTTTTAATTTCAGCAATTTTTTTAACGATTTCTCGTACATAAGATGGCTCGTTGCGCTTGCCACGATAAGGTACAGGAGAAACATAAGGGGAATCCGTTTCAGACATAATCATATCGAGAGGTGTGTTTCTTATAACTTCATCATAATCATGAGTAAAAGTAACTACTCCCGTAAAAGATAGAGTAAAACCAAAATCTAAAAAAGCTTTCGCGTCTTCCCATGTTCCAGCAAAAAAATGCACGTCACCTTTAACCTTAGAATATTCTTTTAGAAGAAATAAAGTATCGGTGTATGCATTACGACTTTTGTCCGCTCCATTATTGCGAATATGAAGCATTAAAGGTTTATTAAATTCGTTTGCTAATTTTATCTGTTCCACCAAAGCTGCTTTTTGTTTTTCTATTGATTCTTCTGTACATCTAAAATAATCAAGGCCACACTCGCCTATCGCCACCACCTTAGGACTTTTAAAAAGTTCTCGGTAAGAATTTGAGTCAAAAATTTCTCCACGTGAAGTGAATTCAGCTCCACCTTCGCCAAGCTCTTTCTCATCATGAAATGAAGCCCCAGTATGAATAGGATGCAAACCGATAACAGCATACACTCCTTCTTTATATTTATTTGCTAGCTCAACTGCTGCCTTTGAGGTGTCTATTTGAGTACCGATATTTATCACCCAAGTATCAGAATCCAGGGCACGCTTAATAACCTCATCTCTGTCTTCGGCGAAGGCTTTGAAATTTACATGGCTATGTATGTCTATGTATTTAGGCATTTTAAATTATGTAATTATACCCCCACCCGACCTCCCCCTACACTAGGGTGAGGAGTAGAATAAAGCTCATTTTTAATTTTTTCTAATACTTTATCCATATTAACACTTATTTCACTATTCCAAAAACGTAAAACTTTTATATCGTTTAGTAAGAGGTAGTCATCTCGTTCTTTATCATAATCTTTATTCTCTAAATGATGGAAACCATCCAATTCAATAGCTAACCTTTTTTCTACACAATAAAAATCTAAAATATATGGTCCAACAGAATATTGGCGAGTAAATTTAAAATTTAAATTTTTCCTTCTCAAACTAGTCCAGAGAAATTTTTCTTCTTTAGTTTCATTGTGTCGCAATTCTTTTCGTCTAGATTTTAACTTAGGATCATTGTAAGTAAACATGATGTATATCTTTCCCTCACCCTATGTAGGGGGAGGGTTAGGGTGGGGGTATTTATTCTTTTCTTAAAAATAAAGGAGCCTCTGGCATTTTGTTTGTTTTAATTACTTCCATAATCTTTCTGCTTGTTTCAGGCAATACGGATGTTAACATTTGTGCTATGTTATGAAGTTTAACCACAAGATCTTTTATAATTTCTAATGCTTCTTCTTTATTTGTTTTTATGAGCTTAAATGGTTGTTTACTTTGTATTAATTCATCGAGTTCTTTAACATGTTCAAAAATTATATCCATGGCTTCCACAATATTAAATTTTTCCATTGCAGCTGTCACTCCTGCCCAATCAGTGGTCAATGTCATGTTTGGAATTTCAGGACAATTTTCTAAATTTGTTTCTGCCATTTTCATAATTCGAGAAACCAAATTTCCTAAACCATTTGCAAGTCCAGAATTATAATCTTCTTTAAATCGTTCAAGAGTAAAAGGACTATCTTCAAAATTTGAAATCTCTTTTGCTAAAAAGAATCGTAATGCATCTGTGCCATACTCAGCGACTATATCTTTCGGATCGACGACATTACCCAAGGTTTTAGACATTTTTATTCCACCATCTCCAGTGATAAAACCGTTCACAACAATCTGATGAGAATTGGGCACATTCGCCGCCATTAACATCGCTTGCCACATAGCAGACTGAAAACGAGTATTATCCTTACCACAATATTGCGTAGGATTACCATCCACCCAATATTTTTTAAACTGTTCTTTATTCTCTGGCCAGCCAAGAGTAGAAATATAATTTACTAATGCATCAAACCATACGTACATAACGTGCTCACTATCCCCTGGTACCTCTATCCCCCAAGGCATCTTGCTCTTCAAACGTGAGATAGAAAAATCTTGAAGTCCGCGAGACACGAAAGACTTTATTTCATTAAAACGAAAATCTGGAACTATAAAATTTGGATTTTCTTCATAAAAATTTAATAACTTTTCTTCAAAAGCACTGTATTTAAAAAAGTAATTTTCTTCTTTTATGGTTTCAAGAGGACGCCCAGGATGAATGGGACATTCACCATTTACGAGTTCTGAATCACTCTTGGTCTCCTCGCAGCCGACGCAATATTTCGCTTCATAATTTTTCTTATAAATAAAACCGTTATTATATACACGCGTCCAAAAGTCTTGTGCAGCAGCTATGTGATGTTCATCTGTCGTTCGCACAAAGTGCATTATCTCTTCATCCATACCAAAGATCTTTACTGAATCTTTAAATTTAAGGAAGCTTTCATTTACGAAATCTTGAGGACTCTTGCCGAAAGACTGGGCCTTCTCATATATCTTCATACCATGTTCATCTGTCCCGGTATTAAAAAATACATCATAGCCTTGCAGCTTTTTATATCTAGCGATAATATCCGCTCGCACGAACTCAAGTGCATGCCCCATATGAAGGTCTGAATTTACATATGGCAGAGTCGTCGTTAGGTAAAATGGTTTTTTTTCTTTACTCATCCGTTTACTTGTTATTATTTATTAGTTCTGGATAAAATTTTATCTTTTTCAACATCACTTAAAAATTCCATCAAGACGACGGACACAGGGATAGCAAGGATTGCTCCCCAGAAAGATCCTAGTTCAAAACCAACCACAACAGCCAAGATAATGACTATTGGTGAGAGACCAACTATCTTTTTTATGACAAGCGGAGCAAAAAGGAAAACTTCAAATTGATGCACAATAAAGTATGCCCCAGTAACCATAAGAGCGCTCGAGAGACCTCCAGAGATATAAGAAAAAGCAAAAGCTGGAACCATCGCAAACAAAACTCCATAAGGGACTGTCTCCATCACTCCTGCAATGATAGCTAGGAGAAGAGCATACTCCATCCCTAGAAGGGAAAGTATTAAATAAATGAGAACACCGATGACAAAACCGAGCAACATCTGCCCCCTTACCCAGAGGCCTATCTTGCGACTACCCCGTGCCCAGAGGTCTACTACATAATCATCATATTTAGCAGGGACAATGATGAGGAGGAAATTCTCAATACCCTTTTCTTGAATTGAAAAATAAAAAGAAAGAATAATAATTAATATAAAGTTGAAAATACTTCCGAAGGCGACAGAAAGAATCTGGAAAAATCCACCAGAAAGATTTAATACGAAAGCCTTGGATACAGACAAGAGCGAAACAATAGAAAAATTACCTGACAAGGCAGTCACTACATCTTTTGCCCCAGAAAATGCTTCGTTTTTAAAATAATTTAAGAATGAAACATTTGGAATATAGGCTGAGAGAAAGTTTGAAAAATTATAGATCTCAGTGATAAGAAGTGGAGCAAAAAGATAAAACATTCCTGCGAGTGCAAGCAGTGACAAAACATAAAGGATAACAATTCCAAAGACTCTGTTTAATCCTACCTTCTCAAAATGTGGGGCTGACGAATCCACGAAAGAAGCTATGACAATTGCAGTCAAAACCACCAAGACTAATTCTCTCAAAAAATATAACAAAAATATACAAAGAGGAATGAGGAAAAACTTCATTATTGTGCCTGTAGATATAGAGATATGATTTATACCATTTTTTTCATCCATAAAAATATAATAGCACAAAAAATACTAATAGAAAAAACTAGAATTTAAGTAATTTCAAAAACTTAGCTTTTTCTTTAAAAGGACCGATTAGGGCTAAGTTGAGTTTACTGTCTTTAAAAATATCATTCGCAAGAGCTTTTATTTGAACTGCAGTGACTTTGCGTATTTCATCTGCTTTTTCTTCGGCGGTACGTATCTCACGTTTTAGAAGTTCTTGTCCACCATGGAAGTTTGCAATGTCATCACTAGACTCCAGGGAAAGTTTCATGTTCCCTATCAAACATTCCTTTACTTTATTTAATTCATCTTCATCAACTATTATATTTTTTAATTTTTTACATTCATCTAAAACGGCAAACAGAACTTCGTCAATTCTTTTATTATCTACACCAGCAGAGATCTGGAAAAATCCATGGTCAGTATAAGCATCATTATAAGCTCGCACATAATAACCGACACCCATCTCTTCACGAAGCTTCTGAAAAAGTCGGGAACTCATTCCCCCACCTAGAACCCCACCAAGCACTGATAATATAGGGTTCTTCTTGTTAAATAAATCATAAGTACGAACACTTAAAACGAAATGAGTCTGGTCAGTCTTCTTGAAAGAAATCATCGCTTCGGGTTTTGTCTGTCTTTCTTTAACTTTTACTTTACCCATTTTTTTTCCACGTTTTACAGTATCAAAAACTTTATGCACTTCATTCATCACTTGCCTCTCAGTAACAGAACCTGCCACGACGATAATCGTGGCCTCTGGAAGATAATGCTGTGTTTTGTATTTAACAAAATCATCACGCTTCATATTTAAAATATTTTTCTTTTCACCTGCTACGTTCCATCCTGCTGGAGTATCTCCATACAAGAGCTCCATCATCAAGTCTTGTACATGCCTGTTGGGCATATCTTCATACATATTTATCTCTTCTATTATCACACCTTTTTCTTTCTGCATTTCAATCTCCGGGAAAGTAGAGTTTAAATATATATCTGAAACAATATCGAAAATTTTACTAAAATGTTTCGCATCAGACTTAGCATAATACCCCGTGTATTCCTGTGCCGTAAAAGCATTATATTGGCTACCCAATGCATCTAATTCCTTTGAAATATCAATAGCTTTAGGTCTTTTAGTCGTGCCCTTGAAGCACATATGTTCTAAAAAGTGTGAAATTCCATTTACTTTTTTCGTCTCATATTTACTTCCTGCTTCCACTAAAACCAACACCGTAGCAGTCGGGTTGTCTTTCATTGGAATAGTCACAACACGTAACCCATTTTTTAAAACTTTTTTACTGAATTTCATTTTTACTTAAAAAAAAGAATTTAATTTATTTTTCCTTTTATATAATCTTTCAAGTCTGTTACTTTAATCCTCTCTTGCGTTCCCGTATCACGATCACGCACGGTAACTGTATCATCTCCTAGAGTATCAAAATCAATTACGATACAAAATGGCGTACCTATTTCATCTTGGCGGCGATAACGCTTACCGATGTTACCATTGTCATCCCAAGCTACACGACCGAACTCTGCCTTGAGTGGTGCGTAAACTTTTGCATTAGCATATTCTACGAGCTCTGGTTTATTTTTTAAAAGTGGAGACACGGCGCAAATAACTGGCGCAATATTTGGCTTAAATTTTAAATAAGAACGCACTTCTCCATCCTTTTCATCTTCTGTGTAAGCAGAAAGAAGCAATGCGAGGAGAGCACGATCAACACCAAAAGATGGTTCTATAACGTGAGGGGTCATTTTTTCTGCATTTTCTTCATCTATATATTCGAGCTTGTGTATGCCGAGGTCATAATCAGTCCTATAAGCTAAACCAAAGAGTTCCTTTTTACCAAAAGGATAATCAAACTCAAAGTCTATTGTTTTTTGTGAATAAAAAGCTCTATCCTCTTTTGATACTTCGAGTTCATGAACTTTCGACATATCTATCCCTACTTCTTCCATCCAGTCGAGCATTTCACCTTTCCAATATTCAAAATATTTTTCCCAATCAGATGAACGAATAAAATATTCTATCTCCATTTGTTCAAATTCACGAACACGAAAAATAAAATCTCGTGGAGCTATTTCATTTCTAAATGCTTTACCGATCTGGGCTGTTCCAAAAGGAAGCTTGGGATGAAAAGCATCTACAGTATTCTTGAAATTAACAAACATACCTTGAGCTGTTTCGGGTCTCAAGTATGACACAGAGCTGCTATCCTCTCCTGCACCCACATGAGTCTTGAACATCATATTAAACTGCTTCATTTCATTAAAGTCTCCGCCACAATCAGGACACTTGTCCCCGACTTGGTCAGCACGAAATTGATGGTGACATTTTTTACACTCCACCATCGGATCTGCAAAGCCTGCCACGTGCCCTGAAGCCTGCCATACTTCTTGACGCATTAATATCGCAGCATCGACACCGTACATGTCTCTGCGAGAATCTACAAACTTTTTCCACCAACTTTGTTTTATATTGTTTTTTAGAGCGACTCCAAAGTGTCCCCAATCATACGTCCCTGCAAGTCCCCCGTATATCTCCGAGCCTGGAAAAATAAAACCACGCCTCTTGCAGAGTGAGACTATCTTTTCCATTAAAATATTTTTTTCTGTATTTTTTTCTTTCATAGTTTACTTTTTAAGTATTATTTGGAAACAGCCGCTCCAGTAGGAGCAAAACCTGGATCACCATCGAGCTTGGTACTAAGTCCTGTTTTTTTTACTGTCACATCCACATTAGCAAAATCATCATGCCCAGTCAAAACTGCATCATTTGTAAGATACGGAACATTGCCAACCTGAGAAAGTGAAGGTTTGAAAGAAATTTGGAAAGCAGCACTACGCGCAGGTCCAGTAATACCAGCACCTTTCTGTATTCTATCGACATTCCAAACTATTTCTTTCGTAGAAGCATTGTATGTTAGATCTTCGCCTGCGGGGAAAATTGGTCCAACAAAATTTACCCATGAAGGCAGAGAAGATTTTATTTGCGCTTGTGAAATGCCATTGGCGGTGTTGGAAAGAGTCCACACTATAGAATAAGTAGTAGTTTGTTCAACCTTAGGAGGTATCGGACCAGTGTTGGCAAAAGGACCAGAATAATAAAGTGCTTTCCCGGAAAAACCAACATCAGAAATAATACGGATAATTGCTGAAGTTGAATTAGCGAGATTTGTCGTAGCAAAACCTGCGACGGCTTGTTTACCAGAAATGCTTACTTCTATATTTATAGAAGGATTCGTTAACATTCCTCCAGATGCAGAGAACAATGAAAGAGGAGAAACTGTAAACACAACAGCACCAGAATCTCCTGGATTTACTTCTTTCAATTGAGTCTGAGATGACCCATCCCAAGTTATCGTATCTGTCGATGAATCATAGAAGCCTTGTTGAGCAAGTACTGTATTACGATTAAAAGCATTTCCAGTAATCTTGGCTCTAATTTGCAAGTCATTCACCTTAGTATCTAAATTGTTTACATAACGAATCTCTGCACTGATCGGAGTCTTGGTATCTATCGCATACTCTCTCTGATATACACCATTTACAAAAAGATTTGCTTCAACGAAAGGTTTCTTGATCGCTACTATATTCTTTATTGAATTAAAAACTACACCAATGACGGATTTATCTGCAGAAGATTGTGAACCAGTCGAAACGTTAAAGGTCTTTTCTTCTCCATCAAAAACATCAACCATCTTACCGGTAATAGAAATACTATGTTCTGCCCCAGGAGCTATGTCACCCAAGTCCCAAATATTATTACCGAAAGAAGGTGCGGGCACAGCATTTTTAAAAGTAAAACCAAATGGATAATCTACCTTCACGAGTATTCCAGGTGCTGCCTTAGTGGCATTTAGTGTAGCTTTTACATTTAATGTAATATCTTGGTTGGGACTTATTGTCGTGGGAGCATCCACAGAAAGGTTTATCGGTGTGGAACTTATGGTTACTTCATAATCTTTTTCTTTTACGAAAATAGCATTAGATCCTGCTACTCTGTACTCAAGAGTTATCTTTATCGGACGAACAGTGCCCTGCTCTCCGAATAAAACAAGCTTTAAATTTTCATTACGAACTGCTCCAGCTGGAATCGTCCCCAAGGATTCACGGAAATGTTCAGTGTCAGTAGACAAATCTACTGCCGAACCTTTAGGATATTCCATAACAAGATCTACTAGGTCTAATGCTGAATTATTTCTATTCACAATTCCTACGATGAGAGAAAGCTCTTCCCCACCAGCTGTAAAATTATTTCCCAAGATAGAAATATCAATATTGTTATTGGAAACAGTATTTCCCCCAACAAAAAAAACATAAGATGCATAAACCAAAGTCAAAGCAAAAAATACTAAAGAAAAAATGAAAAATTTCTTAAATCTTGATGTTTTCATAAAAAATTTCTCTTCGGAATCTGAATCAACCTTTTCTTTTGTTTTCCAAGAATCTTGCACCTCATTTTTATACAAATGAGAAAAGACATCTCGGTGCTCTATTTTAGTTTGATAATTCTTATTAAAAAGCTTACCCTTCAGCTCCTCAAGCCTGTTAAGCTTATTCATGTCGTCTAATGGCATATAGTGAATTATAACACGATTTTATAAATGAGTCTCTTTGAGAGCTTTATTGATTTGATGTAATACAGCAGACCTTGATTTTGAGAATTCGAAAATTAGATTTTCTTCAAATGGAGACTTAGTGAGATTCTGTAGAATTTCATTTTCCCCTATATATCCTAGATTATTGAGAATACGCAGGACAATAATAGCTTCGATGTTTCGCAAATCATCTTTTTTATCTATTTTTTCTAAAATGGTTAAATTATTTATCAAATCAGTAAACAGAACTTCATTCTTCTCGATCCCCGCAAGCAACCTCTTTAATAATTTCGCAATGTTGAAAAAAACTTCAAAAGTTCCACGATTTTTCGTGAGATCACCCAGCATATTTGTCTTTGAAGCACTGGTCACTCGCCAGAAATCTTTACCCTGCACCAAGTCAACCTTCACATAGGCAAAGTCTTGTAAAACAAAACGCAACTTTGAAGAAACTTTCCTCACACCTTGCGCCGAAGCATAAACCATACCTAAATCACGAGTAAAAATGGAGTAGTATCTTCCTGTCTCTCCATAATTCTTACTTCCCAATATTATTCCTTCTGTATGATAAATGTGATGCATTATTTTATTCAGCTATAAAATTACCCTTAGCCAAATCTAAAAATTGTTCCCTTAATCCTGGAGTTTTTCTGTCGTGCATAGAAATAATTTTCCCAATTTTCTTAAAAGTTTTTGCAAAGTCAAAAGCTTCTTGTGGTCCAAAAGTATAAAATGTCCCAATCGGTAAAAGGGCATAAT
The DNA here is from genome assembly GCA_041659785.1 of Minisyncoccota bacterium. Taxonomy (GTDB): domain Bacteria; phylum Patescibacteriota; class Minisyncoccia; order Phycocordibacterales; family UBA9973; genus UBA9973. Next base: position 130,312 of record JBAZXO010000002.1, on the reverse strand, counting down.
CAACTTCGAGATTCGTTACATCTATTCCTGAAGTATAAAACATATCTCCAGGGAAATATATTTTTTGATTATCAATTGTAAATAGGAAACCAAGATTTTCTTTCAAGGGCGTAGAAACATTGGGACCATGGTCAGAATTAAAAATATCAACAATAATATCTTCAATATTAATCTGACTATCTGCCTTTATCACTACAATTTCAACAGGAAGTATATCTTCGTTGATGGTTTCCTTACACTCGTTGCTTATATATAACTTTTTTGGTGATAATTTTTTAATTTGATCTAACGAAAAATGATCTCCATGAATATGAGATACGATCATGGCATCCACTTTAATATTGTCTAATTCTCCAACTGGTGTTTTGTTCCCAATATCTACGGCTAGTCTGAAACCTTTTTCAGTTTCAAATATAAACCCTGATTGCTCAAATTTAGTAAGTTTCATAAATTCATTTAAAACATTTTTTCTAGAGATTCTAAAAGCTTTGGTAATTCACGCCAACCAGAACCTCCGTTTAGGTGTCCACCATTCGGGATAGAAACAAGAGGACAATAAAGATTTTCAGATAAAAATTCAGCATCAGAAAATGGAACCTGCGTATCATTGTCTCCGTGTATTACTACAAATTTTTTACAAACTTCTTTTATGTGTTTAAAATCAAATGATTTATTAATAAATTTATTTACATCTTTATGATCATCTTTTTTTATTTCAAAAGCTGGCCCAGAGACAAGGACAGCCCCACCAATCTTTTGATCTCTTTTAAGAGTTTCCAAATAGCGTAAAATAGCCGGCACCCCGAGGGAATGTCCGACTAAAAATATTTCTTCATTGGGGACACCGACAGCATTTGTAATAGTTTTCACCCATTCTTCCCTGTTGGGCTTTTCTGGGTTGGGCATCGGTAGTGCACAAGCATAGATATCCTCATCTGCTAATTTACCCATAAGCCACGGCCTCCAGCCTCCATTCGGAGAACCTTGGAAACCATGCACCATAAAGATTTTTTTCATACTTATATTTTATCAATCTTTACCTTAAATACCAAGTCGTCTATTTTCACTTCTTCTCCATCATTTCCCTTAAATTCTATTTTAGAGACAAGTACAGTTTTCTTCATATCGGCTTGAAACTTTTCTATTAATTTTTTACCTATTTCATTCGTCTCAAAAACGATAGCAACAACGTCACTAGGAGTGAGGCCCTTTTTCTTCCTCATGTCTTGGAGTGCTCGTGCGAGCTCGCGATAGCTTCCTTCTTCTTTTAGTTCTTCTGTAATTGTTACATCAAGCTCAACTTTATTTTCAATAGAATTATCATAAATAATTTCTTTTACATTAATCTCATCTTTTATTAAATCTATGTATTCACTTGATAACTTTTTACTTTCGACTTTAAACTTGAGCATAGCGAGTGGTTGGCGAACCTTTATCCCTGCTTTCTGACGAGCTTCGAGCCCTAGGGTCACTACTGCGCGGACTGTGTTCATCTCATCAATAATTTCATAATTTATTTCTCCAGTTTTGGGCCATCCTACCAAATGCACACTTTCAGCATCATTTTCACTTTTTAATTTCAACCAAATTTCTTCTGCTGTAAATGGAGCAAATGGAGCGAGAATTTTCGCAAGAGTTTTTAATACAAAATACAAAGTTTCTTTTGCTTCTTTTTCACCTTCTTTTATCCTCTCGCGTGAACGACGCAAATACCAAGTAGAAAGTTCATCTATTAAAGCATCTATCGGACGAGTCGCTTCTGCCATATCGTAACCTTCCATACCTTTTGTGATTTCAACAAGTGTTTGATCAAGTCGTGATAAAATCCATTGATCTAAAACATTGTCTGATTTTACATGAGAAGAAACTTCTAATTGAGGGTCTCGATAAAGCTCATAGAAAGTAAGGACATTGAAAAGTCGCCCTATTATTTTACTTGCGATATCTTGTACTGCTTTCTCTGAAAAGTTTGCATCCTCACCCTTCATCAAAGTCGAAGACATCAAATAAAGACGAAGGGCGTCTACTCCATATTTGTCTATGAAAGTCCACGGATTGGGGTAATTATTTTTAGATTTAGACATTTTCTCTCCATCCTCTGCACGCAAGGTGCCCGTCGTAACGACGTTCTTAAATGGTGCTTGGTTGAAGAGTATTGTAGATACAGTATGTGTGTAATAAAACCAAGTTCTCGTCTGTGCTATATATTCAGCCACAAAGCCTGCTGGGAAATTATTCTTTTGCCATTCTTTGTTTTCAAATGGATAATGATCTTGTGCGAAAGGCATTGAACCAGACTCAAACCAACAGTCCAAAACTTCCGATACGCGTGTTAACTTTCCACCACATTCACAAACAAGAGGAACATCATCAATGTATGGTCGGTGTAAATCCAATTCGTAGTTGTGGTTGTGTGGAAGTGAAATAAAATCAAATTTTTTAATTTCGGCATTTCCAAGAGAGATAAGCGGATCATTATTACTAGATAAATCATTGAACATTAAACCTTTTACTAAAAAACTTAACGCTCTTGTCGCTCCCTGATGACCAACAATCAAAATGTTCTTGCCGGAATATTTTAATTCTAAATCATAAATGAAATCACCCATACGTTTTATTACCTGAGTAAAACTTTCTCCGTCTGGTAAAATTTCCGAAGGATTGTCTAAATAATCTATATCATAATACTGTTTAAAAACAGACCTCTCTTTACCTTCAAAAAAAGAACTTGTTTCCCATTCTTGAACTCTTTTATCATAAATAACTTTTTCTAATGGAAAGTTAATTTGTTTACAAGCAATTTCAGTTGTTTCTTTTGCTCTCTTAAAAGGAGAAGAGATGACGATATCTATTTTTTCGTTAAATTTTTTTGTACTTTCTAATATTTGTTTTCTTCCTTCTTCCGTTAAACCTGCTTTAATATATGGTTCTTTGTAGTGAGAATCTACTTTATTATTTTCAGCCTGACCATGACGCATGACAAAATATTTATTTCCAGACTTTTTTGTTTTATTTTTTAAGTCTTCCAAGGAACTTATAAAAGTTTGCTTCTTGCATTCTTCACACTTCCAAATAGGAAGCGGGCTCGCCCAATATCTATTTCTAGAAATATTCCAATCTGGTGCATTTTCTACAATGTTTTTGAACCTACCTTCTTTTAAGTGTTCAGGTATCCAATTTATACTTTTGGCTTGTTTGATAATGTCATCTTTTACTTTTTGAATATTTATAAACCAAGAAGGAAGCGCGTAGTAGATGATGGGCGTATCACAACGCATACAATGCGGGTATGAGTGTATTATTTTTTCTTTAGCAAAAAGGGTTCCATCTTTCGCTAAATATTTAACAACTTCAATATCAGCTTTTTGATGCGCATCCTTTTCTTCTCCTTTTGGTTTTACTTGCATCCCTGCAAAATCTGTAACCTCTTTTTTAAATCTACCTGTTTCATCTACGTGTATAATCCAAGGAATATTATTCTGCTTGGCGAGGTTCATGTCGTCCTCACCGAAGGCTGGCGCCTCATGCGCAATGCCAGTACCCTTTTCTATGGTCACAAAATCAGCATGCCAAATTTTCCAAATATTTTCGCTCTTTGCAACTTCAGAATTTTTATAATAATGGAAAACTGGTTTGTATTTTCTCCCTACTAAATCTTCTCCTTTTATCTCTTCAAGAATGGAATGCTCTTTTTCTTTAAATACATTACTTAATGTCTCTTTTGCAAGTATTAAAACATCATCCATTACTTTTACTTTTACATAAACAATGTCTTTATTTATTGCAATGGCAGTATTACCTGGTAGTGTCCATGGAGTCGTAGTCCATGCAAGTAAATATGTATTAGGTTCATCCTCCAATTCAAATTTTACATAAACAGAAATATCAGAAATGTCTTTATAGCTGTTGTCCATCGCGATTTCGGAATTTGCAATCGGTGTCTCACAACGCGCGCAATACGCTAGTACACGTACGCCTTCATAAATTAAATTCTTTTTATTTAATTCAGACAATGCCCACCAAACGGATTCGATAAAAGTATTATCCATCGTCTTGTACTGACCACGGAAATCCACCCAGCGTCCAATACGTTCTATGCCCTTCTCCCAATCTTTATCATATTGAAGAACTTTACTGCGAGCGTATTCTACGAATTTATCAATACCGTACTTTTCAATCTCTACGTGTCCAGCAATGCCTAATTCTTTCTCAACAATATTTTCAATAGGCAAACCATGACAGTCCCAACCCCATTTACGAGGAACATGGTAACCCTGCATTGTTTGATATCTTCCAATAACATCTTTCGCCGTACTACCTAAGATGTGCCCATAATGAATCTGGCCCGTAGCAAAAGGAGGGCCATCATAAAAAACATAATGACCCTTGGGGGATTCTTTTTCTAAAGATTTCTCAAAAGTTTTATTTTCACGCCAAAATTCTAGAATTCTTTCTTCACGCAATGCTTGCTCGCTCTTTGGCGTAGCTGCTTCACTTTTTGTATTTTTGTTTTCTTCTTGCATATATAAAATAAAAAACTCGTCCACGTACAACAATTAAAATAATTGCTATACAAGGACGAGTTTCATCGCCTGAGGCGATCAAGTTCCCGTGGTACCACCTTGCTTTTTACCCGCCTCTGGCGGGACTTCTCATTACGGCTATAACGGGCTTACCCGTCGGGTTCTACTTAATTCCGCCAGAGGCGGATAAATTCTTCCCGAAGCCTGCCCCGCCTAGCGGGACGAAGGGGTGATGTACCCTTCAATGCTTGTAAATATACTATAACACACAATTTTAAAAGATTACAAATTATTATTTTTTAGCTTTCTTTTTTTTCTTAGGTTTTTTGGCTGGTAGTGACTCTGCGATAGCGAACAAAATGTCAGGTAAATTATCTATCGTTGAGAGTTGCTCTTCCTCTATCACATAGTGAGGCTTTGCTCCCTCATAAGGTGTGTCTTTTTCACAAAGACTTTCTAGCTCGATGCTCGCAGGAAGAATTTTTACATAAAGTAAATTATCACACACGAGTGCAACTGTTTTACCATCTGCATAGAGAGCATATTCTCCAAACATTGCTCGCGAAGAAAATCTCTCGTAGCCTCCAAGCTTCTCAATGATAAATTCAATTGTCTCCTTTTGAGTTGCCATAAAAAATAAATATTATTTTACCCCATAGGCAAGACCTATGGGGTACTTACTAATCCAAGTTTTTCAAGCCTCGCCGTTATTGCACCTCTTTTCCTACCAAAACTTTTCATAAGTTCAGGTATTTTAACTCCGGAATTGAATAACTTTTTTAATTCTTCGTCTTGTTCTTTACTCCATGGACGATACGCATTGGGATATTTTTCTCTAATTTCAGCAAATGGCACTTCTTTTTTAATTCCCCTCTTGAGTGGTGACGCCTGCGTCGGGGTGGATATTTTTTTAATTTTTCCCCCGCAAGCCACTACAAAATTATCATGCATTTTTTTGAGTTCATTTTGGGAAAGTTTTCCAAAAACATTCACAGCTTCAGTAGATTTTTCCTTAAAATCTATATCTTTCTCTAAAATCTCTGGATGTACCTTGAGTGCGTGTTCATTTATGCCTAACAAGTAAAGCCCCGAGAGTCTCCGTACCCGAGAAAGCGCCACATAGCCCTGCCCGAACTCAAACACTTGTGATAAATCCATCACCGCTGCATCCATACTCATCCCCTGACTCTTGTGCACGGTAATAGCCCAAGCAAGGCGGAGAGGAATCTGAGTTATCTGCCCACGAATTTTTCCATTCTCTTCCACGGACCAATCGAGCGGACTGATTTCAATACTACGTCCAGTCTTTGTTTTAATAATTGGGTAGCCACTAAATTCTCCGAAGGAAGACACGACACCGAGGGTGCCGTTCACATATCTTTCTTTAGGATTATTTTTTGTACACATCACCACTGCTCCGACTTTGAGCTCCAATTCTTCTGGAGACAAACATCCTTTCTTTAGTGTCTCAATAACTTTATCATTCCCGCTCCCAGACATTCTAAATAATTTTACTTCTTCTTCTAATTTCGAGAGCTCTCCATTGTTTACTCTATCAACATCGAAATTATGAGAAAAAAGTTTCGTAACATTTTCTGGCATATCATCAGCTTCAATTGTTCTTTCACTTATATGTTTTTTATGCGTCTCTTTTACATTATTCGCACGGATAGCGGAAAGCACTGATAGAAAATCTTTATCGTCCTGACGATGTTGTTCAGTTAGATAACACACGACAAGCTTTGCCCTTTCCCATGCGCCACTGCCATAAGCAAAAGTTTCCACAGGTCCGACCTGTGGAGAAAGTATATTTTGTTTATTATTTTCTCTTGCATCCTTTCTCACAATAGGTGGTAACTGAAAGAAATCACCCACAAGGATAATCTGGATTCCTCCAAAAGATTCATCGTTCTGTTTTATTTCTCGACAAACCATGTCGAGCATATCGAGCATATTTGGAGAGAGCATTGAAACCTCATCAATGATGAGGACCTTCGTTCGATGAACACGTTTATTGATGTATTCACTACTTGCAATTTTATCTAAATCATATTTATCTAATTTGGTTTTAATACCTATTCCACTCCAAGAATGAATCGTCATGCCACCTATGTGAGTCGCGGCAATGCCCGTCGAGGCTGTAATAGCAGGCTCAATATCACAAGTACGCAAATAATTTACAAAATTATTTACAGTATGTGTCTTACCAGAACCTGGCTCACCTGTTAGAAAAACATTCGCACCAGTTTTTAAAATATCCAAAGCTTGGTCTTGAGTCATGATGTAATATTGTGTTACATCTTCTTCGGAGCTTTGATACCGAGGAGGCGTAAACCTGTTTTCATTATAAAAGTAAAGCTATAAGTTAAAGCCACTTTATATGCTGAATATTTATCTTCTTTATTTACAATGACAGTATTTCCATAGAAACTATTGTAAGCACGGGCAATTTCTATCAAATAATTTGCAATGTAGTGAGGTTCGTATTCTATAGATGACCTAGCTACAACTTCAGGGAATTTATATAACAATTTTTCTATCTCGGAAATCTCATCGGGTACGACTTCGAAGTCTGGCAAGATATTTTCTTTTTGTGCTTTTTCTAAAACAGAATTTGCTCGAGCATATGAGTACTGAAGGTAAGGCCCAGAGTCTCCCTCAAAAGAAATAGACTTTTCAAAGTCATAAATTATGTCTCCACCGATCCCCTGTTTTAATATTGAATATTTTATTGCAGAAACTCCGACGTCAGACGCGATCTGCTCCCTTTCTTCTTTAGAGAAATCACGCTCTACCATCTTTTCTAATACATCTGCTCGTGTGTCGTTCAAAAGGGATTCTCCAGTAACTACATTCCCTTTCCTCGAGCTCATCTTGCCCCCAACGAAACGCATCATTCCGTGGGTGATATGTTTCATTTTCTTTGCATACCCTGGATGAATAAGGGAAAGGGCCTTCGCTACAACACGCATATAATCCATCTGTTCGTTCGCAGTAATTACGATAGATAAAGTCATATCTGGATCTGTTTTAAATTTCTCTTCTGTTAGACCGAGTTCTTTCGTCTCATAAGTAGGCAAGCCAGCGGATGTGATAAATACTCTAGTATGAAGCTTCGGATCAAGCTTCTCAGCCTTGAACACTATCGCACCATCTGATTCTTCGAAAACTTTCCCCTTATTTGCTTCCACAATTTCTCTACCGATATCTGCCATCTCACTTTCTAAAAAGTAAAACTCAAATTTTGTGCCAAGCATTTTATAAAGATCTTCAAAGGCTTCCATCGTCACCTTGAAACCCCAATCATATATTGCGTTTATCTTGTCATCACTTCTCTCATATATTTTTTTATTTATTTCATCAATTTCTTTTTTAGCTTGCTCATCATTCTCATAAACATCTGCCCCTAAGACATATGCCTTACCTATATTTGCTGCCTGCGTATTGTGGGTGCCGGCTTTTTCTTGTAATTTTTCATCTTTTAGAAGCCCATAAATAGCTTTCGCCACATGTAGGCCGATATCTCCTTGATAATTTGCCCTAGCAACAGTAGCACCAGAGTGTTCTAAAATTCTTGCGATAGATTCACCTATTGCATTCGTCATCAAGTGCCCAATATGAAAAGGCTTAAAAGGATTCGGGTCCGTGTACTCCACCATGATCCTTTTGCCAAATAAAATATCATTTTTACCAACTTCATCTCCTTTGTTTAAAATTTCTTCGACACTTTTACTGAAAAAACTTCTAGATAAATAAAAATTTATAAAACCAAAACCAGCGACTTCTACTTTCTCTATATTTTTATCTACATTGAGTCTGTTTATTTCAACAACAATTTTCTCAGCTAATTCTTTTGGGTTCCTCTCGACACCCTTCCCTATTGCCAATGCCACATTCGTGGAATAATCTCCATTTTTTAAATCTTCTGGATGTTCAATGACAATATCACTAACTTCTATGTTCAGATTTTTTAATGCATCTTTTATTAAATTCAATATTTCTTGTTGCATCTTTTTATTTAAATTTTAACCCAGTACTCCCTTCTCTCCCAGCCCCGCGAACAGTTTCTGAAATCTCTCCTACTTCTTGTATATCACAATGTTCAAATTTTTGAATGAGCATCTGAGCTATTTTATGATCCTTCGTTATCAACACTTCTTTATTGGAAACATTTAAGAGATTTACAACGACTTCACCTCTATAACTAGAGTCTATAACTCCGCCCATCGTCTTTAATCCTAAGTTAAAAGATATACTTGATTTATCCCAAAAAAGACCGACGTAACCTTCGGGAATCTCAACAGCAATTCCGGTGTGTACTGTCTCTTGTTTCCCAGGAGGGAATATCACATCCTCCACACAATAAAAATCCATCCCCGCATCTCCAGGGTGCCCATGGGTTGGCAACTTTGCATCTTTATTTAATTTTTTAATTTTTAAAATCATTTTTTTATTTTAAAACCTTTTTTACTTGTTTATAAATTTCCTCATGGATTACTTCTCGAGATAAAATCTCACCACGGGGAGCGCAATCTATTTTAATAAAATTTTTCATAACCTTGCTCAACCATAGGGCGCTCTTACGAGAATTTACTAAATGCTCAACATCATCCTCATGAACATCCTTTTTCTTCTTCAAATATTCTCTCTTCATTTTACTACTATCGCGATCTTTTAAAAGCTTCAGCACTATATTTATAGGTAAACTCAAATAAAACGTAACATCTGGTTTAGGAATTTTGAAAACTTCATATTCCATCTCGTTTAACCATTTGATAAAATCATTACGCTTTTTGGCACTTTTTATTTTCCCCCCTTGGTGAATCTGGTTTGCAGAAACATAACGATTGGCAATAACGATGTAGCCCTTCTTGAGCCAAATCTTCATCTCTTCACTTGATTCCCATCTGTCTGCCGCATACACTACAGAAGCAATCTTCGGATGAACATGAAGCCAATTATAATATTGCTCACTCAAGCAGTGTCCGACGAATTTACCAAAAAAATTTTTATAGTATTCTGGAAAATCAACAACCTTCACAGTCTTGCCTTCCTTCTTCAACCTCTTTACCAACAGAGCAACTTGCGTAGCCTTTCCACTTCCATCTGTACCGTCTATTACTATGAGTTTTCCCTTTTTAGCCATGACTAAAATATAACAGAAAAAGGGTTAAATTGAAAATTAGTTTTCTCCCAATTCTTTTAATGCTTCTTCTGCATAAAATAATATATTTGGTCTTAGGCCCATATTTATTAATTCTTCTTTTGTTACCCATCTACATTCTGATTTTTCGTGTTCTGAAACTGAATCTATAATTTTATCTGTATCAGATTTTGCAAAATAGACAAAAGCTAGATGTTCGTGAATATTATTAACTGGATGCCTGCCAAAATATTTTGGCGGAATTAAATCACGATATCCTCCATTTTCTTTACTGCCATCACCTTTCCCTTTTATTCCACCAACAAGTTCTATCTCAAGCCCTACCTCTTCCTTCACTTCTCGAATAGCCGCCTGAATAGGGTCTTCATCTAGTTCAATATGACCACCCACTGAAAGCCAAATATCATATTTATCATGCTTGCGTAAAAGCACTTTGTTTTTATAAACAATAAAAACTTCTACACAAAAATCTATTTTTTCATTAATGTGTGGCATATTATTCTAAGTTAAAATTATTTAATACTTCTTTAAAATACTTATCCATCGGTTCTAATTTTTTAATATCTTCCAAAGAAAGCCATTGGTAATCTGTATGTTCATCGCTCAATTTTACTTCTCCGTCGGCAAAACCTGAATATGTTAAACGAACAATATGTTTATGGGGTCTTATTAAGTCCTGAGCAGCTAATAATTTTGGCTCACCCGTAATTTCAAGTCCTGTTTCTTCCATAACTTCTCTTTTTAAATTTTCAAGCAAAACTGAGCCAGGATTTATTCGTCCACCAGCAAATTCCCAATGTACTGGAACATTTGTATATTTTTCTCCTGAACGAAGAATAGTAAGATACTTCCCATCTTTATTCTTCAAAAAAATTTTTACCCCAACTTGTAGTTCCATAATTTTTAGACAAACTTCTTTGGTATCGGAAACTTTTTGGCGAGTTTTTTGATTTCTTTGTGGATAGATTCTTTTACTTTTTTATTGTCTTTATTTTTGAGTGTCTTAATCAAAAGCTCTGCCACATATGCGCATTCTTTCTCTTTAAATCCTCTTGTAGTGATAGCTGGTGTACCGAACCTTATACCTGAAGGGTCTAAGGGCTTTCTGATATCCCCTGCAATAGAATTCATGTTTAATGTTATGCCCACTTCATCAAGCACCGTCTGCGCTTCTTTACCTGTAACTCCTAATGAGCCGAAAACATCAGCTAAGATGAGGTGATTGTCAGTGCCTCCGCCAATCATGCGAACTTTGTTTTTATGGAAAACTTTTTCCATTGCTTTCGCATTTTTTAATATCTGTTTTGCGTACTTTTTATATTTGGGTGTCAACGCTTCTCCGAAAGCCACAGCCTTCGCAGCGATAGTGTGCATATGAGGGCCACCTTGAATACCTGGGAAAATAGATTTATCAATTTTCTTTGCTATCTCTTCATTCTCTCTGGTTAAAATTATTCCTCCACGCGGACCACGCAAGGTCTTATGTGTAGTAGAAGTAATAACATCAAAACCATCATCAAATGGATTCCGCAATGCGCCTGCTGCTATGAGGCCTGCTATGTGTGCCATGTCTGCCACAGTGATAGCTCCTACTTCATGAGCAATGTCTACGAACTTTTTATAATCCAGTGTTCTGGGATAAGCAGAAAATCCTGCAAGGATGATTTTGGGCTTGTGTTCTCTCGCCACACGAGCAAGATCTTCATAATCTATTTCTCCTGTCTCAGGATCTTTCATCTTATAAGTGACAAATTTATAAATCTTTGCAGGAAGAGTCATGGGGTGTCCGTGAGTGAGATGTCCTCCATGAGACAAATCCATACCGAGCACAGTATCCCCTGGCTGAAGAAGTGCTGCGTATACGGCAAGGTTCGCAGGAGCTCCAGAGTGCGGCTGAACATTGGCAAATTTACATTTGAATAATTTACAGACACGCTCTATAGCTAATCTCTCGACTGCATCAGTGAAATCTTGCCCGCCATAATATCTGCGTCCTGGATAACCTTCAGAATATTTATTTGTAAAAACAGAACCATTAGCTTTTAAAACATCTTCTGACACATAATTCTCAGAAGGTATTAATTCCAAACCCTCTCTTTGCCTCTTTTCCTCGCTTTTTATTAGTTTTTCTATTAGTTTATCTCGCATGGCAATATTGTATCACATTTAATAAATATCGTACCCAATAGGTCAGTTCTTAAAATTTTTACACCCAACTGGGCAAGAGCATTGAGAGTTTCTTTGTGGGGATGGCCGTATTTATTATCTTTACCATCAGAGATTAATGCATAACTAGGAAAAACAGCTTTTAAGAAATTATTAGAAGTAGAAGTACGTGAACCATGGTGCCCAACTTTTAAAATAGTACTGGCTAACTGTGCTATCGAATTTTCTTTCAATATTATTTGTTCAGTTTTTATCGGTGCATCACCAGTTAACATTATTGACGTCTTGCCATAACTCAGACGCGCCACGACAGATCCATCATTCGTCGCCCAAGAAGATACGTCACGATCAGGAAATAAAATATCTATCACCACTCCACCACCCATGTCTAACTTCATTCCCCTTTTAGCTAAGATATCAGGAATATTTTGTCTCTTCATTTCATCCCTCAAACTTTGATAAGTTTTCGAATCAGTCAAAGTGCCAGATTCTAGAACACGACCCACTTTATAGTTTTTCAAAATATCTAATAACCCACCAATATGATCTGCGTCAGGATTTGTAATAACAACTGCATCAATACTTTTATCAAATGGGGACATCACATGCGTAAGTGGGCCTAAAACTTTACGGGGTGGCCCAGCATCGAACATAACCTGTATACCTGTCGGAGATTCTATAAAAAAGCCGTCGCCTTGGCCGACATCAAGCATTGCAAAAGTAAGCTGTTTATGAGAATTCTTCCAATCTGTGTAAAAAAGAAAAAAATTTGCCACTAAAAGCAAAAAAGTGAACAATAACAGACTATATTTTATCTGTTTTTCTAACATGATATACTTATAGTATATCAATTAACTTGCTTCGACATAAGTCGGGGTGAAAATAAAAACATTATGAAAAAATTTGAAGAGAAAAAATTTAATATAGGAGAGCTGAAGGGTATTTCAGCTAAAAATGTCGAAGAACACTTGAAGCTATATGCGGGATACGTCAAAAATGCAAATAGCATTTTTGACTTGTTTGAAAAATACAATACTGACATAGTAGCAAACTCTTACGTGATTGGAGAACTTCACCGCCGATTTAGTTTTGAGTACAACGGAATGCGCAATCATGAAATATATTTTTCTTCGCTCGAGGGTGGACCAAAACCACTTGCAGCAGAAAGCATGCTCAAAAAAGCAATAGAAGATGCGTCAGGATCTTTTGATAATTTTCTTTCAGCTTTTAAAAATATGGCAGTAACAACTCGTGGTATCGGCTGGGCTGTGCTTTGGTATGACAAAAAAGACAAACGTCTTCTTGCTTATTGGATTGATGAACAACATTTGGGACAACTAAATGGCGCGACACCAATACTTATGCTTGATATGTGGGAACATGCTTTCGTCGCAGACTATCAACCAAGTGGTAAAAAACAATATGTTGAGGACTTCTTTGAAAATCTAAACTGGGAGGTAATAGAAAAGAATTTTGTTGGGGCTTTATAAAGAAAATATATGAAGGTTTTCGCCACGGGAGGCTACTGCATTGCCCGTAAGAAAATTTTCATATATTTTCTTTTATACTCCTCCAAAAAAGTTTGTAAATAAAATATATGTATATTGCTATTGTGAGGAAAAGTGGAAAATCTGGAAAAGAAAAAGCTGCGAAAGGAAGATGTGAGAAGAAATTAATCACACTGAGCTCATAGTGTAAAAATAAATAAGAAACATAACCAAAAGGTATAGCAAATACATAATAAATAAGTCCTGCAAAACCGGTAATAAAACCAAGCATCATCGTAAATGGAATAAAGGGAAGAATTAAAACGTTCGCGGGTAAAGCGACAAGTGAGAAATTCCCCATTTTATAAAGAATAAATGGAAAAACAAAAATATATGCTGCAGACGTGACAGACACAATGTCTCGTAATTGAAAACGCTCTGGTACCCACATAAAATATTTCTCAATTCTAGGGGCAAGGAATATCACCGCCACTGTCGCAATAAAAGAAAGCTGAAAAGAAACATCATACACAAGTAAAAATGGATTGAGGATTATCATAGATACTCCGGCCAGAACAAGAGCCCGCGCGACATCATAATTTCTGCCGGTCGCGCGGGCAATAAGCGCGAGAGTCGCCATTATCCCCGCCCGAATAGCTGTAGAACTTCCACCCGTCATTAAAATAAATAAAATAATAGTCAAAATACCCATTCCAATACTAAAATTTAAGGAAACAAAAGATATTCGAGCAAATAGTTTCATTATCCATTCTGCGACAATCGTCACATTGTATCCAGAAAGCGCTACTATATGTATCGTTCCAGTATTCACGAAGCTAGCCCTTAAAGCTTGGCTGAAAGAAGACTTCTCTCCTAAAATGAGCCCACCCATGAGCAGACTCTCGGGTCCGGTTATAGCCAAATTCATTTTTTCTAAAAACTTTTCCTTAGCGGAAAATAAGGCATTTTGAATGCTGTTGCCATTTCCTCGTGAAATGATCTCAACTTTAGGATAACTCATCACATACAAAATGCCGTCTTTGCGGAGATAATTTACATAATCAAAAACCTTACCCGTATCTGTAATAAAATTCTCCGGCTTTTTTAAAACACCTGTGAAATTTATTTCATCTCCGTATTTGTAATTTTCATCTAAATTAACTGACAATAAAATTTCTGTTTCCTGAGGTTGGACATCAAAAGAACCCAATGTCCAACTTCGAGTGGTGGCAAGTACAATTAGCTGCTGATTATTTTCTTTAATACTTGGTTCATCTACAATTTCCCCTCTTAAAGTAATCTTTTGCCCAACACAGGACTCAAAAACAGTAGGGTTAGTAACGTCCACCATATTAAATCTAAAAATTCCAAAACAAAAAATCAAAATAAAAAGAGAAGCTAATATTCCCCAATTATTTTTCGAGATAAGTGTAAAGAATAATAATAAAGCCAATGCAATTACACTAAATAAAATAACAAAATATAAATTTACAAATAAAAAAGAGCGCAACAGCACCCCAAACAAAAATCCAAAACATATTGTATAAAAAACTCTATCCCGCATTTAAAAATATTTTATTTTTTATTTTTAAGCTCCACCGGATCATCATCCGCGAAACTAGTCGCGATGATGTCTGCTCGTTCGTTCCATTTATCTCCGTTGTGACCCTTCACATAAGTCCATTTAGGTTTTAATTCTTCGGTAAGCGTAAAAAGCTCTTCCCAGAGTTCTTTATTCATAACTGGTTTCTTGGCAGCATTGCGCCAATTATTCTTCTGCCAATTAAAAATCCATTCCGTAATTCCTAAAATCACATATTTTGAGTCTGAAACAATTTCCACAGAAGAACCATGCATCTTTTTATGTTTTAAATACTTCAATGCTTCTATTGGCCCCGTTAATTCCATTTGATTATTAGTGGCATGGTCACTCCTTCCTCCAATCTCTATTACTTTTAACTTTTTACTTTCAACTTTTAACTTGTCATCATAAAATATGATGACGGCTCCCCACCCAGCAGGCCCTGGATTACCTTTTGCGGCACCATCAGTATAGATTTGGATCTTATCTTTTAACATATGATTACATTATACCAACAAACGAGGAGCATGAACAAATTTATTTGTTCAATGTCCGAGTGCCGTTGGTATATGCTCAGCATATACCAATAATCCTCAATCTTAGCTCTTCTCTACCTCGGAACCTCGATAAGTCAAAGGTGGCTAGCAAATTTACATTAATACCTTCAGATAAAGTCTTTTCGAAGGAATCGTGGTTGGAGAAAAAGGAAATTGCAGTAGCTTTATGATTGTTCATATCTGAAAATTTAATTTCTAAATGCTCTCCTGAACCATTTTTACCAAACTTTTTTATTTTTTCTATTTTTACATTATCAAAGAGAAAAACTGGTTTTGGATTTCCCAGACCAAATGGTGCTAGCTTCTCTATCTCTCGCCAATTTTTCATGTTTACCATATCTAGCGTAAATTTTATATCAAAATTTACCCCCACCTGTCCTCCCCCTACATAGGGGGAGGTGCCATCAGTGGAGGGGGTATTTTTTAAAGTAGTAATTTTTTTATAAGAAAGAGATAAAGCCTCTTCCAAGAAATGAATCTTATCATTATGTACAGAAAAGCCGCCCGCAAGCTCATGCCCACCGAAATCTATAAATGATTCAGTCGTTTCGGTCATTAGCTCTACCACAGACACTGAACCATCACTCCTACAAGAACCCTTGATGCAATCATTCTCATCTTTACCCCAAACGAAAACGGGTTTTTTGTATTCATCAGATATTTTCCCCGCAACTAATCCTAAAATACCGACTCGCCAGCTTGGATTCCCTATCACTATTACTTCTCTCATTTCTCTCTCTTCAAATTTTTTATTCACTTCACGCATAATACTCTTCACGATAGTTTTCCTGTCATCATTTATTTTCGACAAATGATCTGCAAGGACACCAGCTTCTCTTTCATCATTTGTAGAAAGAAGTTCATAAGCTCGCATCGGGTCATCCATACGAGAAGCAGCATTTAAGCGTGGGGTTATCATAAAACCAACATCATCTTCAGATAAATATTTCTGCTCAATTTTCATTTTCGCAAGAAGTTTCTGTAAGCCTGGACGTGGAGATTTTCTCAAAACTTTCATCCCGAAATAAACCATCGCCCTGTTCTCACCAGTTAGTGGGACCATATCCGAAAGTGTGGCGAGCCCTGCCATGTCGAGCATCCATTTTTCCTGCCCGTCTTTTATTTTGAAATACTCTCCGTATTTTTTTATAAATCCTTGCGCAAGCTTGAACGCAACACCTGCCCCACAAAGCATTTTCTCTGGGTAACTTGCCCCGGCCTTGGCGGGGTCATCTACTTTAGGATTTAAAATAGCATAAGCGCGAGGTAAAACTGCATGAGGAATGTGGTGGTCAGTAATTATGACATCAATACCATCAACTTCTGCTTGAGCTACTTCAGCTACCGCGGTGATGCCTAAGTCAATGGTTATTAAAAGCTTTACTTCGTTTTGTGCAAATTGTTCTATTGCTTCTAAATTTAGGCCATATCCCTCAGAGTTTCTCTGGGGTATATATACCTCATAATTTTTGTATTCTAATAATTTAAATAGGTCATTTAAAATTACAGCTCCGGGGATACCATCACAATCATAATCCGCATAGATAACTATCTTTTCTTTTGCTTCTATGGCCTCAAATATACGCACACAGGCACGCTCCATATCCTTCATCAGGAATGGGTTATTGAAATCTCTTTCGTAGTCGGGGTTTAAAAAAACCTCAGCCTGTGCTGAATCAGTAATGCCTCTTTTTTCTAACAATGTCCGCAATAATTCACCATACTTTTGCATGAATTGAATTTTAGCATAAATGGAGTACAATATAGAAATTGAAATAAATAAATTTTTTGAGCTAATCTCCGGATTTTTTCCGAGGACCCGAAAAAAAATTTGATTTATTTCAATTTCTATGGAAAACTGTATTTTTTGTAAAATTGCAAATGGAGAAATTCCAAAAGAATTTGTTTACCAAGATGAAAAATTTTTGGTTTTTCTTGATATCAAACCAGTTTCCTATGGTCATCTTGTAATAATTCCTAGAAAACATACAGTTTGGATGCAAGACGTGGATGATGAAACAATTTCCGAAATATTTAAACTAACAAAAAAATTAATGCTTGTGTTAAAAAAGACATTTGCTTGTGACTATGTGCAAGAATCCGTAGTAGGTAACGAAGTTCCACATTTTCATATTCATTTAATACCAAGATACAAGGGTGATAATTTAGCAAATTTTCCAACAAAGGAATACAAAGGAGATCAAGAGAAAAAAATTCTAGAAAAAATTCTTCAAGCATTTTAATTTTAAAACAACTACCCCAATATTCATATCTACGCTATAGCGTAGATTAACATTAACTATTATATGATTTAGCTAATTTAAATGTTTTGAATTCTTTTCGTAAACCTATTCTTTTCAAATAAGAAAGAAAGTCTGCCGGTAAAGGTGCTGGTCCAACCCAGACACTTCTTTGGATCATCACAAAATCAAAATTCTTAAGTTGCCTACGAAACCAATCTCTTTCTTTTTTTCTCCCTTCGGGTATATCATAAATAAGAAGCAAGTTTTTGGGCGCATTTTTGTGAAAATCAGAAACAAAAGATTTAAGATAAAATCGTTTAGGTACTTTGCGTGTGTTTACTTTGGCTTTTTCAAAACTATCAAAACTCGGCAAACCCAAAAGATTTACTGACATGCCTTTATAACGACGCCTTCTATTTTCCATATTCCTATTATACCTCTTTTCTAAATCTACGCTATAGCGTAGATGTGAATTTGGTTTAATAAATTTATTTAATCTTTTTCTAAAAGTGCCTGAAGCGCCGGAAGTTCTTTGCCAGCAAGGAAATCTAATGTTGCTCCCCCAGCAAGACTGACATGAGAATAGTCGTTTAGATTGCCATATCTGCGTGCCATATCAATCGTATCTCCACCAGCAATAATTGTTTTCCCTTGCGTATTTTTTATTGCTTCAAGTATGGCTTTTGACCCTTGAGCAAATTTTTCATCTTCGAATTTCCCCATTGGACCACCTAGAAAAACTGTTTTGGAATTTTCTATTATTTCAGAAAAGACTTTTTGTGTTTTAGGACCAATATCAAGCGCCATCCATTTTTCTGGAACTTCTTCGGTCAAAATATTAATAGTTTTAATTGTAACACCATCAGAAATTACAACATCTTCTGGATACGCAATTTTTTCTTTATATTTTTGTAGAATTTCTTTCGCATAAACAACCCAGTCTTTTTTCTCACGTCTTTTTTCATCTACAAAAACATCTTCAACAAAAGAATCCCCTAGTTCTTTCCCTTGTGCTTTCAAAAAAACACTTGCCACCGCACCGCCAACTAAAACCTTATCAGCTAATTTTAATAAATTATTTACCGCATCAACTTTGTCAGAAACCTTTGCTCCACCGATAATTACTGTAAAAAGTCGCGCTGGATTATCCAGTAAGTTTGATAGCATTTCAACTTCATGTTGTAAATATAAGCCTGCTACTGCCGGCAAATGTCTTTCAATCCCGGTCGTGGAAGCATGTATTCTCATTGCCTGAGGGAAACCATCAAAAACAATTAAATCTTTCCCCTTACAAAGTTTTTTTGCAAACTCATCATCATCTTCCATTTCTTCCTTATAAAATCGCACATTTTCAAGCATTAAAATATCACCCACCTGCATCTTTGAGATTTTTTTATCAACTAGTGGACCAATACAATCATCGACTTTTTCAACCGAATGATTTAAAAGTTCAGAGAGTTTTTTTGCATGAGGAGCAGTGCGAAGATTTTCCACGACTTTTCCATCTGGACGCCCAACATATGTGAGAATTATAATTTTACAATTTTTTTGCAATAAATATTGAAGTGTTGAAAGTGTTGCCCTAATGCGCAAGTCATCTTTTACTTCTAATCCGCCACTCACCTCTTTAACATCAATATCATAAGGCGCTCGATAGAGAATGGTTTTACCTTCTAAATTTACACTTTCTAAAGTTTTTAGCTTCATATCTTTTCTGCTATTTTTAAAATTTCCACAAACTTTTTAGGGTCGAGTGATGCGCGCCCGACGAGTAACCCTTCGACACTGCCATTTTTTAAGAAACTTTCTGCGTCTTTTTCATTAACTGAACCGCCATACATAATCCTCATTCCTATTGCATCTTTACCAAATTTATCAGAGAGAATTTTACGAATAAAAATAACCATCTCTCTACAATCGTCTGGCGTAGCATCCCGGCGATCTGGCGTACTAGAGATAGCCCAAATTGGCTCATAGGCAATAATTATTTTAGCTATTGAATTTTTAGAAACACCATTTAGGCATTCTTCTAATTGATTTTTTACAAAATTAAAATATCCATGATTCTCATCTCTAGAACTTTCTCCAACACATAAGATAGGAATGAGCCCCGCGACAAGTGCACTTTTTATTTTTTTATTTATTATTTCATTCGTTTCCCCTCCGCCCAGACGGACAGGCATCTCTCGTCTTTCAGAATGGCCCAATATCACATATCTTGCACCAATTTCATAAAGCATTTCTACAGAGACTTCTCCTGTAAAGGCTCCCACGTCCCCAGCAAAAGCATTCTGTGCACCTAATGATATTTTTTTAGTCCGCCAGCTGGCGGATTTTAATTTTTCTATATATAAAAATGGCGGACAAATAACTATTTCTGTTTTTTTAACGCCATAAATGCCTTTCGCTACAAGAAAAAAAAGCTTTTCTGCTTCTTTTAATACAAGCGGGTTCATTTTCCAATTTCCTATAATAATCTTTTTAGACATAAGGAAATTATATCACATTTAGAAAAATTAAATTTTATTGAGTTTCCTTCCAAGACGTTATGCTCCATCCTCCCGAAGGGCCATTCACAAAATTAGAATTTACTAATCCAGAATCATAAACTACCGTAGAATTATTTCCTAGCTCAATATATTTGCCATTTAAGGCTTTTGCGCTGGCATTATTGTCCAATTCTACGGTGCCATTAGCAGCATAAAGTAAAACTGCTCCGCCATTATTTGACAATATTATAGCCTGTATAGAAGTAGAAGTAGAAAGTATCATCAAATAACTCCCGGCAGTGCCCGAACCAGAAAAAACAGAATTATTCCCTATATTTACAAGGCCGTCTGCAACTATCACGCCATCTCCTGATCCATAACTAGGGGAAAGACTTACTGTAGCGTTGTTGCTTATTGTTATATTGCCTTGCACCCATAGTGTCCCTGTGACGGTAAGATGAGCATTATTCGTAACGCTAAGATTTCCGGTAATTTTTTGAGGTCCTAAAGAAGCTGAAGTACTATTTACTGTAAAATTTCCAGTATAAGTACCTCCCGCTTCTGCTTCAGCCTTCCAGTCTAAGATATTTTGATCAGAAATCGGCATAGCAACTTGAGTAGGATCAGCGAGCGAAGTGTTGCAAGCTTTATTGTTGCCAGTTCCTGTTTGGCAATAATTTGTACCAGCAACAGTAGTATTGTTTACTGTATGAGCATAAGCATTACCAGTACTGCCAGTACCGACAGTCACCCCACGTATAAGACCAGTCAAACCTCCGAGATAAAGTTTGAAAAATCCATCGAGAGTAGAAGGGCTAGTATTGTTCCAAGTTACTGTGTATCGGCCAATTTTACTAATTCCATTTATATATCCATCATTATTGGCACCAATTGAATAATAACGAGAAGAGTTTGTAACACTATCTATCACAATCCAATAAGTTGTCCCCATTATTAATTCTGGGTTTGAAGAAAATGGAACATTAACCCAACCATAGTTGGTAGATACAAGAGAGGCTGAAAGAGAGCCAGATGCAAGAGTAGAGGAGCTAGGTTTTCCTCCTCCATCTGTGACAATTCTTACTGTTAAATTCGAAGGAGTACTGAATTTTTTAAGATATAAATCAACTTTATTAACTACTGATGTGGTGCTCACTTGGAAACTTTGTGCGAAATCTTGAGTAGCATCTGCATTCCCAAAAATCACATCGTAAGGTGGTATACCGGAACCATTTGATTGATCAGCGGTCAATGCTGGGGAATTTGCAGATAATGCGGAGCCACTTATTGTTCCGGAGCCAGTAATGTTTCCATTTGAATATACACTTCCTGTGACGGAAGAGCCATTTTCCATATTAAATCCCCCTACTCCTGACTGCACTCCATAGCTGAAAGAAACGCCAGTTCCAGTAGACAATACTAGCTGATTTGTTCTTTGCAAAGAAGAAACATTTCCTAAGGTAGTTATTGTTTTTTCATTATAACCAGAATCAACAATCTGCGTTGTAGCTGTGTTGTTATTTAAAGTTAAAGTAGTTGAAGAACCTATTGGTTTCGCATTTTTTAATCTAAAATAAGCATCTTCTCCTCCAGACTCAGACAAAATGAGACTTTGACGAGACTTTATTAAATCGTTAGATATTCTAAATTCACGCACTGTTGGAGAAACAAGACCAGAAATTATTGCCAGAGAAATAAAAAGAAAAAATATTACAGATATAAGCATCGCTGCACCACCATTTCTTTTTATTTTTCTAAAATCTTTTTTCATATTATCTATAATAACCCCTTAGAACGACCGTGTCATAAAAATTCTGAATACGACCAGATAAATCATTACTGGATTGAATAGAAAAAGATACTTTAACTGCTTTTCCTTTTGCTGTAGTTATTTGTGTAAATATAAGGTTTGAGATAGAAATACTTGGCGCGTTCAAGTTACCCGTAAGGGTACCATTCTCTAGAAGTTGTAAATTGGAGCCAGAAAGTAAAAATTCTACAGTTTTGTTCGCTCCAGAATTATCTTTAGTATTTAATACTAAATCAGTCGGACCGATAGAACCTATAGCGTAAGATGCTCTTATCTCTCTTGAAACCCTTTCCATTATTGTTCCATTTTGAATAAATTCATTCTGTAAAGAAGTTTCTTTTAAAGACCTCGCCATTACAATCATCGCATCGATAACGACTATGGAAACAACGGAAAAAATAGCGATATAAAAAATAAGTTCTACTACAGAATAGCCCGACTTTTTTTTATTATTATTTTTGAAAAAATTTTTCATAATTATATTTAAGAAAAAATATCCATTATATAAAACTGTAAGGTCTTGGTCACTGTGACACCCCCCTCGACCCAAGACACTGTAACTGTAATCAACTTTGTTCCAGGATCATCTGTGCCCACACTTGCAATATCTTTTGTTGTGTTATCTCTATTCACACTCGTGATACTGACTGTACGAGTAAAAACATCTATTGTGTTTGGTGTAGTTGAAAGTGTCCAAGTTCCTGCGGAAAAAATTGGATAATAATTTGTATTTACAGTTAGAGAAGAAATGTTCGTCCATGCATTATCTCGAAGTGTTCTAACTGCTTCAGCCCCTTCTTCCAATAAAAACGCCGCTTGTGCCGAACGAAAGGCTTGATGAGAAACAGAAACGGATTTTTGAGTTACTGCCATCGCAGCTAAAAGAGAAACTGTAATAATAGATATTGCTACTAATATCTCAACTATCATAAATCCGGTAGTCAATTTTATTTCATTTTTAAAAAAATTTTTCATTTAGTTTACGCTAATAACACCTGTAGTAGAGATTGTAATAATTTTAGAATAGGAGGGAGTTGAAACAGTGATCGTGCCAGTTTTACTAGGTATTCCAGAAAGGCGATTAAAATATATATCTCCAGAATTTCCACTAACTCCAGAGAGGGTAACATTGGAAATATTTGCAGGAGATATAATGTTTATTGTTTCATTCATATCATTGACTAAAAAAGTTGTACCTAAAAAAATTATAACTTTATCCGACTGAAAATGCACGCCATAAGATGAAGAGTTAACCGAGGACAAAGTCTGTGATTGTGCCTTGTTTAAGCTGGATATTATATCATTTACCGCTCCCTTCAATACTTGGTTTTCTCTGATTGCTGAAAATTGTGGAAGTACGATTGAAAAAATAATTCCGATAACAGCTAAAACAATTAATAATTCTACAACGGTAAATCCTTTTTTATAAAAGTTTATCATAAATTTTAATTTATGCTTCCAAGAATTGAATAAAGTGGTGATATCATCGAGATTGCAAAAAACCCGACGGCAGCACCTATAATAATCATTAACACTGGTTCAATAATCGTTGAGAGATTTTTTGTTTTATTTTCAATTTCCTCTTCATAAAACAAAGCAATCTCGAGAAGCATATCGGATAATTTTCCTGTTTCTTCTCCAACCTGGATCATTTCTGACATCATTATAGGATACAAATCAGAATGAGCTTCGAAGGCTGCTGAAAACGGAGCTCCTTTTTCTATCCCGACTTTCGCTTCATTTAAAACTTTTTTAAAATAAATATTTTGTACCACATCTTCTGTGATCTCAATTGCCCGTGTTAAAGAAACACCAGAAAGTAAAAGTGAAGAAATGGTGCGAGCAGTACGGGCAGTATTTAATTCTTTTGATAAATTACCGACAACCGGAATTTTAATAATTGTAAAATCAATATATGGGGCCATAAATTTAGACCGAAAAGCTGTGTATAAAATAAAACCGACACCAAGAATGATTGCAAAAGTTAATATTAAATTATTTGAAAAGAAATTTCCAAGAAAGATAATAATTCTGGTGGATAGAGGCAAGACAACACCTAGCTCTTTAAACGTCCCAGCCAATGTGGGCACAACAAAAGCAAACATCAAAACACCAATGACGATCATTGCTGACAAAATAACACCCGGATAAATAAGCGCTCCTTTAATCTTTTTAGTCAGAGAATTTGATTTCTCTAAGTTCAATCCAATATCAGACAATGCTCCAGCAAGATTCCCAGATTCTTCACCAGCACGCGTCATTGATACAAAAAGTTTCGAAAAAACATCTGGAAATTTTGAAAGTGCAGAAGAAAAAGTTTCACCTGAATTTATGTCACCCATTATTGAAGTTAAAATTTTATCAAGTTTGGGATTTTTTGCTTGTTTCTTTAAAACTGACAATGCCCTAGAGAGCGAGAGGCCAGCCTTGATCATTCCGCTTAGATTTTTTGTAAGAAGAATTTGTTCTGCAATTTTTATTCTAGAAAAAATGTTGGATATTGGGGAGAATTTATCAAAAAAATTCTTATTCTTTTCTGAGATTGACAAAGGGATAAATCCACGGGAACGCAATTCACGAGAAAGGGCAAAACGATCTGTAGCTTCTAATACATTTTCTAAAATTTCTCCTGTTTTTGATTTTGCTTTGTAAGAAAAAAGCATGATTTATTCGGAAACAACACGAAAGACTTCTTCTAATGTTGTCACTCCCAAAACTGCCTGGAAAACCCCATCTTCGATCATCGTCATCATGCCCTCTTTCTTGGCTTGAGCTTCTATCTCATCCTGAGAACTACCCTTGATGATCATCTCCCTTATCGTGGCTGTGACTTTCAAAACTTCATGCATGCCGACACGACTTGAATACCCATCTTCAAATTCAGCACTCTTGACTGCTTTATAAAAAGGAATTTTATCCCATGTATCATTTTTACCTATCACATTCTCGACTTTCAGAAACTCAGACACTCTATTTAAATCTACAATCTTTTCTAAATTTTTTATTTCAGCAGAAGAAAGAAAATACTTTTCTTTGTTTGGAGTGAGCCTACGAACGAGTCTTTGCGCGATGATTGTCTTAACAGTTGCAGTTATTAAAAAGGGCTCAACTCCCATATCCATAAGTCTAGGTATCGCACCAGCCGCGGAATTCGTATGTATAGTAGATAGAACAAGGTGCCCCGTGAGAGATGCATTGATGGCGAGCCCTGCTGTCTCTCCATCACGAATCTCTCCTACCATCACGATATCTGGATCCTGACGTAAGAGTGAACGAAGTCCGTTTGCGAAGGTCAAACCAATCTCAGGCTTGACCTGGGTTTGATTAACCCTTGGCATTTGATATTCGATAGGATCTTCCACCGTTGAAATATTAACTTCTGGTTTATTTAAAAGGTCGAGCAGGGTGTAAAGCGTAGTCGTCTTTCCGCTACCGGTCGGACCTGTCGCGAGCACCATTCCTGTTTTTTGTTTTAATGAATCATGAATTCTCTCTAGTCCTTCTCCATGAAAGCCAAGTTTCTCTAGAGAAAAACCATGAGCATTTTCTTTTAAAATTCTGATAACTGTCTTTTCTCCAAAGAAAGTCGGCAAGGTAGAAACACGAAAAGAAATCTTTTCTCCATTTTGTTCTATTTTAAATCTGCCATCTTGCGGCAATCTCTTTTCATCTAGTTTTAAATTAGACAATACTTTTATGCGGGCGGTTATTCCAGCACCGGCATTCTTGTCCAAGACCATCGCATCGTGCAAGATGCCGTCTATTCGATAACGCACAGTGAGCTCCTTCTCTCCTGGTTCGATATGGACATCAGATGCGTTTTGTAAAATTGCATGGAAAATAAGAGAGTCGACTATTTTTACCACTGGCAAATCTTCAGCCATTTCTTTTAATTCTGATTCAGATTTTTCGCCAATCTTTTCACCCCCTGCCTGCGTAGACAAACTTTCTTCAGAGGAAGTACTAAACGCCGTAGCTTCTTTTTGAATAATATCTTGAAATTCGGATTTCAAACTCTGCCTGTATTGCACCAAGACAGATCTGATGGAAGTAGCATCAGTAAGCCTGGGTAATATTTTCAAGCCTGAACGTTTCTTTATAAAATCAATTACTGGCAGGTCATCAGCATCAAGCATAGCAACCTCTAAACTATTATCGCTTTTTTTATAAGCAACGATATTGTAATTGCGTGCGATGGGTTCGGGAATGAGAGAGAGCACAGAGAAATCTATTTTCTGATTGTTTAAATTAATAAATGGTATCCCCAAAACAAAAGCTTCTATTTTTTTCAAATCTATTTCAGATATTTTTCCGAGAGAAAGTAAAACATCCCCGACTTTTTGCTTTTTAGCTTCAGCTTTTTTAAAAGCATCTTCAAAGTCAGACTTAGAAACAAGCTTTGATTCTAGAATAGATTTCTTTAGCTGTTCTTCATTTATTTGCATTATATTTATTATAACAAAAAAACCTCCCAAATGGGAGGTTTTTTAATATCTTTTCTAATTCTCAATAAATATAGGTTTCTTTTTTAACTCTAAGCACTGTGGACTTGAAGCTCCACCACTTACTCCATCACAAGTCCAAGTAAAGTTAGAAGTATTACTTTTCTTACTTGCTGCATTTACCGTTCCTACAGAACAATTGTAGTGTGTTGGCGCGCAGACTCCAGCCGTGCCAGCACCAAAGTTGTCACAAGCAGGAGGATTAGTTGCACCGTTTAGACATGTACCTCCACTATTGGTCGTACAAGCAGGAGGATTAGTTGCACCGTTTAAACAAAGACCCAAATTAACACATTTATTATCTAATAAAGAATATGTCGCTGGAGGAGTACAGGTATTACAGGTTGGAGGATTGTTAGCGCCATTACTACACAAACCTGCTAAACATTTCGTTCCATCCCAGCCACTTCCAGAAGCACAGACTGGAGTGATAGCTTTCGAAGCAAGAGGAACTCCATTGTTGTAAAGCCAGAATGTCGTAGCAACGCTGTTATTGTATTGAATAGTGAACCCTTGAGAACCATTGTTTGCACTTGGGCCTGGGTTGGGAGTAGCTCCATTTGAATTAGAAACAGAAGAAGTAGCAACAGGATTTGTAGTCGTCCAAGATAGAACTTTATTAAGACAAGTACTTGCTCCAGAAGCTATTGTACAAGTATTCGTTAGAGAAGTCAGAGTGCCCGTCATGGCTGTAGAAGGAGCGCATGTTGTTCCATTCCAAGTGGTACCAGCAGTACAGACTGGAGTGACGGTAGCAGTCGCGAGATTTTGCATATTGTTGTAGAGATAGAAGGTTGAAGGAGATCCGAGATTGTAATGAATTGTGAAAACTTGAGAAGTGTTGTTGTTGCTTGCGCTTGGGTTAGGTGTGGCTCCGTCAGCATTGGTGACAGCAGAAACAGCGACAGGATTTGTAGTAGTCCAAGCTAGAATCCTGGTACAAGTACTTGCTCCAGAACTAATCGTACAAGTAGAAGAGGCTGGGGTTAGAGTACCGGTCATTCCACCTGCAGAAATACAAATACTTCCGTTCCATGTAGTTCCAGAAGCACAAGTAGCAGTAGCTATAACTCCAGAGCCAGCTGGAGATTCAGAAGCAGGAACAAGTGACTTTGCATTATTGTTTAAAAAGAATGTTCTAGTACCGTAAGAAACACTCGCTGAACTAGTTCCATTATTTGCAGGACCACCGACGACGGTATTCGCAACAGGAGTGTTGGAAGTAACATTAGAGACACCTTCGGGGTTTGTAGTTGTCCAACTTAAAGAAGAAAGACAGCTGTTATTCCCTGCTGTGATTTGACAGTCGGAGGCAGTGAGCGTGCCGGACATGGGGGGAGCGGCAGCGATGACATCGACTGTGGCAGTCGCTAAAGCGCTCGTGCCACTAGCATTAGAACAACTTAGGTTGTATGTATATGTCTTTACCTGTGTCAACACTCCTTGAGATACGTTTGTTCCACTTGTTGCTTTTGATCCTGACCAATCACCACTAGCCGTACATGATGTAGGAGAATTTGTTGCGCTCCAAGTAAGCCCTGGATTAACAACATTTACTGTACCAGAAGTTGGATTTGCTGTTAGAGTAACGACGGGAACACCAGCTGGAGCTAACTTAAATCCAAAAGTGTAAACACAATTATTAGCAGTGATTGGACCGGTTTGGTAAGTAACGTTATCAGCAAGAAATTTATCTTTAAGACAGTTACCGCCGGTAACATTAGTAATCAATGTGTCTACAACATAATTATTAGCTGTATCTGGTATAAGTTTGAAGGTAGTAGTGGCAGTACCATCAGAGGCTAAGCCTGTTCGAGGGGTTGTAGTTGGGTCAACAGTACCATGGCTCGCACTAGCAGGATCAATGGCTGCGGAAACGGTGTAAGGGGTGGCAGCTCTTGAGATTGTAAAAGACTGGGTTCGAACGCCACAATTTGGAGAACCACTTGTACTTGTATTTTCCGCACATAGAGTAACAGAAAGAGTATAGGTGCCACTTGGAAGACTAGAAACATTCAAAGACTTTGATACTGTAATAAATGTGCCTTGAGTTCCATTATCAATAGGTGGATCACTATCATAATAAGAATATCTTCTTGAGTCATTACAAAGTGCATCACCAGCTCTTCCAGGAGTTTGTTGAATTATTTCACCCGAAGAAATACTTCCTGAAACGCTTGTGCTAACAACAGAAGCAGTTCCATTATCCATTAGATACGGAGTATCAACATAATAACCACCAATGTATCCACCCCAGTTATAACCGCTTGTATTATCGTACCAAAATGGAGTAAAAGCTCCACAATTTACCCGAATACTTCCAGAACGAGTTCCAACTGTAGAGTATGTCATAGTATTTTGGTCACCTGATAGATTGTAATTTACGGTAAAGCTAGGTGCCCATACTGACGCGACGCCTGATCCACCACCAATTGCTTTTGCTTTTTGAACAAAAGTACCAGCCATTAATAAAACAAAAACTGCCAAAATAATAATTTTAAAAGATTTGTATTTCATCCCATTAGAAGTAAAAGATATTTATTACTTTTACTTAAATTAAATAATAATCAAAAATAGCCTTATAATTTTCAACTTTATAACTACTTGATTATACTACAAAATAAAAAACAAGTGAATAGTACAATTAAAATAAAAAACCGCCGGCATTTCTGTCGGCGGGCTGACGTATCAGCACTTTGAGATTATTGTTGCTTGGGTATGTCAGGATAAGCAGTGGAGCACAGATAACTCCCATCCTGCTTTCTGAACACAACCGTTACTGGAGATTTGAGACCGTAGAAATCGGACGGAATGGTGATGATTCCGTTCTGGGGTACCAAAGTAACTGACCGAAAAGCCGTACCTACCATTTGGTAAAGTTCGACCACCGTTCCAGCTAACCCTTCACCGAAGAGCTGAGCGCTCTTTCCATCTGGGGAAACATCAACCCTTACAAGAGGGCCGAATGTTCGATTAGGATCCCCTGGTACAGGTACTTCTGCTAGCACAAACGTCGTCAATCCTGACAATTTTTTGTCCCTTACTTCGAAGACAGCAGACCCGGGCAGCCAGAACTTCTTGGTGCCGTCAGGGAGGACGTCGAAAAAGTCCTTGCCGTCGTAAAAGTAAAACGTCATGTATCTCCCAGCAAGATTGGAGTCTATTATAACAGGATCATGCCACTGGGTAGAAATACTTTCACCAGGTTTTTTCCCCCAGAAAGTAAGAACATCCCCTAGAACCAATGGAGTCATAGACTGTGCTATCACAGTAGTCACTCGTCCATCTCCATAATCTCTGTAAATGATGGAAATCGCCATTTCCGGAGAACCTTCCACCAACGTCGTCGTGAAGTCATTACCGACGGAATCGGCATTGTTAATGCCGACATTGCGATATGTGGGAGAGAATTTCACAGGCCCACTGGGTGTTATAACGTCGTTGCCAGTAGGCACACCGTAAAAGGTGTAGTTCCCGTTGGCATCTGTCAACACAGACTTGCCTGTTGACTGCAAGGTCATAGTTAGGCCACTGATGTTGACACCGGTCACCTTTCCCGAAACCTTGTAAAGCGTCGGATCTTTTGTCGCCGTCAAGACGATTGTTGAAGTCGCATTGACGGATGGAATGGTGTAAACATACGTTCCCGTAGTCACACCAGGCGCAATTGTTCCCACCATGGGGGTAAGTACGGGGTTCGAATACCCCGCATCAAGAGTAATACCGAACGAAGTGGGTTTCCCCGCTTCTGTAGTTGTAGAGAGAGGACTAGAATGCGTCCCCTCCTTCGGATCAATCGTCGTGACGTAAGTCACGACAGGTGGTGGGTTTGGTTTTGGGTCCCCACCTCCTCCAGAACAGCTGATGTTAAACCCGAGAGTCAGGACTCCGGACAACACCAAGGTATTACGAAGAACTTGCATGAACTTAAACATGATCCCCTCCTATGGGATGTCCGCAATCGTGCGGAAAGAAATTGGCGAAATTGCCATATTTCTAATTTCAAGAACTAATTTAATATTTTTTACTTCTCCTATTAAAATGACAAAGTTCAGGATTTATACTTTACTCATGGCTATTATACCATGTTCTCGCCAAAATTGCAACCACCTATTCCCCCTTATTATACTCCTCATATTTCTATATACAACTGTCACCTGGACGTCCGATGTCTAAATAGAGCTATATTTTGTTGATTATTATTGTTATAATGAAACAATACTTGTTTTAAACTAAAACTATGTTTAAGTATGATAAAAAAATTGATATTTGGTCTAAAAAGATGATTAAAAATCTAGACAAAGTTTGGGGTAATAAAATACCAAAAAATAAAAATAATTCAAAATCCTTAACATCTCCTTTTTTAATTATTTATTTAAATAGATATTTTAATAAGTACGGAAAAAAAATATTCGCGAGATTTAATAAACTAACAAGCTTATCTTATAAAATAAATGATTTCGATTATTATATTAACAACACACCAGTCTCTCTTCATAACAGCAAGAAATCATATATATCAATAAGCCAATATCATTCATTTAATAAATATCCTGCAGTAATCATTCATGAAATTAGCCACATTTATTTTTATAATTATATAAATAGCAAAAAATTCTTAAAATTTAACAACATTTCAAAAACCTCTGATTTAATTTCGGAAAAAGAAAGAAATGAGCTGAAGGAAATAATAACTGTAATCATAAATAAGGAATTTGCTAATATTATTGACAGACTTGACGAAGGATATCCAAATCATAAAAATATTCGTGAAAAAATTTTCAACTTATGGATAAAAGAAAATATTAATTTTGATGAATGGGTAGCGGAGGTTATAAAAATATATAAAAAAGAGGTGGTAAATTAATTACCACCTCCATGTTCACATTAGGGTGTTACCCACACGGTGTATCGCACGGCGTGTCACATGGCGTGTCACATGGTGTATCGCACGGCGTGTCACAACCTTGACTTTGTGTCTTTGCGCCGTACCTGGAAAGAATTCTTCTTCTTTTCTCTCCTCTCTCCAGTTCAGAGTACTGCTTTGCGCGAGTCATGCATACCTCCCTTGGGTTTTGATCATTTGAAGTTAACAAACTGAAACTATGCCCATCATACAATCATAAACACCACCTCCTTTGGACTTGTAATTATTTTGGTTAGTTTATTGTTTATCGCATTTTGGCTGGATTTTCAATTTCTTCTCTTATTTTTATTCTAGTTCTTAATCCAGCTTCGAAATAAATATGGTTTTTCTTACATGAAAATGGATGACTTTTGTTTGTTGACCCAGAACCATATAAATTCAATGCTAAACATCCGCCTTTGCAAAAATTCCAAATTTGGCATTTTTTGCAATTAACTTCAACTAACCCAATACTTGGCCCATAACAAGATGGCTCTCTAAGGAAAAATGGGCAGAATCTTTCTTCTCCTTGACTTGTTATTGCTTTATAACAAGCACCAGCCCCACAAAATCCATCAATGGGCCACTCTCCTGTAACTTTCATAGACCATCTTCTGAGATCATTTATTTTAAGTAAATGTCTTGCTGGAAAATCTTCAATGATTCCCATTAAATTATTTCTAAATATATCTAAATCTAAAAAAGTCATATCGCTTGTATAGCCAATCAAATAAGCCCAACCACTAATCGGATAATCATCAAATACTTCAAGATGAATATCATATAAACTAGGTATGCTTTCTTTTGTTACTACTGTTGAAATCCCTACATAAACACCGGCTTCTGATAAAAGCTTGATAGCATTTTCAAAATCATGCTGTGAATCATGATTTCGGCATATTCTATTTCTTTTTTGCCATCCATAACCATCATAAGAAAGACCAACAGAAAATTTGTGCTCAGCAAGAAAGCTGGCAATTTCAGATGTTACTAGACTACCATTAGTAACTATTGAATATATGTGTTGTGGATATTTCGCAACCATATCTTTTATCAAATCAAATTCCAGTAATGGTTCACCACCAAAAAATCTTAACTTACTGCCATTTGGTAATTTATCAATAGCATTACATGCTTTTTGAAAACTAAGAGAATTGTTTTTGATTTGACTACTATTACCTTCAAAACAATAACGGCATTCGTAGTTACATCTTTCAGTTATCTCTAGGGCTAATATTTGATTAGCTTTTCTTTTCTCGTATACTTTACTTAAATCAGAATTAACTATATCCTTAAAAATCTTTGAGCTGAGAAACTCTCTAGAGATAAGATGATCTTTTAAATCAATTAACTGTTTAGTTTGTGTATTAAAGGCATAGCCATTTACACAAGCCCATTCCCCGAAATATCTAATCTTTTCCATTGTATTACTCCTTTCGATTGGCATTTAAGCCTGAAGTTATGGGAGGATTCCCATTGAGTTTATTTAATTAACAATGAACAATCTTTTTTATAGCTATAACACACATTTTTAAATTTCGCAATACTAACGTTAGTATGTCAATAATTAAACATGAAAATACAAATGTACAAAATTTAACTCTGTTTGTTGTGTAATTTGCATTTAAATATGTTTTATGGTATATTCTTCCCATATAAGTCCTGTCAGAAACAGGGCTTTTTTATTAAAATAATGAGCAAGGCGAATATATTTTAAAAACCATGTTAAATCGCTTCGCTCAAGAAAATCAATTATGTTAGATATAAAAACATTCAAATCAGCACTCGAGCAGTTAGAGGAAGAGAGAAAAATTCCAAAGGAAAAAATTCTAGAAGCGATAGAACAAGCGATGGCCGCCGCTTATAAAAAAGATTACGGCAAGAAAGGACAAATCGTTCGAGCTAAATTCGACATGGAAACTGGTAAAACAGATTTCTTCCAAGTAAAAATTGTAGTCGACGAAAGTATTGCAATCTTGGACACCTCACCCCAACCCTCTCAGGGGAAGGCGGGGGATGAGGTTGAATATTCTTTAAAAACAGAAGGTGACGAACGCGTACACTTCAATAGCGAACACCATATTCTCCTCGAAGATGCAAAAAAAATAAAAAAGGGAGTAGAACTCAATGATGAGATTATTTTCCCATTGGAAGCGAAAGATGATTACGGACGTATCGCTGCTCAAACAGCCAAGCAAGTCATTGTTCAGAAAATTCGTGAAGCAGAACGCACATCCATCATAGACGAATATGGTACAAAGGAAGGAGAAATAATTTCTGGTATCGTACAAAAAGTAGAACGTGGAAATGTCTACGTTGATTTCAACAGAGCTACTGGTATCCTCCCTGCCGAAGAACAAATTCCCGGAGAATATTGGGAACGTGGCCGCAGAGTCCGAGCTTATCTCTACAGCGTAGAAGATACACCAAGAGGTATAAATTTGCGCCTTTCTCGTACCCATCCTAAATTTATAGAGAAACTTTTCGCAATGGAAGCACCAGAAATAGAAAATGGAGTAGTGGAAATAAAATCAGTTGCTCGTGAAGCAGGTGCGCGTTCTAAAATCGCAGTTTATTCAAACGATGAGCATATAGACGCTGTCGGCTCATGCGTCGGACAAAAAGGTACTCGAGTAAATACTATTACCACAGAACTTTCTGGAGAAAAAATTGATATAATTCCTTGGTCTGAAAATCCTACACAATTTGTTTCTAATGCTCTTTCCCCAGCGAAAGTTATTTCTATCGATATAGATGAGAAAGAACACAAAGCAACAGTAGAAGTAGCAAATGATCAGCTTTCTCTTGCTATTGGTAAAGGTGGACAAAATGTCCGTCTCGCCGCGAAACTTACAGGCTGGAGAATAGATATCAAAGGTGATGATAAAGAAGTAGCAAGTACAGACGGTGAAAAAGTTGAAATAATTGAGGAAAAATAAAGTAAATTTATTATTAATATTAGTAATTTAACGTAGGCCAAATAAATTATCTTTTTTTCTTCAGGTCCTCGGAAAAAATCCCCAGACCATTCAGAAGTAAAATAATTTGTTTGGCAAAAAAGATATGAATCAATTTTTATTGTTCGCAATCATCAGTTCGTTTATCGCTATCGTTTACGGTTTATTTCTCGCTAAAATAATATTAAAAAAGAGCCCCGGCAATGAACGCATGCAGGAGATAGCTAAAGCAATCCAAGAGGGAGCCTCTGCTTATTTAAATAAACAATACAAAACTATCGGCTTTATCGCTGTGATACTTTTCCTTGTCATTGCACTCACTCCGAAGCTCGGTTTTACAATGGCAATGGGTTTCCTTGTTGGGGCTGTTTTTTCTGGACTTGCAGGATATATCGGTATGAATGTATCCGTTAGAGCAAATGTCCGAACGACAGAAGCTGCCCGAAGTGGAATCAACGAAGCTCTTTCTCTCGCTTTTAAAGGTGGCACAGTTACTGGACTCCTTGTAGTCGGTCTTGCCCTTCTCGGTGTTACTGCTTTTTATGCAATTACAAAAGATGTCACTGCTCTCGTTGGACTTGGCTTCGGTGCATCTCTCATTTCTATTTTCGCAAGACTCGGTGGAGGAATTTTTACTAAAGCTGCAGACGTGGGTGCTGACCTCGTAGGCAAACTAGAAGCAGGCATTCCAGAAGATGATCCAAGAAATCCTGGAGTTATCGCAGACAATGTCGGAGACAATGTTGGAGACTGTGCTGGTATGGCCGCTGATTTATTTGAAACTTATGCTGTTACCTCAGTCGCTACGATGCTTCTAGGTTCACTTCTTTTTGTAGGTTTTGAAAACGCTATTATCTTCCCTCTCGTAATAGGTGGAATAGCAATTTTTGCATCTATCATCGGTACATGGTTCGTACGTTTGGGTAAAAAACAAAACATCATGGGTGCCCTATACAAGGGTCTCATTGCTTCTGGCGTTATTGCCGCAGTCCTCTTTTATCCTGTTACAAAATTATTAATGGAAGGTAATGGTAAATATTCAGTAATGTCTTTATTTATTTCTTCTCTTGTTGGACTCTTTGTTACT
Source organism: Minisyncoccota bacterium (assembly GCA_041659785.1). Lineage (GTDB taxonomy): Bacteria > Patescibacteriota > Minisyncoccia > Phycocordibacterales > UBA9973 > UBA9973. Next base: position 94,839 of record JBAZXO010000002.1, on the reverse strand, counting down.
GGAGCTCTCGTCGTCATTACAGAATATTTCACTTCTACAAAATACTATCCAGTAAAATCAATTGCAGAAGCATCCGTCTCTGGTCACGGCACAAATGTTATTCAAGGTTTAGCTATCTCTATGAAAGCTACTGCTTTACCCTTGATCACAATCGTCCTAGGAATATTTGTTAGTTACAATGCAGCTGGACTTTACGGTATAGCCGTCGCTGCAATGTCTATGCTCTCAATGACAGGAATCATTGTTGCGATAGATGCTTATGGTCCTATTACTGACAATGCCGGAGGAATCGCAGAGATGGCAGAACTTCCAGAATCAGTTCGAAATGTCACTGACCCCCTCGATGCTGTTGGAAATACCACAAAGGCTGTCACGAAGGGTTATGCTATCGGCTCTGCAGGCCTCGCTGCACTTGTACTATTCGCTTCTTACACAGAAGAAATTATAAAAGCTGGAAAAGCTATCACTTTCGATTTAACTAATCCTTACGTAATCATCGGTCTATTCTTGGGAGGACTTCTACCATATTATTTCGGTGCACTTTGCATGGAAGCTGTAGGAAAAACTGCAGGAAAAGTTGTAGAAGAAATCCGCAGACAATTCAGAGAAATAAAAGGAATCATGGAAGGTACGGCAAAACCTGATTACGCTAAAGCAGTTTCCATCATCACTGGTGCAGCTATCAAACAAATGATTTTGCCAGCACTCATCCCTGTGCTTGCGCCGATAGTTGTAGTTCTAGTTTTTGGAAAAAATAATGGTTTAATAGTTCTAGGAGGACTCCTCGTTGGATCTATCGTCACTGGACTCTTCGTGGCTATTTCAATGACCTCCGGTGGAGGCGCTTGGGACAATGCTAAGAAACACATTGAACAAGGCAACCACGGTGGCAAGGGTAGCGATGCCCACAAAGCTGCAGTTACGGGTGATACCGTCGGAGACCCTTATAAAGACACAGCTGGTCCTGCCATAAACCCAATGATAAAGATCTTAAACATCGTTGCCTTACTTTTGGTCGTTTTCTTGATCTAGTTGTAATATTCTTGGTCTTTACAACGTCATAATTGGTGTATAATGAATAGGTGTCGAACCTATTTATTATTACTAATTTACTAAATTAATTTGCCCCGCCAAGGCGTGGCCATAAGAGAAATATGAAAAAATATTTAAGTTTGTTTATTGTTTTAATAATGGCATTTGTCTTTAGCACTAATGTCACCAAAGCAGAAGACTCTATTAAGTTAAATGTAGGTGCTAATGTAAAAGCATGCACCACAGAAGCTAAGCAGTGTGACGACGGGTCTTTTGTCAGTAGAACAGGTCCAGATTGTGAATTTGCAGAATGTCCTGATTCAGGGGATACAAAAGACACAGAAAAATCAAAGAACTCACCGCTCATAAGATTAAGAGAGAGTGATGATAATGAGATAAAGATTGAAATAAAGGGCAAAACAAAAGACCAAATAGAAGCATCTCAGAATGAATTAGAAATAAAAATTGAAGCAAAGCAAAAAGAAAATGAAAACGCTCGAGAACAAGCAAAACAAAAAATGGAAGATCTGAAGGCTGAAATCAAAAATGAGAAAGATGAGGTGAAAGCTAAAGAGAAAGAAGACCGCATAACTGGACGAGAAAATGCATTAGAAAAATTTGATAATGCGGTAGAAAGAATTAGCGAATTGAAAGACAGAGTTAACGCTGCAATAGTGGCACTTGAAGCAAAAGGAGTAGTAGTTACAGAAGCTAAAACTTTCACACTTACAGCTGATACAGATTTAACTAATGCCGAAGTAAAGATTGCGGAAGCTCACGTTTTACTCGCAGTATCAATTAACGAATTAACGTCTGAAAATAAAGCAAAGTTAATAACTCTAGCGCAAGAGATTCAAACTCTTATAAGAGATGCCCATCTTGCCCTAAACAATGCTGTAAAATCCTTAAAGAATGCGGTACAACTAAAAATAGAAGCTGATCTAAAAGCTAGCACAAGTACTACATCAACAAATACGACCCCTACGACAACAGGAACTAATCAATAAGTTTTAAAAACTATTATAAAATTACTTGCCCACGCTACGGCGGGGAAAAAATATGGAACCAGAAAAAAAATCAAATGGAGCCCTTGTTGGATTAATCGTTATTGTTGTTATCCTTATACTTGGTGGAATATATATTTGGCAATCAAAAGTAAAAAACACACTTGAACAAAATAAAATTCCATCAGGTCCTGTGACACCTGCGGACACAAATGCATTAAATGCTTTAGATAAAACTATCAACGCTACAGATACCAATGTTGGTGTTGATGTAAAAACTATAAAATAAAACCATTCCATGGTTCTCTTCTTAAAGCCCCGCCACTTGCAAGTGGCGGGGCTTTTTGACAAAAGGCACTCTTAAATATAGTATAGACCTATGTCTAAAATAAACGTAAAAAAACTACCTAAAAGCGAAGTGGAAATAGAAGGAGAAATAGATTCCGAAGTATTCGAATCTTATTTTGAAAAGGCGCTAAAAAAACTCGGCGAAAATATAAAAATAGATGGTTTTAGAAAAGGCAAAGTGCCAGAGAATGTTTTGCTTTCTAAAATACCAGAAATCAGCATCTTGGAAGAGATGGCCGAAATGGCATTGTCTGAACACTATACTAAAATAATTGAAGAAGAAAAAATTGATGCAATAAGTCGTCCAGAAATTTCTATCACAAAATTGGCACGCAAGAATCCTTTAGGTTTTAAAATCAAAACTGCAATATTGCCCACAATTAAGCTTCCAGACTATAAAGAAGATGCTAAAAAAATAATCTCAAAAATAACAGACGCTGAAAAAAATACTGAGGTATCCCCCGAGGACTTAGAAAACACCATAATGGATATCAGGAAATCCCGTGCTCCGAAAATACATATGGCGGAAGAGCATGAACACAAAGAGGGTGAGGAACACGTCCATCCAGAACCAGAACTTCCAGAATTCAATGATGAATTTGTGAAAGGCTTGGGACCCTTTAAGGATGTGGCAGATTTCAAGGCTAAATTAAAAGAAAATATAAAACTAGAAAAAGAAAATCAATTAAAAGAAAAAACTCGATTAAAAATAATCGAAAAGATAATAGATGATAGTGAGATAGACTTACCTAATATTTTAGTTGAAATTGAGCTAGATAAAATATTGTATAAAATGGAATCTGATATCACTCAGATGGGATTGAAATTTGAAGATTATCTAAAACATTTAAACAAAACAGTAGAGGATCTGAGGAAAGAATTCAGAACGGATGCGGAGAAAAAAGCTAAATTTGCTCTGATCTTAAATGAAATAGCTAAAATAGAAAAAATAACTGCAGATGAAGAACAAATCGCGAGAGAAGTCGCAGCTATATTAGAACATTACAAAGATGCCGACCCCGAGAGAGCTCGAATGCATGCAGAAAATGTTCTAACTAACGAGAAAATCTTTCAGTTTCTAGAGAATCAAAAATAATCTAAAGAACAGTATTCATTTTCGCTTTTGTTTTTGGTCCCGCAATCCCATCTGGCTTGAGTCCATTTTGTTGTTGAAATTGTATTACTGCTGTTTGCGTTTTTGGGCCAAATTTACCATCTAATACTAGACTAAAACTTTCTTTATCATTAAGGAATCTTTGAAGTTCTGTTACTGCTATCCCACTACTTCCTCTTTTTAAAATGAGAGTACCAAAATTGTAATAAGAAGTAGACGTATTTGTTGAAATATTTTGTGAGCTAGTTACTGAATGTACTCCTGCCACACAAGGTTTACCTGTTATCCCATTATAAAGTGCGCCCACCGGACAACCTGGAGTCACTGGATTTATTGGAGTTACTCCTGCAACACAAGGTTTACCTGTTTTACCATTAAATAAGTCCCCTACTCTACAACCTTGAGGAAGTGTAACGACTGAACAGGATTTACCCGTTATCGGGTCAAATAAATTTCCTCCAGTACATCCTGGAGTCAGAGTAGTAGAAGTTGTTGTGGTAGTAGTAGTTGTGGCCACAATGGTTCCTATTTGTAATGACACTCCAGGACTAGCAACAGTCATCATTCCCACAATATTCGAGAGGCTGCCATTTACAATGAATTGACCAAGGGGGTTAGTAGGGAAAATATCTGCTGGGTCAGCGCTAAACCATATATTCATAACGTAAATTCCGGCAGGAATTTTTGTCGCTATGGTATAGCATTCTACTGGAGGCATAGTTTGATTGCAGGTTTCGTTTAAAGAAGTAAAACCACTCTTATTGAGAGCATACACATTCCCTACAGAGCTCCACACGTAGCTTCCTGTATTTGGTAAATTATTTACAACAAGATATCTTGTTAGGGCCCCACTGGTAAGAGAAGTTGCATCTTTTTTGGTAAGGAATATTTGACCCTTAACACTGCTTAAAAGTTTTGTTGTTTGCCAAGCAATAGTTTTAGTATTTCCGAAATCCCAAATACTATTTATTGTGGGCGCAGTAATAGTGATAGTAGGCATTGACTGAGAAGCAACTTGCGCATGAATAACAGTAACAGACATATATCCTGCACTCAATAAAACAATTAAGGATAAAAGAAATATTTTAAGAGTATTGAATATTTTTATAGACATAAAATGAAATTTTTTAAAACATACTTATAATAGATTTATTATAACATACTGAAATCATAAAAAAGATAGCAAAATATTAGAAACTTGAAAAATAATGAAAAAGATATATTATAAGGGTATGCTTATACCTACAGTTATAGAAAAATCACAGTTTGGAGAGAGAGCTTATGATATATATTCTCGCCTTTTACGTGAACGTATTATCTTTTTAGCTGGACCAATCGATGACCACACTGCAAATATCGTTATTGCCCAGCTCCTCTTTCTTGAATCCGAAGATGCGAAAAAGGACATCTTCCTTTATATAAATTCTCCTGGTGGTTCAGTCACCTCCACGATGGCTATCGTAGACACGATGAATCACGTTCGTCCAGATATTTCTACTTTTTGCGTAGGGCTCGCCGCTTCGGGTGCAGCTATCATCTTGTCCGCTGGTAAAAAAGGCAAACGTTATATCCTTCCAAATGCTGAAGTTATGATTCATCAGCCACTCGGCGGAGTAGAGGGTCAAGCGACAGACATAGAGATCACTGCAAGGCATATCTTGAAAACAAGAGACAATTTAAATAAACTACTCGCCAAAAATACTGGTAAATCTCTCGCACAATTAGAAAAAGACGTAGAAAGGGATTTCTTTATGGATGCAATTGAGGCTAAAAAATACGGCATTATTGACGAAATAGTGACCAAATCTAAAAACCAAGGAGAGAAAGAAAGCAACTAGACATATGCTCGTTTGTTTGTTATACTTTAAACGTTGAATTTTAAAAATTTTTATTTCGTTTAATTTATAGTTGGTTCGCAGGAATATCCCATATATTATGAAGTTTTTAAAGAAAAATTTGGAAACCTTTACTAGAGTTTTTTCCAGCAAGGAAATAAAACCAAAAATATAGTGGTTTGTTCTTGTAAGCTCGCTCAAAGCTTATGAGTATAACAATAATAATTCTACTCGGAGTCGCTGTACTCCTTTTAGGCGTGGGGATAGGATACTATCTTCGCTTAATCATCGCGTTAGGGAAAAGAAGATCCATTGAAATAGACATCAAGCAAATGATGGTCGGTGCAAAAGAAGAAGCACAGAAAATAACCGACGAAGCAAAGAAGAAGTCTGAAGAACAGCTCGCTTATTTAAAAGAAGAAGAGAAAAAGAAAGAAAATGAATTTAAGGAGACAGAAAAAAGACTTATCAAAAAGGACGAATTTCTAGACTCAAGACAAGTTGAAGTAAATAAAGAAGTCGAGAGCATAAAGCTCAAGGTAGAAGAGATAAAAAGAATCCAAGAAAAAGTATCAAAAATAGAAGCAGAAAAAATAGTTGAGTTGGAAAGAGTGGCAAAGTTGACTGAGGTAGAAGCAAAAGAAGAGCTTCTAAAAGATGTCGAGAAAAAATACGAGGAAGATATCTTAATTAGGATTCAAAAATTAGAGAATTCTAATGAGGAGAAGTTAGACCGTAGGGCAAAAGACATTTTGGCTACTTCTATTCAGCGTCTAGCCTCAAGTACTGCGTCTGAACTCATGACTACAGTGGTTTCTATTCCCAACAACGAAATCAAGGGTAAAATCATCGGAAAAGAAGGACGAAACATCCGAGCATTCGAAAGAGCTTCTGGAGTTGAGCTCATTGTGGATGATACACCTGGCTCAATCGTTATCTCTTCATTTGACCCTATTCGAAGACAGGTCGCAAGACTCGCACTTGAGAATTTAATTCTCGATGGACGCATTCAACCAGCTAAAATCGAAGAATTAGTAGATAAGGCAAAAGAAGAAATAAATAAAATCATTAAAGAAAAAGGTGAACAGGCAGTCTACGAGTGTGGAATATTCAATTTCGATCCACGTATCATCGCAATCATCGGAAGATTGTATTTCCGTACAAGTTATGGACAAAACGTTCTACAGCACTCTATCGAGATGGCACACATAGCAGGAATGCTCGCTGAAGAACTCGGCGCAGACGTTGCTATAGCGAAAGCTGGAGCGTTGGTACACGATATCGGTAAAGCTCTCGACCACGAAGTACAAGGTACACATATTGAAATAGGTATGCGTATCTTACAGAAGTTCGGCGCTGATGAACGTATCGTTACAGCAATGAAAAGTCACCACGAAGATTATCCTTATGAAACTATCGAATCAATTATCGTTCAGACAGCTGACGCCATCTCTGGCGGACGCCCTGGAGCTCGTCGTGACTCAGTAGAGAACTACTTAAAGAGACTCCAGGAGCTTGAAGCCTTAGTAAATGGCTTCCCTGCTGTCGAAAAATCATACGCCTTGCAAGCTGGACGTGAAATCCGTATATTTGTTACCCCAGAAAAGATTTCTGATGCTGAAGCGAAGCTTATGGCTCGTGATATTGCTATTAAAATTGAACAAGAACTCAAATATCCAGGAGAAATCAAGGTCACAATGATTCGTGAAACAAGAATTATTGAATACGCTAGATAAAAAAGTTAATATTTGTAACAATTTTTCTAAAACATACAAACACTTGCCTTAAAAAACCCTTGATATATAATGTATAGGTATTAAAAATAAGGGTTAAATGGCTACCGCTATTAGCGGGGCAGGTCGAGCTGATTATAAAATATATTAATTTTAAAAAAATATGAATAAACAAGCATTAGCTGAATTAGTACATGGAAAGCTCGGTGGTACAAAAGTACAAGCTGAGGAAATCGTAGACTCAATATTTGATGCTATCATCGGAACTTTGAAAAAAGGAGGTGAAGTTTCAATCGCAGGTTTTGGTATCTTTTCTGTAAAGGCAAGAGCTGCAAGAATGGCTCGCAATCCAAAGACTGGAGAGCAAGTAAAAGTAGCTGCAAAGAAAGTTCCAAAATTCCGAGCTGCAAAAGGTTTGAAAGACATGGTTGCCTAATTCATTTTATCTCGAGATAAACTAAAAAATCCCCTTCTGGGGGATTTTTTAGTTTATTTTAATATTTTCTTATTACTGCTTTTAAAACTGCATTTATATTTAAAGAGTGTTCTGGATAGATTGGTTTATATTTTTTATTAGCTGGTTCGAGCCAGACCTTTGCTCCATCTTTACGAAAATATTTCATCGTAAACTCTCCATCTACTTCAGCTATGACTATCTGCCCATCTTTCGCGACAGTTGCCTTCTCTACGAGCACCATGTCTCCCCGCTCGATGTGAGCATCGATCATAGAGTCACCATCGACTTCGAGCATATATGTTAAAGATTTATTTTTTATTAAAAGATCGTCTAATTTTATAGTGTCTGCTAACTCTTCTTCTACGGTAGCTGGAAACCCCGCAGTTACAAAACCAAGCATTGGTACTTCTCCAAAAGTTTCAGCTGGGACAAGTCTACCCAAGTGGTCTTTTGCTACGAGTCCAGCTTCTATTAATTTCTCCACCACGCGAAAAACGGCATTCTTTGATTTAAAACCAAAGAGCTTCATCATCTCAGAATACGTAGGCATCCTTTTGTTGTCGCCGTAAAAAGATTCTAGTTTTGTTTGATAAACATTTTTCATTTAGAATTGAAGTCTGGAGTTAAAAAATGTGGGAAAAAATCTACTAAAGAAACTCCTTCTAGTATGATAACGAACTTTCCTCAAGAGTAATTTATGCTCTCTAGCCTCTTTGGCATACTTTGCTCCTTCTAAAATCTTTAAGTCAATTTTCTTATTGATCTTTTGTATCTCCCTTTCTAACATTTTTAAATATTGTGATTGTGACATAAAATTTTTAATTTACTTTAATAATTTTCCCCCTCCGCCTTTGGCACCTCCCCCTACATAGGGGGAGGCTGGGTAGGGGTATTTAAACGACCTACCTAAATAGTATAAGTGAACGAGCGTTCACCTGTCAACACACTACCTGTGGATAACTTAATTATTAACTTTAGGCCTATATTGTATGGCTTCTAGAATATGGTGTTCTTCGATATTGGGAGAAGATTCCAGATCTGCGATAGTTTGAGCTATTTTAATAACTCGATGATACGCACGAGCCGACAGTGATAAACGCTCTGCGCTGTCATCCAATAAGTCTCGCACCTTGCCAGAGAGGTTTATCATCGCTCCTAAATCTTTCACATTCATTTCGCTATTTGTAATTATGCTCTTTCCAAATTTTTTAAATCTATCTTTTTGAATTTCTCGCGCTTTTGTAACTCTCTCTTTTATCTTCTCACTCTTCTCTCCGTTGCCCTCCCCTCCCAACTTTTTATAATCCACATTCCCTACGGAAACCCATAGATCAATACGGTCAATTATTGGACCAGAAAGTTTTCTTTTATATCTATCCAGGTCTGAAGGTTTGCAAATGCAGGCTTTTTGTTTTGAAGTCGCATTCCCGCAAGGGCAAGGGTTCATCGCTGCTACTAAAATAAAATTTGAAGGAAATACGGCTGTGCCTTTAGCGCGAGAGATCGAGACGATGTTGTCTTCGAGGGGCTGACGCAAAGATTCGATAACTCTCTTTTCAAATTCTGGAAATTCGTCTAAAAATAAAACCCCGCGATGCGCGAGGGTCACTTCCCCTGGCTTTGGGTATGTTCCTCCACCAATGATAGAGACATAAGACGACGTGTGGTGTGGCGCTCGAAATGGAGCAAAACAAACGAGCTCCCCCATTGTACTCCCCGCCACAGAATGGATACCTGTAATCTCTAACACTTCTTCAATATTTAAATCTGGCAGAAGTTGTGAGAATGCTCGTGCAAGCATCGTCTTGCCTGTGCCTGGCGGACCGTACATAGCAATATTGTGCCCGCCAGCTGCTGCAATCTCCAGTCCTCGTTTTGCTCCTTCTTGTCCACGAATATCAGAAAAGTCTGTGCGTGAAACTTCTTTTTTATAATTTATTTTAGTTTGTGGCTGAGACAAAATAAGCTTCCCGGTTTCCGTGAGACTAGAAAATTTCTGAGTGGTCTGGCCGGGGTGTGGGGCCCCGGAGGACCGAGGACCCGAAGAAATTTTGCTAGACTCACGGAAACTGAGGTGCTCAACAACTTCTTTTAAACTATTTGCTCCGAAAATTGTGACGCCCTCCACGAGTGCCGCCTCGACTGCATTCTCTTTTGGTAAATATATTTCTTCGAAGCCAAGCCTCTTCGCTTCTTGGGCGAGAGGCAATGCTCCACGAATTCTACGCAGAGTGCCATCGAGCCCAAGTTCTCCTAAGAAAATCTTTTTCTCTGAATCAAACTTCACATCTCCTGCGGCGAGCATATAAGATAGTGCAATCCCAAGATCAAAAAATGGTCCTTCTTTTTTTAAATCAGCTGGTGAAAGTGAGACGATTATCTTTTGATTTTTTGCTTTCGGTGACTTAAAACCAGAATTCTTTATCGCTCCGCTTACTCTGTCTTTAGACTCATCCACCGCTTTATCAGGCAGACCAACCAAACTAAAAGAATGAAGACCTCGCGAGAGGTCCACTTCAATTGTCACGATAGAACCCTTAAGTAAATTAACTTGTGCAGAGTAGACTTTTGCAAAACTCATAATGATTGCTTTTAAATCACAAAAATTAAAAAATTTAAAGCGTCGTGGGTCACCTGCACTATGTCTCCGAGGGCGAAGGCGCCAAAATTTTTTGAATTTTTGTGATTATGTTAACTTTCTAAATGTTTTTTACAGGTTCGGGCAGCGGGATTTGCTTCCAAGCGGGTCATCTCAATATCCTTTTTACAAACTTCACATTTACCGAATGACTCTCTGTTTATTCCTTTCAAAGCCTTCAAAATATTATTAAGTCTAGGTTCAAGGGTTCTCATTGTGGAAGTTCTTGCTTCAAAGTCTTCAAAGCGGTCAGCTTTATCATTCTCATCTGACTCTGGAAACTCCAATTCCTCAGGCGTAGTTTCCCATTCACCTGTTTCTTTATCAAATTTACCCATACCTTTCATCTGTTCTAATAAAAGGTCTCTCTCTTTTTCTAATTTCTCTTTAATTTTTTTCTTATCTAACATGAATTTAGTTCTTAAAGTTTATAATGTTATAAAGTTTGTAAAGTATTTCTCTTTATAACTTTAGGAACTTGATAACTTTTAACTAGTTCATCATAGCATGTTAATTTTTTGTAGCAAGCCCGGTAGTGAGACTTGGCAAAGTCTTTAAAAGACGCGCTTTGCGCATTGCCAAGTTCTACTAACCGGGCAAGCTCGCACACTTAATTTAAAAAATCTTATCAATATCTTTAAGCTCACTAAGCCCTAAATCCCAAGCATCTCTTCCTTTTTTCCATAACTGCCAATCTTTATATGGTGTATTCTCTGTGATGATCCCGTTTATTGGAATATTGTTTATATTTGAAACATCAAAAATGTACCAACCATTATCTAATTTTATTTCTGCAACAGAATGAACTGAATTTTCTTTTTTAACTTTCACAAAATTTGTATCTAGTCCAAGTGCTCTGCATAAAGCGATAAATAGTACAGTTAAATCTGTACAAGCCTTACCACTATATACATATCCATCTTTGATGATTTCAGCAGCTGTTCTTTTCCATCTTATTGATTTTTCATGCTCTTTTGTGGAATCATCATATGTGTGTATTTTAATTTTTGAATATATTAAGTCTCTTAATTGAATAAGCGTACTTAAAGTAATTGGGTATTTGATATCTTTAATTAAATTATTTATTTCTGCAGTTGTTTCAATTTGTGAATTAATCATTGTCTTTACCATTATATCAGTTTTATTGATTTTTATGATAAAATACCAATATCTATATTATGAAAAAAATAATTAACTATTGGCACTCAATATTAGATATGCCGAAAAAGGATTACTATTGGCACCTAGCTGATGTTTTAGAAGAGCTGAGGGAGTTAGAAGAAGCTAAGGGATTAATAAATAAATGGAGTGAATTGTCGGACGTTACATATACTTACACCCGAGCACATTGGTCTGGACACACTGATATAAAATATCCACTCAAAAAAATTGATTTTTATATTGGACTTTTGTATATGTTCCCCAAATATTCTTTGCGTTATGGATTTTATAGAACCCTAGGAAAGAAAATAGACAAAAATGCAAAACTAAAGGAAGTCCGTAATCCTAAAAAGATAGAAAAATTAAAATTTATCGCTAAAAAATATAACCTAGACCCAGAAGAATTCACCAAAGAGGCAAATAAATTAATGAAAAGGTGGATTTTTTTGAAATAAAATTATGGAAACAAAATTAAAAGAAATAGGAAATAAAAATAAAGTTGCTTTAGCGGTGATAATGCGGGATGAAAAAATACTAACTGGCTATCGTAATTACACAAAAGATAAATGGAAAGATATTTCTGTCTGGACTATTCCAGGTGGTAGATGTGAAGACGGAGAAACCCTAAAGGATACCTTAAAAAGAGAGGTGCAAGAAGAAGTCGGCATTACTGAATTCGAAATAATTGATTATATTGGAGAAGTTCCAGCAGTAACAGAAAATGACACCATCTTCATATTTTTTTGTACAACAAAAGAAGATGCTAAACTCATGGAGCCAGAAAAATTTTCAGAATGGCGCTGGGTATCAAAAAATGATTACATCTCAGACGGAGAATATAATGATGGCTTTAATCCAAAAGGACGAACAACAATCGTGAATTATTTACAAAAAATAAACTAAAGGTAAATTATTTAAAACCTTTTAACACGTATTCTTTCACGTTAGGAGGAAATTCATAATTATCAACTTCACCTTTTCTTATCCATTTTACGTCGATTGTATCTTCTAATGGCTTCGCTTCTCCTGATTTATACCTACACACGAATATCAAAGCCAAAACATCATCACCGTTACTTCTAGTAAAAGTATTATCATGGACTAAAACGATATCATCAAATATTTCAACCCCCACTTCTTCAAGAATTTCTTTTTTAATATTTTTTATTAAAACATCATGCTCTTCGCCCACAGATTCTATCTTTCCACCAGGAATGCTCCATTTCCCCCCTTCATGACCTTCATCTGGACTTCTTTGAGCAATTAATACCTTGCCTTCATCGTTTACAATTACACTATTTACAATAACCGAGTAAAATTTTTTCATAAAATATTATACTGATTTAACCAATAATTCTTCTGCTCTTCTTATAATACGTTCACCTATTTCTCCCCAATCAAAATATTGTTTGTAATCTTTGGGGTCAATCAACTTAATTTCTGTAACATGCCCTGCTGGATCTGAAATAAATTCACCGTATGGTTTTGCGGTGCAAAGATAACGAAGCTGATATACAACATCACTATTTCGAGTATCTATGACTTTTTGGTATCCAACTGGTAAAAATGAAACAACTTCCATGTTTGATTCTTCTTGTATTTCTCTCTTTAGGGTTTCCTCAAAACTTTCTCCTTTTTCAATAGTTCCTCCAACAAGTCCCCACGTTTTACTATGTACATTTAAAACTATCACCATTTTCCCATTACAAAAGCACACCGCATATACTTGTGTACATTTTGTTTTATTTAAATCATCAAAAGAATCCGCATCTGAATATTCAAAAATATAATCAACTCCGCTTTTTCCTTTGTATTTTTCTATAATATTCATATAAAACAGTATAACTTATTTACAAAGACTCTAAAAACTCATCAATTTATGTTTTTATGGATCAATAATTCCCAGGTGTCCGACACTTGGAACAAAAAATTAACTTTTCTTTTCTAAAAAGAATTGCGGATAACCGTGCCTTATTTGCGTATTTTCAACATCTTTAATTCCAAGATTTTCTAAAAAATCTATGCAGGCCTGCTTGGCTTCTTTTTCATCCTTAAAATCTCCTTTTGCTTCTGCTTCCATAAATGTTCCTAAGTCCTTCACTTTATCGAGTGCGACTTCTATCCCTCCGCACATCCAGTACTCTCTTTCTTTTTCCACAATCACAACTTTTTTAAAATCCAAAAATTCCAAAGTCTTCTTGAATTCTTCCACGTTAGAAATACCTGTCTCATACTCTTCTGCGTAATCATAATCTCCACCTGCTTGCAATCCTATCGTTCTAGTATATTCAAAAACAGTTTTATCAGGATTGGTCCTTATTCTTAAATGTTCTACAGGCCGTGGCTTGTGATCAAAGAAATCCCTATGTATTGGTACATAATATTCGTCTATCTGTTTTACTGCTTTTACAAGCCTCCCGAGTTTGGAAACCTTTTCCTTTATTTCTTCAAAATTATCTATTTTTACTTTTATCTCAACTTCAATGTTCATATGTAAACTACATTATATCAGTTTTATTTTTATCCACTATAGTGATATAGTCAGTTAATGTTTTACAAACACAATGACAACTACACAGTCGAGAGCGTCACGGGAGGCCATCCGGACAAAATCTGTGACCAAATATCAGATGCTATTTTAGATGCATATTTAACTTTAGACCCAAAGAGTCGTGTGGCTGTGGAAACCTTTGGTGGCCATGGCAAGCTTGTGATTGGTGGAGAAGTCACCTCGACGGGAAAAGTAGATTATATAAAAATTGCTCGTGATGTTTATAGAAAAATTGGCTACACAGACGAACTCGAGATCTCTGCACATATCGTCACCCAATCCCCTGACATCGCTCAAGGCGTAGATACAGGCGGAGCTGGAGACCAAGGAATAATGTACGGCTTTGCTACAGATGAAACTCCAGAATTTTTACCTAAGGGTGTAGTGCTCGCACACAAACTTGCAAAACGTTTAGAAGAATTGAGGAACAGTGCAGATGAGACTAAAAGAATAGAATGGTTGCGCCCAGATGGCAAAACACAAGTCACTTATACGAACGGCGAACTGAATACCGTACTTGTAAGTACGCAACACACACCAGAAGTGACGTTAGAAGAAATTAAAAAAGAAATTACTGAAAAAATAATAAATCCTCTTCTTTCTTCTGAGGAAAAAAGTGTGGTGAAGATATTGGTAAACCCTACGGGAAAATTTATCCAAGGTGGTTTCGAGGCAGATACAGGATTAACGGGAAGAAAAATAATGGTAGATACTTATGGAGGACTCATCCCCCACGGTGGTGGATGTTTCTCAGGAAAAGATGCCACAAAGGTAGACCGTTCAGGCGCCTATATGGCTCGCTTTGTTGCGAAAAGCCTCGTTGCGGGTGGTTATGGTAAAGAGGTGCTCGTATCTGTAGCTTATGCCATAGGTATGGCTGAACCATTAATGATAGAAGCAATTAATGAAAAAGGAGAAAACTTGGCAGAAATCGTTCGCAAAAATTTCGATTTCAAACCACTTGCAATCATCGAAACTCTCGGCCTTCGCAACCCAATATACAGCCAAACATCCACCTATGGCCACTTCGGAAAACCAAATCTCCCTTGGGAAAAAATTGAGAAGATAAAATAAAAAATGGCTGTCTATTTTTGCCCCGTTGCTTCTAAAATTTTATGCCAATGTTTGTGCCCCTCATCATTATCATAAAAACTAAATAATTTTATTTTAATATTTTTTAATCCTTGTTCGGATAATAGTTTTTTTAAATAAATTCGTGATAAATTAGATTTACTATTTTTATCAGATTGATCAAAGGTATGAATAAAAAACCATCCTTCATTTTTTAAATTATTAAAAATTGTTTGAATGAATTGTTTTTTATTTTTTAGCTTATGTAGTACATAATTTGAATAAACCAAGTCAAAAGGTTTATTTTTTGATTCGTAAGTTTTTTCCAAATTAATACCCATTTTTATATCAACGCCTTCACTTTTCCACCCTAATTGTTTTAAACAAGCAACATCAAAAAAATCACCAGCTCCTAAGTCTAGGGCTTTGCCTGGTTTTTTAAATTTTCCATCTATAAATTTTTTCAAATAAGTATTCATGATTTTATTGTATAACAAAAAAGGTTATATAAAAAGAAAACCGCCCTCCTAACGGTTCTCGTTGAAAAGCGGTTTGATTGTTTCGAGGTGTAGGTCATTATAGCCAGCAATGAGGATCCTCCCCTAAAAAATCCCCATTCTGGATTAAAGCACGAGCACGACATCCCCCACATTGATATTTCATGTGGCATGCACCACATTTACCCTTAAGGTTCATATCCAACATGCTTCTGACAATTGGACTTTGTTGATAATGCTCGTTCATCTCTTCGATAGAAAGAGGGAAAACATTCATCATCGGAATATCGAGCAAGGCGCACGGAGTCATTGTGCCGTTGGAATTAACGTTGAAGGTAATAGCAGCAGCGCCACAACCATCAAAAACTAATTCCCCTTCTTTTCCTAAATCATTCTTCTGACGAAGTAAACACTTAAGCGGATCGTTCGTTGTAACGTTAAGATCAGGAAACAATTCCTTGAGCCGATAAACCTCTTTTACAAATTCCCGTTTTTGTTCACGGGTCATCCAAAGGTCGTTACGCTCGATAGCTCTTCCAGCTGGATGTATTGCTGAGAAGCTAACTCGCTTGCACCCAAGATTTTTTGCAAAATCCACCATGCTTTCCATTTCATTAATCTGGGAAGCCTGAATAGTGGATCGCATTGAAGCAATAACGTTTGGTAAATTACTTTCCGCCACCCGACGTAAAGCAGAAATAGCCTTGGTAAATGCTCCGTTGTAAACACGAAACTTGTCGTGCTTCGTGGGGTTGAGATTGTCTAGACTCACAGAAAGAACAAAACGCTGAAAAGAAAGTTTGCTAATAAGTGAAAGGTGTTCATCGGTGAGCAGTGAACCGTTAGTCGTTAAAGTGATGAATTCACCACCGCTATCATGAACCCGTCTCAACACCTTAGCAAAATCATGGTGCATAAGCGGTTCACCACCAGAAAGTATAATTTCTTTGTAGTTTGGACTAAACTGCCGAGCGAATTTAATGATTTTAGCAATTTGTTCGACTGGCATATCTTGCTTAAGTTGATTGGCAGCTCTGCAGTGCAAACAGCTCATGTTGCATCGACCAGTAATCTCGATCTGAACTTGTCCGAATTCAATCTCGTAAATTGCATCTTCAGTTTCAACTTCTAGGCGAGGAATTTCAGAATTACATTCCATGGCGATGTCCTTTCCTTATATGTTGAAAATACCAGTAATGTAAGAATCTACTGGAAATCCTCTAGGTAGATAAATTAGGAATTTCCCAATTTTAAAGAAAAACCTACAAATTTTTTTTGAAAGATTTCTCTTGATCTTCATATTGTCCTCTTTTAAAAAGAGGGGGCGGATACGCAGTATCCCCCCCCCCTCAGGTTTTCGACAGACTAGTCGCAGATGCTGCAACTGCCTTTGCCAATACGGACCCTGATACGCTTCTTCGTCGACTTCTTGGTTTTGCATCGCATGATATTTTCCTCCTTTCTTGCCTATAATCTTCTGCTGTCAGTTGGGTTGAAAATCCATTATGGATTTTCAATTAACTTTATTGACCCAAATGGCAACAAAAAAGTAGGACTTTTTTGTTTTATGTCAAAGAATAAGGCTTGTTAAAATATTAGAATACCTTTTGTGCCTTGTCAACCCTCAAGATAAATACAAAAAAATAATAATTATTTTAAACTAAATTTTGTTATACTTTAATGATATGAAAAACGAAATAGAAGTAAAAGCTAAGGTAAAAGATCTTGATAGTATAATTTCTAAATTAGAAGAAATTGGTTGTATTTTAAATCAACCAGTCGCTCAAGATGATTGTGTATATAACAAAAAAGGAATAAATCCTAAGGACCACAATCATGGTACTCCAGTTTTAAGAATACGAGAGCAAAATGGAAGAATTACTTTTACATTAAAAAAGAATCGTAGCAACGAACTTGATTGCATTGAAAAAGAAGTTGATGTCAGTGATAAAAATAAATTAGAAGAAATAATAGAACTGCTTGATTTCAAAAAAACAGTAGAAGTTCATAAAAAGAGACGCCGGGGTAAATATAATGATTATGAGATTTGCCTTGATGAAGTAGATGATCTAGGTTCATTTATAGAAGTAGAAAAAATGTCAGAAGAAGATGGAGAAAAGGTACAAAAAGAACTATTTGATTTTCTAAAAAAATTGGGGATAAAAGATGAGGATAGAATACTAATCGGCTACGACAGTATGGTGTGGCTAAAGAATAATCAATAAAATTGATACCCGTATCTTTCTTGCTGGGTTTTTTTATGTTAAAATAAGTAACCCTAACGTAACGGAATTCATTTAAGAAAAATGGAACAAAAAAACGAATACAGGCCTAAGATACTGAATAAAAAAGAAGCTGAAAAATTGATGAAGCAAAAACACATCAATTTTGTAGATGCTTTTTCTCATCAACTTAAAGAACTTTTCATAATTAAAAATCCTCTATACGCTGGCCCAAAGAAAACAGAAGGATATAAAACTAAAGAATTCACAAATTTTTCAAAAAAGATGGAAAATAAATACACATACGTATTTTATCCATGGAATTTTTCTCTTGTAAAAACAGTAAAAAAAGAAGACTACTTAGAATTAAAGACTAACAGAAATAGAGACCTTATAACAAAAGAAGAGCAAGAAAGACTACGAAACACAAAAGTAGCTGTTTTCGGCATGAGTGTAGGAAGCAATATTTCTCTTGTTCTCACTCAAGCTGGTATTTCAAACGAAATTATCATTGCTGATTTTGACGATCTTGATACAACAAATTTAAATAGAATAATAGCGGGAGCACACCAAATTGGATTAAATAAGACAATCATAGCAGCAAGAAGAATCTATGAGGATAATCCTTTTGCAAAAGTAACAACTTTACCTGATGGTGCTTCTAAAGAAAACATTGAAAAACTCTTAAAGGCAAAGAAAATTGATTTAATAATAGAGGAAGTAGATAGTTTACCTTTCAAAATAGAGGCCAGAGAGCTCGCAATTAAATACAAAGTACCAGTGATTATGATTACCGACAATGGTGACGGAGTGGTCCTGCATGTAGAACGATATGACTTAGGATATAAAAAAATATTTGATAAAGATATCTCATATTGGAAAAATATTCTTTCACAGCCTCCAAGCATGGAGATGATGGGAAATGTTATAATGAACGACATCGTCGGTGGTATTAAAAATATTGACCCAAGAACATTAAGATCAGTTGAAAAAGTATTAAAAAAAGAATTGGTATCATGGTCTCAGCTTGGCTCTGCTGCCATTTTAGGTGGAGTAGTCGCGACAGTGATGCTTAAAAAAATTATAAACAAAGAAGACAATAATAAATATATAGTAAAAAATATATTCGTATTATGAATCAAATAGAAAATAAACTATTAGAAAAATTTACAGAATTTGATAATCACCAATCAGTTTTTCGTTTAGATGACGAAGCAACAGGTTTAAAGGGTTTTATTGCTTTTCACAAAAACCAAAAAAGAGTCCCCTCTTTCGGTGCAACTCGCTTTTTAGAATATAAAACTGAAGATGATGCCCTCAGGGACGCACTTCGACTTTCTAGATTAATGTCTTATAAAAGCGCCATGGCTGGCTTTAAATACGGTGGAGCAAAAGCTGTAATTATAAGAAATGATGAATTTCCAAAAGACAAAATCTTAAAAGCGTATGCGCAAAAATTAAATGAACTTTCTGGTAAATTTATAACTGGTACAGATGTGGGGCTAGATTTGACTGATTTAAAGAAAATGAAAAGAGAAAGTGAGTATTTTGTCGGATTAAAATCAAATCCAGAAAAATATACGGCCGTCGGATTATTTTTCTCTATTGAAGTAGCTTGCAAAAAAATATTTGGAAATGAAAGTTTTAAAGACAGAACGTTTGCCATACAGGGAGTAGGGAAAGTTGGCCATGAATTTTTAAAAATAGTTTATAAAAATGCAGGGAAAATTTATATATCAGACACAAATATTGATCGATTAAAATTTATACAAAAACTTTTCCCAAAAGTAAAGATAGTAGCTCCGGATAAAATTCAAAAACAGAAAGTTGATGTCTATATGCCATGTGCACTTTCATACGCTCTAAATAAAAAAACTATTGGGGAATTGAATTGTAAAATAATAACGGGTTCTGCGAACAACCAACTTGAGAGTAAGGATATTGCCGACAAAATATATGAAAAAGGTATATTTTATGGTCCAGACTATGTGGTAAATGCTGGAGGCCTGATAAGCGTGGTAGATGAATATGAAAATAAAAATTTTGATGCAGATAGAATAGAAGGAAAGGTTAAAAAAATAAAGAAAACATTGGAAAAGATAATGGAAGGGAGTGACAAAGAAAAAATATCTCCTGCCAGAGTTGCAGACAGGATGGCGGAAAAAATTATAAATAAATTAAAAAATTAACAAATAATAAGTTCTCATGAAGCATTCCATTCATAAAAAAGTTCTTGAATTAGAAAAATTACTTAAAATTAAAAAAGAATCTTTCTGGATTAAGCGTGGAGGGAAAGTTGTATTGAAACGTTTCAATGAAACAAAACAAGTTCCAGCATATATAGATTTTTATAAAAAACAAAATAGTAAAATCCCCACCGTAAAAACGGTACAAGATTTTGAAAAGTTGCCAACATTAAGTAAAAATAATTATTTGTGTTCTTATCCTTTTGAAAAACTTTTTATAAAAAATAAATTGACTCATCTCCCTCGTGTTTTTTCTGTGACATCTGGATCAACAGGAGAACCATTTTATTTTCCTCGAACAGAAACGCAAGACGAACAATATCAGCTCTACGCTGAGCTTTACTTAAGAACTAATTTTAGTATTCATAAGAAAAAAACCTTATATATTGACGCATTTCCTATGGGGCCTTGGATTGGTGGGGTTTTCACATATGAAGTGATCACACGAATTGCCAGGGAGTCACAATATCCTTTAAGTATCATAACCACAGGTATTGATACTTCTTCAATAATAAAGACAATAGAAAAAATGGGTCAATATTATGACCAAATAATTATTGGATCATATGGTCCATTTACCAAAGATATCCTTGATACTGGATTACATGAAAAAATTAATTGGAAAAAATATAATATAAAATTTATATTCTCAGCAGAAGCATTTCCTGAATCATTTCGGGACTATATTGGCAATATCGTCGGAAGTAAAAATATTTTTTTAGACACCCTTAATCACTATGGCACCGTTGACCTTGGTACCATGTCGTATGAAACACCCATTTGTATTTTGATAAGAAAATTGGCTGAAAAAAACAAAACTTTATATAAAAAGATATTTGGCGATATTATAAAAACACCAACATTAACTCAGTATTTACCAGAATTATTTTATTTTGAATCAATTGATAATAACCTTATCTGCACTAGTGAAAGTGCGATTCCTCTTGTGAGATATAACCTAGAAGATAAAGGCAATATTATTGGTTTTAATGAAATGAAATCTCTGTTTAAAAAGTTTAACATTGATCTTTTAAAAGAAGCAAAAAAAAACAATATACAAAAAAGTATTTGGGAGTTACCTTTTGTATATGTTTTTGAAAGAAGTGATTTCTCTGTAAGTTATTACGCTTTTCAAGTATATCCTGGTCCTATAAGGAAAATTCTTCTTGAGGGGAACATACAGAAAAAAGTTACCGGAAAATTTACACTTGAATCTAGTTTTTCTGAAAGACAAGAACCTAATCTTATCGTTCACGTAGAACTTAAAAAGGGTATAACCCCTTCAGAAAAAATTTCAAAGGAAACAAAAGAAATTATCCATAAACAACTCATTGAAACACATTCAGAGTACAAAGAAACAATAAATAAATTTGGACCTAGAGCACATGTTTCGGTTATACTTTGGAAAAATGGAAGTTCGGAACACTTTAAATCTGGAACAAAACAAAAATGGATAAAAAAATAAAAGAAATATTAAAATATGGAGTAATGGCCCCCTCGGGTGATAATTCCCAACCATGGAAATTTGTTCTCTCTGGTACAAAACTTAAAATATATAATCTTCCAGACAAAGATAACCCGTATTTAAATTTTATGCAGAGCGGTTCTTTGATTGCTCACGGAGCTCTTCTAAAAAACATAGAGATAGCTTCTTCTAAAATAGGCTTAATATCAAAAATAAAATTATTCCCAACACCAAACGACTCTAATCTAATAGCAGAAATATCTTTTGAAGAAGCATCTTCGGCACAACAGGTTGATCCGTTGTTTGAATTTATCTCAAAACGTGCAACGAATAGGCGTCCTTATAAAAATAACCCACTTTCTGAAGAAGAAAATGTACTTTTAAAAGAAGCAAGGGCTTTTGAAGACGTAATCTTGCATTTCATAATTGACCCAAAAGAAAAAAAACAGGCTGGAATAATAGGTAGTTCAGCTGAAATAATTATTTTAGAAAATAAATTACTGCATGAATATCTTTTTAAAGACGTCATGTGGTCTACTGAACAAGAAAGAAGAGAGCGTCATGGTCTTTATATAAAGACCATGGAATTTAATCCTATACAACAATTTCTTTTTAAACTTGCAAGCAATAAAACATTAATGCGTATTGCGATAAAAATAGGTCTGCCGTATTTTATTGCAAAGCAAGATGCTACCCTGTATTCCAGTGGTTCGGCTATAGGATTATTAACTTTAAAAAAAATATCTCCGGAAAATTTTGTTAAACTTGGAATGAAAATGCAGGAAATATGGCTTAAAACAACATCATTAGGTCTTGCGTTTCAACCGATCTCTGCCATTTTATTTTTAGGTTTTAAATTAAAAAGTAATCCAAATGATCAAACACTGAAGAATAAACATATAAATATGGCACTTAAATCTTATCAAGATACTTTTTCAACATTCAATCTAGATTCAGATGAAACACCTTTAATGATGTTTCGTATTGGTCATGCAAAAGACCCGTCAGCTCGCAGTAGTAGGAAAGAACCGATAATAGAAAATATATAAATATTAAGTTATAATAATATAAGCTATGAACGTAATAGAAAATTTAGACATACTGTCAGTTGCTGTAGCGGTGGCAGGAACTTTTGTTCTTGGTTTTACTATATTTTTTACTGACAGAAAAAGTATTACGAACAAGTCATTTCTTTTATTCTCTTTAATTACTGGAGTATGGGGATTGGTAAACTTTTTTGGATATAGACTTACAGATTCCAATGTTGCATTTCTATTATTAAGGTTAGTTATGTTTTTGGCTATACTGCAAGCTTTTTCTATTTTTCAACTCTTTTATGTTTTTCCAAACGCAACGATAATTTTTCCTAAAGTATTTAAATACTTTTTAATACCATTTGTATTACTAACAGCAGCCATATCAGCATCACCCTTGGTTCTTTCTAAAATAAAAGAGGTGTCAGCTGCAGGCAATATAACAAAAATAACCAATGGTCCAGCTATTCCCCTTTTTGGAATGGTGAGTATAGCATTAGTGTTCTCAGCTTTGTTTATATTTATAAGAAATCTTCATCGTGCAAAAAACAAACAGCTCATCAGAGCATATATTAAAATACTTATTGGAACAGCTCTAATGTTTGGGATGATTATAACTTTCAACTTTATACTTCCTGCTGTTTTTGAAAATTCAAAATACTTACCTTTTGGAGCCTTGTTTACTTTCCCATTTGTTATTTTAACAACTTATGCGATATTATATAATCGACTTTTTAATATAAAAGTTTTTTCAACTTCAATTTTAGTTTTTTTATTATCTATAGTTTTGTTTCTAGAAATAATATTTGCGGATTCATTAGTACTTATTATTTTCAGAAGTAGCATATTCTTACTAGTACTTATTTTTGGTATTAATTTGATCAGAAGCGTTCTTAGAGAAGTAGAACAAAAGGAAAAATTGGCTAAACTAAATATGGAACTTCAGCTTTCAATCAAGCAAAGGGAAAGTCTGGTTCACCTTGTCACTCATAAGGTTAAAGGATCGTTTACCCGTACCAAGTTCCTCTTCGCTGGAATACTAGATGGAACATTTGGGCCAATAACTCCTGAAATTAAAAAGAGAGCTGAACAAGGTCTAGAATTCGACAACAACGGCATACAGACGGTTGATTTAGTCTTAAATGTGGCTAATTTGCAAAATGGAATTATCAAATATGATATGAAGGTTGTTGATTTCAAAGACATCGTCATAAAAACTGTTGAGGAAAAGAAAATTGGAGCTGAAGCAAAAGGACTCAAAATAGAGACAGATATTAAAGACGGCATTTATAATACAAATGGTGATATATTCTGGCTCAAAGAAGCGGTAAATAATTTAATTGAAAACTCTATCAAATATACAAAAGAAGGAACCATATTAGTAAAACTCGAAGACGGTAATGGAAAAATTAAACTTTCAGTTAAAGACTCAGGCATAGGTATTACAGAAGAAGATAAACAAAATCTATTTACCGAAGGCGGACGAGGTAAAGATTCTGTAAGGATAAATGTGGACAGCACTGGCTATGGACTTTATACTGTAAAACTAATAATAGAGGCTCACAAAGGCACAGTCTCCGCCGAGTCTGAAGGTGCAGGAAAAGGCTCTACTTTCCACATAGAATTATCTGCAGTATAAACAACGAGGTTTATTGTTTCTTCTGGCTAGATGCTAGACGAAGCATTATCTCATGTGCTGCTTCTTGAGAAGTAGTGATAATTACAGAATTATCATCGGCAAAAATATACATGAGGGCTATTTTACCATCTTTGTCATAAAGAATACGTGCATTTTTATTATCCACGATATCATTTTGAAACTCCTTCGTGAAAAGATAGTTTGTCTCACTCGACAAACTAACACCTAAAAATCCGTGTAGATCCGTCAGCATCGTTCCCTCCCACGCACGCAATGCATCGAAGATATCAGCCGTAGAACGAACTTTTAATATCATAAAAAAGTCTCCATATGTGGGTGACGAAGATTTTAAACCAGAAAGAAATGCTCCCATTAAAAAATTATCACTGACAAAAAGATTATTGCTATTAGGAACAAAACTACTCTTAATTAAGGTGATAAATCTTCTAAGCCATACGATCTCTTTGTTTTCTGTAAGATAAATACCCTCTATCCCTCCAACTTTTACTTTTGTATTGTTTATTTCACTTAATACCGTCTGTGCCACTTCTTCTTTCTTGAGCCCCGCAACTTCTAAGAAGGTGCTCTGTTCGTTGAAAATGATAGGCACAAACTGTTTTTCTACAGGTACTGTATTGCTATCTTTTTTAAGAAGAAAAAAAGATAAAGTTACCAAAGCTAGAAATATCAACAAAAAGCTAATAAACATAAACAGTTTATTTTTCTGTGATTCTGGAGACAAATTCTTCTTTTCTGCTTCATGCTCTTCTTCTCCATGTATTATTTTTTTTATTAGACCTTCTTTGTCACTCTCAAGAACCTTCGCCATGTCTTCAGCATAAGTTTCTACTAGTACTTTTTTTATTATTTTATCTTTATCCATTATTATGCCTTTGGTTTAAAGAAATCTTTATCAGCTTCTTTAATAGATAAACCAATCTTGCCCCTCTCTGCATCAACACTGATGATTTTCACTGGTACGATAGTACCTTCCTTTATTATATCGCTAACTCGTTCAACACGAAATGGGGCCATCTCAGAAATATGCACCATACCATCAGTAAAAGGATTAAGGGCGACAAAGACTCCAAAATCTGCAAGCTTTACCACTTCCCCTTTCAATACTTCCCCAACTTTAAATTCATGAGTCATTTCTTCAACTATCTCTCTAGCTTTTTCGGCAGATCCATCTTTACCAGTTAGATATACTGTTCCATCGTCTTCGATAGTTATTTCTGCACCGGATCTCTCTTTAATATCTTTAATAGTTTTTCCACCGCCACCGATGACCATGCCGATCTTGTCTGGATTAATTTTTATAATCAAAATCTTTGGTGCATTAGCAGATATATTAGGACGCGGTGCAGAAATTTCTTTTTCCATTACATCCAAAATATGGAAGTGTGCTTTCCTAGATTGTTTCATTGCTTCCGCTAATATTTTTATTGGCACACCGTCTACTTTCACGTCGAGTTGAATAGCGGTGACACCATTCCTCGTCCCAGCAACCTTGAAATCCATATCACCATGGTGATCTTCAGGCCCTTGGATATCAGTTAAAATTTTATAGTTATTTTCACTCTCAAACATTAAGCCCATCGCGATACCAGCGACAGGAGCTTTGATTGGTACTCCACCATCCATCAATGCCAAAGTTGAAGCACAAATAGAAGCTTGGGAAGTTGATCCATTGGATGCCATAGATTCAGAGACTATTCGAATCGTATAAGGGAATTCTAAAGGAGTGGGTAATACCATTGCTAGTGCCTTTTCGGCAAGCGCTCCGTGTCCTACCTCTCGACGATTTGTAAAACCATAACGTCCAGCTTCTCCAGCAGAAAAGGGAGGAAAATTATAGTGATGCATAAATCTTCTTTCGGAAGTCACGTCCATTCCGTTTACAGCTTGCTTGTCTCCAGGCCCACCTAGAGTCAATGCAGAGAAGACATGTGTCCCTCCACGATAAAAAATTCCAGAGCCGTGTAATATTTTTGACAATCCTCCAGCCTGCGCATAAAGATCACGTACTTCATCCATCGCTCGTCCGTCCGCACGTTTCCCTTCTTTGATTGCTTTCTCATGCAACATTTCATTTTCAGTATTATCAAACAAGTCATCTTCGAGCTCATAGTCTGCGTTATCAGGGAATTTTTCTTTCACTAAATTATTCCACTCTGTATGTAATGCATCAATTTTTGCTTTACCTGCTACTGCTTGCCCCGCCGTGGCGGTGGCGAAAATAGCTTCTTCCATTTTTGGTAAAATGTTTTCTTTAAACAAAGTTACAGCCTCAGGATTTATAACTTCTTTAGGAATAATTCTTTTTTCTTTACCGATTTCTTTTGCAATATTTTTCTGGAATTCTTCTAATTTAGAAATCTCAACACTGGCTCTCTCAAGAGCTTCTACGAGTTCTTCTTCTTTTACTTGTCTAGCGGCAGCTTCGATCATGTTCACATGTCCCTCTCTTCCGCACACTGTTAGGTCAAATTTATATGGATACTCTTCTGCTCTCAAAACCGTAGATGGATTTATCTTTAAAGTTTCATCATCATATTTTCCGATACGCACACAACCGATTGGCCCCCTCCATGGAATATTTGAAACGACAAGAGCTAGAGAGGCTGCATTCACCGCAAGCATCGCTGGATCGTTGTCATCACAAGCGATGACCGTCACGATAACTTGCACAGCATGTCGCAAGTGTTGGTCGAAAAGTGGACGAATAGTTCGGTCAATAACTCTACTTGCTAAAACTGCTTCAGTAGATGCTTTACCTTCTCTCCTGACATATTGAGAACCTAAAATTTTCCCCGTAGCATAAAACTTTTCTCCATAGTCCACAGTTAAATTAAAAAATCCTAAACCAGCTTGTTTGTCGTGAGACATACAAGCAGTAGCGAGTACAATCGTCTCACCATATTTGAGCATCACACTACCTTGTGCTTGATCTGCTAAATCAGTAAAAATGGCGGTTAATTTTTTTCCTCCAATTTCTACACTATATTCTTTCTTTTGCATAATTATAGGCTCCTCTTCAGACTAAAGTATTGTTCTTGATTAACACAAATAAGAACAAAACTGCATGTCTGAAGACGAACGGATTAACTTATAATATCTTGATTTATCTTAGCATTTATAGGCTAAAATGCAAAAATCTGAAAATTTTATTCATTAAATGAAATTACTACGGCTGTCATATCATCATATTTTGATCGCATTATTTTTTCATTACTTCTCTTCGTTGCTTCTTGAACTAATCTCTTTGCTAGATCTTCATCACTTCCAGACTCAGCAAGAACATTTTTTATTTCCTCAAAAGTTAAATTGTCATGTATGCCATCAGAAATTATCACAAATTTATCTCCTGCATTAATTTTAATTACAGAAGAAAAACAATGAGTAGATCCTAATAATTCTTGAGCCACCTTATGCCTAGAATTAAAAAGGTCTTGCTCAAAATAATTCAAATCATCTGGTGTCTTTGCCTGAGCAAGGTGTTCTCTTATTACTTTTTTTTCTTCAGGTAAAATATTTTTTTTCTCTGAAAGCTCGTCGTCGTCAAAAGAAACTTGCTCCAACTCTTTTCCCTCTTCTTGTTTTTTATTAAATTTATATGTTCTACTATCTCCAATATTCAAAACAATTGCAAATAATTCTCCATTCTCATTTTTATGAATTTTGACTAAAGACAATGTGGTCCCCATGCCTTCATATTTAGGATCAGAATGTTCTTTTTCTATTAACGCTTCTTTTGTTTGTCTAGCAAGGTTTAAGAGAATGTTTTCAGCTTGTTCTACAGATATACCTGAGGGAATAAGTTTCTCAATACGATTTAAAATAAATCCACATGCTGTTCTAGAAGCTACGTCTCCCGCTGCCCGTCCCCCTAGACCGTCAAAGACTCCAAATGTTTTTTCTTCATCATCAACAAGAATAGCATCTTCATTCACCCCTGGATGCATTTCACTAGCAACACTGAAAAACCCAAACGAAATTTTTAAGGCTTCCTTGTTGGAAAAATTTTTCTCCGGAGTTTTTGGTGCTAATCCTTCCATTTTTATTTTCTAAAATAGAAATTCTATTTTGTAGTCATTAAATATTTTCTTGGATTCTCAGATAAGTCTACGAAGTCATCTACCGCTTCGCGAAGTTTACCAGAAGTTGATTTACCAAATGATACGACTTCGACTTGCACTCCTATGGTTTGTAAATATTCTACAAGGGGAATAAAGTCTCCGTCCCCAGAAACGATAACCACAGAGTCTAAGCGTGGTGACATTTTAATAGCATCGACTGCGAGCCCTACATCCCAATCTGCTTTCTTGGCACCTCCAGCAAATATTTGTAAATCTTTTGTTTTAGTTTCAATCCCAAGTTTAGAAAGTGCTTCAAAAAAGTTTTTCTCATCCCCTGCTTCAGTAGTGATGACATAAGCGACTGCTCGCACGAGCTTACGCCCAGCAACTGCATCTTTCAAAACCGCACCGAAGTTAACTCGTGCCTGATATAAGTTGCGAGCTGAATGGTATAAATTTTGAGTATCAATAAAAACCCCAACCCTCTGTTCTTTATGTTTTATTACTGTCATGTATATATTATAGCAGATTTTTAAACTAGTTGAAGGCATGCTTTTTAGAAAGCCTTGCGCAAGCGGGAGCGCCGAGCAGAACGCTCCCGTAGCAACGCCAGATAGATTGCTTTATAAAAAGCATGCCGAGAATAGTTAAAAAATCTTCCTATTATGCAAGATCCATTTTCTTCATCAAAGCAGCATAACGAGGCTTGCTTTTTCGTTCCAAATATTTCAAATGAGTTCGGCGATCGGCCACCATCTTGATAAGCCCCCGGCGAGAATGATTATCTTTTTTATGCTTTTTAAGGTGTTTGGCAAGAGCATCAATCTGAGTAGACAAAACGGCAACCTGAACTTCCGGAGAGCCAGTATCTGTCTCATGAATTTGATTTTTCTTTATAACTGCTTGTTTTTTCTTTGTTGCTAACATGCTTGTTATATTAGCATAAACCTCGAAAATTGCAAGTTCCCTTAGAAAATATTGTGCGACATGCTAAAATATACCCATGGCTTCCATGCAACAACTTAAAACTCAATTTTTGGAATATATCGAAATAGAGAAAGGGCGAGCTATAAGAACAGTCGAAAACTATGATCATTATCTGACTGTCTTTTTTAACCAAACAAAAATCACTGATCCAAAAGATATCACAGATACAAAAGTTCGAGATTTTCGTATTTGGCTCAATCGCCAGACCACTGGCAACAACAGAGCCACTGGGGAAACGATAAAAAAGAAAACTCAAAATTACTATTTAATAGCTCTTCGAACTTTTCTTAAATTTTTAACAAGAAGAAATATTACATCTCTCCCCTCTGACCACATAGAGCTAGCAAAAATTGGAGAAAGACAAATTGACGTTATTTCCCAAGAAGAACTCAAGAGACTTCTAGATGCACCCAATAACGAAAAAA
The DNA here is from genome assembly GCA_041659785.1 of Minisyncoccota bacterium. Classification (GTDB taxonomy): domain Bacteria; phylum Patescibacteriota; class Minisyncoccia; order Phycocordibacterales; family UBA9973; genus UBA9973. Next base: position 65,301 of record JBAZXO010000002.1, on the reverse strand, counting down.
ATTTAGAGAGGAAATACAGAGACAAAGCAATTTTAGAAATGCTTTTTTCTACTGGCCTACGTGTATCAGAACTTTGTTCTTTACGAAATGACCTTGATTTGCATTTAGATGAATTTTCTATACGTGGCAAGGGTGGTAAGGTACGCGTGGTTTTCCTGTCTGATGAAGCAAAAAAGGCAGTAAAAAATTATTTGGCTATAAGGAAAAATATGTCAGATGCTCTTTTTGTAAAAATAAATGATGAAGTATCGTCAAAGAAAAATTTAGATAAAAAGAAAGAAAAAAATTCTCAAGAGGATGATGGCCTCACTCGCCGTTCAGTGGAAAGAATTGTAAAAAGATACGCTACAATAGCCGGCATCTCAAAAAAAGTAACCCCACACGTCATTCGTCATGTTTTCGCTACTGACCTACTCTCGAATGGTGCAGATATACGTTCCGTCCAGGCTATGCTCGGGCACTCCAATATCGCGACTACTCAAATCTATACTCACGTCACAGACAAACATTTGCGTGATATACACAAAAAGTTTCACAACAAAGGATAATAAAAATAAAGATTTACGAAGGACAGACCTTCGTAAATCGTGTTATTATTAATTATCATGAAAATTATAAGTTGGAACACAAATGGTTTAAGGGCGACAGCGAAACAAGGCTTTTTTGCTCCCCTTTTCAGAGATGAAAAACCTGATATTTTATGTTTACAAGAAACAAAAGTCGAACCAGATCAACTTCCCGAAGATGTACGCAATGTAAAAGGCTATTATTCATTTTTTTCACATCCAAAAGTTAAAAAAGGTTATAGCGGAGTCGCTATTTACACAAAAGAAAAACCAAAAGAAGTTTTTTATGGAATGGGTATAAAAAAACTCGACGATGAAGGCAGACTGATAGGTGCTAAATTTAAAAACTTTACACTTATAAACGGCTACTATCCAAATGGTGGCCAAGGTCCCGACAGATTGAAATATAAACTAGAATTTTATGAGGCATTTTTAAAATTTATCTTAAAACTTCGCAAAAATGGTGAAAAAGTAATTTTTTGTGGTGATGTAAACACGGCCCACACCCCCATAGACCTAGCTCGTCCAAAAGCAAATGAAGAAAATACAGGCTTTTTGCCCATAGAGCGTGCCTGGCTAGATAAAGTTGTTAAAAATAATTTTATAGATGTGTGGAGGAATCTTAATCCAAATAAAAAAGATGTTTATACATATTGGGATATAAAAACACGAGCTCGAGACAGAAACGTTGGCTGGAGAATTGATTATTTTTTTGCTGATTCAAAGATTATTCCAAAAGTGAAAAGTGCTGGAATGCTCTCTGACTATTACGGCTCAGATCATTGCCCCATATGGCTAGAGATATAGTCAATAAAAATTATGCTATAATATTTTTATGAGCCACAATAGATTAGAACAATTATCCGATGGAATTTTTGCGATAGTGATGACGGTGTTAGTTTTTCAAATTAAATTACCCACCATTTGGGGACCAATAGACAACTACGGCCTCTGGCTTGAGATCAAAAAATTATTACCATTAATGCTCAGTTATGTTTTGAGTTTTTCATTACTTTTCACTTATTGGAGAGCGCACCATTTTTTTGTCTCTATTTATGCAAAAAATATAGACTCTAGGCTCACAAATATAAATGCTTTATTTTTTATGCTTATAAGCTTAGTTCCTTTTTCAGCGAGCGTCCTTGGAAGTTTCAGCAGCAATGAATTATCTATAATACTTTTCGCTATTCACATCATGTTGATAGGGCTTACTCTGTATTGGATGAGAAGATACGTGCTTTTTTCTGAACATATAAAAAATCCAGAAATAACAAAAAGAGAAATCCGTGGCAGCACCATACGCACATTAGTTCCTGTTGTTTTTGCTCTTATTGCTATTCCCCTTTCTTTTTATAATATAAAACTTTCCTTGGTTTTGTTTACATTAGCTGTGATTTTCAACCTTTCCTCTTATAGCACAAAACTTTTCGAAAATTTTCTAAAAACACTTCATCATATGTTTTTCGGCGAAGACAAAAAAGGCCACTTCGCAGATTAAAAAGATATAAAAAAACAAATCTAGAAAATTTTAGCATGGTCTGGCTGGGACAGGGACCCAGAGAACCGAGGACCTGATAAAATTTTGCTAGATTTGTTTTTTACTTTCTCACTCCATGCTTTTCGTGAAGTTTCGCGACTTCTTCTTCTTCAAGCTCTTCTTTCTTTTCTTTTCCTCGCAAACCGAGGACTTTAAGCTCAGCATCACCAAGCATATTTAATGATTTTACCAATCCAGATAAATGACTTACGGTATTCTTCTCTGGCGCGTCTAAAACTTCTTCCAATAAAGCATTTAAAATCCATCCCATTCTGGGTCCAGGAGTAATCCCAAGCTCTTTTATCATATATTCTCCATTAATCTTTAGTTGTCCTACAGAAATAGGGTCACGAAGAGCTTCTTCTATCATCGCGAAGTATTTTCGAAGCCGATAGGGTGCTTCTTTTTTATTCATCCCCACTCTATCACACTCACGGACATTCATAAGTGGCCAAATATTTTCTTTACCAACTTTCACAACAATTCTTCGAACAGCAGAAAGTGTAATCAATTCAGTGTCTGAGAAAAACATATGGTTGCGTACGAGTTTTTCCACAAGATCAATTTCTTTTTTAGGAAATTTTAATCTCTCCATTATTTTTTTCGCCATCCTTGCGCCGATAACTTCATGACCGTAAAAAGTATATTTTTTCTTTGAAGATTTCTCTGAGTTCTTTTTCTCAGGAATGTCCTGCTTCGCAACGTCACCATTCGAAAAAGCCTCAGAGAAATCTTCTTGGTTAGCCGAACCTGTATACTTTTGTGAGTGGTGACGTTGGCCTGCCAGGATATCCCGAGCAAAAGCATCAGGTACGGCTAACCTTCTTGCCCTCGGCTTTCCGATATCATGGAACAGTGCTGCGAGCCTTATTTCTAAAGGCCAATTCTTGTCTGCGGCATGTGAGAGTGCATGAAGTAAATGATCCCACACATCATAAATATGTTCACCTAATTGTTCACAACCAATACCCTCTTCTAATTCAGGAATAATATTTTTTAACAAATTAAATTTTTGTAACATCACAATTCCGCTCGCAGGATTTTCTGACATAATTATTTTTACAAACTCATCACGAATTCTTTCTTCAGATATTTTTTTTATTAACTCTGAATTTTTTAAAATACTTTCTGTAGTTTCATACGACACAGAAAAATTTAATTGGCAAGAGAAACGGACAGCACGCAACATTCGAAGCGCATCTTCTGCAAAACGGTCATCTGGGTTCCCTACTGCTTTTAACGTCTTGTCTTTAATGTCCTTTATACCATCAAACAAATCCACCAGTTGTCCTTTAGGCTTGCCCGCCGAATTGGAGGGACTTAAGGCCAGGGCGTTAACTGTAAAATCACGCCTTTTAAGGTCATCTTCTAGCTTATCACTGAATTTTACCTCGTCAGGATGCCTAAAATCACTATATTTTGCCTCAATTCTGTATGGCGTAACCTCAATAATCATATTTTCCTCCCCTGCTAAGGGGAGGATTGAGGAGGGGTCTGTTACATGTGAAACCACCCCCTCGACCTTTGGCCACTCCCCCTTATTAAAGGGGAGAACCACACCTACCGTTCCAAAAGTATTTTCATAAACAGTTTTTTTAAAAAGAGGAATAATTTGTTCTGGTTTAGCGTTAGTTGTAATGTCCCAGTCTTTTGGCTCTTTGCCCATTAAAAGATCACGGACACATCCACCAACAAGGTACACTTCAAAGCCGTACTTTTCTAATGTATCTGTTACATGTGAAACCTCTTTGGGTATTTTTGCTATTAAATTTTTAGTGTTTTGTTCCACGACTTTGTGCACCCGGAGGGATTCGAACCCCCAACGACAGTTCCGAAGACTGTTGTGATATCCATTTCACTACGGGTGCATAATTAATTTAATAATATCAATATTTTACACTATTATTGGAATATTGGCAAATAATGCTTATTTTATAAGCTAATATGGCAATTGCATTAGTTTCAATAAAATACTATAATCATATAGTATTTTTTAATTTAAAAACGAAAAAAATTATAAAATACTATTGCGGTTATGGTTTAGTGGTAGAACACGTCCTTGCCAAGGATGAGACGGGAGTTCGATTCTCCCTAGCCGCACAAAATCTGTCCTTTAGTAAAGCTTTGCAACACAAGGATTTTATTGAAATATGTGGATAACTATGTGGGTACTGTTTATAAAGGACAGTAAAAAAAGTTGTCTTTTAAGTCTATTTTTGTCAATAAAACCTTATAAAATAAGGATATTTTTATAAAAGACACAAAAATTTAGCTAAACGTTTCACGTGAAACACAATTAGACTATGTTCCATGTGAAACTTATTATATGCCTAAGGTTTTTACATCAAACACACAAAAAATAGGAGAAATTGGAGAAAATATAGCTGTAAAGTTCCTTGTGAAACATGGTTTTTCAGTATTAGATCGAAATTACACCAAGAAATGGGGTGAAATAGATATAGTCGCCGAAAAAGCTAATAAAATATACTTTGTAGAAGTAAAAAGTGTTTCGCGTGAAACATTAAATACTTTTATACCGAAATCTTATAATGATTCTGATGAGCGATACCAACATAGACCTGAAGACAACATGCATCCCTGGAAGCTTAAACGTCTGTCACGGACAATTCAAACCTATCTTTTGTCTGAAAAAGTCCCAGATGAAAAAGAATGGCAAGTGGATTTATTGGTAGTCTTTATTGATATAAAAAACAAAAAAGCAAAAATAAAAGTGGTAAGTGATATTATTTTATGATATGCTGTGTTAGCTTTAAGTTGAAGCGGGCTTGCCCGCCGAAGCTTTAGCGAAGGCGGGCCGTAGTATACCGGTAGTACAAGTGCTTTGGGAGCATTTAGACTGGGTTCAATTCCCAGCGGCCCGACATTGCGGGATTAGTTTAATGGTAAAACGTCAGTTTTCCAAACTGAGGTTGGGAGTTCGATTCTCCCATCCCGCACATGATAATTTGGATAAGCATAATGACGTTGATATCCACTTTCTTGGGTGGAATGTTCGCTTTACGTTTTAAAGATAAACTACACTTAATTTTGGGCTTTTCAGCTGGTGCTGTAATCGGTGTAGCTTTTTTTGATTTACTTCCAGAAGCATTAAATTTAGGTAAAAATAATTATGATGCTGTCTTCATAACTTCTATCGTAGCTCTCGGTTTCATCGTATATATGATCTTGGATAGATTTGTTTTTTTTCATTCGCATGGTACCCATGAACACGAAAATGAACAACATGATTTAAATAATAGGGGAGTACTAGGAGCAGGAAGTTTGTCTATGCATAGCTTCATCGATGGTACAGCTATAGGTCTCGCGTTTAAAGTTTCCCCAGCTATTGGAATCATTGTTGCCATAGCCGTACTTGTGCATGATTTTTCTGATGGAATAAATACTGTGAATATGGTTTTAAAAAATTCCGGCACGCAGAAACAAGCTTTCAAATGGCTCTTAGTTGATGCTATCGCTCCAGTACTCGGCATAACTTCTACTTTGTTTTTCTCAGTTTCTGAAGCTACTTTAGGTATAATTCTAGCTGTATTTACAGGGTTTTTCTTATATATTGGAGCCTCAGATCTTCTTCCAGAAAGCCATCACAATCATCCAACAATGTGGACTACCTTCGCCACCGTCCTCGGTGTCGCTGTCTTGTTCGGAGCAATCAAACTCGCTGGGATTTAAATATTTTACAAACTAAAAATTCCGCCTCAAGCGGAGTTTTTAGTTTGTAAATTTTAATTTGCCCAGCTCCAATCAGATCCGGGATTTTTAGCACCAAAGACTTCGAAGTGAACATGAGGACCAGTGGAGCGGCCAGTAGAACCTACGAAACCTATGAGTTGGCCTTGAGTTACTTCTGCACCAGTACTGGTATTTAATTTATACATATGACCATAAAGAGTTTTTGTTCCATTAGGATGTTGAACGATAGCCATGTTTCCATAACCGCCACCACAGCTTTTTCTACCCACAACACAACCAGTTTTTACAGCTAATACAACTCCGGAAGCAGAAGCATAAATAGGTGTACCAGTTGGCGCACCGATATCTATTCCGCGATGTCCTGGACCATGGAGACCTTGAGTCTTGTGGCCAGTAGGAACAGGATCTATAAAATATCCAAGAAGATTTTGTATTGGGTGAATATCGTAATAATTTTTATCTTTTGCTACGGCTGAACCCAAGTTTGCTGCAGGCTTATCACCTCCTTCGTCAAGCATTTCTCCCCCTGGAATCATAATCTTGTCTCCGATAGCAAGCTTGGAATCTTCATCTAAGCCGTTAAATTGAGCAATATCTGAAATATCTACTTTATAAAGACTAGCGAGGCCTTTTAGTGTTTGACCTTTTTTGACTGTATGTTCAGTACCAGAAACAGGTAAAATTAAAAGGACGTCGCCTTCTGTAAGCTTCGCCCCTTTCTTTAAATCATTGGCTGATAAAATAGTGCTTGCGGAAACATCAAAAAGTTTTGCTATGCCCGCCACTGTATCTCCTTTTCTGACAACATAGACACTGGTGTCCTCTGGGGAAAGATTGTCTGTGTTTTTACCGTCAGACGTACCCAATGGTCCAGTTGCTGGGAGAAGGGAATTACCAGAAACAATATTATTATCACTTGCATTAGCGTTGGTATTACTTTTTTTATCATCTAAAATTGAAACAGAAGAAACATTGGCCTGAAGAAGGGCAATGTTTTGAGAGTTGCTACCAATTTGAGGTAAACTTACTGTATTAGGGCTCGTTTCTGCATAAGCTGGATCCCCGACGAACATAGAGGAGATGGAAGAGAATAGGCTTGCCTCTACTGCCCGAGTAGGTACTAAAAGAGTCCCAAACAACAGGGAAAATGCGAGAGAAGATCTTAAAATTTTATTTTGAGGTTTTATAAAACAAACTAAATGTCGCGAGATTTCCTTTTCTAGCCTTTTAAGGTAAGGATAGAATCACAGGACGACCAATAGGTTCTGCAAACAAAAGGTTCTCACGATGGTTACTGTCGGCTCTATCTTTCGGTCAATTTGCTCCATACCTCTCTTCGGAACTACCCCTTCAAGATAGCTCAAAAATGGCCAAAAGTCAATCTGACCAGTACCTCCTGTGGAAAACCCTAAGATTGACAAAACATACAATATTTAGCATAATTATGATACTTTTCAATAAAAAATTAGGTTTAAAAATGAAAAACTATATAATATAAATACTATGCAAGAAGAAAAAACCATTTTGGATGGTGGGTTAACCATAAAAAAATTTCCTGATGGAAGCAAGGAATACAGAGATGGAAAAGGAATACTTATCAAAAAGGTGTTTCCGGGAGAAATTGTCGAGGATTATGATAAAAAAGGGAAAATACTACGAAGAAAATATCCTGACAAAACAGAATATTTTGATGAAAACGAAAAGCTAAAAGAAATGATAGTACCCCAAAAAGACAGGGAAGACACTTTCAGTGGAACTGGAATATTAAAAAAAAGCTTTTTTGATGACGGAAGAACAGAACACTATTTTGGTCCCCTAAAAGGAAAAACTACACTACAAGATGGAACCATTGTAGATACACCCAAACCATCTGACACGCCTACAACTCGAATACCCTTAGGGTCACAATCAACGCAAGTCCTTGAAACAAAACCAGGTTCTTCTAAAAAGAACGCACACAAAGAAAAAAAGGAGGCAATAGAAAAAGTTTTTGGAGCGCCTGCTGAACACGTAGGGGATTGGAATACACTTACAGCAGGATGGAAAGGATCCTCGAATACAGAACAAACTGAAACAGTTCCTAGTGAAGAGGCATCAAAAGAAACACAAATAATGGGAGCGTCAGAACTGACAGAAAGAATGTCTACAGAACCATCTGTGTCAGAGACAGAAGTATCTTCCTTGAAAGGACTTTTTGAAGGACAAAAAAAAGATGGAGATCATGTTAATCCTGTTGATGGAAGTACAGAGCATTATTTTGATGGAAAACTATGGAAAAAAACCCTTCCAGATGGAACTGAAATAGAATTTTTTAAAGACAACACAACAGAAACAAGAATCCCAAAGAAAAAATCTTCAACCAAAAAACCAAGAGAAGAAAAAGTAAAAACGGTCCCTAACGCAACAGAAACTCCCTTACCAGAAACTACCCCTATTTTATCCCCAGATGCTTGGGAAGAATTTGTTAAAACAGGAAAAGCTTCAGAGGGTGTGTTAAATGAAATTGCTAAAAAATTTAAGGTTGGGGCACCCCTATCTCCAGAAGAAATATCTGTATACACACAATACAATAAAGATATAGAAAATATCTTAAAAAATATGCTTGAATCTGAAAATCTAGCCGATTCTTCTACTATTACACAGCCGATGCCAATCGAACCTAAAGAATTAAAAACGTCAGAAACACTTCCTGATGGAACAATTGAACATCGCACAAATGGTGAACTTACCTTGCGAAGTTTAAAAGATGGAACAATGGAACTTTATACAGAAGGAAAACTTACTACAAAAATGTTTCCTGATGAAAGGGAAGTACATTACAATGAAAAAGGAGAACCCATACCACCACCACTACCAATGACTCCAGAAGAACAAAAAGTAGAGGCAGAATATAAAAAAATGCCAGAGGCTGAAAAAGAGAAAATCGGCTGGGGATTGGGTGTAATTGGTCTTAGAATTGAAAAAGCAAAAAATGATTTTTTTGCTAGTGCTTTTGATAAACCACTATCTAAATTAGATAAAAAAGGAGCCCTCGGAAGATTTTGTAAAGAAATGAAAGATTCTTTTGCCCGTGATGCAAAAACTGCAGAACAAAAAGCCAAAGAAGCTACAAGCGGTAAAGCCCGCCATTTAATGTCTAAACTTTCTGGTTGGGGGAACATAGTTAAATATGGAAGAATGATTACAGATCTAACAGGGGCATCTCTAGCTTCACCACTACGTTATGTAATGATGGGGGGCATGGCAACCGCTCGCTTAGCTGAAGCTGGAAAAGAAGCACGATTGAAAAACGAAGAAGTTATAGAGCAAACCAGAATCCAAGATGTAGAAAAAGCATATGATGAAGCTATGCGTATATATGAAAGAGCGTTGAAAAAAGTTGGTGGAAATAAAGAAGATGGTAATACTGTTTCTTCTGAAACTCTTAAAAATGCATATTTAATGGAAATGCCTAAAGATTTACAAGAAAGAATAGTAAGAAATCCTTCAGCAGCAAACGATCTTATGCAAAGAATAATAAAAACAGACCTTGAAAATGCAATAGCTAGATTAAATAATAAAATAGAAAAAATAGAAGAAAACGAGAAACTTTCACAGGAAGAAAAAACAAAAAAAATAGAAGCACTTTTATTGGGACAAAGAAAAAATTTGGAAGACTATGATCGTATCGTCACGCAATACGGTACAGTAGACAAGCTTGCTATGTATGGTCGCTATGGACAGACAATTGGAAAAACAGTGGTGGCAGCGACAACAGTAGAAACATTGCTTTTATCGGTAGAAAAAGCGGCAGAAACGATATCAAATATTTGGAACCACTTTCATGATGCACATGAAGTTTTGGCTTCTAGCGTTCCTGGGGGGAATATTTCACACGGAGCAAAAATAGCAGAATCTATGCATGCTCCCTTAGAGACAGAAGCTGTTCCCACAGTAAATAATTTACCTAATGAAACTCTTAAATTTGAACATAACGAGGGTGGAATAGGAAAAATATTTAAATTACTAAAACTAAAAGACCCTAACGCCACCTATCAACAAGCTATTGATAAGGCCAGAGAATTTGGATTTTATGATGGAGAAAAAAGTGCGTTAATAAGAGAAGGTTCAACCTTAAAATTTGATGAACACGGAAATTTAATTTTTCATGATGCAAAAACAGGTGAAGATGTAACACACTTTGCAGGAAAAATGTTTGATACTCATCCACACCACGAAATAGCGTCCGTCAAAACAGAACACATAACCGACCATGTCGAACCTGTAGCAACCGACGAAGTGACTTCAGAACCTATGCGTTTTGATACATCACCAGTAAAACCTATAGAAGAATCTATGCCTTCTGGGGCACCACATTTGGCACCAAACCCAGAACATACTTCTCCTGAGAATACTAACGCAGAGTCTACATATCACGAACCTTCTGAAGAAGAAGTAAGGTCAAAATTAGCAAAATTTTACACAAACGAAGTAAGTGTGGGCACCAGAGTAGAAACTGGTTCTATTGCAGAAACAGGACCCATAAAAGGAACAGGAGATGTATTTATAGGGGGAACTGAAAATCAGTTTCATCATAATTATGAACCATATTCGCACCATTTCTCACAAGAGTTTGCGAAAAACCCGTTTCACTTGTCTGAAGATAAATTAATCTTAGCAAATGAAGCCAATCAGAAAAATATTGATTATTTATTTGTAAACAGATTATCAGAATATGATAAATTAAGTACCCATAATGCAAAAGAAATTCTAAAATACACTGGGCATGATAATAGATTTAAAATAGGTTTATCAAAATATTTACATCTACTTAAAGATACTACTGGAGTTAAAACATCATATCACTGGTGGGGTGGACAAAAAAGTATTAGTGAATATATTGCTGAAGCTTTGCAAAAAGCAGCTAAAGTGGGAAAACTTGATGAAATCAGAATACGCATGAGGGAATAAATGTGTGCTATACCCCCACACTTATTTTGCATTAAAATAAGTGTGGGGGTATATTTGATTGATGCAACAACACCTCGCAGGCCTCAACAAAGAACAAAAGGAAGCAGCACTTCATATGGATGGGCCCCTTTTAATTGTGGCTGGGGCAGGAGCAGGGAAAACAAAGACAATTACGCATAGAATTGTAAATTTAATTAAAAATGGTGTCTCTCCTGATAAAATTTTAGCAGTTACTTTCACAAACAAGGCTGCGAAGGAAATGCGAGAGAGGGTCATTTCTGAAATTGAAAAAAATGCTAAAGGTCAAGACAAAATTCCTTTTGTTTCCACTTTTCACTCCCTTGGAGTTTATATTATAAAAGAAAATGCCAGACTACTCGGACTAACTAGGTATTTCACTATTTTAGATGAAGGAGACACCACAACAATTATAAAAAATATATTGAAAGATATCGGAATAGATCCGAAACAATACGACCCTAAAAAAATAAAAAATATAATCTCACGCGAGAAAGGAAAGTTTACACACTTAGCAGATTATGAGGAGAAGGAAGGTAACGGAGCGAGCTCTCTCGGTAAAATAGTCTCCCAAGTCTGGAATTTATATGAAAAACAAAAGGCGAAAGAGAATTCTCTCGATTTCGATGATTTGCTTTTAAAAGCGACAAAACTGCTAAAAGAAAACGAAGAAGTAAGAAAAATTTATCAAGAAAAGTGGGAATATATTCACATCGATGAGTATCAAGATACAAATGAAGTGCAATATTTAATGTCTAAATTACTTTCTGAAAATAATAAAAACATCTGTGTCGTTGGTGATGCGGATCAAAATATTTATTCTTGGCGTGGGGCAAATTTAAAAAATATTTTAAATTTTGAAAAAGATTATCCAAATGCAAAAATAATTCTGCTCGAACAGAACTACAGATCTACAAAAAATATTCTAGAAGCGGCAAATGAAATAATAAAGAAAAATAAATACAGGCCAGATAAAAATTTATTTACAGACAATGTAATAGGGGAGAAGATTGGCCTCTATGAAGCACTCGATGAAACCGACGAAGCTGAATTTGTCGCCACAAAAATTCTTGAAATTATGGATAGCTCCACTGGAGATGCTTTTTCTCAGGTCCTCGGAAAAAATCCCCAGACCATTCGAAAAAGCACATCCAGCTACGCTAAAAGCGAAGTCGGTAATAATTTTTTGAACGGTGACGTTGCGAAGCAGGATATCCTGAAAAAAAATATTACCGACTTCGCTGACATTGCGATTTTATATAGAGCCAACTTCCAATCTCGAGCGTTAGAAGAAGCGATGCTTCGCTACAATATCCCATATCAAGTTTTAGGTGTTAAATTTTTTGAGAGAAAAGAGATAAAAGACACTCTGGCGTATTTACGAGCAGCATTAAATCCTGATAGCTTGTCGGACATAAAAAGAATTATAAATTTCCCCACACGAGGCATCGGCAAGGCCACTTTAGTAAAAATTTTTGCCGGAGAAAAGGAAAAATTACCGGTAAAAACTTTATTGAGGGTAGAAAATTTCTATAACCTACTTTCACAAATAAAAGAAAAAATTGAAAGTTCAAAAACTTCAGAAATAATTAAGTTCGTAGTAAAAAAGTCTGGCATTGAACAGGAGCTTAGTAGTGGCACTGAAGAAGACATAGAAAGGCTCGAAAACATAAAAGAGCTTGCTACGCTTGCCTTAAAATATGATGAAATCCCTTATCCAGGAGGCATAGAAAAGCTTTTAGAAGATGCTTCACTCGCATCAGACCAAGATTCATTAATAGAAAGAGGGGAGAAAAAAGAAGCAATAAATGCTGTAAAGTTAATGACTGTCCATGCTTCAAAAGGCCTTGAATTTAAATACGTTTTCGTTACTGGACTAGAAGATGGACTCTTCCCACATGAAAGACAAAATGAGAGTAAAACAAATGAAGATAGTGAAGAGGAACGAAGGCTCTTCTATGTGGCGCTCACTCGCGCAAAAGAAAAATTGTTTTTATCCTTTGCGAATTTCCGCACAATTTTCGGTTCACGTAACATAAATGCGCCTTCAGAATTTATTTCTGACATTCCAGCTGATCTTTTAGAAAAAGAAGGCGAAGCTAGCGGAATAAAGACAATTTACCTATAATAAAAACATGAGGATTTTTACAAAACATACATTCTATATATTAAGTTCATTCCTTGCTGGTTTTTCTGTAATGACAGTTGAGCTTATTTCTGGAAGAATAGTAGCTCCAATAATAGGATCTTCGGTATTCACCTGGACATCTGTAATAGGGATAACCTTACTGGGGCTAGCAATTGGTAGCTATGTTGGAGGTCAGATAGCAGACAGGGCTGAAAACAACAAAGCACTTCCGTTAACATTTTTAATCTCATCAATACTAGTTTCTTTAATTCCACTATTGGCAGCAAATACAAATTTTATTACAGATTCTTCTGATTCAATATTGACTTTAAATTTATATTTGTCACTTTATTTATTTTTACTACCCACATTCGCGATAGGACTTATCCAGCCGATAATTCTGAAAAAATTTGCCAACGATTTTTCAAAAATTGGTAGTGAATATGGTATTTTATCTTTTGCTTGGTCAGCTGGTGGAATACTCGGTGTATTTTTGACAGGATTCTTTTTCATATCAAATATTGGAAGCAGGGAAACGATCTGGCTTATGTCTTTCGTGTTGTTTTTCGTAGGAGGAATTTTTGCCCTAAAAAATAAAAAAATAATTCTACTTTTCTTAGTTACCCTTATTGTAATGCCAATTATTCTTTATATAACACAACAAAAAATATTAAACCCAAAAATAGTTTTCGAAAAAGAAACAAATTATTATGATGCAAGAGTTATTGATTCCGATCTTCCGTCATATGGAAAATCTAGAATTCTTGCTTTAGATTTTGATTTTCACAGCGTTGAACCAGAAAAAAAAGCTGAAGATTACCCAGAAATGTATCCTGTCTTTGGAAATTTAAAACAAGATATAAAAAATATTTTAGTCATAGGGGCTGGAGCATATACTATGCCAAAATATTTTAAAAATTATTATAAAAATGCAAATGTTTCTGTGGTTGAGGTAGACCCAGAAATGATAAATATTGGTAATAATTTTTTTAACCTTAAAAAATATGACATAAAAACAGTTGCAGGAGATGCAAAGATAGTAATAAATAAAGATAAAGAAAAATACGATGTAATCTTTGGTGATGCTTATAATTCTTTTATTTCTGTCCCTTGGTATCTTTTAACAAAAGAATGGAATGACGAGGTTAAAGAGAAATTAAATGATAATGGAATCTATGCTATAAATTTTATAGGCTCACTCTCCGGAACAAAGTCAGAATTTACAAATAGTGTATTAAATACATTTAAAATTAGTTTTCCTAACTTTTACATATTTGCGTTTGGAACAAATCCAGAATATACACAAAACGTAACCTTGGTAGGAATAAAAGGGAACTTACCTATAAACGAAGAAGAGCTTATAAAAAAATTGTCAGTCGGGGAAAATAGTTTTTTAGCAGAGAAAATAGTCCCGGTTTTATCTTTTAAAAATTATCCATCTGTAATACTCACAGACAATTTTTCCCCTGTAGAAAAATTAATGGAGCCAACAATAGAAAGTTATTTCCCAAAAAATTTATTCGAAATTAAAAGTGTTTTGTCTATATGAAAGCAAAAAAATCCCTCGGACAAAATTTTCTAAAATCTGAAATAGCGCTCAGAAAAATAGTTGAAGCAGGGGAGATAAAAAAGAATGATGTAATTTTAGAAATAGGTCCAGGTAAAGGAGCGCTCACAGAGAAACTTTTAGAGAATGTTTACCCCGATGGGGCGGGGCGGGGAATTGTCATCGCTGTGGAAAAAGATCGAGAACTTTTTATTTTTCTAAAAGAAAAATTTGCTCCAGAAATAAAATCTGGTGCTTTAGTTTTATTAAATGAAGATATTTTAGAATTCAACGTTAGCGAAACGTTTCCAAGTTTTTCGAAAACATTTCACTATAAAATAATCGCCAACATCCCCTACAACATTACTGGTGCAATTTTGAAAAAATTTCTAACAGAGAAAAAACAGCCTGAATGTATGGTTTTAATGGTTCAGCACGAGGTGGCAAAGAGAATAGTCGCTCGTGATAACAAAGAAAGCATTTTATCCATATCAGTCAAGGCTTATGGGGAACCAAAGATGATAATGAAGGTGGCCGCACGATACTTTTCCCCTGCACCTAAGGTAGATTCAGCAATAATTAAAATTAGTAATATTTCTAGAAAATTATTCACCAATTCTCCTCTTGAGGAGTACCCTTTAGGGGGAGGTGGAATATCCACCCCGTCTCGCAAGCGAGCCACCCCTCAAGAGGGGAATTTTGAAACCAGATTTTGGGAAATAGTAAAGACTGGCTTCGCGCACAAAAGAAAAAAACTCTCCTCAAATCTAAAAAATATATTAAAATACACAGGCAACGCCTGTGTATTGGAACTGGGGAACAAAAGGGCAGAAGATTTATCTCTCTCTGATTGGATAAATTTAGCTAAATAAAAATTCACCTCACCCCAACCCTCTCCTTATTAAGGAAAGGGGGTAAATTCGTTGCTTTGCTTATACCTTATTGTTATAATTAAAAGATAATTAAAGAAATTTGGTTAAAACATAAAAGGATACTTTCAATCACTTTTGCGGTGCTGTTTCTTGTTGCACTTTTTTTAATAAAAAACACTTCAGTGGTTAAAAATTCCATCAATTCTGTTTTTAAAAATCAAGAAAGTGGGCTAGCTTACACCACCACATTAAAAGAATTAGTATATAAAGATGAAGATGGCGACGGAGTGCCAGATTGGG
Source organism: Minisyncoccota bacterium (assembly GCA_041659785.1). Lineage (GTDB taxonomy): Bacteria > Patescibacteriota > Minisyncoccia > Phycocordibacterales > UBA9973 > UBA9973. Next base: position 49,673 of record JBAZXO010000002.1, on the reverse strand, counting down.
AAGAAGGTTTATACGGCCTTGACCCAACCAAGAAAGAAACGACTCCTGGAACACCTGACAGTGTAGCAATAAACAAACTAAAAGCTAAAGAAAATGATGCAAACCAAGCAAATGCCGAAAATATTCAAAATGAAGAAAATCTAACTCAAACAGATAAATTCTCTAGAGAACTTTTCTCTTCGACAGCAGCACTAAACCAAAATGGAATAATGGACCAAAATACAGCAGACCAATTAAGTAATTCTCTTGCTTCAAAAATACAAAATACTCCCATAAGAAAAATATTTTTACTTTCTGATATAAAAGTAATAAATGACAACAGCATTAAGGCTGTAAAAAGTTACAACGACACGCTTAATAATATTCAACAAAAATATCCAAACAAAGGAACTGTTTTAGATGTATTGCAAAAATTTGTAATTGATGAAAACAACGTTGACTCAAGTGTGCTCGTAGAGCTTGACCCAATTATTAAACAAACACAAGGAACAATAAATGAAATGGCAAAAATGAACGTACCACAATTTCTTGCATCCACACATTTAGATATTCTGAACGCATTAGAAAGATTATCAGAAAATACAAGTGATATAAGGCTTTATGATAGTGATGTGATCGTAGCACTCAGCGGAATAAGCCAATATCAAAACAATGCCACTCTTTTAGAATCTGCTGTAAAAAAACTTACAGACATCATCAATAATAAATTGAACAATTAAACAAAAAGACGTATAATATAAAGAGTTAAAATAAGAAAATGCAAAATATAAAATTTAAAAATAAAATAAAAAAATTTATTTCTGCTCTTTTAATTATTTCAATAATAGCACCATCTATTTTGTTTTCTAATCCTCAAAAAGCACAAGCAGTAATAGTCCCGGTTGTTGAGATACCTAGCGCCCCAGCAATTTGGCTAACGAAGGCTTTTACTTGGATAACTTCAGTATCAACAGTCACGAATACCTCTCTTTCAATAAAACAATGGTCAGAAGTGCTTATTAAACAAGCTCTTATGGCTGTAGCTAGATCTTTTCTTAAAAAAATAACCCAAAGCACAGTGAACTGGATAAATTCTGGTTTTCACGGATCACCACTTTTCGTAGAGAATTCAAGTTCTTTCTTTAACGATATTGCAAAATCAGAAGTAAGGTCGCTAGTAGGTGTGTTTGGTTATGATAATTTAAAATATCCTTTCGGGAAAGATTTTTCTTTGAATATAATTAACTCTTACAAAAGAACACTTGCAGACAATGCTGCTTTTAGTTTGAGTAATGCTCTAAGAGACCCTATAGCATTAAATAATTACCAAAATTTTAATTATAGTGGTTGGAGTGGTTTTCTTGTTAATACTCAATATCCTCAAAATAATTATGTGGGGTTTCAAATTCTTGCAACCAATGAACTCGCGGCAAGACTGCAGGGCACAAGTCAAAATAACGCACAAAAAATTACATCGACTCTTCAACAAGGAAATGGCTTTTTGTCTCCACAAACTTGTCCATCTAATCCAGACTACAATAACGGCACAAACGAATTTCAAAAACCAAGCTTTGATGAAGCTGCATTTATTAGCAATTATAGACCATTAATGCCAACACCCGTAGATATTTTAAACCCAACAGAAAATGAGCGAATAGACGCAGAACAATGGGATGTAGTTTTTAAAGCAAAACTTAGATTAGCTAAGGGTGAATGGGAGGGTAAAAATACCTGCCCAGGAGGATTAGTAAATACTACTCCTGGTTCTGTGGTTTCTAATCAAATAATGACTTCGTTGACCTCGGGACAAAGACAAACCGAACTTGCCGCAGCTATGGGAAACAGCCTTTCTGCAATCTTTGATGCTTTATTAAATAAATTTATAAGCAGTGGTTTAAATAGCTTATCAAGTACAACAAACCAATCAAATACCCCAGACACTTGGAGCTATGGTGGACAAACTCTTAGTAGCCCAGCCACAGGAACTAACACAACCTTCAATTGGAATTCGGTAATTGTACTTAGTGATTTCAAAAAGACCATACAAGATGCAATAAACAACACAACCCTAGAAATTAGATTGATGGATAATCCTCCATGTAATTCAACTGATCCATTATGTAATGCAAATAACCCATCCAATCCAAATAATGTAGATCCAAACAGTCCAAACTTTTATGTTCCTGGCATTGTTCAATTAATGGAACCAGTGACGCAAGAAGCTAAAACTCTTGATCAATGCTTGCCAGGACCAGATAAAGCTTGGGAAAATAGACTGCAAGAAGAGCAACGTCTCTTTGCTGGTAAATTTACTGATGCCGTCAGCAGTAGTGATAACTTAAAAGTACGAGCCTCAAATGCTGCACTAAAGGAACTTAGGTTTGCTGTTGATTCGTTTACAAGTTGGATAAATACAAAAATGAAAAACTCACTTCCTGGGGCAACGACTTATATAAACGCCATAAAAGAAATAGATAGTTTTCGTCAACAATTAAAGGAATTAATTGATGCAAAACAAATAAAATCCCAAGCATTAGATAGATTGCGTGCAATTGCTGACACCTTAGCGACTTCAACTTTTTCAACTCAACCAGTTTCGGGCTCTCCTGAAGAAAAAGAATTAATAGAATTAGCAAAACAATATGATGCCATAATTCCTTCAATTTCTTCTACGGTTAGTATAGAAAACACACGAAATGAATTAAATACCCTAAAGGATCAGAAACTTAACATGGAAGACTTAAATATTAAATGCTCAAACCAAAGAATTGCTGCAGGCTGGGGGGAAGTCGATACAACAGGGAAAGGAAAAAGCACGCAAAGTGGAACAAAAGAAATAGATAAATTCTGCGACTTACCAATAGTAAGCGGTTATTCTCATGGAGACACAAGCATAATGCCTTATAATCCACTAGGATGGGAAGCTGAAGCAAATGCTGCGAACGCTTCTGGCTTTACATTTAGAAACCCAACAAATGACTTAGGCAATCCAGGATATACCGATTTACCTATGGTAAATGCGCAACATGTGTATGGAGACATTAGCAGTCTAATAAATATAGACATAAACTGTAATATTATTTTTAAGGCTAGCCCAACTGATTACTCTTATACTGGAGAGCCTTCATATTAAAAACAGAAAGAAGAGTAGCAAAGTTTCAAAACAAAAATGATTAGAAAAATTCTGCCTTACATAATAATATTCATTGCACTTATCGGGCTTTTTAGTCCGATAAGTAAAATTAATGCACAACAAAATCTATCTGGAATATGTAAATATGGGCAAACTCAACAAGCTGCTTACTTAACTGATTGTCAAAAATCGGCAGGAAGTAATGGTGGTGGAACGTGGACTGCACGTGATGGAACAGTAACACAAATACCAGCAACCACCCCACCACCAGCAGGACCAACAGGAAATGGAACTTGTAATTATAATTTACAAGGAACACCAACACAGGTAGTTAATTCCTTTGTTGAGTGTCAAACATTGGCAGGAAGTAATGGAGGTGGAACATGGACTGCAGGTGGTGTTGGTGGGGCGGTAACACAAATACCAGCGGGAACATCAGGGACAACACCAACGGGACAAGTAGCTCCAGCTTCCCCAGGAGGGACAACGCCATTCGAAGTAGAAATTAATAAACAACAGTGTGGATTCGGAGTATTTTTTGCTGGAGGTACTGGTTCTAGTATCTGGCCTGGGTGTGCTATACAAATTTCTTATGGTATGTTCTATACCGTACCAGCTTTTTTCCTTTATACTGCAGCTTATTTTTTTAACATCTTAGTGTTTATTTCATTGGGTAGTGGATTGTTCACAAATTCTTTTATTTCTCAAGCATGGGGAGTCGTTCGAGACCTTTCAAATCTTTTCTTTATCCTTGTCTTACTTTATATTGCAATCAAATTAATTATTGGACTTGGTGGTTCTGATGTTAAAAAGATGATAGCGAAGGTTATCGTCGTGGCACTCCTCATAAACTTTTCTATGTTCTTTACTCAAGTAATCATCGATGCTTCGAATATTTTAGCTTTAACTTTTTATAACAAATTAAGTGTTTATACAAAAGACGCACAAGGAAACCAAAGAAAATATGTAGCACTTACAGGAAACGAAACAGATATAGCGGGTGGTTTAGTTGGTGGTTTTAATCCTACCACAACGCTAACTGAACCTTTCTTTAGTGAACTTAGAAAAACATATATAGACGGTCATCTTGTCAAACAAGAGCCTACTGTACCTGCTGGAATGTTGATTGCAATTTCTATTTTGGCTGGATCATTAATGTACTATACTGTGTTTGTACTTTGGGTAGCAGGTTTTGCTTTCTTAGTTAGATTAGTTGAGCTTTGGTTTTTAATTATTTTTTCTCCTTTTGCTTTTATGTCTTCCTCTGTCCCAATTTTAGGAGGATTAGAATATATAGGTTGGGATTCTTGGTTAAAACGTTTGCTGAAAACAGCATTTATGGCTCCAATTTTTATGTTCTTTTTGTATTTTATATTTTTATTACTTCATTCAAATATATTTTCTGAACTCATACCAAAAGCTAGTGGTACAGATGATCCAGCGGGAGCAATAAAAATGTATTTAGGGGTCTTTTTACCATTAATTTTAGTTAATATCCTTCTTTACAAAGCAATGATGTACGCAGTAAAGAGCTCTGGTAAAGTTGGAGAGGTAATACTTGGTGCTGCAAAAACTGGTGCATCTCTTGCATTAGGAGCAGTGACGGGCGGAACAGCAATGCTCGCAACAGGAACAATTGGTAAAATAGCATCTACTGTAGCAAGCAGTGAAAATCTAAAGAAGGCAGGAGTTGAATCAAAAGGTATTGGTGGGTTCTTGGCAAGAACGACTCTCAAGGCTGCAGACTATGGACAAAAAGCTTCTTTTGATTTTGGAAAATCGGGCGCAGGAAAAGCCTTGTCTAAGGCATCTGGATTAGATTTCTCTAGAAGTGTATTAGGGTTGAGGCCTAATACAGAAGGTGGATTCAAAGGAGCTGGAGAAAGAAAATCTGAAGCTCTAAAAGAAGAATCGAAACTTTACAAAACGGGCAAATCGGATAAGGAAGTCGAGGAGTGGTCTAAGAAACATAATGTAAGAAACAGCAAAGGTGAATATTACACAAAAGCTGACGAATTAAACCGTTCCAGAATGGAAGAATTTCGTGATGATATTCTTGTGGGTGCCCATAGTTTGTTGGGGGCACTAGCATATTCAACCGTAAATCTTACTGGTGAAATCATTGATAAAAATAACTTTAGTAAAGATGGAGCATATAGGAAAAGATACAATGAAGCATATAAAAATGATCCAGCTAAACTTGCAGAGATGGTATATGATTCAAAAATAGCAAACGATGTAAACCACAAGAGAGTTATGATGACAAAGATGGCCGTCGGTGGAACAGCCGCTGTTCTTACTGGCGGAGCAGTAGGTGGTGTAGCTGCTGGAGCAATGGGTATGGGAACCTTGGGAACAGCAACGGGAGTAACGGGTGGTATGGGTGTAGGTGGTATAAGTGCTGGAGATTATGCTATGAAAGAAGCAGCTGGTGAATCTAAGTTCACCAAGGAACTTGAAAAGGGCTTTAAGAAAATGTCTGGAATAACAGATAGGATAGCGGAAAACATAAAATCAATAGACAAACTCCATGAATCATTAGATAAATTTATTGAAAAAGATGCGTCAGGAAAAGACACAGGAAATGGATTAGTAACTGGAGATAAAGACAAGGGATTTACTGTAAATACAGGAAAAATAGAATCGGAGTTAACAAAAATATCATTTGCTGAAAAGATGAACGAAATAGAACTAAAAAGACTTGTTGAACAAGAAAAAGCAGGGAAAGATGATCCAAGGGTTGTAGGTTTATTTAATGAAACAATAAAAAATGGCGAAAGAAAATTTGAATTAACTAAACTAAAAACTGCAGAAAAAGATCTTCATAATCTTAAAAAGGAAAATCTTGATTTAGGAAAAGACAAATCGGCACTTGAGAAAGAACAAGAGGGGGGAGGAACAAAACACAAAGAAGACAAGAAGAGTCATGAAGCACCAAAAGAAAATACAGCACATAAAACAGAAGAAGAGCATGAAGAAGAAAAACCTCATGAAAAACCAACAGAATCAGCACATACACCACCAGCGGCACATGGACATACTTAATCATTAAAAAATTATTAGCTTAATAATAAATTTATGGAAATAACATTAGAAGAAATACAAAAAAAGTTTGACGATCTCCCAGAAGATTTAAAATGGGCAATCATGGGAGTAAATGTGGATGACAATATTATTGAAATAGGTCAGACACAGGGTTTGAACGTGGAGCAAATGGGGCAACTTTCTCTAGAGACACATATGGTCATGTTTGGTTTTACACATCCAGACAAGTTTGAAGAATCTATCAAAAACAGCATGAAATTGGGAGATGAGAAAACACGCTTAATAGTAAATGCTGTAAATGAAAAAATTCTAAAAGAAATCAAAGAGAAAATGATGCAAATGTATGACAATACATCCAAGAAAGATACAACTGAACACGACACAGAGGAGGAAAAGAAGAAAAATACACATGTATTAAACACAGCTGGTATAGAAATCATTCCAGAAAAATTAGAATTAAAAAAGGGAGAAGAAGTACATCCAATATTAGCACAAAAATTAAACAGTACTTTCCAAACACCTACAGTAACCACAGAACACTCTTTAGAAAATCTTACAAAAATGAGTAACCAGAACGATACTATTCCCCAGCCCCCTAAACCCGCTCCTTCCACTTATCCTCCAAAAGGAGATCCATACAGATTAAGTCCGGATTAGGAAGGACTTAATCTAGTTATAAAGTAAAAAGTTGTAAAGTTTATAAAGTAGCATGAAAATAGAAAAATTCGAAGAAATAATATCTTGGCAAAAAGGAAAAGAATTAACACTTAATATTTACACGGTATTTAAAACTTGCAAAGATTTTAGTTTCAAAAATCAAATAGAAAGAGCCTCTGTTTCAATAATGAATAATATTGCAGAAGGTTTTGAGAGGAGAACAAACAAAGAATTAAAAAGTTTTCTTTTTATATCAAAAGGCTCTGCTGGGGAAGTCAGATCTATGTTAAACTTAGGTTTAGAGTTAAGGTACCTTCCCAAAAGAGATTTTGATAAAATGTATGGTTTAACTCTAGAGATTTCTAAGTTATTATCAGGTTTTATTAAAACTTTGGATTAAGGATCTTAACTTTAAGGACTTTATGAACTTTATAACTTTATGAACTAACTTATCCATGCAATTCAAAGTTCCACAGTTTTTAGAAATAGAAGACAAAATTTTTGGCCCTTTCACCTTCAGGGAGTTTGTTTATTTAGCTGGTGGAGCAGGTTTGTGTTTTACTGTTTATAAATTGCTTGGGCTCCTCCTTGGAATCATACCCATCTTGGCCATCGCAGGATTTTCTTTAATGCTTACTTTTTACAAACCAAACAACAAACCTTTTATAAACATGCTTGAGTCTGGTTTCAAATATTTTATACAAAACAAACTTTATATTTGGAAAAAAAATACAACGATAAAAAAGCCTACAAATGGTGAGCAGGGGACCTCAAATGATATAAACAAGATAAGAATGATGAAAGAAGGGGGCTTAGAATTAAATGGCAGTAAATTAAGAGATCTGGCTTGGAGTCTGGATGTGTTAGATTTAAGCAAGCAAAAGGTAAACGAGTTATAAAGTAAAAAGTTATAATGTTATCAAGTAAATACAATGCAAATAAATTCAATTTCACAATTTAAAAAATACAACTTTACACTTTATGAACTTTATAACTTTATGAACTAACTGTATGGCATTAAACGCAAAAGCAACACAAGAATTCATACCAATCAAAGAAGTACGCGACGGAATAGTCGTGCTGAAAAACGACGAATTGCGTGCAATTGTATTGGCAAATTCTATAAATCTTTCTTTAAAATCTGCCGATGAACAAAAAGCAACAATAATGCAATTCCAAAACTTTCTAAATACCTTAGATTTTTCAATACAGATATCAATCCAGTCCAGAAGATTAGACATCAGGCCATATCTACTTCTCTTGGAGAACAGAATCAAGGTACAAAATGAACCTCTTCTAAAATTACAAACCAGAGAATATATAGAATTCATTAAAAACTTCACTGATACTGTCGCCATAATGACCAAAAGCTTTTTTATTGTTGTACCTTATACACACACTGCTCTAAAATCAGACTCTGGAATAATTGATAAAATATTCTCAAGAAAAAATTCAGCAGAAATTAAAGCAGCAAAGAAAGTGGCTTTTGAAGAAAAGAGATCCCAATTAGAGGAGAGGGTAGCCGTAATACAGCAAGGACTTAGTCGTTGTGGTATAAATTCAGCTCAGCTCGGTACTGAAGAAGTGGTGGAAGTATTTTATAAAGTTTTCAATCCAGGGGAAATAGAAGGTAAAATAAAGCTGGAATAGTAGTTATAAAGTTTGTAAAGTTGTAAGGTTTATAAAGTAAAGATAAAAAAATGAGTATTTTAGATGATATAAAAAAATTATTTGGAGTAAAAAAGAGTAACGAAGAGCCAAACGCTTCTGTTTTGGCTATTTTGCCAGAAAAAATTTACGAATCTGCAAACTTGGAACTCCAAGACGTCATCGCCCCCTCAGCCCTCAAGATTGACCCCAAATCTATAAACCTTGGTGACAAAATAGCTCGAACATTTTTCATAATATCTTATCCTAGATTTCTAACAGATAATTGGTTTTCTCCAATAATTAACTTGGATAAAATTTTTGATATTTCAATTTTTGTTCATCCAATAGATACATCATTAATGCTTAGGCAATTTCAGAAAAAAGTCGCCGAAGTTCAAAGTCAGATAAATGTCCGAGAATCAAAAGGTATGGTCCGAGATCCAATGCTAGATACAGCATACCAAGACTTAGAAGGTCTCCGTGATAATCTGATCCAAGCTCAAGAAAAAATGTTTGATGTAGGTATTTATATCACAATATATGCAGACAACGATCTCGAGCTCTTCAAGATAGAAAATGAGATAAAATCAATGCTTGAATCTAAACTCATCTATATAAAACCAGCCCTTTTCCAACAAGAAGAAGGCTTCAAGAGCGTCATCCCAATAGAGACAGACTTATTAAATATCCATCAAAAATTAAATTCGGAACCGCTTTCGAGTGTCTTTCCTTTTATATCTTCTGACCTCACTTCTGATAAAGGAATACTTTATGGTATCAATAGACACAATTCTAGTTTAGTTATTTTCGACAGATTTTCATTAGAAAATTACAATTCTGTAACCTTCGCCAAGTCTGGTTCAGGAAAATCTTATGCTACAAAATTAGAAATTCTAAGGTCACTCATGTTTGATACAGACGTCATCGTGATAGACCCAGAGCGAGAATATGAATTCTTGGCTGAAGCTGTCGGTGGAAGATATTTTAACATTTCACTTTCTTCGGACCACCATTTAAATCCTTTCGATTTACCGATACCTCGCGAAGATGAAACTGCCGAAGATGTCCTTCGTTCAAACATCATTAACCTAGTCGGACTCTTTAGACTCATGCTAGGTGGACTCACTCCAGAAGAAGATTCCATGGTGGACCGAGCCATCTCAGAGACTTATGCCATAAAAGACATCACTCCGGAGTCAGATTTCTCTAACATAGAACCTCCACTCCTCTCAGATATGGAAATGGTGCTTTCAGGCATGGAGGGGAGTGACTCAGTCGTTGCACGACTCGCGAAATATACACGAGGTTCTTGGGCAACATTCTTAAATAGACCTTCCAATGTGGATATAAATAAAAAATTTGTTGTTTTCTCTGTTCGTGACATGGAAGACGAGCTTAAACCAGTAGCAATGTATATCATCATGCATTACATATGGAATGCTATTCGTAAAAACTTAAAAAAACGCTTACTCGTAGTGGACGAAGCATGGTGGATGATGAAGTCTGAAGATACGGCATCTTTCTTGTATTCAATAGCTAAAAGAGGCCGAAAATATTATTTAGGGCTTTCTACTATTACTCAAGACGCTGGGGACTTCATGAAGTCCCCATATGGAGTACCCATAATTACAAACTCTTCAATCCAACTTCTCTTGAAACAGTCTCCAACCACCATCGACCTTCTACAGAAAACTTTCAACCTTACAGATGAAGAAAAATACTTACTATTAGAGTCTGGTTTAGGAGAAGGAATCTTTTTTGCAGGATTAAAACACGTCGCTATCAAAATTGTTTCTTCTTACACTGAAGACCAAATCATTACTTCTGATCCTTCACAAATATTATCCAACAAAAAAGCCAAAGAAGAGCAAGCAGAGGCAGCAACAGCCACCAAATAAAAACATAGGTTTTATTTGGGAGTTATAAAGTTTAAAGTTATCAAGTTTATAAAGTAGATATGATATAATTAGAGTGTATGAAGTTTAAATTTTTATTACTATATTTAACTATATTTGTTGCAATACTGGGAATAAATTTACCTTTTAAAGCAAATGCTGCTTCATCTAGTAGTATTTTAGTTAATATGTCACCAGAAAATCCGGCACCTAATGAAAATGTAAATATTACCTTAAATAGTTATGCTAATAATCTAGACAGTGTTCTAATTTCTTGGTCTGTTAATGGAAAAAATATTTCTTCTGGAATTGGTAAGAAAACTTTTTCTCTAAATGCTCCCAATGCGGGGGGGAATACAAGCGTCGTAGCTACAATAAATCTACCAGACGGCACAGTAAATACAAACATGACAATAAAACCTTCGGTAATGGTGTTGCTTTGGCAAGCACAAGATTCTTATGTACCACCATTTTATAAAGGTAAAGCAATGCCTTCAGCCGACAGTTCTGTAAAAGTAGTGGCTATGCCTGAAATAAAATCGGGTGCTGGTTTGGTAAATCCTAAAACCATGACTTATTCTTGGAAAAAAGATTACACCAATAATGTAGATGGTTCTGGGTATGGTAAAAATTCTTTTACTTATGTCAATGATTATTTAGAAAATTCAAATAATATTAGCGTAACTGCGTCAACAATCAGCCAAAATATTTCTTCGAACGCAAGCATTGATATAGGAATGACTCAACCTAAAATTTTATTCTATATAAATAATATATACATGGGTACACTTTGGGAACAAGCACTTTTTGATGGATATAAAATCCTTGGCGATACTACGCTAGAGGCTGTACCGTACTTTATCTCTCCAGGCGACATAAGAACCCCTCTACTTAATTGGACATGGTCTATTAACGACACTTCAGTAGCTACCTCAATTGGTATTATAAAAAATTTAATACCTCTTAAAATTCAGGCTGGGGTTTCTGGAACATCTAAAGTAAAACTTGATATTGAAAATATATATAAACTTACTGGAAATGCTAGCGGAGAAATTAATTTACAATTTTAAAATGAAAAAAATTTCACCATACATTTTAATACTTATTGTACTAATTGGAATATTTATTCCAATATTATCTATACACGCATTCCCTTGTACGGGGACAGACAGCAGTAGTGGCACACCAATACCTATACCAATTGGATGTAACACCCCAACCACAAATCCAACCCCTACGCCCACTCCAACCTCCACAACACCAAACACACCCGAACCAAAAGGAAACTGTGTTTTTCCCGTTGGGGAAACAACAATTAATAATGTTACAGAAAAAGAATGCAAAACTGTAACTGGAGCATCTTGGCAAGCTTATTATAATTTTTTAGCTCCGTTACCTTGTGATGTTAGCACCCCTGGATGTGATCCCCAGACCCATACCTTAAGAACTTATGACCCTACAAGTAGCACTGCCAACAATAATAAACTGGGTGATTATTTAAATATGATTATAAGAATATTTATTGGTGTTTGTGCAGTCTTTGCTGTGATAATGATTGTCATAGGTGGAATAGAATATATGACGAGTGAACTAATCTCAAACAAAGAACATGGAAAAGAAAGAATAAGAAATGCAATTTTTGGTCTTCTTTTGGCTCTTGGTGCTTACACTCTTCTGTACACGATAAATCCTGATATTTTAAAAACTGACTTAAATAGTTTAACAGATGTGAAGGTTGAGGTAACTATAAAGGATTTCCAAATTTCTGGGGCACTAAGTCGTGATGGAAAACCTAGTAAAGTTAACTTTAAAGCAGAAGCTTGTCCTGCAGCAACAGCTGCTCAAGCAAGCACTGGAGTAGATAAAGCTTTTATTTTAGCTATATTTGCCCAAGAAACAGGTGGAGGAGCAAACACTGGGGGATGTCTTCCTGCTAATGCAAACATGTTTCCTGAAGATAAAAAAGCTTTAGAAGCCATTGTGGGTAGTAATAATATGAGTACTACTTATGTATCGTGTGCTAGTGGCGGTGGTCATGGGGGTGCTATAGGACTTATGCAATTTCGTCCTACAACATGGCTAGCCAATGGTGGCAGTGGAAAAAATCCGTGGAACACTAACGACGCATTAATGACAGCGGGTGTATATTTAAAAAATATCGGTGCAATTAATGATCCCAGAAACGCTGCCTGTAAATATTACTCTGGTGTTGCCTGTCAAGCTGGTAGACAACCGCCAAATGAATTTTATGGGGATAGTGTAATAAATAGAATGACTCAAATAAAAGCACAAATTGCTAAAGATGGATGCTAATAAATAAAATTAAAACAATATGTCAAAAAGAAACTTTATACTTTTAATAATCATTCTAGCCATCGTTGTAGTTGGGGTATTTGGATTTTTATATTTACAGCAACCAACAGGCACACTGGGCGTTGACACGGGTGGCACAAATTTTGGTTCCCAATTTAATCCATTTGGAAATAACAACAAACCAGTAACTCCAGCAGTTACTCCTCCAGTAGATGTTTCTGGATATGAACCAACTCCCACAAATCCAGACTTACTAGTAAAATTAAGAAAAATTTCTAGTATGCCTATAGCTGGATTTACTGTATTTTCTAAAGAAAGATTAAAAGATGTCCCTGTAGTAACACCAAACAATACAACCCCTCCCAGCCTCCCCTTATCAGGAGAGGGAGCTAATCCTGTCCCCCCTGCTAAGGGGGGTGCGGGGGGTCTAAAAAAGACTTTAGTAAAACCAATTGCTCCACCAACTGAATTTATGCCTGCATTGAGATACGTAGAGAGAGCTACGGGAAACATCTATCAAACTTTTGCAGACAGAATCCTCGAACAGAAATTTTCCATAACAATAATTCCTAAAATATACGAAGTTTTCTTTGGCAACAATGGAGGCTCGGTGATAATGAGATATTTAAAAGGGGATGCTAAAACAATTGCTACTTTTGTTGGTAATCTTCCTAAAGAAATATTGGGCGCAGACACAACGAGCAGCAATGAAGTAAAGGGAACATTCTTACCTGATGATATAAAAGATGTAAGCCTGTCTTCTGATGCTGGAAGTTTATTCTATTTATTTAACTCTGGAGATAATATGATAGGGACGACTCTAAACTTCGCAACTAATAAGAAAGTTCAAGTTTTCAGTTCAGCATTTACAGAATGGTTATCTTGGTGGCCCAATAGTAAAATGATTACCTTCACCACTAAGCCCGCCTCTAGCGTACAAGGATATATGTATATGATGGATCCAACTAATAAAAATTTAACCAAAGTATTAGGAGGTATAAATGGACTCACCACACTAACAAGTCCTAGTGGAAAATTAGTTCTATATAGTGATAATAATTTATTTCTCAATGTTTATCACACAGACACAAAAACAACAGACCCACTCGGAGTGAAAACTTTACCAGAAAAATGTGTCTGGAATAAAACAAGTGACACTGCTTATTGCGGAGTACCTAAAAATATTAACGCGGGGAGCTATCCAGATACTTGGTATCAAGGAGAAGTTTCTTTCTCAGATCAAATTTGGAAAATAGATATTAAAACTGGAAATGCCACAATAATTGCAGACCCAGTAACTGTGCAAGGAGGACAAGACACAGACAGCATTAAACTTGCATTGGATGATGGAGAAAATTACCTATTTTTTGTAAACAAAAAAGATTCTTTCTTGTGGGAGTTAGGATTAAAATAAATGCACCTCACCCCTTTTTCCCCTCTCCATTTTCTAAAATGGAGAGGGGTGGCTCGCTTGCGAGACGGGGTGAGGTTTAGACCTATATATTTTAGCCAATGTATTTAATAACAACACGACGATCGCGCCCCATACCCATGGATTCAGTTTTGAGGTCACTTGCATCAGATAAAAACTCATGAACAATTCTGCGTTCAAAAGCAGACATTGGGTCAACTTCTATATTAGATTTAAAATATCGTGCTCTTTCAGACATCATGTGAGCTATGGCACGGATACTCTCGACGTGTTTCTTTTGAAAACCATTTACATCTATGATAATTCCTAAGCCTGATTCATTTCTTTCTCCTAATCCAGATTTTGGAGAAGACTTTGATTCAATAATTCGATGCACAAGATGACTCAAAGCATGCAAGCCTTCACCCTCGCGTGAAATAAAAAAATGTGGTTCATTCACCTCCAGAGAAACCCATAAATTTTTAGGGCCATCTTCAACAACTGAAATTTCGTTTAATTTTACTGTGGTTTTCTCTATTAATTCTTTTATTAAATTTTGAATCTCTTCCTTTTTCATAAATTCTTTATGAACTTTATAACTTTTTACTTTATAACTATTTTAAAATTCTTCTCTCTTTTAACATAAATCTGTTGACCCACCATAAAAAGATTGCTGGTAATCCAATACAAAGCGACAGCACCAGAAATGCTGTAAGCAATAAAAGCAATAATAAATGGGAAAATATATTTCATTTGCATGCTCATACTCTTTGTAAAGCTATCAGCGAAAGAAGCACTGGCACCTGGGGCAGGGGTGGGAGGCTTAGGCATATAGTGTGCTTGTAGATATTGAGAAACACCAGCCAAAATTGCTAATACTAAGCTCTTTTGAGTTATATCAAGAAAACCAAGGAAAATCATATTTACATGAGCGGGTACGTGAATAAAAGAGTACAAGACTCCGTCAAATTTTATTCCTTTTAGAAATACATAATACAAAGCGAAGATAACAGGGATCTGAATTAAGACTAAAAGACATCCTGAAAATGGATTTGTGTTGTGTTTTTTATAAAGTTCGAAAGTAAGACGTGCTTGCTCTTCTTTAGAAGCACCGCTCGTTTTGATTTTATTAATCTCAGGAGTCAAAATATTCATCTCCGCCTGACTTTCTATGGATTTCTGAGATAAAGGAAAGAGGATGATTTTAACAAGGATAGTGAGGACTATAACAGCAATACCAACGTCCCCACCAGGTATAATAGATACCAAAAAAGCTAGGGCGTTTAATAATGGATGATATAGAACGATATTCCAAATACTTGAAAGCATTACCCCATTCTATATTAAAACAACAAAAAATCAAAGTAGGGGATCAATGTGTTTTTTTTGCCATGGATGACAACGTAAAATACGTAAAAATCCTAAATAAATTCCTTTTAGTGTTCCATATTTTTCTATAGCTTGTTTGGTATATTCTGAACAGGTAGGATAAAAAACACAGTTTGGTTTTGTAAAAATAGAAATATATTTCTGGTAAAAATTAACGAATTTTATTGAATATTGTTTTAATTTCATTTTCAAGAATTGTGACGTCATTTTCTGCTTTTTTAAAAATAAAAACACCCACAAGAGAAACTGGTAAATCTTTTATATATTTTATAAGTATAGAATATAAAAGTCTTCTTAGGGAATTCCTTTTTACTGCGAGCTTGGCTACACTTTTAGGCACAACAACAGAAACACGCGGAGAAAATGATTTTCGCAATGAGTAGCTGGCTTCTGTGTTGCTCATAAGAAAATCATTTTCTCCGCGTATTACAAATTTAAAAGTTAAGTTTGGAGAATTAACAAACTTACCTTCTTTAAAGATTTTTTCTACTGCCTTTTTATCGGCCCTATTTTTTTTAGGAAGCATACTTAATAGTTATAAAGTAAAAAGTTATAAAGTTCATAAAGATTAATTATTACTTTAAAAACTTTCAACATTACAAACTTGATAACTTAAACTGAAAGTTTAGCCCTACCTTTTTGGCGTCTTCTTTTTAAGACCTTTTTACCAGTCTTTATTCTTGATCTAACCAAAAACCCATGGGCTCGGGCTCTTTTTCTCTTTTTAGGTTGGTATGTTTGTGACATATAATAAAGTCTATAATAAAACCAACAATAAATCAAATTCACCTCATCCGGCCTTCGAGATTCGGGTCCCACCCCAAACCTCCCCTCTCCTTACTAAGGAGAGGGGCTGGGGGAGAGGCTTTTTTATCCACAGCTTATCAACAGAGTTAATAAGACTTAAAAGTGTCTTCTATTTTAGAAATAGTATAATATGAAACTATGAATACGAAACAGTTGTGGAAAAATTGTTTATTGAAGATTGAAGCAGGAATGTCAAAAGCAAACTTCAGCACCTGGTTCAAAAATACCTCTATTGTTAAAGAGGAAACTGGTATTATTTATATTGGCGTCCCAAACGAATTTGTACGTGACTGGCTCATGAACAAATACCACAAACTCATAACTAAAACCATAGCAGAAGCCTATGAAAACATGCGGGCTGTGGAATATACCATTACAAAAATAGAAAATCCTAAACAAGAAATTATCACAATAAACGAAACCGTAGAAAAAGAGCTGCCTTTAAGGGATTTGTATATAAATCCAGGAGACAACCTCAACCCAAGGTACCAATTCAACTCTTTTATCGTCGGAGCCTTCAACGAACTCGCTTATGCGGCATCTCAAGCAATCATCGAGTCTCCTGGAACTAAATACAATCCATTTTTTATTTATGGAGGCACTGGTTTAGGGAAGACTCACTTGATCCAAGCAGTAGGAAATTCAATAAAAGACAAATATCCTGATAAAAAGGTGCATTATATGACCCTAGAAAAGTTTGCAACTGACTTTATTAATTCACTTCAAAGCAATAAAGCAAACTCTTTTAAAGAAAAATATAGAAAATATGATCTTCTAATCATAGACGACATACAGTTCATAGGAAAAATGGAAAAAATTCAAGAAGAACTTTTCCATACGTTTAATACTTTTTATGAAAACAATAAGCAAATTATTTTTTCTTCTGATAAGCACCCTAACTACATCCCAGAGCTCGCAGACCGCCTTAAATCACGCTTTGCTGCAGGAATGATAGTCGATATCTCTGAACCAGAATATGAGTCCAGGCTCGCGATTATAAAGGTTAAGCTTCGAGAGCTTAATATTGTTTTAGAGGACGACTTAGTTGAGTATGTTGCTGGCGCAATGCAAGGAAATATCAGGGAGCTTGAGGGAAGCTTAAACCTCATTGTTTGCCAATATCGCTTGAAAAATAAAGCTCCTACGCTTTTGGAAGTAAAAAACCTTCTAAAAAACAACATGAAGCCTAAAAAGAATATGGCGATTAAAGATGTTGTAAAAATTGTGGCAGATTATTATAAACTAGAAGAAGCATCTGTTTATGAAAAAACTAGAAAAAAAGAAATAGTAAAAGCCCGACAAATAATAATGTATCTACTCCGGGAGGACTTTAGTGTGTCTTATCCTTTAATAGGACAAAAACTAGGAGGGAAGGACCACACCACAGTGATGCACTCATGTGTAAAGATTAAAGCTGATTTAAAAAATGATTCGCAGTTAATTCAAGAATTAGAACAAATAAGAATTATGTTTAAATAGCTGTTAATAATAAGTTAAGAAAGAATTAATAAGTAGTGTGGGGGAAGTTAGTAAAGATTTATAAAAAAGAAGTTTATAATAATAAAAAATAATTAAAATAAATTAAAAAAAGTTATTAAGTTTTAAAATAAATTAAAAAACCAAAAAAGTATTACAAAACAATATTAAAAAAACTTATCCACTTATCAACAGAACTAATATTATTAATAAATTATATATAGAAGATATAAACAAACATATGAAGACAGAATGCTCAATAGAAAAAATAAAAAATGCAATTTCTCAAGTAGAGAGAATAACTGGTAAAAATTTAACTTTGCCTATTTTAAATTCAATTTTATTGATTGCTTCCAAAAACTCACTAAAACTTAGATCAACAAATTTAAGTCTTGGTATTGAGATTGAAATTCCTGCAAAAGTAGAAAAAGAAGGAACCTTGGCTATTTCTGGATCAATATTGAACGCTGTTTTTTCTAATGTTTCTCAAAACGAAAATGTTTCTTTTGAAAGTAAGGATGAAAATTTATTAATTAAAACTAAAAAAAGCCAAATAAGGTTAAAAAGTCAACCACATGAGGATTTTCCAACAATACCATTGGTTACTGGAAATAATTTTGAAATAGAATCAACCAAACTAATTGATGGTATAAAATCCGTTTACTATAGTTCCTCTGTTTCTGATATAAAGCCTGAAATTTCAAGTGTTTTTATATATACCCACGACAATAATTTAGTTTTTGTCTCCACGGATTCTTTTCGTTTAGCAGAAAAGAAAATTAAAGTAAAAGACCTTGAAGAAATTTCCGGTATTCTTATACCTTATAAAAACATAGCAGAAATATTAAAAGTTTTTGGAGAAGTTAAGGGTGTTATAAAGGTATGTTTTAATAAAAACCAAATTTCTTTCTCGTCTGATAATACTTACTTAACATCACGCATTATTGATGGAATTTTTCCAGACTATAAGCAAATTATACCTAAAGATTCTTCAACCGAGGTGGTGGTTTTGAAACAAGATTTATTAAATGCATTAAAACTCTCAAATATTTTTTCTGATAAATTTAATCAGGTTAATTTGAAAGTTTCAGCTAAAGAAAAAGTTTTTGAGCTTTCTTCTTCTAATAATGATGTTGGAGAAAATAAAACATACTTAGATTCTGTGATAAAAGGGGAAAATGTTGAGTTAGGCTTTAATTATAAATATTTCCTAGACTGTTTTCAGTCAATAAATACTGACAGTGTTTCTATAAAATTATCTGGTGCTTCTCGCCCCATCGTCATATCAGCTGTTTCTGACCCTTCTTTTACTTATCTTATAATGCCAATGAATAGATAATATGATTGAAATAAAGGATTTATTAAATAGATTTAATAATATTCTTCTAAAAGAGGGTGGAAAAAAGGAAATCATAAGAAATGTTATATCCTCTGTAATTAAAACAGAAATATCTTCTGGTGATATAGAAATAAAAAATAATATAATTTATTTAAATATTAAACCTATTTATAAAAATGAAGTTTTTTTAAAACAAGATCAAATTTTTTCAAAACTTCAAGAAGCTTTTGGAAAAAAGGGTCCACAAAATATTCGATAATTTATTGCTGTACTTTAAAGGTTGTAATTGTTTGGTTGCGGTTGAAGGCTGTGTCGTAAGATATTATTTTTAATTCATTGTCACTTTTTAAATTTTCTAAATCTTTTCCCGAAAAAGAAAAATTAAATGGTGCGTCTATCGTTTCTAGGTAAATATCATTTATAAAAATATCCATTTTTTGCAAAGGAAAACGACCAGAGCTGGAAATTTTTAAATTTATTTTTTGATCAGAGGTGTAGGTGGTCTCACTGTTTGGTTCTAGGATTGATACTACGGGTTGATTAGCACTTGTGTGTACGTCATCCGTAAGAGCAGGTTTTTCACTCCATGTTGTGACAGGGTATTTTCCTTTGTTCTGTGCCCACCAATTTTGTACTGGAATTTCCCAGTGGTTAAACTGAGAATCATTCTGAGGATTAACGGGTGGTGCTCCTAAAATATCTCTTTTGTCTACCCAATATAAAATTGAATGAACGTTTGTAATTACTTTTTCTTGAAGTGTTTCCTTGGGCGTAAATTCGGTGGCCAATTTACCTGAAATTTTATCTATAAAAAAGTTTTCATTTCCTTGCCAAAAAACACGAAGAGCTGGTTTTACTTTTGTGATATCAACCTCCGTGTCTGGTTTTTCAAAACTTTCATTTGGTAGGGTTTTTAATGCTTCAGTTATAAATTTATTCCAGATTGGTCCTGCTACTGCCGCACCTCCTTTTTTCATAGGAGTGTTTTCATTATTTCCTGCCCAGACACCTACTACGATAGATGGAGTATATCCTATGGTCCAAGCATCTTTGGCATTGTTTGTTGTTCCTGTTTTTACTGCGACATTTCTTCCAGGTATTTGAAGAACTGAATTTGCTCCAAAGGTTGGTATGCGAGCTCTATTATCTGATAAAATATCAGAAATAGTTAAAGCAGAATTTTTCGGTAAAACTTCCTCTGTTCTTGGTTGAAATTCTTCTAAAACTTTTCCACTTAGGTCTTCAACTTTCAAAATTCCAGTATATGGATTTCTTGCACCGCTGTTTGCAAAAACTCCATAAGCTGAAGTCATATCCAAGAGAGATACTTCTCCGCCTCCGATAACGAGCGTTAATCCATATTGTCCAATATTTTTTAATGTAGTGATCCCCATGTCTTCTGCTGTTTTGAGTGAGTCAGGAAGGCCTGCTAAATAGAAAAGTTTTACCGCCGGAATGTTTATTGATTGAGCGAGTGCATCTCTTAAGCTCATTGGTCCACGGAATTTTCCATCGAAATCATCCGGCATATAACAATCTTTCTGGTTGTGTCCTCCTAGAGCCTTTCCATAAGCGTCACAGGTTGTTTGAAATTCTGTAGGTAGGTCAAAGAGTACTGTTTCAGGAGTAAAGCCCTTATTAAAGGCTGTGGCGTAAATAAAAGGCTTAAAAGAGGACCCTGGCTGCCTAGTGGCGGTCGTTATGTTGAAATTACCATCAATTGTTTTGTCGAAATAATCTCTTGAACCCACCATTGTTAAAATTTGGCCTGTTTTAGGGTCTATGGCTATTAAACCTGCATTTTTTCCGTTCCAATCTTTTTCATTTTTAAGTGCACCTTCTTTTACAATTTCTTCACCTTTCGCTTGTAGGTCTGCATCAATAGTCGTAGTAACTTTTAGCCCACCATTATCAATTACACTAGATCCATATTTTTGTTCTAAATAATCTTTAATAAAAAAAACAAAGTGTGCTGCCTTGATGCCCATCGTTGCTTGTGGAATAAATGTGACCACTTCGGATTTTGCTTTATTGTATTCGTCTTTCGTGATGAATTTTAGTTCTAGCATTCTAGAAAGAACTAGATTTTTTCTTTCTTCTAGTTTGTTTCTATTTTTTCCATAAGGAGAAAGCATTGTGGGGGATTGAGGTATTGATGCTAGGTATGCTGATTCTGCCAATGTTAAATCCTGAGCATCTTTGTTGAAGTAAGTTTTACTTGCCGCTTCTACTCCGTAAACATTTCCTCCATAAGGAACTTCATTTAAATATGCTTCCAAGATTTTCTCTTTTGGCATAGCCCTGTCTATTTTTATTGCTAGAACCCACTCTTTAACTTTTCTAATATACTTACCCAAGCCACTACTTTGTGTTAATAGAGTATTTTTTACTAATTGTTGAGTGATTGTCGAACCTCCGCCCCCTATACCAAAACCAAATAAATTAGAAAGGAGAGCTCGCACAATAGAAGTTATTCTTATTCCACCATGGGTATAAAATTCAGAATCTTCAATTGCAACGGTTGCGTTCTTTATATTTAGACTCATTTGTTCGAAAGAAATATCTGTTCTTTTTGTGTCTTGATGTATATCGTAGAGCAAAATTTTCCCTGTGCGATCATATATTTGAGTAGAGTTCACAACTTTTCTGTCGCCAAAAGAATGAAAATCAGGAATTTGCAAAGAAAATAACAAAACTACTATTACCCCAGACCCTAAAATAAAAATACTTGCACACAATAGTGCTATATTTTTTACTAACTTTTTGTTTTTGAATATACTTCTTAATTCTTTTATTATTTCGTCCATTGTTCTAATTATATCAGTAAATATGTTATAATTCGAGCATGAAAGTGATAACAGATGAGAAAAAAATAAATAATTTTTTAGAACGCGGCGTAGAGAATATCTACCCCTCTAAAGAAGAATTAAAGAAAGTCCTTCAGTCTGGCAAGGTTCTTTCTGTATATAACGGTATTGATCCTACTGGGCCCACTCTTCATATTGGTCATGGTTCCACTCTTCTTAAATTAAGAGAGCTACAAGACCTGGGACATAAAGTAATTTTACTTATTGGTGATTTTACGGGCAGGATAGGTGACCCTACAGATAAAACAGCAACCAGAAAACAACTTTCGACAAAAGAAATAAAAGAAAATTTAAAATCATATACTAAACAAGCCGGTAAAATTTTGGATATCAAAAATGTTCAAGTTAAATTTAATAGCAAATGGCTCTCCAAACTTTCCTTTGAAGAAGTGATGGAAATTGCTTCAGAGTTTACTCTTCAGCAAATGATTGAAAGAGATATGTTTGAAAGAAGAATAAAAGAAGGACAACCAGTATACTTACATGAATTTTTTTATCCACTTATGCAAGGATATGATTCTGTTGCCATGAATGTGGATATGGAAATAGGTGGTAATGACCAAACCTTTAATATGCTTGTTGGACGTACGATGATGAAAAGTCGAGGAAAAGAAAAATATGTTTTAACCACTAAGCTTTTAGTAGATCCTACTGGTAAAAAAATGGGGAAAAGTGAAGGTAATATGGTTACCTTGGAAGACGGTGGAGAGAATATGTTTGGTAAAGTTATGAGTTGGCCCGATTCTTTGATTTCATCAGCTTTTGAGATTTGTACTCGTGTTCCCATGGATGAAGTAAACAAGATAAACCAAATGAATCCTCGTGATGCAAAAATGCACCTTGCTTATGAAATAGTAAAGATTTACCACGGAGAGAAAAAGGCTAAAGAGGCGCAAGAAAACTTCGTAAATACTTTTCAAAAGAAAGAAATTCCAGAAATAGTAGAAGAAATAGAAGGAGAGGGGTTGCTTACCCCAATACTTCTAAAAGCTAGAATGTTTGATTCGAAAGGAGAAATTCGACGTTTGTTTGAAGCAGGAGCGATTAAAGATATGACTGACAATAAAAAATTAATTTTAGAGGAGGTGGTTGCTAAAGGTCATGTTTATAAAATTGGGAAACATAAATTTATAAAAATAAAATAATTAAAAAACCCACCATATTGGTGGGTTTTTTAATTTTATTCTTAACTATCTCTATCTGGGTCTTCTTCGTCTAAGCCGAAGTCGGTCATATCTTCGGGAGGAAGATCCAGATCATCATCTAGATCCATTTTAAAACCTCCTTCATCTATCTCCTCATCCTCGTCACGCATATTTTTATTATATTTTTTATTTTTAATAAGCGACCAAAAACAAATATCCTTTAATTTCCTCTTTTGTAACAAAATATGAAAGCATTGGCAATAGCAAATGTGGATAACTCGCATAAGGCGAGCGAGCTTTTAATTTCTCATATGCGCCAAGGCTGTAATAGCGATAGCAATAGCGTCTAATTCATCGTCAGATTTTTTTGCGGGGTCTATATCAACTAATATTTTTACCATTTTTATTATTTGTTCTTTGTTCGCTTTGCCATAACCGGTCGTGGCTATTTTTATTTGGGGAGGGGAGGCTTCAAATATTTTAAGTCGAGCGGCTGTGGCTTCATAAATTACCACACCACGTGCTTCAGCTACGTGCATGACTGTTTTGTGGTTGGTAGTTAAAAACAAAGTTTCTATCGAAAGAACTTCTGGTTTGTATTTTTTTATTATTTTTTTTACTTCTTCACCGATTAAAAGTAATCGTTCATTAAATTCTAATTTAGCGGAAGTTTTAAAACATTCTGAAAAAATTACAGTTTCTTTTTTATCCCCCCTATTTTTTTCTAATATGGCGACACCGAGGCGTTCATATCCTGGATCTATTCCTAAAATTCTCATGATATAAGTTTAACATAGTGTGTGGATATTTTAATTGACATTCATGGCAGAAGTAGTATTTTAAAGAAAGCACAGTCCTTTGTATGTGTTTGGCCGGAGGGTTTTCCGGTAGGGTTGTGTCAGGGAGGGGACAACCAATCTCCTCCCGCTGCCCTTTTGTTTGCATCAATTTACTTCGTTCTTTATTTTTTAATTTTTGAGCAACCACGGCAACTTTCCGCGTGGCCTCATAATCAACTTGAAGCTAAGCTTCAAGTTATTCTGGAGGATTCATGAAAAAATTCACCGGTGTTCTTGGGAGCCGTAGCGGCACTTAGGTACGGCCTCCAAAAGGGCCAGGGAAAAGGAAAAAAAGAGAAGAGACAGGGGGAGGTTTTGAGAGGCCTCCCCCACCTATCTGAAGTCATTAAGATTTTTTTATTTATAAGAAAAACACTGGTGGCTTTTTCTTTTGCCTATTTATTCCGCATTAGTATAAACATCCTGCACGTCGTCGTTTTCTTCGATATCTTCTATTAGTTTATCTAGTAGTTCTAGGTCTTCATCAGAAAGGGGAACAGAGCTATTTGGTATCCAAACAAGTCCTTCGGGGGTTTTTTCTTTTCTAAATGCCCAAGATGCAGAGCCAATAGCCCCTAAGGCGAAACCATTTTTTGTAAGAATGTGTTTTATGTCTTGAGCAGTCCTGTTTTTGCTATCTGTCAGAGTTTCGATAATAATTCCTGCTCCACCTGGGCCGTGCGCTTCATAAGTTATCATATCCATATGTGAAGATGGCTCACTTCCTTTTTTAATAGCTCTTTCTATTACATCTCCCGGCATATTTACTTTTCTTGCTTTTTCTATGGCGGCACGAAGTCCGGGAGATTCTTTGCCCCCTGAGAGTTTTGCTTCTACAGAAATAAAACGTACAAGTTTAGAAAAAATCTTACTTTTCTTTGAGTCAGTAATTGCTTTCTTGTGTTTTATTTGTGCCCACTTATTATGTCCTGACATAAGTTTAGTTGAAAGTTATAAGGTTCATAAAGTTATAAAGATTATATATTAAATTTTTTATTTTGCATTTACTTTACAACTTTTCACTTTCTACTTTATAACTAATTTTAAGATGCTCATATGCTTTAGTCGTGGCTACTCTTCCGCGAGCCGTACGTTCAAGGAGACCAAGCTGTATTAAATATGGCTCTATTACTTCTTCTACAGTGGCTTCTTCTTCGGACATTGCAGCACCAATAGTTTTTAATCCTACGGGGCCACCTTTGAATTTTTCAATTAATATTTCTAAGAATTTTCTGTCGGAAGAGTTTAGGCCAATGTTATCAATTGCAAGCATGTTTAAGGCTTCTTTGACTGTTTTTTTATCTAAATCTTTTTTGTGTACTTGAGCAAAATCTCGACAACGTTTTAAAAAGTAGTTTGCTGTACGAGGGGTGAAGCGACTTCGCTCCGCAATCTCTTTCAATGCTTCTTCTTCTAATTTTATTTTTAAAAGTTTACTAGATCTTTCTATAATTTTTGCAATTTCTTCGTTTGAATAAAATTCTAATCGAAAAACTCCACCCGAGAAACGAGAACGTAATGGGGAAGATACCATTGCTACGCGAGTGGTGGCGGCAATTAAAGTAAAAGGTGGTAAGTCGAGCTGAATCGTTCGTGCGGACGGACCTTTGCCGATAATAATATCTAAAACGCCAGACTCCATCGCAGGATAAAGTATTTCCTCAACCATTTTATTAAGTCTATGAATTTCATCTATAAAAAGAATGTCACCCGCAGCTAAGTTTGTAAGAATAGATGCGAGGTCTCCGACTTTTTCTATTGCCGGCCCAGAAGTAATTTTCATTTGTCGGCCAGTTTCTTTTGCAATCAAGTGCGCGAGAGTTGTTTTACCTAATCCTGGTGGTCCATAGAAAAGTATGTGTTCAGGAATATGTCCGCGTCCTTCTGCGGCCTTTAATAAAATTTTTACATTATCTTTTATGTGCTTTTGGCCAATATATTCATCCCAGTGGGTAGGGCGGAGTGTTTGATCCAAGAAAGAGTCATCAGAGCTCTCTGTTTTTTTAATATCGGTATTGTCTATTTCTTTAGCTTTTTTACTTGACATTGGTTTCATTATATGCTATATTATAAAAATAGTACATTTATCAACAGGGTATCAACATAGCTATCAACATTATAGCATTTGTTGTTCGCCTTATATAGTATAATAGTTTTAAGAGATTATTAAAGCCACCGCCAAAGGCGGGACAAGAAGGCATTAATCTCTAAGCAATCAGCCACAGGTTATACGAATTTGCATAGGACGTTTTGGTTACTTTTATTAGTCCACTGGAACCATCCTATAATACTTTGTTACTTTTGGGGCCCAGCTCCGAAAGGATTGTTTAGAGATTAATGCTTTTTCTATTCCTCATTTAGATCAACGACACTCTGTACTTCTTCAAAAGAGGTAATTCCATTTAACATTTTTACAAGACCATCTTGGCGCATTGAAAGTATTCCTTGTGCCCGCGCTACTTTTTTAATTTCATGCTCGCTTGGATTTTCTGGCATTATTTTTTCAATAGCATCATCTGTTTTAATTGCTTCGAATATTCCTATTCTGCCTTTAAATCCAGTCATGTTGCATTTATCACAGCCTACAGTAGTAAAAAGTTTTATAGGCGCGTCTTCTTTTATATTATAGTTTGAAAGACTTTTCCCCTCATCTTTTATACTTGCTAGAACTAATTTTATAGTTTCTTCCTCTTCTTTGCTTGGAGCTTTTTCCTTTTTACAGAACTGGCAAAGTTTACGCACCAAACGTTGTGCAATAGAGAGAGATAATGCTGAAACTAAAATTTTGGGATTAACACCAAGGTCGATTAAGCGGGGGATGACACCTGCTGCGTTGTTCGTGTGCAGAGTTGAAAAGACGATGTGTCCTGTGAGCGCTGATTGCACAGCTATTTCTGCTGTTTCATTGTCACGAATTTCTCCGACCATCACCACATCTGGGTCTTGGCGTAAGGCTGAGCGCAAACCTTCTGCAAAGGTGTAACCCTTTTTCATGTCAGTTTGTGTTTGAGTAATACCTACCAAATGATATTCTACCGGATCTTCAATTGTTATTATTTTTATTTCGGGAGAGTAAATTCTTTTTAAGAACGCATAAAGGGTCGTGGTTTTTCCGGAGCCTGTAGGACCAGTAACTAAAATTAATCCATTTGGTTTTGATATTTCTTTTTGAATGACTGAAAAAAGGAAAGGTTCGATTCCGAGCTCTTCAAGTGGTACTTGAATTGATTTTGGATCCAATATTCTCATGACTATCGATTCACCATAAGTTCCAGGGATGAGAGAAGAACGAATACTTATTTCTTCTTTGCCTTCTGTAATACTAAAACGTCCGTCTTGAGCTATCTTTGATGTCAATTTCATTCCAGAGAGAAGTTTTATTCGTGAATTAAGTAAACGATAGACATCTAAGCCGAAGAATAATACATCAATGAGAACTCCATCTAGTCTAAGCCTGAGCCTTCCTCTGTCTTCCTCGGGTTCAATATGAATATCAGACGCTTTGATGGCGATAGCACCAGCTAATATTATTTCGAGCATACGAGAAATTTTATGGATTTTATTTTCTTTCAAGGCATCAGTGATCATTATTTCAATATCTTTCATTTTTTGTATTTTTGCTGCTGTTTCCCTGAGAACTTCTCCAGAAATATCCAAACCCCCGATAGTAGAGCTTTCTGCCATTGAAATTTCTTTATATCTTTCCCAGACCTTATTTATGCTTCCTGAAGATGCCATATAAAAAGTTGGAATTAGATTTTTTCTTTCCATATCGTCTTTTAGTCTTTTTATAAGTTCGTCTGAAGGAGAACGTAATGCAATAAAAATATTTTTTCCAAAAAGCTTAAAAGGAGCTACATTTAGTTCCCTGGAATCTTTTTCAGATATTGCACGAAGCGCCTCGTTGTCTATCCCTAATCGATAAAGATCAATATAAGGTATGCCATATTTTGATTCTGCTAGCGTTGCCACTAACTGCTCTTCTTCTTGTTTGTGCAAATCATCCAATTGTCTATTTTGTTTTTCTTCATCAAATAAAGCCATTATCTTAAAGTATATCTTAAATGGTATAATTTATACAATGCCAAAAGAAGAGAATAAAAAAACATTAGTATTATTAGATTCCCACGCCATCATTCATCGTGCATATCATGCTTTGCCTGAGTTTTTGTCATCTTCGGGTGAACCTACGGGCGCCCTCTACGGACTTTCGAGTATGCTAATGAAAATAATTACTGAATTAAAGCCAGACTATATCGTTGCCTGTTATGATTTGCCCCACAAAACTTTTAGGCATGATGCCTATGAGGGATATAAAGCTGGACGGGCAAAAACTGAAGATGCTCTTATCGTGCAGCTGAAAAATTCTCGGCAGATTTTTGAAGGTTTTAATATCCCCATTTATGATGCGAAAGGCTTCGAAGCTGACGACGTTTTGGGAACAATTGTCGAAAAATTCAAGAAAGATAAAAATTTAAATATTATCATTGCGTCAGGAGATATGGATACGATGCAATTAGTGGATGATAAAAAAGTGCGAGTTTATACATTAAAAAAAGGAATCAATGACACCATTTTATATGATGAAGATGCTGTCGTTAAAAGATTTCATTTTAAACCAAAATTTTTACCAGATTATAAAGGTTTACGTGGTGATCCCTCAGATAATATTATCGGTATCAAGGGAATAGGGGAAAAAACTGCTGAAATATTAATTGTAAATTTTGGAACAATAGAAGAAATATATAAAAAAATTAAAAAGGATGAAGGGGCTTTTTCGAAAGCTGGCATAAGCCCTAGAATGATTGAGTTATTAAAAAATAACGAGGAAGAAGCTTTGTTCTCTAAAACTTTAGCGACTATACGAACTGATGCGCCAATAAATTTTGAAATGCCTGAAAAAACTTTTTGGGAGAATGCGGATTTAAAAAAAATAGAGCAGGTTTTTGTGAAATTTGAGTTTCGTAGTTTGTTTGGGCGGTTAAAAAATTTCTTTGGAAATAATGAGAAGGGGAAATTTGAGAAAGAAAGTTTTGGAGCTGGTCTGGCTGGGGTAGGGGACCCAGAGAACCGAGGACCCGAGAAAACTTTGCTTTCTCAAATTTCCCCTGAAAAACTACAAGAAGCTAGTATTGCTTTGTGGTTAATTAATTCCGATATATCAAACCCTCAACTAGAAGACATTTTGATATTTGCTAATACAGACTCTTTTGATGTAGCTTATGAATACATTTTTAAAAAATTAAAAGAACAAAAACTTGATAAAATATATGAAGAAATAGAAAAGCCCATTATTTCTGTAGTGAAAGAGATGGAAGATCATGGAATTTTAATAGATAAAAAGTATTTTGAAAAATTATCAAAAGAATACCATATAGAGTTAGACAAATTAACTAAAAAAATATACGAACAGGCCGGAGTGGAATTTAATATCAATTCCCCTAAACAATTGGGAGAAGTTCTTTTTGGTAAAATGGGGATGAGAAGTGGAAAAAAGAAAAATGCTAGTGGGTCTTTTTCTACTAAAGTTTCTGTTCTAGAAGAATTAGAAGAAAATAATCCAATTATAAAAGAAATATTAGCTTATCGAGAATTACAGAAGTTGCTTTCAACTTACATTGATGTAATTCCTAAAATGGCAAGAGAAGACGGACGCCTGCACGCTAAATTCTTGCAAAATGGTACGACTACGGGTAGATTTTCTTCTCAAGATCCTAATTTACAAAATTTACCAATAAAAACAGAACTAGGAAGAAAAATTCGAGATGGTTTTGTAGCTCCAAAAGGTTATAAGCTCGCAGCTTTTGATTACAGCCAAATTGAATTGCGAGTAGCCGCCATGTTGTCCAAAGACAAAAAGATGACTCAGATATTCCGTGATAGAAAAGATGCTCATGCTGGGGTAGCCTCGTTTGTCTTTGGTGTTCCTATAGAAAAAGTAGATAGTGAGATGCGTCGCAAGGCCAAGGTGATAAACTTCGGTATTATTTATGGTATGGGAGTATCTGCTTTGCGGAAAAATCTCGGAGGCACTCGTGAGGAAGCTCAAAAATTTTATGATAATTATTTTAATCAATTTTCTGGTGTCAGAGATTATTTAGAAAGTGTTAAAGAATTTGCCAAGAAAAATTCTTACACAGAAACATTGTTTGGCCGTAGGCGATATTTCCCTAATATTAATTCTAGAATTCCATTTCTTAAAAATATGGCTGAACGTACAGCAACAAATGCCTCTCTCCAAGGTACGGCTGCTGATATTATAAAACTAGCCATAAGATATACAGAAGAGGATTTAAAAAAAGCAGGACTATTAGATAAGGTTCATTTAGTGCTCCAAATCCACGATGAATTAGTTTACGAAACTGAAGAAAAAATATTAGAAAAAGCTGACAAAATAATAAAAAACGCTATGGAAGATGCTCTTTTTAGATCATATTTACATTATAAAGATGATATTCCTCTTTTGGTGCATTCTGGTTCTGGAGATAATTTAGGAGAAGTGAAGTAATAAATTTGTGATAGAATAAAGGTATGGAAAATAATGATAAAAACAGCTTTCCCCAACATGCTATACATAAGGTTTTAGCCCATTCTTACTCTCTCCATTTTATTTTGTTTTTAGTTGGAGTTGTTTTGGATCTTGTTTTTAATTTTAAATTTTTTAATGATCCTATAAGCATGTCTGTCGGCTTTTTCTTTTTAGTATTTGGTACGTTTTTAGTTTTTTGGGCACAAAAAACTTCACAAAAATTGGACAAAGACAATATAACTAAAGAAACTTTTTGCCGTGGCCCATATTGTTACACCAGGACTCCTACTAATTTTGGTCTTTTTTTCCTAGTTTTAGGTTTTGGTTTAATAATTAATGCTTTTTTTGTGGTTTTATCTGCTTTCGTGTCCTTCTTCCTTGCAAAGTTTGTATTTTTAAATAAACAAGAAAAGATGTTAGCTATAAAATACGGCACCCCTTACCTTGAGTATAAAGAGAAGGTTAAATTTTAATTATCATTGAATATTTATGCTGTATCTTTTCTCTGGTGATGATTCTAAAAATAAAATTTTAAATTATGAAAAATTCATAAAATCCATTCCTGTCGGTACAGAAACTTTTTTTATAAATAGAAACGATTTCAACCCTGTTCAAATTGAAAGTTTTTATTCTGGAGCTAGTCTATTTTCAGCTTTGTCTGCAATAGTTTTTTTAAATATTTTTGAATATGAGGAAAAGAGAGATTTTCTTCTAGAAAGATTGGCCCAAATGGGAGAGTCTAGTAATACATTTATATTTTTAGAGAGTAAATTAAATAAACCTATACTGGATGCTTTTAAAAAAGCACGGGCAGAACTTAATGTTTTTGAATTACCTAAAGAAAAAAAAGAGAAGTTTGATAACTTTTTGGTAGCTAATGCTTTTGCTAATAAAGATAAATTAAATACTTGGATTTATTTCCGACAAGCTGTAGATGTGGGTGTAGGAATGGAGGAGCTTGTGGGTGTTCTTTTCTGGAAAATTAAAGATATGCTTTTAAAAAAGAATTTTAGTAAATTTAAAGAAGAACAACTTAAGATTTTCGTTTCTCGTATTCCTTGTCTTTTACCAGAAGCTCGAAAAAACGGCCTTAATGCAGAGGCTGCTTTTGAACAGTTTCTTCTAGAAGCTTTTTGATTATTATGAAAATGGAATTATTTTGTAAAATTAATGGCAAAGTTCAGGGAGTTATGTTTCGTGATTTTGTTCAAAGAAAAGCACAGGGTTTAGGTATTGTAGGTACAGTAGAGAATAAAACAGATGGTTCTGTGGAGGTTGTGGCTATAGGAGAAGAAGAGAATCTCAAAAAATTTTTAGAATTAATGTTTAAAGGTCCACTTCTCACAAGAATAAATTTTAAAGTAGATAATATTGATACAAAATTTAGCGAAACAACAAAAAACTTTTCTGATTTTAAAATAATATATTAACGCTGTGGTCAGGAATAATTTTGTTTTCGTCAAAACAAAATTTTCACGACCCTGCCTCATCTATTTTTTCTACTGAAAAAATATGATTCCGGCTCGCACTTTGTGGTCAGGCATAATTTTCTTGTGGCTACAAATAATTTCTCGCCGTCGCTCGAAATTTTCGCAGCCCGCCCCTCGTGGTTTTCTGTGCTCAGAAAACAGCACTGCGGTCCGCACAGCTAAAAAATCTGCAGTAGTGCAGATTTTTCTTTACGCTGTGCGCCCGCTCGGGATCGAACCGAGGACCTTATCCTTAAAAGGGATCTGCTCTACCAGCTGAGCTACGGGCGCATGTATTTTTATAACAGAAAACTATTTAAATATATAGTAAATAAGGTGAAAAATCAAGAAAAATGCTAGAGTATAAGCATGCGAGACCTTAGAGTAACATTAGTATATTTTCTTATCTTTACAATAGTAAGTTCTGCTTTAGCTTATTTTATTGTAATAAAAGCATATGATAATACTGATTATGGTTATTTAACAGAAAATAAATAATTATAAAAGAGTGTTTATGTTGGAAAAAAGTATTTTTAAATTACATAATCCTTTCGAGCCTGCTGGAGATCAGCCGGTGGCTATTTCTGAGCTTGTGGGTGGGCTTGAAAAAGGTATGAAGAAGCAGACCTTGCTTGGAGCTACTGGCACAGGGAAGACTTTTACAATGGCGAATGTGATTACACAGTATAATAAACCAACACTTGTAATTGCGCATAATAAAACATTGGCCGCGCAACTCGCCCAAGAATTTAAACAATTTTTTCCAGAATCTGCGGTACACTATTTTGTTTCTTATTATGATTATTATCAGCCAGAGGCCTATATGCCTGCTTCCGATACTTATATAGAAAAAGATGCTTCTATAAATAAAGAGATAGATATGCTTCGTCATGCCTCCACCCAGGCGCTTCTAACGAGAAGAGATGTTATTATCGTTGCTTCTGTTTCTTGTATTTATGGTTTAGGCTCTCCAGAAGAATATGAAAAAGTAAATTTAAAACTTGAGTTAGGAATGAAATTGGATCGTATGAGTTTAATGAAAAGATTAATTGGTATTCATTTTGAACGCACCAATGCAGATTTGAATCCTGGACAGTTTAGGTTTATTGGTTCAAGGGTAGAATTTATGCCAGTTTCAGAAACAGTTGTATATCAAATAGAATTTGAAGAAAAAAGGTCCGACTTTCGTAAAAACGAAGGTCCGACCTTAGTAAAAATAACAAAAATTGACCCAGTTTCTTCTCGAATAATTAAAGAAGAGGATAATATTTTTATTTTCCCAGCTAAACATTTTATTACCGAAGATGTAAAGAAAAAGAAAGCGCTGGTTGAGATCAAAAAAGAATTAAATATACAATTAAAGAAATTTGAAAAAATGGGGAAGCTTTTAGAGGCAGAAAGAATAAAAAGAAGAACGAATTATGATTTAGCTATGATAAAAGAGGTTGGTTATTGTAATGGTATAGAAAACTATTCTCGACATTTGTCTGGTAAAAAAGAAGGAGAACCCCCAGAGACACTTCTTTCTTATTTTCCGCGCAATAAAAAAGGTGAGCCAGATTTTCTTACAATTATTGATGAATCACATGTGACCTTGCCTCAATTAAACGGAATGTATGCAGGAGATGCTTCACGCAAAAATACGCTTGTGGAATATGGTTTTCGCTTACCTTCGGCTAAAGATAATAGGCCTCTTAAATATGCAGAATTCAGTGAGCGTATTGGCCCCGTTATTTATACGAGTGCGACTCCTAGTGAGCAGGAACGAAGTCAAAGTGAGCAAATAGTAGAGCAAATCATTCGTCCGACAGGGCTCGTTGATCCAGAGACAATTGTGCGACCTGTGAGTGCTAATAAGGCAAGTGACCAATCTTTTGCTCAGGATCCTGCTTCGCAACGTCACCATTCACAAAAGTTTGCCCACTTGCCTTATCCAGGCCAGATTCAAGATTTTATCTCTGAAACGGAAAAAACAATTGCCAAAGGTTTTAGGGTTTTGGCTACAACTTTAACAAAAAAGATGGCAGAAGACCTCTCTGTTTATTTAAAAGATTTAACCGCCAAGGAGGGCAAAAAAATAAAAGCCGAATATTTACATAGCGATATAAAGACGATAGAAAGAATTAAAATCCTCACTCAGTTTCGAAAAGGAGAGTTTGATGTTTTGGTTGGTGTTAATTTGCTTCGCGAGGGACTCGATTTGCCTGAAGTGGCGCTGATTGGGATTCTCGATGCTGATAAAGCAGGATTCTTACGGTCAGAAACGTCCTTAATCCAAACTATCGGTCGTGCAGCCCGTAATAGTGAAGGTAAAGTAATTCTTTATGCAGACATCATGACTGACGCTATGGATTATGCGTTAAAAGAAACAGAACGTCGTAGAAATATTCAGCTTGCTTACAATAAAAAACATGGCATTACTCCCAAAACAATAATGAAAAAAATAAAAGACATTACGGAAGAAATGGAGAGTGAACACGGAAAAGTTGTAAATGTAGAGCTTGGTCTTGATTTAGAGGTATTCAAACGTGCTTACTCGAAAGAGTTTAAAAAAGAAAGAAAAAATAAAAATAAAATACCAAATACAAGTTTAGGACAATCATATCTTTCTGATGAAGAAATAGGAAACCTTATTTATGAAAAAATAATAAAAATGAAAGAGAAAGAGATGAATAAAGCGGTAAAAGAATTGGATTTTGAAACTGCAGCAATCCTGCGAGATGAGATTGGAGTATTACGAACTCGATCAGAAAAGAAATAAACTGCGTTAGGCAAGACCTAACGCAAACCAGACTTTTGAGAGTTTTTGTGGTATAGTATTGGTAGTTGAATATAGATAGACACCCCCTAGGAACATGGCGGGGTGTAGTTGTGTTATATAGCTTAATTTTTATGAAAACAGAGAAAAATGTAGACCCACGCCAAGGCGGGGCAAGTAAAATAATAGTAAAAGGGGCACGGACCCATAACTTAAAGAATATAGACGTAGAAATGCCACGCAATAAGATGGTGGTTATTACTGGTGTTTCCGGATCTGGGAAATCCTCTCTTGCCTTCGACACTATCTTTGCCGAAGGACAAAGAAGATATGTGGAATCTCTCTCTTCTTATGCGCGACAATTTTTAAATCAAATGCCCAAGCCAGACGTGGATGAGATTACAGGACTTTCTCCAGCGATATCTATTGATCAAAAATCTCGCTCTAATAATCCTCGCTCTACAGTAGCGACGATAACAGAAATTTATGATTATCTGCGTGTTATGTATGCGCGTATTGGGCACCCACACTGTCCTATTTGTGGAGAAGAAATTAAAAAACTTTCTAATGAAGAAATTTTAAATTTTGTTTTGGAAAAAATGCGAGACCATGAGAAGTTGATTTCTGACGGCCGTAGTAGGACAAAGAAATTAACTTCTCAGGGTGGAGACCTAAAGAAGAAAAATTCCTTGCCCTACGACGGGCTGCAGAATTCTTCTTCTTTAAATCTCGAGAAAGGTAAACGAAAAATTATGGGAGTTGAGTGGGATGAAACAGAAATTAGTATTTTTTCTCCAGTTGTTCGTGGGCGAAAAGGGGAATATTATCAACTTCTTTATGACTTACTTGGGAAAGGTTTTGCTGAAATTCGCCTTGATGGCACAATGAAGAAATTGCGAGAGCAAATTACTCTTTCAAAAAATAAAGCCCACAATATAGATATTTTAGTAGACCAATATGCCCTCCATGAGTTTAAAGATGATATTGAGACGAGCCGTATGAGACTTTCTGAGGCCTTAGAGCGTGCACTTCTTGAATCTGATGGACTAGTAACTATTAAAATTGCTGATGATGAATTTATTATGTCATCAAAATTTGCTTGCAAGAATGACGGCTTTTCTTTTCCAGAAGTCGAGCCAAGATTATTTTCTTTCAATTCTCCTTATGGGGCATGCCCTACTTGTAACGGTCTTGGTTCAAAGTATTTTATGGGAGATGAACCATGTGATACTTGCCATGGCGCGCGCTTGCGTCCTGAGGCCTTAAATGTTTTCTTAGAGGCAGAGGTTGCAGTAGAAAAAGGAAAAGAAAAAAATAAGCTTAAAAAAAGTAGAGTAAATATTTTAGACCTTGCTTCACTTTCCATAAAAGATGCGCATGATTTTTTCAAAAATCTTAAACTTACAGAACAAGAACGTGAAATATCTGTACCCGTCGTACGGGAGATTGAGGCTCGCCTTCAATTTATGCTCGATGTGGGTTTGGATTACCTTCAGCTTTCACGTAAAGCGAACACTCTCTCTGGTGGGGAAGCACAACGTATTCGCTTAGCTTCTCAGCTCGGTTCTAGACTCGTGGGGGCACTCTATGTGCTCGATGAACCAACAATAGGGCTCCATCAGCGAGATAACGATAGACTTATAAAAACCTTGCAAAACCTTCGTGATTTAGGAAATACTATTTTAATTGTAGAACACGACGAAGACACTATTTATGCGTCAGACTATATTGTAGATATTGGACATAAAGCTGGAGTACACGGCGGGGAGGTTATCGTCTCTGGTTATCTTGATGATTTATTAACTGCAAAGAAGAATACCAATAATTCACGAACCCTTTCTTATTTAAGAGAAGAAACAAAAATAGAAATTCCTAAAAAGAGACGACAGGGGAAGGGAGCCTTGCGTATTGCGGGTGGAAATATTTTTAATATAAATAATTTAAATGTGGAAATACCCCTCGGTGTGATGACATCTATCACCGGAGTGTCTGGTTCTGGAAAAAGTTCTTTTATGTATGAGATTCTTTATAAAAATCTTCAGGCTCGTTACGAAAGAAAATATCGTACAGCTAAAGTTTTTAATTGCTCTTCATTTTCTGGAACTGAATATTTATCACGGGCTATTTTAATTGATCAGTCACCAATCGGCAGAACTCCACGCTCTAATGTTGCTACTTATACTGGCGCATTTACTCATATTCGAGACATTTTCGCAGCGACCGAAGAAGCACGGCTCCGGGCGTGGAAATCTAATCGTTTTTCTTTCAATGTAAAGGGTGGACGCTGTGAAGCTTGTGAAGGAAATGGGGAAATAGCCGTGGAAATGCATTTCTTGCCCACCGTCTATGTTACTTGTGATGTTTGTAATGGAAAACGTTTTAATAAAGAAACACTCACCGTAAAATATAAGAAAAAAAATATTTATGAAGTGCTTCATATGACCGTAGAAAATGGATTAGTCTTTTTTAAAGATATTCCTGCTATTTCTGACAGGTTGCAAACTCTTATGGACGTAGGTTTAGGATATTTGGAGTTAGGGCAGTCAGCGACGACTTTATCAGGCGGAGAAGCACAACGAGTAAAAATATCCAGTGAGCTTTATCGTCCACATTTAGAAAAAACTATTTACCTTTTAGATGAACCAACTGTTGGTCTGCATTATGATGATGTTCATAAACTTCTAGAAGTTTTAAATAAATTAGTTTCTAAGGGTAACACTGTTGTACTTATTGAACACAATTTAGATATCGTAAAAAGTTCAGATTATATCATCGATATTGGTCCTGAAGGAGGAGTAAATGGTGGTAATATAGTAGCTAAAGGTACTCCAGAGGATGTAGCTAATAATAACAAATCGTACACTGGTAGATATTTGAAGAAAGTACTACGAAAATAAAAAAGCATGCCCCGTATGAAGCCGAAGGCTTTCGTTCGGGGGTTGGAGTAAATAGAAAAATATGAAAAATGAAACTTTAAAAAAAGTAAAACTTCCTGACAAGCCCGGCGTGTACTTTTTCTTAAAAGGAAAGCCTGCCCGCGCTGGCGGGGAAATTTTGTATATTGGTAAAGCTACATCACTCAAAGATAGAGTAAAAAGTTATTTTGGTAAAGATCTAATAGAGACGAGAGGTCCAATTCTTGTGGATATGGTTTTCAAGGCGGATAGAATTGATTGGCAGGAGACCGACAGCGTACTTGAAGCTTTGATACTTGAGGCAAATTTAATTAAAAAATATCAGCCGAAATATAATACTAAAGAAAAATCGGATAAGAGTTTTAACTATGTTTGTATTACAAAAGTATATTTACGCCATGGCGTAAATGAGTTACCGAAAGTGATTGTTGTTAGAGGTAGGAATGTTAAACACTCGGTGTTTAACAAAATATACGGACCATATACTAGTGGAACACAACTTCGAGAGGCTTTAAAAATAGTAAGAAGAATTTTCCCGTTCTTGGACGAAAAAAGTAAAAATTATCTTGAATTTTATAAACAAATAAATTTAGTGCCAGATTTAGATGACAAAAAATTGTATTTGCAAAATATTAAAAACATTAAATTGTTTTTTGAAGGCAAAAAGAAAAAAGTTTTAGCAAATTTAAAGAAAGAAATGAATGCATATTCTAAATTGCGTGAATTTGAAAAGGCGGGAGAAATTAAAAGACAAATTTTTGCCTTACAGCATATAAATGATGTGGCTTTAATAAAAGAAAACCCCACCTCTCATAATTTTTTCTCACTACGTACTGCCAAGCAGAATTCCTCGCTCGAAAAAATTACGAGAGGTGAGGCTTTTAGAGTTGAAGCCTACGACATAGCACACATGGGAGGAAAAAATATGGTTGGTGTTATGGTAGTTTTAGAAGATGGAGAAGTGGCAAAAAATGAATATAAAAAATTTAAAATAAGAACACAAATTGATGCAAACGACACAGGAGCATTAAAAGAAGTCTTAGAAAGGCGTTTGGCGCATACAGAATGGACCTATCCGAGCTTGATAGTTGTGGATGGTGGAATAGCTCAAATAAATGCCACAAAGAAAGTTTTATCTAGTTTGAAAATTAATATTCCAATAGTCTCAGTATTAAAAGACGAGCGACATAAACCAAAAGCTATTATGGGAGATAAGAATCTTGGTTTAAAATACGAGAGAGAGATTTTATTAGCAAACAGTGAGGCGCATAGATTCGCTATTGCTTATCATAAAAACATGCGCAATAGAAACTTTTTAAAATAATGAAAAAAGAAAATATTTTAATACTTCATAACATACGAAGCGTAGAAAATGTAGGCGCGATGTTTCGTACTGCGGATGCGGCTGGCATAAATAAAATTTATTTGACTGGTTACACACCAGCACCGCTGGATCGTTTCGGCAGAAAGAGAGGGGATTTTGCAAAATCTGCATTAGGCGCAGAAGAATATGTATTATGGGAATCTAAAAAAAGCTTGCCCGCCATTTTTCGCAGATTAAGGCGGGACAATTTTTTTATTATTGGTTTAGAACAAGATAAAAAGTCAGTTGACTATAAAAAAGTAAAAACAAAAAACAAAAATGCATTTCTTGTGGGGGAAGAAGTAGCTGGCATTTCTAAAGAAAATCTCAAAAAGTGTGATGTCATCGCTGAAATACCAATGCGTGGCCAAAAAGAGTCCCTGAATGTCTCTGTTGCGTTAGGTATAGCTCTATTTAGGATTTGTAAATTATAAAAAAATAAAATATCAAAATTTATAAAGCAATCTATCTGGCAAAGCTTTGCCAGCGAACTGCTCGCCTACCCGGCTGCGCAAGGCTTTCTAAATTTTATATTTCACTTTTTTATTTCTGATGTACTGAGCAAAAGTGTGCGCTACGGCCGTTTACTATTTTTCTTTTTATGATACCTTTACAGTTTGGTTTTCTGCATTTTTCCCCTGTGCGCCTGTAGGCTTCATGATGTATTTGGAATTTACCTGGTAGACCATGAATATTACGATAGTCTGACATTGAATCTCCTCCGAAATCTATGCCTTTTGTTAATGTTTCTTTTATTGCTTTGAATATCAGTTTCAATTCTTTTTCTTTAATTTTTTGAACTTTTCGTTCTGGATGTACACCAGCTCGCCAGAGTATTTCATCAGAATAAATATTTCCAATACCAGCAATGATGCTCTGGTCTATTAAAATAGTTTTTATTTTCCTCCGCCAAGAGGCGGACAGGCATTTCTTAAATTTTTCAAAGGTAAAGTTTCTATCAAGTGGTTCTGGCCCAAGGTGAGCAAGGTAGCCAGTTTTTGTACCTGCCCCGTAGGAAGTACTCTTTCCTTCGGGGTCAAGAAGAGTTATCTTTCCGAATTTTCGAGCATCAGAGAAAGCTAAATTTTTTTTATTTGAGAAAGTAAAAACCACATGCACAAATCTATTATAGGGGTCATGAAGGGGGCCAGATTCATTAGGGGTCCAAAACCCCTTAATAAGGCCAGATCTTTTTGAATTCTTAAGGTCTGGCCTTGGGGAGGGAGTAAATTTATATTTTCCATAAAGTAGATGCCCAGTCATTTTTAAATGTATCAGTATGGTTTTACTTGCCCCGACATGGCGTGGGCTTCCGGAAAGATTTATTAAAATATTTTTTGCTCGTCTTTCTACTGATATAACCTTTTTATTTAAAATTTCTTTTTTAAATATGGTAAAAAACTTCGGATTGGCGATGGACCCCTTTTGACGTTTATCTTTTGTTGATAAATCCGTCCACACGTCTTTTATTGTTAGGCCTAAAATTGCTTTTCTTAGGCCTCGCGTTGTAGTTTCGACTTCTGGTAATTCTGGCATGCTATAATCATACAATGTTAATGAAAAGATCACTATTAATACTTTTTTTTCTTCCAATATTTTTCCTTGTACCACTTTTAAAGGTAGAAGCCAGTGTCGCCAAAATAATTAAGATTTTATTGATACCAGGACATGATAACGAGGTTTGGGGAGCACAATATGGGAACATAAAAGAAGCCGATATGAATTTAGCTGTGGCGACTCAGATTTATGGTCTCTTAAAGAAAGATAAAAGGTTTGACGTTTATATTACTCGTGATAGTGAAGGCTATACAAAAGAATTTGCAGATTTTCTCACACAGAAAGATGCTATTTTAGCCTTTGAACAGGCTGCAAAAAAAATAATGAATAATAATATTATTAGTGGTAATTTTATACCAAAAGACAATATTCCTCATCATCGTGTGAGCGAAGACATTGCTCTTCGTTTGTATGGATTTAATAAATGGGCTGATGAAAACAAAATAGACGCAATGGTGCATATTCACTTTAATGATTATCCACGGCCCAAGAGTTGGACAGTTGGACAATATAAAGGTTTTACTATTTATATGCCAGATGGACAGTTTGCTAACTCTAGAGAAAGTGGACAGCTTGCTGCTGATATTTTTTTACAATTAAATAAAAAATACATCACAAGTACATGGAAACCAGAAGCTGGTGGCTTAACTCCTGATCAAAAACTAATTGCGATCGGTGCTAATAACACGCTCAATGCTTCTGTGCGTTCAGTTTTAATAGAATATGGTTATATTTACGAAAAAAAATTTAGAACGAAAAGTACACGTCTTGCCGCTTATAAAAACATGTCTAGTCTTACCACGATAGGGATAAAAAATTACTTTTTCCCAACTAAAAAAAATATCCTCACCCCCAACCCCTCTCCATAATTCTAAAATTATGGAGAGGGGCGAAGGGGAGAGGTGAATTTTATTTTCCTCCTAGAATCTTTAATGCCTCACGTATTTTTGTATTTGTATTTGTATCTGGGGAGACTTTTTTGAGTGCGTCGCGAGCTTCGTTTTGAGAATAGCCGAGAGACTTAAGCGCTTCGAGCGCATCCAGTTCGTCCTTGAGTGAATTCCCTCCCTTTTCATTTATATTTTTATCTGCCACCTTGTCTCGTAGTTCGATTACAATTTTTTCTGCTGTTTTTCTGCCTATGCCAGATATTTTCGTGAGGTAGCTAGTGTCTCCTGTGCCGATAGCTTTTCGGAGTGTCTCAATAGAGGCAATTCCCAAGATAGCGAGTGCAGATCTTGGTCCAATCCCAGATACATTTATAAGCATTTCAAAAAACTCTAATTCCCCTCGATCTAAAAATCCGTATAAATCTAATGCATCTTCACGTACATGAGTATGAATCCAAAGAAATATTTCGTCATCTACTTTTTTTGTTTTAGACAATGTGTCAGGGGATATGTTGATTTTATATCCAACTCCACCCGTTTCTACTATTATAAATTTCTCTGTTTTTAGTTGAATTTTTCCCTTTATGCTTCCAATCATGTGTTAATCATATCATATTTATTTCAGCATGGCGGGTTTGCATTTTTCGTGTTTTTCTGTTATGTTATTTATATGCCAATAACACAATCAGCTAAAAAAGCTATACGAGGTTCACTTCGCAAGAAGGCTTTTAATGACCAACGCAAGAAGGTAATGAAAGAGATAACCAAAAAAATTGAGAAAATCGCTAAAACCGATAAGGTCGCAGCTGCCAAGATGCTTTCTGATGCTTTTCAAGCTATAGATAAATCTGCCCAAAAAGGTGTTATTAAGAAAAATAACGCTGCTCGCAAGAAATCTCGCTTATCAAAGTTAGTCAAATAATAAAGGGTTATATTTTTTAGGGTACAAATTTTTTGAAGCTTAAAAAATTCTGAAGTTTGCTCGCCGTCGCTCGCAAAACCCCCTTAAAAACATAATCCTTTATTATTAATATTTTTTTATGAATCATTTACTTGAATTTTATGGAACCGAATGCCCTCATTGCGTGGACATGCATGTACTCGTGGATAAATTAGAAAAAGAAGAAGGAATTAAGGTTGAAGCCATTGAAGTCTGGCACAATAAAGAAAATGAAAAGCGTTTACTAGAGTTGGACAAAGATCTTTGTGGGGGAGTACCTTTTTTCTATAATACGAAAACTACCAAATGGATTTGTGGTTCGGATAGTTACGAAAATTTAAAGGCTTGGGCGCAAGATAAATAAAAAATATACAAAATAAAAAAGCCCCGTAAGGGGCTTTTTTATTTAGAGAATATTACGCGCGTTGTACGTTTGTAGCATTCAATCCTTTTGGTGATTCCTCAGTTTCGAAAGAAACAGTATCACCTTCTTTTAACTCGTCAAAAGTTACGCCAACAAGAGAGTTACTGTGGAAGAATAAATCCTTCTGTAGTCCTTCTGCTGTTATAAAGCCGAAACCTTTATCAGTGAGTCTTTTTATTGTACCAGTCATTGATTTTTTTGTTTAAGTTGTTAAATTACAAATAGATAACCCTAGAAATCGACTCTTTTCGCACCTACTTTGTACAACAAGTATATCATAAAATTACCCACTTTGTCAACCCTGTTTTCGCTCGCGAGCGACGGGGTCAACCCAGCTTTCTATTTTGGTCCAAATAAGCTAGTGTGTATAAATGGCCTTCGAAACCAAAGAAACAGGAAAAACCCAAGAAACAATAGCTAGATTTGAAAATGTCTCATTCGAATGGGGCGTGAATAAGCCTATTTTAGATGAGGTCAGTTTTACCATCAGAAGGGGTACGAAGTTCACTTTAAT
Source organism: Minisyncoccota bacterium (assembly GCA_041659785.1). Lineage (GTDB taxonomy): Bacteria > Patescibacteriota > Minisyncoccia > Phycocordibacterales > UBA9973 > UBA9973. Next base: position 6,369 of record JBAZXO010000002.1, on the reverse strand, counting down.
GGGGCAAAATGGCGCAGGGAAGAGTACTATTTTCGGGCTTATCTCTGGTGTTTATACTCCTGAATCTGGAACTATAAACATAGTAAAAGGAGTGAGTATCGCTTCGGCATTACAAGTAATTCCTCGTGATCAACTAGATTTAACTGTAAGAGAATTTTTTGAAAAGAGTTTTAAGGAAAAAGTTTATGACATTGATCCAAAGATTGATGATGTTTTAGAAGTAGTAAATTTAAAAGGGCACACCAAGGTGCATGATAGGATAGTTAGAACCTTTTCTGGTGGACAGCAAGCACGCTTACTACTTGCTTCTGCAATTATTCAAAATCCAGATTTACTTCTTTTGGATGAGCCGACAAATAATTTAGATAAAGCAGGTATTGCTCATCTGACAAATTTTTTAGTAAATTATCCAAAAACAGTTTTAGTTATTTCACACGATGCAGAATTTTTAAATGCTTTTACGCAGGGCGTCCTTTACCTCGACGTGTATACAAAGAAAATTGAACAATATGTTGGAAACTATTTTGATGTAGTGAAAGATATCGCTGCTCGTGTCGAAAAAGAAAATATGAAAAATGCCCAGTTGCAAAAAGAAATTCAGGCTAAGAAAGATCAGGCTAATGTCTTCGCATATAAAGGAGGTAGACTACGTTTAGTAGCGAAAAGAATGCGAGAAAAAGCAGAAGAGCTTGAAGAGGAGATAGTGGATGTGCGAAAAGAAGACAAAGCCATCAGGCCTTTTATTATTCCTTCGCAACCGGACTTGATTGGTGAAATTTTGAACATTTCTTCTTTCACCACGATGAAAAATGGAAAAATAGTAAAACACAAAGCTCACGTTTCCTTAAATAAAAATAAACATTTACTTTTACAGGGGCCAAATGGTATCGGCAAGACGACCTTGCTTGAGAGGCTCGCTAGTGGCCACGCAGATGGAGAAAAGGTGAGAGAGGGGATACGTATTGGATATTATAGACAAGATTTCTCTACACTTGATTTTAATGACACTGTTTATAATTCTCTAGCAGATGCTATGCGTGAAGGTGGAGAAAAATTAGATGAAGAGCGTATGCGTTCTGTCGCAGCCGGATTTTTAATTACTGGAGAATTTATTCGTACGAAAATAGGGGACTTGTCTGAGGGGCAGAAAGGGCTCGTCGCTTTTGCTAGATTGGTTCTACAAAAGCCCGGACTTCTAATATTAGATGAACCAACGAACCATATAAATTTCCGTCACTTGCCAGTCATTGCCGAAGCGCTCCATAAATACGCTGGTGCTATGATTATCGTTTCTCACGTACCAGAATTTATAAAACAAATTAGGATTGATGAAGTATTGGATCTAGAAAAGTAGCTAATTCTTTACCTACTATAGGGCGAAAAGCATTAGGCTTTAGAGTGCCCAATGTTATATTCATAAATCTTTCGCGTTTAAGGTCTGCGACTTCTTGAAAAAGAGCAGAACACATTCGGCGGATTTGATGTTTCTTACCCTCGGTCAAGATTATCTTAAAAGAAGAAGGACTCAAGATTTTAACTTTACATGGTTTGGTCTTGTATCCTTCAATATTTACTCCCGCTTCCATTTTTTCTTTGAAATTTGAGCGAAGTTTTTCTTTTGTTCTGACTATGTATTCTTTCTCATGAAAATATTTTGGATTTAAGAGAGAGTCTGTGATACGTCCATCATTTGTGAGGATGAGTAGCCCATGAGAATTTTTATCCAGCCTACCAATAGGGAAGACATCTTTTGGAATGTTTTTATTTTTTATTTCTTCCTTTATGTCTTTTTCTTTACCCTGGGGAGAATGGGTAATGACATCGATAGGTTTGTTATAAGCGAAATATACATACTCTTTTGCCTTTGCACCTTTTACTTCGACTTTATCATTCTCATTTACCTGACTACCCAATACAGCCAATTTCCCGTTAATAAAGACCTTCTTCATTTTTATGAGCTCGTCTGCGCCTCGCCTGGTAGAGATTTTCTTATCAGCTAAATATTTGTTTATCCTTATTGGGTATAACATGTTTTAAATATAACATAAAAACAGCACATTTTATGTGCTGTTTTTATTGTGTCTTTTTATTGTAACGTAGTAGTCGTGGTCTTTTTGCCAGAGGGTTGATCAACTACAGTTGTAGTTTTCTTTTGGAAAGATTGATCATAAAGGTATTTAGCTAGAAATACCAATATAAGTATAAGGATAAGCAATAGAAGCCATCCGAATAAATTTGTTGGAAGGAAACCAGCTCCGAAGACATTTGCTCCGAGGAAATTAATTCCTGTTCCATCTTTCCAAACTTGGGCGGAGACATTTGCGCTGACTGATTGAGGTTGACCAGAAGGATCAATGTAACTCAAAGTTGCAGGGAAGTTTAAAGCTGTTCCAGCCTTAATGTTGTCTCGGACTCGGACTCTGACAGTGACTACTCCTTTACCATTTGCTCGAAGACTTCCGAGATTAAAGTATAAAGTATTTCCAGAGATTGAGGGATTGCTTGGGTTTGAGAACAGGTAATCTACTTCAAGTGGAAGATTCATTTGTAAAGTAAGACCAGTGATTGAAGCGTTACCAATATTTTGATAGCTAACAGTGTAGTTTATTTCATCACCAGGTTTTGGCATGGTGTTATCAATCGTAGGAACGATTGGTTGGTTGCGGTCAACAGAGGAGGTTATTAAGACGAGAGAAGATGGGGTAATAGGATTTCTGTTTATTTGTCCTCGAACAGTGATAGTTTGGCTATCACTTGCAGATCCGAAAGCATTGCTACAAGTTATTTCATAAGTTTTGCTTGAAGTAAGGCTTCCAGTGTAGAAAGAACCTGGTCCGATACTCTTTGCTCCTGCCCAGCCGACGGATCCGCCTGAAGCATTACATGAAGTTGCATTTGTAGTAATCCAACGAACAGTAGCAGCTCCATTAAAATCTACATTTGTTTGATCTGAATAAACTACTACTGTAGGTTGATTATTAACAACTTGCTGGTTATCTACATATACTGTGGTTGAACTACTTGCTTGCTGACCTGTATTGCTTGTACAAGTAATGCCGTAATTTGTTGCGTAAGTTAGATTGCCGGTGTAGAAGCTTCCAGATGTACTTCTATTTCCTGCCCATCCATTGGTGCCACTTGTACCATTACAGGATGTTGCGTTATTTGAATTCCAAGTGATTAAAGAAGTTCCATTGTAAGAAACAGAAGCAGGGCTAGCATAAATGTTAACTGTTGGGTATTGGGTCTGATTGTTTACATAAATTGTAGTAGAGGCGTTTGCTTGCTGACCAGTATTGTTCGTACAGGTAATACCGTAAGTTGTTGTATTGGTTAGAGTGTTCGTGTAGAAGCTTCCAGACGTACTTTGGTTTCCTGACCAACCGTTTGTTCCACCGTTTGCAGTACAAGAGGTTGCACCATTTGAATTCCAAATAACCAAAGAAGTTCCATTATAATTTATAGAAGATGGGTTTGCGTATATGGTGACAGTTGGTCCTTGTGTTTGGTATCTACAAGGCAGTGATCCACCGTAGTTAATAGCATTAGGATCCTGACAAGTTTGGTTTTGGTTTACAGTAACAGTTACTGTGCTGAAGGCTGGTGTTGTTCCATTGGCACCATAACAAGTTATGTTGAAAGTAGTTGTGTTAGTTAAAGATCCAGTATTCCATGGTCCCGAAAGACCTACACTTCCAGACCAGTAACTAGAATTACCACTTCCAATACAAGAAGTCGCATTAGTTGCATTCCAACGGAGAACAGTGCTTCCGTTATAAGTTACATTTTGATTGTCTGCAGTCAATTGAACAGCAGGATTAGTAGGATTAGGAGCATTTTGTGTAAAGCTAGCGTATACAGTACAAGCAGAATTTATTGTACCAGTAGTGTATGTAGTAGCAGAAGTAATATTATTCAACTGACTACCATTACAACCAGAAACTGATCCAGTGTATCCAGAATTTGGAGTTACCGTGAAGCTGGTTGTATTCCCTGCGTTTACTTGCTGATTTCCTGAAGGGGTGATTGATCCACCTTGTCCAGCAGTAGCTGTGACGGTGTATTGGTTGGGTGCATTGGACGCACAGATTGAACCGTTCCAAGAAGATCCGTTTGCGCATGACGAAATAGCTGATTTTGTGTCTAGAATGGTTGATCCATTTTTTAGATTAAATATTGTATATGGATATCCAACATATACTAAAAGAGGGTTTGTGTTATTTGCAGCAGTAGAAAGAGTAGCTCCCGTGTTTCCATCTATTAATGCAGGATTTGTAGCATTTGTTGTTGTCCAGGTTGCGCCCGTAACAGTACAAGTACTTGCACCTGAAGCGATAATACAACTTGATGGTGAGATAGTTAGACTTCCCGTTGCTGGATTAGGAGCATTTTGTGTAAAGCTAGCGTATACAGTACAAGCAGAATTTATTGTACCAGTAGTGTATGTAGTAGCAGAAGTAATATTATTCAACTGACTACCATTACAACCAGAAACTGATCCAGTGTATCCAGAATTTGGAGTTACTGTGAAGCTGGTTGTATTCCCTGCGTTTACTTGCTGATTTCCTGAAGGGGTGATTGATCCACCTTGTCCAGCAGTAGCTGTGACGGTGTAAGTAGTAGGAGCATTTTGGGTAAAACTAGCATTGATCGTACAGTCTGAATGTATTGCACCTGTAGTATACGTACTTCCTCCATTATAGAAAACACCACAGCCAGTAACTTGATTTATTGTGTATCCTTGATTTGCAGTTACATAAACGTTTGCAGTGTAGCCTGAAGTGACTGTCTGTGATGGGGGATTAATTGATCCACCCGTACCAGCAATTGCTGTAACAGTGAAAATAGTAGGTGGTGGTGGGGTGCAAGAAAGAGTAGTAAAAGATTGAATAGATGTTCCATCCCAATATCCTCTTGAGTTGTTGTGGAATTTTGAATTCCAATAATATGTTGTATTTGGGCTAAGACCAGTCAAATTATAACTGAAGCTTTGGTATGAGTTATAGTCTTGTGGTTGTGATTGTTGTCCGAATGAAGTAGTCGTACCCCACACAAACCAAGCAGTGGTTGTGACTCCCATTGGATCAACCCAAGCACTGATTGTCGCACTATTACAAGTTATATTTGATGTTGCTGATGCTGGTGTAGCTACAGCAAAAATGCCAAGTAGTGTGACTACTCCTAACATAAACAATTTCATTGATAATTTTATTTTTGTATTCATAATTATAATTTATTTTATTAATTTTTTTGGAATAAAAATTCGACATTTTCACTCTTCGGAATTATGAAATTATTTTCATAACTTTGAAGAGTGCAGGAGCAAGGTTAACTTTTGGTTAACTTTGCTCCTGCGGCTGATAGATGGGACTGTTAAAGATTGTCCCCTGCGCCCTTGGGGCCGGATGAACCTTTGTGCCCACCAGATAAAGCAGAGCCGATTAATGCTGCTCCAGCTATCCCGATGAAAACAGAAGCCACGGGGTGCCTTCGCATCCATGAAGTCTTGTTGACTACTGGGATGTTGGGTTTGCGATCGCGATCTGAGAAGTCCCGACCATCGAAGTAATCGATTCCTTTGATAGGGGTGTACCCCGAAGGTCCCGGGGGTCCTTGTGGTCCCGGAGGCCCTTGAGGACCTACAGTTACCTGAGCCGTGATCGGGGTGGCTTTGGGTGCCGATGGATATGCCCACCTGCGGATTGGGTTCCGGCACCTCGCGTCTCCGGAAGGCTCACTCATTTCGTTGAAGAGCAAGCGAGATTTGATAGGGTAGATGGTCCACATCCACCCGTGGGGGGTTAACAGTTCTGCGAAAATAACTGTTTCCGTCATTCTCTCTTGCCCACTTACTGGATGGGCAGCCCTTTGTTGAGGTACGTACATCGTATACGCACCAGTGTTGAAGGCCACTTCAGCTTGCTCTTTGTTTTCGAAAAGAGCGGGCGCTGTTTGCGCGCCGAGGGGCGAGCAGAGACCGAAGAGCAACATCACGAAAATCGTGAATGCTTTCAGTAGGTTTTTCATGATTTCTCCTTGTGCCCCTTCTTGGGGCTATGAAAATTGGATGAACTGTGGGGGAAATCCCCGGTTTTGGGGTGCATCCCCAACAACTTTATTCACCTAGCATTGTATCATGACTAGGTAAAAATGTCAAATACATTATAAAGAGAGTTATGTTTTGTATAAATAGATTTATTTTATTTTTTCTTGTCCTCTCGGTAGGAATCGAACCTACATCATAACTTCCGCAAAGTTACGTCCTATCCATTGAACGACGAGAGGCTTTGCCCCGCTTAAAACGTGGGATATTTTTAGATTAGCAATTTTAAATTTAAAAATCCACTTTTAAAATCCTAGAACTTCCAT
>JBAZXO010000001.1:0-318407 GCA_041659785.1 Minisyncoccota bacterium | reverse complement strand
TAAGTTATTATTAATAATTAGAATTTAATTATGAAGAATTTAAAGAAAGGTTTTACATTGATTGAACTCTTGGTTGTTGTTGCAATCATCGGTATTCTTGCATCAGTTGTTTTGGCATCACTAAACACTGCGCGTTCAAAAGGAGCCAATGCAGCGATTAAGGCAAACTTAGCAAATACTCGTGCGCAAGGAGCTATACTTTATGATACAAATAGTAGTTATACTGGGTTCTGTGCCGATGCTACAATTGCAGCTGCTACAAAAGCGGCAGCTACTGCCTTGGGAGTAGCTGGCGGAGCTGTTGATGTTACTCTTGCAGACGCAGGTTCAGCAACTACGGTTAACTGTCACCTAGCCGCAGACAATTCTGCTTGGGCTATATCGGCTGGTTTGAAGGTCGCTGAAGGTACGAGTGTTATGTGGTGTGTAGACTCTGCTGGTAAGTCAACAGGAGAAGCTACCTTTGCCGCAAGTGCCACCGCTTGTCCGTAATTTGATTTAGTTTTTAAACAAAAACCACCCCAAAAGGTGGTTTTTGTTTTTTGTATATGTGGTACAATATACAAAGAGATTATTTATATTAATAATAAATTTTATGAAAAATAAAAAACTATATAAAGAAGGTTTTACATTGCTTGAGCTTTTAGTGGTTGTTGCGATTATCGGTATTATGGCTGCGGTTGTTATGGCCGCCTTAAATAGTGCTAGAAGTAAGGGGGGAGATGCGGGTGTTAAGTCGAACCTAAGAAATGCCATATCTCAAGGAGAGATTTTTTATAATACTAATACAGTGGCCATAAATACTTACACAAGTGTTTGTACTAATGGTCCAGTTGGTGGTGCTTTAGGTATTGGCGCACAAGTATTAGCAGCTGCAAAGGCCAATGGTTATGCTAGTTATGCTACGAATACTACTGGTACATTAACGACTGCAACATGTAATGATAGTGCTACTGCTTGGGCAGCCGAGGTTCCTCTTAAAGGCGCTGGAGCTAATCAAATGTGGTGCGTAGACAGCGCTGGAAAATCTAAACAAGAAGGTGTTTCGATTGGAGCAGGAACTATTTGTAATTAATATTTTAAAAATAAAAATATGATATCAATACTTACAATTATCTTCTTTGTTCTAGGTCTTATTGTTGGAAGCTTTTTAAATGTTGTTATCATTAGACTTAACACAGAGCGATCTTTAGGAGGGAGGAGTGGATGCATGTCTTGTGGACACATACTTTCTTGGCATGAGCTTATACCTGTTTTTAGTTTCTTATTACTTCAAGGCAGATGTTCAAAATGCAAAACTAAAATCTCTATCCAATATCCACTTGTGGAGCTTATAACAGGCCTTATTTTTGCGGGACTTTTTTTAAAGTTTCAAGATGTATTCTTTTTAAATACATTAATATTTAGTTTTACTTATGCATATTATGCTGCTGTATTTTCCTTGATTATTGTTATTGCTGTTTACGATCTTAAACATAAGATAATTCCCGATGCGCTTTCTTTAATCTTGGCTATATTTGGTTTTGTCGGTTTGTTTTTCTTAAATTCTAACGGTGTATTAAGTTTGCCTATTCATTTGCCTACTCTTTGGGGATTCTTGTCAGGTTTTATCATTGCAGCCCCTTTTGCTTTTTTCTGGCTCATTTCTCGTGGTGCTTGGATGGGTTTAGGGGATGCGAAGCTTGCAATTGGCTTAGGGTGGTTGCTTGGTTTGTCTAGAGCTGTCTCTGGTGTAGTAGTGGCTTTTTGGGTAGGAGCTATCGTTGGAATCTTTCTAGTTATTTTTTCAAAAGAACATGGTATGAAAAGTGAAATTCCCTTTGCTCCATATTTAGCATTAGGTACGCTTTTAGCATTTCTTTTTGAATTGCACCTTTTTGGAATTTAAAAAAATGGCAGAAAAATATAAAAAAATTCAAAGAAATAGAGGGATGACATATGTAGAACTTATTGTTGTTCTAAGTATTTTTTCTGTCCTTTCTTCGGTTGCCGTATTTAATTATGGAGCCTTTCAGGATAGAGTTGATATTAAAAATCTAGCCAGCGATATTACTTTGAAAATTGTTGAAGCACAAAATTCTTCTTTGGCGGGGGTATTGCCTGTATCTGGTGGTTATGACTCAAGCTGGAAACCATCTTATGGCGTATATTTTAATTCATCTGCAAGTTCTGATGTTGATGGTATTTCTTTTAATAAAAAATTTATTTATTTTACCGACCTTGGTACTGCACTTTCATCACAAAATGGAATGTTTGATGGTAGTACTAGTAGCTGTACGGGTGAATGTTTAGATAAAATTAGTATTACAAAAAATAATTATATATCGAGACTTGATGCTTGTTATGCGACTCCTTGTGCCACAACAAGTCCCTTGAACGATTTAACGATATCCTTTTCAAGACCTAATTCTGGTGCTACAATAAAATCTTCTTCAATTTTTATTTCTCCTGTTTCATATATTCAAATTACGATTGCTTCACCCAAAGGAGCCACTTCTTTGATAAAACTTTATCCTTCGGGTAGAGTGCAGGTTAACTAAAAGTTACAAAGAAATGAAAAAAATAAATAATAAAAAAAAATCAGGCGGATATACTTTGATAGAGACGATGATTTCTATTTCTCTTTTTTTGATTATTGTGATGGACGGGATGGGGGCACTTCTCAATGCAAATCTATTAAATAAAAAATCACAGAGTATGCGTTCAGTTATGGATAATTTAAGTTTTGTTATGGAAGATATGTCTAGAAACATAAGAACAGGATACAATTATCATTGTTTTTCTGGGACAGATACAATCCCAACAGTTCCTTTTTCTAATATAAGTAATCCTAAAAGTTGTTTAAGTGGTTGGGGTATTGCTTTTGAATATCAATATGGCACGATTAGTCCAAATGATCAGTGGGTTTATTATATAGGTGTATATAATGGTAAAAATGGCATTTTTAAATCATTAGATGGGGGAATTACTTTTGTTCAATTAAATCCAGATGAAATTACTATTGATCCTGTAGCCTCTGGATTTGTAGTGACAGGAGCAGAGCCACCACCAGGGGATACTAATCAGCCTTTTATTACGATTAAGCTTGTGGGAAATATAACCTCCAATGGGGTTGTTACACCTTTTATTTTAGAAACTTCTGCTTCTCAGAGACAGATAGATATATAGATATTTGTAAAGTTTAAAGTTTATAAAGTTAAAAAAAATGAAATTATTTTTTAAAAAAATTAATAAAAAAAGTAAGTTGAATAAAGGTTTTACTTTAGTGGAAACACTTGTGTCTATATCAATTTTTACTATGTCAATTTTAGGTTTATTGGTAATTTTGTCCGGTAGTATTACCGATACTGGTTATGCTAAAAAGAAAATGGCAGCTTCGTACCTGGCCCAAGAGGGGATTGAATATGTTAGAAACTTGCGAGATACTGCTGTGCTCTATAATACTACGAGTCCGCAAGCTGGATGGGATAGTTTTAAAACTCCAAGAACAATATCATACCCTATTTCTAATGCTGATTTTCCTGGTTTTATTCGTACCGTTACGCTTGTATCAGTTCCCAGCACTACCGATGAAGTGAAAGTTTTTTCTAATGTTTCTTGGACCCAGGGTTCTGGAAACTATAATATAACTCTTACAGAAAATTTATTTAATTGGGTAGAATAAAATGAAAATTTTTAAAAAAATAAAAAAGAATAGAGGGTTTGTGATACTTTTTGCAGTTACACTTGCAGCAATTCTTTTATCTATTGCTATTGGTGTTACTAATATTGCTTTAAAAGAAATAAAATTTGGAACTTCAGCTAAAGATACAAATGAGGCTTTTTTTGCTGCGGATACAGGTATTGAATGTGCAATGTTTAACAATAAATCTACAGGAGTTGTTTTCATAGATCCACCTAGTTCAACATCAATAATTTGCAACAATAGCTCTATTAATGTAATAGAAAACCAGCTATCAGTTTGGACTTTTACTATAATTGGATTAGGTAATACAGGACAAGGTTGTGCTAAGGTAGTTGTGGATAAAAGACCACCAGTCCCACCCATTACTGCTACTACGACTATAATTGCAAAAGGATATAATAATGGTGGTAGTACTTGTGTATCAGGCACGAATACAATTGAACGTGAACTAAAAACAAGCTATTAATTAAGGTATGGAAGATAAAGAAGAAAAAAAAAGAGCAAGTTCTGAAGATGCTAGGCGGGTAAAAAAATTACGAGAAGAAATAGCAAGATTGCGTAATGCATACCATGTAGAAAACGCACGGAATGTGACTGACGATGTTTATGATTCTCTTACTCGTGAACTTAAGGAGCTTATAAAAAAGTATCCTGAATTTAGTGATTTAAATGCAGGAGAAAATAGAGTAGCGGGTAAAGCTCTCGATAAATTTGTGAAAGTTAAACATAACATAAGGATGTTTTCCTTGAATGATGTATTCAGTGAGGAAGAATTATTTGATTGGGAAAAAAGAGTTATAAAACTTCTGCCACCCAGAAAAACACTGGGTGTTAAAGAGAGCATTAATTATTTTTGTGAAGTAAAATTTGATGGTCTCGCTGTGTCATTAATCTATGAAAATGGTAAATTTATACGCGGTGCCACCAGGGGGGATGGGTTTATTGGAGAAGATATTACAGAGAATTTGAAAACTATTAATTCGATACCTCTTTTCCTCACCCCGTCTGCTTCGCATCCACCCCTCTCCATTTCTTCAGGAAAAATGGAGAGGGGGAGGGGTGAGGTGAATTCTGTTCCGGAATACATAGAAGTACGGGGGGAAGCAGTAATGTCTAAAAAAACATTTGAGAAGCTTAATTTAAAAAATAAAAAAGAAGGTAAAACACTCTTTGCAAATACTAGAAATGCTGCAGCTGGAAGCTTGCGTCAGTTGGATCCCAAACTTTCCGCAGAAAGAAAATTAGATTTTTTTGCATACGACATAGCTTCCTCCGATGCTTTTACTCAGGATCTCCTGCTACGCAACGTCGACCATTCGCAAAAGCATACAGAGGAAGCTACCCATTCTAGCAAGCATAAACTTTTAAAAAGTTTAGGTTTCAGGGTAGATGAGCATGAAGCAATATGTAAAAATTTAAATGAAGTTATAATTTTCATTAGAAAATTTGAAAAAATAAGACCAGATTTTCCTTATGGAACTGATGGTGTAGTCATATCTGTTGATAGTTTGAAAGAGCAAGAAACATTGGGTACTGTCGGCAAAGCCCCACGTTATATGGCAGCATTTAAATATCCTGCAGAAAGAGCTACGACGATAGTAAAAGATGTGAAGATAAATGTCGGACGCACGGGTGTACTTACACCGCTTGCTTTATTTGAACCGACGCTCGTCGCAGGTTCTAGGGTGTCGAAAGCAACCTTGCATAACATGGATCAAATCGAGAGATTGGATTTAAGGATAGGAGACACCGTGGTAATAGAAAAAGCAGGAGATGTGATCCCTAAAGTCGTAGAGGTGCTTACTAGAATGCGTAATGGGAAAGAAAAGAAAGTTAAAATGCCAGAATTTTGCCCTGTATGTAGGGGAAAAGTTGAAAAAAAAGTTTTATCAGAAACTTCTTCAGTGGCTTACTATTGCAGCAATCCAAAGTGTTCCGCCAAGAATGAAAGATATCTGGAACATTTTGTATCTGTTTTTGGAATTTATGAATTAGGTCCTAAAATTTTAAGACGTTTTAAGGATGAAGGTTTGATAACTGATGCAGCTGATATTTTTACGCTGGAAAAAGAGGATATTGCACCCTTGGAACGTTTTGGAGAAAAATCTGCAGAAAATATAATCAATGAAATAGAAAAAAGGAAACATGTTTCTCTTTCACATTTTCTTTGGGCACTAGGAATACTACACGTGGGGGAGGAGACAGCACGAGATTTGGCTTTACATTTCGGCACCTTGGAAAATTTAATTGTTTCCGCTAGGCAAGACCTAGCGGAAATAGACAACATAGAAAACATCGGACCAGCTGTGTCAAAAAGTGTTGGTAATTTTTTAAATGATAAAAATAATTTAAATTTTATAAAAAAATTAGAAAAAAATGGTGTGACCGTAGAAAAAGAAGAAAAAAATAAAGCTGGAAAGTTCACTGACCTTAGTTTTGTTTTGACTGGCACACTTTCTACAATGTCACGCGAAATAGCTAAAGAAAAAATACTAGCTCTTGGTGGAAAAGTAGTTGGTTCTGTATCGAAAAATACTTCTTATGTTGTCGCTGGAGAAGATCCTGGTTCTAAATTAAAAACTGCCTTAAAACTCGGAGTAAAAGTATTAAACGAGAAAGAATTTTTAAATATGTTAGGATAGAAAGTGCACGGAGGCGTCGCATAGCGGTCTAGTGCGCAGACCTGGAAAGTCTGTGTGGGGAAACCCACCGAGAGTTCGAATCTCTCCGCCTCCGCTGTTGTTATAAGTTTTAGTTCAAATAGTCCCAGGCTTGCGGGACAATGTTCTCTCCGCCTCCGCCAAGGCTGAATTATATACATTGGGAATAAGAAAGTGTTATAATATTACATATTCTTATGGACAAGATAGCTAAAAAATTTAATGTATTGAATTTTATTTTATCTCTATTTTTTGTTTTAGCGCTCACTAATTTTTTCGTTATAAATTATTTCTTAGATAGCGAAAAAGAGATACGTATTAATTTTATATTGCTCATTGTTAACATGATTGTATTTGGCCTTGGCGCTTATGTTGTTATTTCTATTACTCGTAAAATAGAAGAATCAAGAGTAAAAAATGAAGCTATTTTAGAAAGCGTAGGGGACGGTCTCATCGCCGTCGATAATGAAAGAAAAATTATAGTTATCAATAAAGTAGCTATCAATATGCTCGGCTGGGAAGGAAAAGATTTGGTTGGTAAAGAGCCTAATCATCTTGCTTTAGAGGATGAGAATGGAAAATTAATACCTCTCGATAAAAGGCCTACAGCAATAGCTTTAGCTACTGGTAAGATTACAAAAGGAAATTATTTTTTTATTAGAAAAGACAAAACAAGGTTTCCTGTAGCAATCACAGCTACACCTATTTTTCTAAATGAAAAATTAATAGGATTAATCAAGATGATTCGTGATATAACTTATGAAAAAGAAATTGATAAAATAAAAACAGAATTCGTCTCAATCGTCAGCCATCAGCTACGTGGCCCGCTTTCTTCAACTAAGTTGTATACAGAGATGATTTTAAATGGTGATGCTGGCGAAGTTCCACCCAAGCAGAAAAAGTTCCTTGAAGAAATATATCGTGGCAATCAGTGGATGATAGAGATGGTAAATACTCTTTTAGATGTTTCACGCATTGAATTGGGAATATTTAAAATTGAACCAAAACCTACAGATTTAGTTGATTTAGCTCATAATGTTCTCAGGGAACAAGAACTTAAAATTAAAGATAAAAAGCTTGCAATTATAGAGAGTTTTGAAAATAATATTCCAATATTTTCAACAGACCCCAAGCTCCTACATATGGTTTTTCAAAATTTGCTTTCTAATGCCGTGGAATATACTCCGACAGGAGGCAAGATTGAGCTCGCTATCTCTTTCGATGGTAAGAATACTTTATCTATAAAATTTTCTGACAATGGTTATGGCATTCCTGCAAAACAACAAAGCCAGATATTTAGTAAGCTCTTTAGGGCAGACAATGTGAAATATAAAGGCATAGAAGGTACTGGGCTTGGTTTATATATTGTAAAATCCATTATTGAAAACTTAAACGGGAAAATATGGTTTGAGTCTGAAGAAGACAAGGGAACCACTTTTTTTATAACGCTTCCCTTAGATGGAGCAAATAAAGAAAAGGTTAAATAAATTGCTAGTATTTACAATTTTTATATATTATAATTAAAGTATGGCTAATGAATTTGTAGCAAATAAAAAAGTACTTGTTATTGAAGCAATAGAAGATGATGCTTTTCTTCGAAATGTTATTAACGAAAAACTTAAAAAAGAGGGCTTTGATGTTCTTGAGGCGAGAGATGGCGAGGAGGGATTGGAAACAGCTTTATCTAAGCGTCCTGATTTAATTATTCTTGATATTGTAATGCCCAAGATGGATGGATTGATGGTGATGGAAAAATTGCGAGCCCAAGGTGATTGGGGTAAAAATCTTCCTATCGTTTTATTTACGAATCTTAACGCTGATGATGAGAAGATCATCAAAGCTATTGAAAATAATCAACCCACATACTATTTGGTAAAATCTAATAATACTATTGATGATCTAATAGAAAAAATCAAAGAACGACTTTCTAAGTAATATTTTAAAATGGTAGATGAAAAAAATTATTCTTCTTAATAAAAAAGAAGGGGAGACACCGCTTGAAGCATTAAATAGTTTTCGTCTAAAACATAAAGAATATAAAGATATAAAGATGACCTATGCAGGTAGGCTAGACCCTATGGCAAGTGGGCTTTTGCTCGTACTTTCTGGAGAGGAAACAAAAAACAAAGAAAAATATTTAGCCCTGGAGAAAGAATATGAGTTTGAAGTTCTTTTTGGTTTTATGACGGACACTTATGATGTTTTAGGAAAAGTAATTTCTACGGCTAATAAAAAAACAAACAGAAAAGATCTAGAAAAAGAAATAAAAAAGAACATAAGAAGTTTTCTTGGAGAAAGTATACAAAAATATCCAATTTATTCTTCTAAAACAGTTAAAGGAAAACCTTTGTTTGTTTACGCAAGAAGAGGAGAAGAAATAGATATACCAGAGAGAAAGATCTTTATAAAAAAATTAAAATTAGAGAAGATAAAAGAAATAGATAATAAGAAATTATTTAAAAACATAGAAAAAAGGATAAAAAGGGTAAAAGGTGATTTTAGACAGAGTGATATTTTAAAAATTTGGAAAAAGAATCTTATTGTTAAACACTCGGTGTTTAACAAATATTTTATTGGAAGTTTTAAAATAAAATGTAGTAGTGGTACTTACGTGCGGGGGATAGCAAATTCTCTCGGAAAGAAAATGGCAATTTCAGCCTTAGCTTTTTCAATAAAAAGGACAAAAATAGGGAAATATGTGATATAGTTAAAAGACATAAAATATGTTAAACATAGATAAAATAAGAGCCGATTTCAATATTTTGAAAGGTGGAAATGATCTTGCTCCCATATATTTAGATAGTGCTTGTATGAGCTTAAAGCCCAAGGTTGTTATTGATGCGATGGATGATTATTACTTAAATTTTCCAGCTTGTGCCGGTAGAAGTTCTCATAAGTTGGGGGATAAAGTTACAAAAAAAGTAAAAGAAACAAGGCAAATTATTGCAAAATTTATAAATGCAAACAATGAAAATGAAATAATTTTTACACGTAATACGACAGAGGGGATAAATTTGCTTGCTAATTCTTTTGGTTTTAAAAAGGGAGATGTTATTTTAGTTTCTGATAAAGAGCACAATTCAAATTTAGTACCATGGTTACTCTTACGGGATAGGGTAGGTATTGTTGTTAAAATAATTCCCTCAAATGAAGACGGTACTTTTAATTTAGATAACTTACGCTCATTAGTATCTGGCTCGAAATTGGTTTCTATAGTTCATACTTCAAACTTAGATGGATTTACGAACCCCGTAAAAGAAATAATAGAAATTGCTCATAAAAATAATGTAATAGTATTTCTAGATGCTGCACAGAGTATTCCACACAGAAAAATAGATGTACAAGATTTAGATGTTGATTTCCTGGCATTTTCTGGACATAAAATGCTTGGGCCTACTGGCACAGGAGTTTTTTACGGGAAATATAGTTTGCTAGAAAAATTAGAACCATTTATGGTGGGTGGAGACACGGTTGAATTTTCTACCTATGATAGCTATAAAATGTTAGAAAGTCCTGATAAATTTGAAGCAGGACTTCAGGATTATGCTGGGATTATAGGCCTAGGGGAGGCGGTGAAATATTTAAATCAATTTGATTATGAAGATATAAAAGAACATGAACTTAAATTAAATACTTATATTACAGAAGAATTACAAAAAATTCCGGAGATAAAAATCATCGGACCCAAAAATGCTAAGGACAGGTCTGGAATTGTTAATTTTTATATAGTAGATACAGATATGCACAAATTCGCAATTATGTTGAATGAGATGGCAAATATCTCTATCCGCTCAGGGCAACATTGTGTGCATTCTTGGTTCCATAATAAAAAGATTTATAACTCTGCTCGTGTTTCTCTGTATTTATATAATACGATGGAAGATGCAGAAGCATTTATTACTAATTTAAATAAAATATTAAAAATATTATAAATTTATGGCTTGTCTACTTGCTTTAATTATATTCGGAATAATGGGGATATTTAGTGCTTCTCATCGAGCTCTCGCTAAGGAAGCTTTTAGTTGTGTATTTAAAAGGGTGACTTTTCGTCCTTGTGATACTGGTTTTAAAGAAAAAATAAAAGGAAAAATTCTGTCAAAGTTGATTGACCGTTCAGTTTTTTTGGCAAAGATGGTGAATAAACATTATGAGATATTGTCTTGGGTGTTCTTTATTTTGATGTTGGGTAGTACTTTATGGGTTCTGTGGGGAGGATATAATTTTTATGTTTACGGGAGCTGCAATGGATTAAATGCGAGCGGGTTTTGTGCTTTTGACCCAAGTGGAGAAAATAATAAAGTAACTGCACTAGGAGATGGTACTTCTTGTGGGGTTGTACCAAAAACAGAAGCCAATGTAACACTTAATAATGTAGATCTTTCTAGCTTCCCAACACAAAACAATAGCTCTAAGGATACAGTAGTCTTTATTGGTTGTTATGCTTGTGATTATAGTAGAAAAGCATATCCAGATATTTTGAAATTAATAAAAGATAAACAAGCAAACTTTATTTTTGCGCATTTCCCAGCCAAGGGGGATACGACGTTTTTAGCAGATATTGGATATTGTGTGTATAAAGATTATCCCGAAAAATATTGGGATTTGAATAATTATTTATTTACTACTGATAAAAATTTTGTCCTGAATAAAGCAAATTCTAATTCCATACTCACCAATTTTGGGTTCGATGTTAAGAAAGTAAATGATTGTGCAAACAGTACCGAAACAAAAAATATCGTACAGAATCAAGTTACAGAACTTAAAAAAACGAATATGTATGGCACACCTACTATCTTTATAAATAATAAAGCCTTCGTTGGGCCGAAGCCTTATAGAGTATACAAAAGTGCAATAAATAAATTTATATTTTTTTAATAGTGAAAGATTAAAATTCGCCCCACCCCGTCTGCTAAAGCATCCACCCCTCTCCATAATTAAATTATGGAGAGGGGAAAGGGGTGAGGTTGTTTTTGATGTGTTATAATTTAACTATTATCAACTTAATATAAAAACATATGAAAAAAGGCTTTAACGCAAACATAGAGAAAGATGCAATAGAAAATACAAATTTTCGTAAAGTTTTATACACCGGTAAGCACAGTCAGTTAGTTTTGATGAGCTTAAAACCAAATGAAGAGATTGGCATGGAGGTTCACTCTGAAAATGACCAGTTTTTTCGTATTGAAAAGGGGGAGGGGAAATGTATTATCGATGGCAATGAATATATACTCGGTGATGGTTCAGTTATTATCGTTCCTTCTGGAGCAGAACATAATGTTGTCAACACTTCTGACACAGAAGATTTAAAGTTATACACGATATATTCTCCAGCTCATCACAAGGATGGCATTGTCCGAGCAACGAAAGAAGAGGCAGAAAAAGATGGTCCAGAGTTTGATGGTGTGACGACTGAATAAAAGACAAAAATACAAAAATAGAGTAAAATACAGAAATGATATTTTCTGCTTTGTTAACTATTCTCGGGCTTTCTCTTTTTGAGACTATATCTTCAGTAGATAATGCAATTATTAATGCTGAGGTTTTATCTACAATGGGGGCTCGCGCTCGGCGTTGGTTTTTAACATGGGGAATGCTAGTAGCGGTATTTGTCGTTCGGGGGCTTCTTCCCTTTATAATAATTTGGGCTTTTAATCCGACCCTTTCTGTTTTTCAAGTGTTGTCTGCAGCCTGGTCTTCTGATCCTCTTGTTCAAGAATCTATACATAAATCAGCCCCAATTTTATTAATAGCTGGTGGAGTTTTCCTATTGTTTTTATTTTTGCACTGGCTTTTTCTCGAAGACAAACATATGGGTTTACCAAAGGCAGAGAAATTTTTTATGGATAAAGGAGTCTGGTTTTATGCGATTGTTTCCATACTTCTTTCTGTTATTTCTTGGTTTGCTTTGAAGCAAAATAATCTGATGGCTTTTGGGGCTGTTGTTGGCTCGAGTTTGTTTTTTATTACTCATGGTTTTAAACAAAACGCAGAAGAGGAGGAGAGGAAGTTGCTCGGTAGTGCACGTTCA
This sequence comes from Minisyncoccota bacterium, assembly GCA_041659785.1. Classification (GTDB taxonomy): domain Bacteria; phylum Patescibacteriota; class Minisyncoccia; order Phycocordibacterales; family UBA9973; genus UBA9973. The sequence goes on along the minus strand of JBAZXO010000001.1, from coordinate 306,034 downwards.
GACTTGAGCAAGCTTTTTTTCCTAGAGATCATCGATATGACATTTTCTATCGATGGAGTACTTGGAGCTTTTGCTTTTACCCTCTCTATTCCTCTTATCCTCATTGGTAATGGTTTGGGTGCTCTTTTAGTACGACAGCTTACTATAAGCAACATAGAGCGAATTAAAAAATATGTCTTTCTAAAAAATGGAGCGATGTATTCTATCCTAATTCTTGGAGTTATTATGATATTGCATAGTTTTGGTTTTAAAATTCCAGAATATCTTTCACCTCTTTCCACCTTTATAATAATCGGATTTTTCTTTTGGAAATCTAAAATGCATCTTAAACTTAATTTAAATCAATGAAAGATCTAGAAAAAAAATTCGAAGAAGAATATAAAAAGTTAAACAAAGCTCAAAGAGAAGCCGTAGATACCATAGATGGTCCAGTGATGGTGGTGGCGGGTCCAGGAACAGGGAAGACACAAGTATTAGCACTTCGTATTGCTAAAATTCTAGAAAAAACTGACACAAAAGGTGATGGAATTTTATGTCTAACATTTACTAATGCGGGCGTCTCTGCTATGCGTGAACGTTTGCACAATTATATAGGTAAACAAGCAGACGACGTGACGGTATCTACTTTCCATAGTTTCGCTATTAATCTTATTGAAAAACATTATGACCTTCTCGATTTTCCTCAAATTCCAGAATTACTTAGTGATGATAGGGCGGTATTTTTAGTCGATGAGATATTGCATTCCAATACGTGGGAATATCTTCGTCCACGAGCTAATCCATCAATGTATTTCGGTGATTTAAAACAATTAATTTCAATTTTAAAACGTGAACGTATTAGTGCCTCTCAATTCTTATCATATATAGAAAGTGATATAGAAAATTTAAAAAATAATGAGGACAGTATCTCTACCAGAGGAGAGAGTAAGGGTAAATTAAAAAAGGAAGTTGAGAAAAAAATCGAATCTCTTTCGCGCACACGTGAGGTGGTAGAATTTTATCGTATTTACGAAGAGAAGAAAAAGGAACTTTCCTTCATGGATTATGATGATGTTTTAGAATATGCCACAGAATTAGTGGAAAAATTTGAAGATGTACGTTCCGATATACGTGAAAATTATTTATATGTTTTAGTAGATGAACACCAGGATTCTAGTGGGGTACAAAATAGTTTTCTGAAAGGAGTGTGGGGAGGAGTAGAAAAACCTAATATTTTCGTTGTGGGTGATGATAGACAGCTTATCTATGGTTTCTCTGGCGCCTCACTTTCATACTTTGAAGAATTTGCTCACTTTTTTGGAAAAGCTAAATTAATTAACTTAATAGAAAATTATCGTTCTACCGGTCCGATACTTGCCCTGGCGGATGATTTATTGAAAAGTTCCTTAAGTGATGAAAAATTAAAAACTAATACAAAAGGCATGGATAGAATAATGTTAAATGAGTATTCTTATCCACGGGATGAGATTATCGGTGCTGGACTTTATTTTAAACAAAAAATTGCTGAAGGGATTGATCCAAATGAATGTGCTCTATTGGTGCCTAGAAATTATCAAGTTCGTTCTGCATTAGAAATATTAAATGATTTAGGTTTGCCAGTTTCAAGCGGGAAAAGTTTGTCGCTTTTTTCCATGGGAGAGACAGAAATTTTTAGACGAATTTTAGGTATTATCGTTTCACCATTTAATGCAGTTCTTATCTCTGAGTCTATGCTTGATAAAACAAGTAATATAAAAACGTTAGAAGCTCACACTTTTCTGAAGAATACTAAGCCAGAAAAATTAACGATTGATGAATTAGAAAAAGCTTCAAAGGACGACATAGTAAAATGGGGTAATAAATTAAAAAATTATATTAATACTTTATCAAATGAAAAACTTTCTGTAATTATAAGTACTGTAGGGAATGATCTCTTGGTAAATAATATAAAAGATAATAATGAACTACTCCAAAATATAGAAATCATTAGAAGTTTTATTCATTTGGCGACTTTGTTTGAAGAACGACACAAAAATCCAAAACTTAAAGACTTTTTAGAGTATATAGACAGACTAGAGTCTTATAATACACATATTGAACTTGTAAAATTTGGTAGTGACAATGGGGTAAAGGTAATGACCTTACATAGGTCAAAAGGTCTTGAATATAAAACTGTCTGGGTGGCCCATATGAATGAAGAGATATTGATGTCTGAAAAAAGAGGTGGATTTACTTTGCCTGAAAAAATAAAGGAACACATGGAGAAACGTGGTGTAGAAGTTGCAAAAAAAGAATTATACGTGGCCCTCACCAGAGCTAAAAAGTACTGTTCTATTTCTTATGCCACAGAGAACTACAAAGGAGTAGGGATGGAAATCGCGCACATTATCCGAGAATTGCCAGATATACATTTTATAAAAAAGAATAGAGAAGATACAGAAAAAGAGATTTTATCACATGGGCCTAATGTTTATATTTCTCAGACAATATCTTTAGATAAAAATAAAGTTGATATAAAAGAAGATTTAAAAAAATTAGTTAGAGAAAATTATACAGAGAGAAAGGTTTCTGTTACTTTACTTAATAACTTTTTTGAATGTCCTTGGCGTTGGTATTTTCGTAATTTCTTACAATTACCAGAGGTAAAAGGAGCTAGTCTTGCTTTTGGTAGTGTCGTGCATAGCACCATCGAACATATTTTAAAAGAAAATAAATTACCTAATGAAAAGGAGATAAAAGAAATAATCAAAAATAAACTTATTAAAGAAGGAATAGGGGAAGGGGAAGAATTAAAAAAGCTTGGCAAGGATGCATATGAAGCGATAAATGACTGGACTGCTAATTATTATAAGAATATGGCTACCGACTTTAGATCTGAGCAGTCTATTTCTTATAAGGATAAAAGATTCCCACATTTAAATATCTATGGGAAAATTGACCTTGTAGAATATCTACCAGAGAACTTTGTAAGAGTAACAGATTTTAAAACTGGCTCCTCTAGGACAAAAAATGCAATTGAGAAAATAGAGAATAATAGAATGAGTCCATATCTTCGTCAGCTTGCTATGTATTCTTATTTAATTTCTGGCGATGATAAAAACAAGGTGGTCTCTGAATCCAGGCTTCTATTTTTAGAAGAAGATTTTAAAAACAAAAACTCACTTTATTCTACTCATATTAACCAAGAGGAAATAGATCTGCTTATGAAAGATATAAAAGATTATGATGAATTAATAAAAAATGGTGAATGGATAAACCTCGAATGTCATTATAATTCTTATGGTAAAAATACCGAATGTGAATATTGCAAAATGGCAGAGATTTACAAAATTTAAAAGAAAAACCTAGGCCCATTGTCTAACCAGCCTAAATACAAGCCTAGGGCTGTAAAAATAGTCATTAGAATGATTAAAATCCAGAAGTATTTTTTCATTATTGTTAAATTATAACAAATATTTTAACGAATGACTGCTTCGAAATTTTTGGTCGTTTCTGTTTCTAGTTTTTTGTGGACTTGGTCAATTTCTACGGCAGTGAGAGTTCTGTTTAAGGAGCGATAGGTGATACGATAAGCATAACTTATTTTATTTTTACCAAACTTGGCTTCATTTTCGTATTTATCTAAAAGTTCTACTTGTTCTACGATGTCTGGAATAGATTCTCGTACGAAATCGAAATAATCATTTGGTATAAAAGTATTGGGAACAATAAAAGAAATATCGCGTACGATGGGCGGGTATTTACTGACTTCTACGAATTTTTGTCCTAGTTTTAATTGTTTAACTACGCGTTCATCTTCAGACCAGAGTAGACGAATGTCTGGTAAATCCATACTTATTATAGCTAAACGTTCTAGTCCAAAGCCGAAAGCCCAGTTACTCCATTTATCTGGGTCGAGTCCAAGATTTTTTATAATTGTATCAGTCATAATTCCGCAACCTAGTACTTCTATCCATCTGCCAGCAATTTCAACTTCCATCTCGAGCGATGGATCGGTATATGGGAAAGTATCTTTATTGAATCTGTATTTTATATCAGGTCCGAACACAGCCTTTGCAATGTCAGCTAAAACTATTTGTAAATCTTCTATGCCAATAGTTTTTTTACTTTTAGGAATTAAAAAACCACCATCCATTTGATGGAAGACATTCATATGATTGCGATCTATCTCATCTTTTCTATAAACTTTTCCAAAAGAAAAAAATCCAACAGTTTCACCCCGAGCTATCTTTTCTTTTATTTCAGGTTGATTTAAATAGTAATACCACATTACTGTTGTATGTGGGCGTAAAATATTTGTATCATCAATAAAATAAGTATCTGAGTGTGAACGGGCAGGATGATCGGGTGCAAAATTATAAAGATCAAAAGTGACATCGATAGGAACGATTTCAGGACTTTTTACAATATCGAAATCTTTAAAATCAGGTTGAGATAAAATTCTGTGTACTATTTCATAAATAGGGGAGGTTGGATCGCGAGACAGGTCCGGCATAGATAGATAGCGCTTCATCCGAAGTGATTCAGTATCTGTCCTGTTTTCTAGCTTTTGGAGTAAGGCTTTCTCTTCTGGTAATTTAATATCATAATTATTGTTCATTGGTTAAATATAAAGAAAAATAGCTCAAAAGTAAAGGTTTTTTAATGAAAAATAGGCTGGTATTTAATATTATTTTTTGCTATAATGTATTTAATATATGGCAAAAGAAAAGGCAAAAGATGAGGTATCAAAAGGGCATCATTATGATGCCTCTGACATTTCTGTCCTAGAGGGCCTAGAACCCGTCAGGCGCCGTCCAGGTATGTATATCGGTACAACTGGCCCTGAGGGATTACACCACTTAATATGGGAGATTTTCGACAATTCACGCGACGAAGCGATGGGTGGATTTTGTAATGATATTGAAATAGTGCTCCTTCCAAACAACCGTATCCGTGTGGCAGACAATGGCCGAGGTATTCCTGTCGATATACACAAAAAAACAAAAGTTTCTGCCCTTGAGACAGTCATGACTACACTTCACGCCGGAGGAAAATTCGGTGGGGAAGGATACAAAGTTTCTGGAGGTCTTCATGGAGTGGGAGCATCTGTCGTGAATGCACTTTCTATTTTCTGTCTTGCAGAAGTACACAAAGATGGCGCTAAATATGTTCAGGAATATTCTCAAGGAAAGAAAAAGTCTGCAGTGAAAAAAGTCGGTGCCTCGAAGCTCCATGGTACGATCATTACTTTTGAGCCGGATGAATTAATATTCGGCAAAATTTTATTTGATTGGAACACAGTGGTGAACCATATTCGTCAGCAAGCATACCTAGTAAAGGAATTAAAAATTTCAATAATTGATGCGCGTGAAATGGAGAGCAAGAAAGACGCATCAGATGTTTTTTATTTCAGAGAGCTTGGAGTAGAGCTACCTTCAGTGTCTTTCTACTTTGAGGGAGGATTGGTGTCTCTTGTAAAGTATTACAACAAATTACAGAAACCAATTCAGAACAATATTTTTTATGTTGAAAAGGAATTAGACAATGTCGGCGTAGAAGTAGCTCTACAATACGTAGATGATATCTCAGATAGAATCTTTCCTTTTGCAAACAATATTTATACTGGAGAAGGTGGTACACATGTGACTGGTTTTAAAACAGCTCTCACTCGAACCCTCAACACCTACTGCAAAAAGAATGAAATGATGAAAGAATCCGAAGGCGGATTTACTGGAGACGATGTCTTGGAAGGTTTGACCGCTGTTATCTCAGTGAAGCTTCGTGAAATACAATTTGAAGGACAAACGAAAGCAAAGTTAGGAAGTATGGAGGCTCAGGGTGCTGTGGCGACAGTTTTCGGAGAAGCCTTCGCTGCTTTCTTGGAAGAAAATCCTGATGAAGCTAAATCTATAATAAATAAATCAATCCTTGCATTAAAGGCTCGTAAAGCCGCCAAGGCTGCGAAAGATTCCGTGCTTCGTAAAGGTGCACTCGAAGGTATGACTCTCCCAGGAAAGCTTGCCGACTGTCAGAGTAAGAATGCTTCTGAATCAGAACTCTTCCTCGTAGAGGGAGATTCGGCAGGAGGTTCAGCAAAACAAGGAAGAGATAGACGTACTCAGGCTATCTTGCCACTTCGTGGAAAAATCCTAAACGTAGAACGCGCACGTATTGATAAAATGCTCGCTTCTAAAGAAGTGAAGTCTCTTGTCATCGCTATGGGTACTTCTATTGGAGATACTTTTGATTTAGATAAAATGCGTTATCATAAAATAATCATTGCGACAGATGCCGACGTGGACGGTTCACACATTCGTACACTGCTCCTCACTCTTTTCTATAGATATTTTAGACCAGTCGTAGATGCTGGATATATTTATATTGCACAGCCACCACTTTATAAAATAAAAAAAGGCAAAGAAATTTCTTATGCTTATTCTGATGAAGATAAATTGAAAATTGTCGGCAAAGGCGCAGATGTGAGCGATATTGAAGAAGTAGTAGAAGGGGAGGAAATAGCTGAAGAAGAAACTCCAGAAGAAGTTACAAAGAAATCAAACAAGATTCACATTCAACGCTTTAAGGGTCTAGGAGAAATGAACCCAGAAGAGCTCTGGGAAACTACCATGGATCCACAACATCGTATTTTGAAACGCGTAGATATTTCTGATGCCGAAGAAGCCAATAAAATCTTCGACATTCTCATGGGCTCCGAAGTCCCTCCTCGTAAATCTTTCATCCAATCAAATGCAAAATTAGCTGAGATAGATATCTAAAAATGGAATTCAGTGATGTAACAAAAAAATATTGGGAAGAAAAAGATTGGCAAGATCTCGAAAAAGTTGAAAGTGTTAATGATTTACGCACTATAGCACTTAGGATAATTAACCGCATGGATAAGCCATTTGTGCAGGTGTGCGGGCCTGTTGCTACTGGGGGATTTGGGTCTGTTGAAAAAAATTTAGATGCATTCAATGAAGCGATTATAAAACTGCAAGGACAAGGATTGAACGTGTTTGATCAAATGCCCTTCGAAACACCGATGCAGGTTTTAAAAAAGAAATTTTCTGTTGAAAAAATAGGTAAGGAAATATTAAATGATTTTTATTTGCCTATATTCGAATCTGGCATGGTTTCAACTTTTTATTTTATGTCTAGTTGGCAAACATCTCTTGGCTCAAAATGGGAACATGAAAAAGCTAAAGAGCTTGGAATAGAAATAATTTATCTTTAATTTAATAGATTTTGCATTATTTCTTAATATATCATATATGATAGTCTAAGAGATTAAGAATTTTTTTAATATCTATTTGTATAAGAATTTCCATCTTCCTCGTCCAGCACGAGGAGGTAATCCAGCTTTTAAAATTTTCTCTAAAATCCCCCAAAGATCTTTGTTGTCGGCTTGAATAGTCTTTAATAGGGAAGAGTATTTACCAATATCATATTTAAGTGACATTCTAAAAATAGTTGCTGGGCTCATACAAAGTGCGTCAGCAATATATGAAGCTGGGACATCTTTTGATAGAAGGTAAATAACAGCGAATCTTTTAGCCAGCATTATTTTTTCTGTACGGGTTAAAAAGTCATTTAAGAAAAATTTTACCCAAGATTTTTTAGCTGATTTTTCAAGAGCAGTACCAAATTCACTATAAAGTTTTTGCAAGTGCTCCTTTTTAAGTTTTTTAGATGAAATATGTGGCATTCCTTAGTATATCATATATGATAGGTTAATAAATATAAAATTAACTGAAATTAATATCTAAATTATCTAAAAAACAAAACTATTACAGCTCCAGTTAATGCGCCAATAACATATTCAATCCACCATCTTTTGTTGTTGTGTTCTTCTAGTTCGCTGATTCTACTTTCTAAATTTTCTATTTTTTCCATATTATTTATTATTAACTTTTATTTTTTATTTCTTCCAAGAACTTTGAGAGAAGTTCTTCTTTTGAGATTTGACCAAGCTGACCAGCGTCGCGGGATTCGAGAGTGACTTTTTTAGCTTCTATTTCTTTATCACCGATGACTACCCAATAAGGCATTTTGTTATTTTTTGCATCACGAACTTTTCCGCCAAGGTTGCCATCACTGTCATCCAATTCTGCGCGGATGTTGTTCTCTTTTAATAGATTGAAAATTTCTTTTGCATATTCGTTATGATTTTCTCGCACCGGAATCACTTTTACTTGTATAGGTGCGAGCCAGAGAGGGAAGTTTCCTCCGGTGTGTTCGATGAGCACAGAAAGAAACCTCTCTATTGAGCCCATGATGGCTGCATGAATCATCACGATGCGTTCTTGTTCTCCTTTTTCATTAATACAATATAAGTCAAAGCGCTCTGGCATATTCATATCGAGCTGGATGGTAGCCACTTGGTGTTCTCGGCCGATGGCGTCTTTCGCCATGAAGTCTATTTTAGGTCCGTAGAAAGCAGCTTCTCCCGCAGCCTCTATTGGCGTCTCTCCATTTTTTACGATTATCTCTCTGAGTGCCTTTTCGGAATTTACCCAAACTTCTTCGGTACCCAAATAAGCCTTCATATTTTTAGGATCATGCAAAGAAAGGCGAGGTTTTAAGGTAAAGCCGAAAGTCCCATAGAAAGTTTTAACGATATTGTAAATTTTTTCCATCTCAGCACTTGCATCTTTTAATCGAGAGAATACATGAGCATCGTCTTGAGTGATAGAACGTACACGAGAAAGTCCTCCGAGTTCACCCGTCTGTTCGTCTCGATAAACTTTCGTTGTAGAAGCATATCTCTGAGGTAATTCTTTATAGCTCCACTGCTTGCGGTTGTATATCTGTGTGTGGTGGGGGCAATTCATTGGCTTCATAGCAAAGACGTGCTCCTCACGAGTATTTATTTTAAACAAATCATCTTTGAATTTTTCCCAATGACCGGAAGTCTCATATAATTCCTTTTTTGTAATGTGTGGGATATCAACTCTCTCATAGCCGACTTTTTTACGAAGTTCCCACACGAAGCCATCTAACAAATCCCTGATAAGTGTTCCCTTGGGAGTAAATAGGGGAAGACCTGCCCCAACGAGCTCAGAGAAAGTGAAAAGGTCCAATTCTTTTCCCAATTTTTTATGATCTCTTTTTTCTGCTTCTGTTCTTTGTATTATGTAAGCATTCAATTCTTCCTTGGTTTCAAAAGCGAGTCCGTAAATTCTCGTAAGCATTTTATTTTTTTCATCTCCGCGCCAATATGCTCCAGCCACACGGTCGAGCTTGAAAGAGTCGGGGTCTATTTCTTTTACTGGATGTTCCAAGTGTCCACCACGGCACAAGTCTGTAAAACCTCCACAAGTATATGTGGTGATTTTTTCTCCACGTTCGGCAATCTCATTTATCAATTCTGTTTTATATTCATTCTTACCAAAGAATTTAAGAGCTTCTTCTTTAGTTAGTTCTTTGTGTTCCCATTCTGTCCATTTAGGTAAAATCTTACGCATTCTATCTTCAATTTTTTTCAAATCAGTATCGGCTACTTTTGCCCCAAGAAAATCAATATCATAATAGAATCCATTGTCTATATCAGGCCCAAGAGTGAGTTTGATATTATCAAATTTATATATTTCTCCGACAGCTGCTGCCGTTAAGTGGGCTAAAGTATGCCTTAAATTATGTAGTTTTTCAGTGTTTGTCATAGTATTTATATTATCATACTTTGCTTTTTTTAAAAATCTCAGTGTACCCCCTCCTTTCTCCTCCCCCTACTGTAGGGGGAGGCTGGGTAGGGGTAGATGAAATTAAATTTTGCATTTCATCTATAATATGTTAGGATGTATTTATTATGGTAGTACGAATGAGACATACAAAATCGCATACGAAGAACAGACGCTCTCACCACGCGCTTCTGAGTACGAGCTTTTCTAAGTGTGAAAATTGCAAAGCTTTGAAGAGAAGACACACAGTTTGCTCATCTTGTGGTTTTTACCGCGGTAAAAAAGTTTTAGATTTAATAAAAAAGACTGAAAAGAAGCAAAAGAAAGCTAAAGCAGCTCTTGCAAAGAGCTAGTTCATAAAGTTGTAAAGTGGAAAGTTAAAAGTGTTCACTTTATGGACTTTAAGAACTTGATAACTTTATAACTAGTATATGGCAAATAGGCACCTTTCAAGATCAATAGTGCTCCAGACGCTTTTTGAGTGGGATTTCCAGTCGGGCGATACCCGCCCGAACGACCGTTCGGTCGGGCGGGAAAAAAGCAATAATCCTACAAGTGAGGAAATTAGAGACGTATTAAAAAGAAATTTGAAAGAATTCGCTCCTGGTCACGAGGACGAGGCTTTTGTGTTTTCTCTCATAGATCAAGTATTAAAAAAGCGTGCAGTCATAGATGAGATTATAGAAAAAGCTGCACCAGACTGGCCTATTGATAAAATTTCTATAATTGATAGGAATATTTTAAGAATCGGCTTAGCTGAGCTTATTTTTGGTGATAGAAATGAAGTACCTCCGAAGGTGGCTATAAATGAAGCGATAGAACTAGCAAAAACATTTGGCGGAGAAAATTCTAGCAAATTTGTAAACGGCGTACTCGGCGCTGTTTATAAAGAAATAGGTGAACCAGGCAAAGAACAAATTAGTAAAAAGAAAAAATTAGAAGAGCCGGTAGATATTACGAAGTTACCAGTCGAGAATTTGGGCGGAGCATTGGTTTATACGAAGAGAGACAACAAGGATGATGGAGATGTTTTGTTTGCTTTTGTTCATGATGTTTTTGGTTATTGGACTTTATCTAAAGGAAAAATAGAGGCAGGAGATGATGTTAAAAATGGCACGATTAAAGCAATCAAGAAAGAAATTGGGCTCGATATACATATAGAAGAGAAATTAGGGGAGAATGAATACGTCGCATCTCACCCAGAAAAAGGAAAAAGTTTAAAAAAGGTAGTGTATTTTTTAGCTAAAAGTGAACACAAAGAGCTCGAGCTTGAAAAGTCCGGTGGACTCGATGGAGCAAGATGGTTTCAGCTTTCAGCTATTCCAGAATTACGTATTTATAACGACATAATTCCTTTGATTACCAAAGCAATTGAAATTATAAGCAAAAAATAAGAAAAACAAATGATACAATTTTCAGATTTTGAAAAAAAAATAAAAGTAGTTTTTAAAAACAAAGAATTACTCAAGCAGTCTTTTACACATCGTTCTTATATAAATGAGAATCCCAAAACGGATATTTCTCACAATGAACGTTTGGAGTTTTTAGGTGATGCAGTGCTCGAGCTCATTGTCACAGATTTTCTTTACAAGAAATATCCAAATTATGCAGAAGGACAATTGACGGCTCTTCGTTCAGCGCTCGTGAATGCTATTATTATTTCTGAGATTGCTTCGAAGATAGGAATGAATGATTATTTACTTTTGTCTAAAGGTGAAGCAAAAGATTTCGGCAAAGCTAGACAATATATTTTAGCAAATACTTATGAAGCACTTGTCGGTGCGATGTATTTAGACCAAGGTTATGATGTGGTAGAAAAGTTTATAGCGAAAACTCTTTTACCAGAAACAGAGGAAATAGTAAATAAAAAGCTTTGGCGTGATGCAAAAAGTTTGATACAAGAGCGTGCGCAAGAATTTGTATCAGTTACTCCTTTGTATAAAGTTCTGCACGAGTCAGGTCCAGACCACGACAAACATTTTACTGTAGGTGTTTATTTCGGTACAGATTTAATCGCTGAAGGTAAGGGTAAAAGTAAACAGGAAGCTGAACAGAAAGCAGCCGAAAATGCATTAAAAGTAAAAAATTGGTTAGACTAGAAAAACGATTATAATATGCGACTCAAAACACTTCAATTAAATGGTTTTAAATCCTTTGCCCAAAAAACTGTTTTGGAGTTTGAAAGTCCTATCGTTTCTATCGTGGGTCCGAATGGATCTGGAAAGTCTAACGTCGTAGAATCTATTCGCTTTGTTCTGGGTGAACAATCAATGAAATCAATGCGTGGAAAGGGAGGATCAGACCTTGTCTTTAAGGGTTCGAAAAATTTAGCAAAAGGTTCTCGTGCGGCGGTTACTATATTTTTTAATAATACTGATAAAGTTTTTAAACTAACGAACGATGGGGGAGAAGATATAAATTTGAATTACGACGTTATCTCGATTTCTCGGGAGGTTTTTTCTGATGGGTTAAATAAATATATTTTAAATGGGACAGAAGTTAGATTGAAAGATATTCATAACTTGCTCGCTTCGGTGAACATCGGTTCTTCTGGGCACCACATCATTTCTCAAGGTGAGGCTGACAGAATTCTGAATGCGAATTCTAGAGACAGAAAGGAAATGGTAGAAGACGCGCTCGGGCTCAAAATATATCAATACAAAATAAAAGAAAGTGAGAGAAAACTAGAAAGAACAAATGAAAATATGAAAGAAATTGTTCTCTTGCGCAGAGAAAATGCTCCACATATTAATTTCTTAAAGAAACAAGTAGAAAAATTTGAAAAAACAAAAGAAATGCAAGGGGAGTTAACCTCTCTTTATAGAGAATATTTAAAAAATGAGAGTGTTTATTTAGAAAAAGAAAAAGATAATTTAAAAGAGGAGAGAAGCCACCTCGAGGCGGAGATCAAGAGTGTTAATAGTAAAATTTCCATCACTGAAGACAGTAACACCGCCGGCGGAAATAAAAAATTGGAGGAATTGAAAACTATTGAGCAAAAAATAAACATTACTCATGGATTAAAGAATGAACTTGAACGCAAGCTTGGACGCATAGAAGGAATTTTAGAAATAAGGGAAAATAAGGTAAAAATTTCTGGCAGATGTCCATTGTGTGGAAATGAGATTAAAGATAATGGAGAGGAACAAATAGAAAAAAAACATAATGAAGAAAAAGAATTGGAAGAATTAAAAAATTCACAGATTAATGTTGTTACTGAAATACAAAAATTACAAGAGGAAGAGGAAAAGCTGGCTCATTCTATAGAAACATTAAAACAAGAGATAAATAAAGAAATGGAAGCCTTGCGTGACTTGGAAAGGGAGAAATTTGCCTTTAAGGTTAAGCATCAAGAATTATCTTCTGCCTTGGAACTTGTGTCTATAAGAGAGAGAAATCTAACGAGTAGAAATGAGGCATTCGAAAATGAGATAAAAGAAGGCTCAGCTTTAATAGGTGCAGAGATTTTATCTTACAAGAATTTCCAAATAGAGGGTGAGGGAATTAGTCAGGAAGATTTAAAGAGAAAAATTGAGCGTATAAAAATAAAATTAGAAGACGCAGGACTTGGAAACGGGGCAGAATTAATGAAAGAATATAAGGAAGTTTCTGAGCGTGACCAATTCTTGTTAAAAGAGATGGAGGATTTAGAAAAAAGTATTGAATCTTTACAGAAGCTCATTGCCGACTTGAAAGAAAAAATTGATATAGAATTTAAAGAGGGTATAAAGAAAATAAATGTGGAATTTCAGGAGTTCTTCTCTCTGATGTTCGGCGGGGGACATGGATCGCTTTCTATTGTTGAAATTAAGAAATCGCCTCGACGGCGATCCGACGAGGAGTCGGAAGAGGAATTGGATTTTGAAGAAGAAGATGACGAAGAAGTCGTAATTGAGCACGGAATAGAAATAAATGTTTCTCTTCCACACAAGAAAGTAAAAGAACTCAATGCCTTTTCAGGAGGGGAAAGATCCCTAACCTCTATCGCACTTCTCTTCGCTATGTCACAAGTGAATCCGCCACCATTCCTCGTGCTCGATGAAACGGATGCAGCCCTCGATGAAGCAAATTCTAGAAAATACGGAGATATGTTGGAGAAACTTTCTCATAAATCTCAGCTCATCGTCGTCACTCACAATCGCGAGACGATGTCTCGCGCTGGCATACTCTACGGCGTCACTATAGGCTCCGACGGCGCATCCAAACTCCTCTCAGTAAAATTCGACGAAGCAACACAGATTGCCAAGTAAGATTAAAGTAGTAAGCTTTCGATATATGGAAAAATTAGAAAAAAATCCCTTGAAATTCATTGCAGTTATAATTGTTCTGACACTTTTATGTGCGATTGGGTATTATTATGCAGGGTCTCAAAGCTCAAATATAATTACAGAAAAGAATGGAAATACAAAAAATATAAATAATAAAATTACCCCAGTTAGTTGGCTGATTGGCTCGAATACGTACGCTAATAAAGATTATGGATTTGAATTAACTTTCCCTTATGATTGGAGAGGGTATATTGTTTCTTTTGGGGATGAATTAAACTCAGAGTATAGACACAGTGTTAATTTTAAAATAATAGATAAAAACTCTACTAGGGGAACTGGTGATATACAAATAATAATAATTTCTAAGGATTTTTATTATAAATATCCACTTTATGCGAGTGGCTATAAGTTTTTGGCAGAGAACCAAAATAATGTTTTTGTTTCTAATGATTATGATGTGCGCTCCTTAGTCAAAATTTATGGGCTTAATGATAGTGAAATTAAATTACTTTTACAAATTCCAGACATAATGAAAACTTTTAAATTGATTAATTAAACTGTCAAACACCCGATGTTTGACAGTTTTTCTTCGTTGGTAGTAAAATAAAATAATGAACCGAGACAATATTGCAGTAAATGAATATTATCATATTTATAATAGGGGAGTAGGAAAGAAAATAATTTTTAAAGACGATAGAGATCGAATTCGTTTTCTTTTTCTAATTTTATATTTTCAAGCAGAGAATAATTTTCCTCAAATTTCTAGAATTGTTTCTTCCTATGTCAAACATCGGGTGTTTGACATTGATAATGATGTAAAAAGTAACTTAATCTCAAAGAGATTTGTGGAATTGACCGGTTTTGCTTTGATGCCCAACCATTTCCACCTTATCATAAAAGAAACTAAAGAAAGAGGAATAGGTAAATACATGCAACGTGTTTTAAATTCTTATACAAAATATTTTAACACTCGATATGGTGTTTCTGGGCATCTTTTTGAAGGACCGTATAAAGCAGTTCATGTTGAAGACAATGAACAGCTTCTGCATCTTTCTGCTTATGTGCATTTGAATCCAAAAGAATTAAATGAGTGGAAGGGAAAAGAAAATATTTTTCCTTGGTCAAGTTATCAGGATTATATTAAAGAAAATCGTTTTGGTGAGATTTTAAAAAATGAAATTATCCTTGAACAATTTAAAAACAAAAATGAATACAATTATTTTATTAAAACTAGTGGAGTAAAAGAAAAGAGGGAAGAGTTTAATTTAGACTGACTAAACTGTCAAACATCGGGTGTTTGACAGTTAAAATTCGACGAAGCGACCCAGATTGCTAAATAATTTTTTTTTAATTGTCTTGTCGTAGATTTAAGTTGTATAATATGAACTGTATGTTTAAAAATGAAAGAAAAGGTTTTACTCTTATCGAACTTTTAGTTGTTGTGGCAATTGTCGGTCTTTTAGCGACAGTAATTTTTGCTGCATTAAGTCCAGCTAGATTAAGAGGACGTGATGCAAAAAGAAAATCTGATGTTCATCAAATTATTCTAGCGATAGAATTATATTTTAACACAAATGGTACTTATCCAATTTCTGGGGGAGCAACAGCACCTAATGCTGGTTGGTCAAATAGTAGCGATAATTCTTGGACAAGTTTGGCTACACAATTAGCTCCTTTTCTTGGTAGTCTTGCAAAAGATCCAAACCAGAGCACAGATCCAAATATTTGGGGTATTAATGGTGGTGCATATTCCTATGTTAATTGTGGGCCATTTTATATGTTTGTATATCGGACAGAAGAAGCAAAGGGTCCTGACCCGGGTGCTAACTATTGTGGTGGTTTGTTTTATCAATATGGTGGAACTGGAGCAAACACTTTTATAAAAACAATAGGGAATAGTTATTAGATATTACGGCTTGTTAAACATTGGGTGTTTGATAGTGTTTACACTAAAGCGTAATCAATAGTTTTTCTTTCTAAGTCAACTGCTTTTACTCTTATCTTTACCTTATCACCTAGACGGTATCTCTTTTTCTTTTTTTGCCCAACTAATTCTAATTTCTTTTCATTGTAAATATAAAAATCGTCAGTCATGTCTCGCACTCGCACTAGGCCCTCGCATTTTGTCTCTACTTCTTCTACATACATGCCCCACTCGGTCATACCACTGATGACTCCTTCGAAACTTTTACCCAAACGTTTAGACATATATTCCACTTGTTTATATTTTATAGAAGCTCGCTCGGCATCTGAAGCACGTTTTTCTTGGTCTGAGGAAACTAATGCAATCTTTTCATACTCTTTCAATTCATTTAATAAATTTTCTTTTTTGGTTTTATTACCAGAAAGATATTTTGTGAGGAGTCTGTGAACAATGATGTCTGGATAGCGTCTGATCGGGGAAGTGAAGTGAGTATAATATTCAAAAGCGAGACCGTAATGCCCTATGTTTTTCGTAGAATAAATTGCTTTAGCCATGGAGCGTATTACTGCGCGATTTACCGTATCAGCTTCATTTTTCCCAGCTAAACTTAAAAGAAGTTTATTTATTTCATGGGTAGGGATAACGCCATTTTGTAAAGAAACTTTATGCCCTAAACTTCTTAAGAAAAATGCTAAATCAGCCATTTTTTCTTTGCTTGGCAGGTCGTGTACTCTGTATATAGATACGCTTTCATCCTTTTCTGTTATCTTCGAGCTTTTTATTCCCTTGATATTTCTGGGTGACAAAACTTCTGCGACTTTTTTATTTGCGAGAAGCATAAATTCCTCAATCAATCTATTTGAATCACCGCGTTCCTTTTTAATTACTTTTATTGGCACTCCATTTGCGTCGAGTACAAATTTCACCTCTTCTTGGTCTAGCGAAATTGCTCCTTTTTCAAATCTTTCTTTGGTTAATTTTTTTGCTAAGTTATTAAGCGTAAATAATGCTTGTTGGTATGGATCATTGAGTACTCCGCCTCCACGGCGGATCGCCAAAGAGGCGATTTTTATTACATCTTCAGCACTCTCATAAGTAAATCTTTTTTGTGAATGTATTATCGTACGGCCGAACCATTCACCCTTAACTTTTGCATTTTTATCAACAACGAAAACGGCACTCATGGTGAGGCGATCTTTGTTGGGAACTAGGGAACACAAATCATTCGAAAGAATTTCCGGAAGCATTGGTATTGTCCTGTCTACTAAATAAACAGAAGTTCCTCTCTCGCGTGCCTCTTCATCTAAAGCAGTACCATTTTTTACATAATACGAAACGTCAGCAATGTGTATACCTATCTCATATTCTCCGTTTGCAATTTCCTTGAAAGATATTGCATCATCGAAATCTTTCGCATCTGAGGGATCGATTGTGAAAGTTAAGGTATTTCTAAAATCGCGACGCCCTTTATAGTCAGTTTCTTTTATACCATTTTGTTTTATTTTTTTTGCTTCAATTTCTACTTTATCAGGAAGGTCTGAGTCGAAACCTTTTTCTATCGCTATCGCATACATCTCAGTGTTGTTGTCTCCTGGATGTCCTAGAACTTTTATCACTTTTCCGATTGGGGCCTTCTTTGCATCAATCCATGAAGTTATTTCTACGAAAACCTTTTGTCCATTTTTAGCATTATTTAAATTTTCTTTCGGAATTAAGATATCGGTGTACATTTTCGTATCATCTGGTTTCAAAAAAAATAGCTTGTTTTCTTCTTCTAGAATTCCCGTGAAACGAGTTTTTGCGCGGGATATTATTTTCGTTACTTCACCAGTGATCCTATCCCTTTCCTTTTTGTGAGTAATTATTTCTACAACGTCTCCATGTAGTGCAGTGTTTAGGTGCTTGAAATCAATTTCAATGTCTTCTTCATGTCCCAGAACTTTGACATATCCTGTACCCTTAGAGGAGACAGATATGATGCCTTGCAATTTGTTCTTTTGCTCTTTTATTTTATGGTTATTTTTGTTCATTATTCTATATAATATAGCATATAAATGAGATATAGGTATTTAAAAATAATTGAGGTATAATATATATTATGAAAAAATTCAAAATATTTATTCTTATATTAATTGTTTTGTTTGGAGGTTTTAGTTTTGCGAATGCGCAGACTGTTCTCCCTGGTTTTTCTTTACCAACAAACGGGACTACTTGGGTGATGGGAAGTAGCCAAACCATAAATTGGAAGCAGTCAGCAGAAGCAGGTGGAATAACAACTGCAAGTGCAACCTTATGGCTTTGTGGGCCAGTGCGTGGTCCAGAGTTAACAAATCCATCAGATATTGCTGCTATTTCAGGTAGCAGTGATTGTATTATTCAAGATTACAGTGGTTGGAACAGTCGAGGTATTATAAAGCACATCATTGCATTAGGTGCTGACGATAAAGGAACCATAACATCGAATACAGGAAGTTATACATGGAATGTAGGAGCAGCGAGTCCAGCAGTTGATGGTTCTGTAGTCATTCCGGGTGTTTATGCATTGAAAATTTATGTAAATCAGAATATATATTCTGTATATCCATTAAATATTGTTTCTTCTGCTGGAGCATCAATTCCAACATATCCACTTTTGTCAGCGTCAGAAAAATCTCTTTTGGAACAGCAAAGTTTTTGTCAGAATGGTGGTTCTAAATATCACATGGTGGATGGTAAATGTGTTATTGTTTCATCAACACCACCAGCATCTTTTTGTTCTTCTGGATACACTTATGTAACTGGTGGTTCATGTATTAGTACATCAACAGGAACATCTTCTACGGCTTCGCCTGTTTGCGATTATGCTCGTCCACCTGAGGGCTGTAATTATGTTCAAGGTCCGAACTATAACTCTACTACAAGCTGTGGAATGGTTTTGAAATGTTCCGCTAATTCAGAAGTTCAAGGTTGTTCAGGTGGTAACATCTACAATACTCAAACGGGTTTACTTTGCGTAAACAATGTAGGAAATACAAACCAAAACCCCTCAGTAGGATCATATGACTTCGGTACTGCAACACTAAAAAAGGGTAGTAAAGGAGATGCAGTCAAGGAATTGCAAAGATTTCTAAATGATAAATTAAGTCTTGGTCTAGTTTTAGACGGTAAACTCGGTCCCAAAACAATTGCCGTAATTAAGAAGTGGCAAGCTGACCATGGTCTTGTCGCTGATGGATTAGTTGGTGCAAAGACTAAAGCACAAATGAATTTAGAAGTTAATTAAAATTATAAAAGGTCAATATTATTAGTTAATAAATTATTAGTAAGTTAATAAATCCGCCAGAGGCGGACAAGATTATGAAAATATTTAAAAATATAAAAATATCGCTTCTCGTTTTAGTTGTTTTATTTGGTGCAGGTTTAATGTTTAAAACAATTGCGAATGCACAAGTTGCCCCAACGGTAACTCTTACAGCGACTCCTCAGAATTTCTCTGGTTATCAAGGTTTGTCAACAAATATTACCCTCTCGTGGACATCTACAGGTGCGAATGATTGGTATTGTACCGGGGGAACAGTTCCAAACGGTGCTGGAACTATTCATCTTTTCCCTTTAGGAGATCAAACACTAGGAGATCATAGTGGTACTAATTGGTCTGAATCGGCCGGTCCTAATTCTGGCTCATCATTATTTTTATTTGCAAATTCAACAGCACCAGCTGAGATGCCATTTAATATGAATTGTTATTCGTATTCTACTGGTGCAAGTGCTCATCCGAGCGTAATAGTGAGATATACCCCTCTTTCAAATCCAATTGTTATAACTTCACCAAATGCCGGAGATTCATGGCAAATTGGTAGTACACAAACAATCAGCTGGACATTTCCAGATGCTTTTTCTACCGACGCTACAAGTGTAGCTAAAATCAGTGTTGTAGATAAAAATGGAAAAACATATTTGATTGTTCCAATAAATGGTGTTTCTAATACAGGGAGTTTTTCTTGGAAAGTAGGTGATGTGTTAGTATCTTCTGGATCGGCAACAACATCAATGAGTTGGGTACCTACAACCTTACCAGCAAATGGTTCACCATATAAAATGTCTATTGGAGTAAGTGGAACACATACAGGTACGGTTTGGCCAGGTTATGTTTCTTTCAATCTTTCTGATTCTAGTTCTAGCACTAGTGGCGGATCAAGTGCAATGCCAACAATTACCATAACTTCACCGGTAGTAAATAGCACATGGGCAATAGGAAGTTCACAAACAATTCGTTGGTCAAATACAAGACTTCCAGCTAGTGTGAAAGGTCAAGTATTTGTTACGAGAAATGATTCTGATGCAGTCCTTAGGATTAGTGATCCTCAATATGTGCGAACTCGTATTCCCACTAGATATCTTATTGCAAACAATGTTTCTAATACAGGAACATATTCTTGGAGTTCAGTCGGCACCGCATACGGTCTAGATTTGAATGGTGTTGGAGAGGTTGCAAATCCATGTAATTCTACAAATCCTCCTTGGAGTTGTTACACTATATCAACATCAGTACCAGCAGGTCCATATAGTATGGGTGTTGAATTTTCTGTTGATCCAAAAGATGTTTTCCAGACTAATTCCCTTGGTCAATTTATTGTAAATGGTGAGCCATCTAATATCGTTGGAATGATGGGTATTATTAGTCCTGGAGTAGCATTTAACATCGGAGCTGTTGGAAGTATCAGTACTCCACCCGTAATTCCATCTTCCACACTTCCATCAGCTGAATGTCTCGGTGGACCTAGCGCTACAAACAACTGTCCTTCTACTACCACTCCACCACCAGCTCTAGGTTGTTCCGGAGGTAACCTCTTCAATACCCAAACAGGAGAATCTTGTACAAAGTTTCCAACACCACCAGCACTCGGTTGCTCTGGAGGAAACATCTACAACACTCAAACAGGTCAACTCTGTGTAAACAACTCAAATCAAACTCCTTCACAAGGTTCAGGAGCCTTAACTTACGACTTCGGTACCTCTACTCTTAAGGTTGGAAGTAAAGGAGATGCAGTTAAAGAACTACAGAGATTCCTTAATGATGATCTAGGTCTTGGTTTAGTATTAGACGGTAAGTTAGGACCTAAGACAATTGCAGTAATTGTGAAATGGCAAAGTGACAATGGATTAACTGCTGACGGTAAAGTTGGTCCTCAGACTAAAATAGAGATGATGAAGAGAATCCCAAAGAAAGCAATTGAATAAATTTTAAAATTTAGAAAAAACCACTTTTAAGAGTGGTTTTTTCTATGTGTGATATAATATTTGTATTAGTAGTTAATATTAGATCTTATGAAAAAATTCAAAATATTTATTCTTATATTAGTTGTTTTGTTTGGGGGTTTTAATTTTACTCACGCGCAAACAGTCGCACCAATAGAAATTACAATGACAGCAACTCCAGCGTATGTTGCACCAGGAGGTTCAGCGACAATTACATGGTTAGCAAAAAACGTTACAGGAAGTTGTTTTGCCAGTGGAGATAATGATAGTGGTACATGGACAGGAGAACAACAAAAGTCCGGTTCATTTTCAACTGGCTCCCTTGCTAAACGTGGAACTGAAGCTTATGAATATAGATCTTACAACCTTAGGTGTTCCGCTTCTGGTTGGAATGAAGGAGTAGTGGAAGCTACAGCAGTTGTGGGTGTAGGGTTTCCGTATGGAGTTACTTCAACCTCGGAAGGTACTTTTCCCGTTGTCACAATGTCGCTTACCCCACCTGTTGTTTCTGATGGTGCTTCGACTGTTCTTAGATGGAATGTAACAAGCACAAGTTCTAGTTCCTGTTCTACTGTAGGAAGATGGCAATATAATGGCCAGATTCCAAATTCAGGAACACAAACAATTGGTCCACTCGATATTTCTTCCTCTCCTGTTACCGTAGGATTACGATGTGAGAATACAAAAGGGAGAATAGAAACTATAATTTCAGCCTTAGTAATAACTCCTACATCTTCAACTCCAACAATATCTCGTATCACTTCTGACACGACACCATCCCCAGGGGATACAGTTACTATTTCTGGTACAAATTTTAATACAAATACAACTGTTGTGCTGACTGATAATAGTGGAAAGGCGCTGGTTCCTACTAAAACAACAATTAAGCCAATTATTATTTCATCAACGTCTCTTAGTTTTGTTCCATTAAAAGATGTAAATGGTTATGAATTTATTCCAGGTCCTTACTCACTTCAAGTTCAGAATGGTACTCTTTTGAGTAATTCAATATCTTTTAATATCGTTTCATTGTTTGATAATACAAAACTCAACCTTCTTTATCCTCAAGGTTATGTCACTTGGAAGATCGGAAGCACACAGACAATTAAATGGGAAACAGAGAGAATCCCAAGTACTGCAAAAGGTAAAATTGTTTTAAGTGGAACAAATATTGGTGGAAAAAATTGGACGGTTGTAGATAATATTCTAAACACGGGAAATTATTTATGGAAGTCTGTCGGTACTGTCGCAGATGGTTCAATTATACCCGCAAGTAGTTCAGCGTACAGTATTAATGTATTTATGAATGGACCTTCTGGAATAGTAACAAATTTTCCGCTTGGGTTTCGCTTAATAACATTAGCGAATAGTGATGGTACGATTCCAAATACCATTCCGATAGCTTATTGTGTACCCAATACGAATGGTATGACCTCTGAAAAACAACTTGGGTGTGTTCCTCTTCCTACACCCTTACCTGTAGAATGCTTGGGTGGGCCTGGAGCTACCAATAATTGCCCTCCAGTTATCACTCATGAAGGTTGTTCCGAAGGAAACATCTACAACACTCAAACGGGTCAATTGTGTAATAACAACACAACAGATAACACAAACAACAATCAAACATCAGAAGTATCTTCCTTTTATAACTTCGGTGATAAAACATTAAAAATTGGAAGTACAGGGGATGCAGTAAAGGAATTGCAAAGATTTCTAAATGATAAATTAAACATTGATTTAGTAGTAGATGGTAAATTAGGAAAAAAGACAATTAAAGTAGTCATGCAATGGCAAAATGATAATGGATTAACTGCTGACGGATTGTTTGGTGTTAAAAGTAGAAAGAAAGCAAATGAGAATTAAATTTTATAAAAGGTCAATATTATTATTAGTTAATAAATTATTAGTAAGTTAATAAATCCGCCAGAGGCGGACAAGATTATGAAAATATTTAAAAATATAAAAATATCGCTTCTCGTTTTAGTTGTTTTGTTTGGGGTAGGATATTCTACATCTGTTATAAAAGCACAGACTGTTCCTAATCCAACTGCGTCAGAATTAACTGCAACTATTACTTCACCAACGACCAATAGCACATGGGCATCTGGAAGTAGTCAAACAATTAACTGGAGAACAACTGGTCTTAAAGATAGCGTAAAAGGTCAAATAATTCTGACAAAACCTAGTACTACATCTAGTCCTAGCAGTCAACAAATATCACAAATACCTACAACTTATTACCTTGTGGCAGACAATGTACCTAACACTGGAAGTTATTTATGGAATGTAGGTACTGCATACATTCTTGATCCAAACCGTGATCAATCTTTTTCAAGTCCATGCCGTATTCCTTCCTTGGATACAGGATGGAATTGTTACACTAAAGCAACAACGATACCTACAGGATCATATATGATAAATCTCTATTTCCATGCTATTCGTTCTGATCTTTTACCCACCGTAACTGGCAGTTATCAGCCATATTGGACTGGAAACATTATAGATTCTAGCGCATCTGGTGTATTAAATACCTTAGGTGAAACAGTAGGTGAAACAGGCAGTGTAGTTTTAAACATTGGAGCTTCTGGAACTGTCAGCACCCCACCACCTACCTGTACACCACCACAAGTGTTAATTAATAATGTTTGCACAACTCCAAATCAAACTCAATCTCAAAATCCACCTCCATCACCACAAGGCTGCTCTGATGGTAACCTCTTCAATACCCAAACAGGAGAATCTTGTACAAAGTTTCCAACACCACCAGCACTCGGTTGCTCTGGAGGAAACATCTACAACACTCAAACAGGTCAACTCTGTGTAAACAACTCAAATCAAACTCCTTCACAAGGTTCAGGAGCCTTAACTTACGACTTCGGTACCTCTACTCTTAAGGTTGGAAGTAAAGGAGATGCAGTTAAAGAACTACAGAGATTCCTTAATGATGATCTAGGTCTTGGTTTAGTATTAGACGGTAAGTTAGGACCTAAGACAATTGCAGTAATTGTGAAATGGCAAAGTGACAATGGATTAACTGCTGACGGTAAAGTTGGTCCTCAGACTAAAATAGAGATGATGAAGAGAATCCCAAAGAAAGCAATTGAATAAATTTTAAAATTTATACATTTACAAAAAACCACCTTAAATTAGTGGTTTTTTGTAAATAGCAGTATAATAGATATTATTATTAGTAAATTAGTATTAGTTAAAAATATGTCCACAAAAGTATTAAATGGTGTAAAAATTTCTTTTTTATTATTAGTTATTTTGTTTAGTGGAAGTTATGTTTTTGCGCAAGTTGCCTTTTCCTCTCAAATGTTAACTCTACCCGGAGGAGACGTTAAGAAACATTCTCTTCCAGTTTGTGAACATCCTATTCCTCCAGAAGGTTGTTTTTGGCAAGGTCCCAATGTGTATCCCAAATGTTCTGCGCATTTAGTTTGTGGTATTTCGACACAATAATAATTAAATAAGTTAGATAATTTAAAAAATCCAGAGGTTACCTCTGGATTTTTTAGTGTTGGAATAATAAAAGTTTTATGTAAAATTTACAATATTTGCCTTTTTTGCAAATTATGTTAAGCTATTCTTATGTTAAAAATAAGACTTCAGAGAATAGGGAGGAAAAATGATCCATCGTTTCGGGCTGTTTTAACTGATTCCAAGAATAGCACCAAAAGTGGAAAGTTTTTAGAAATACTTGGTACTTATAATCCAAAGGCAGGAGAAAAGAATCTTCTTGTTGATAGAATAAAGTATTGGATTTCTAAGGGGGCAAAAACTTCGGATACTATGCACAACTTCTTAGTGCACGATAAAGTTATAGCTGGTAAGAAAGTAAATGTATTACCCAAGAAAAAGCCAACAGTTAAACGCAAAGAGTTGAAAGCTAAGAAATAACACACCAGAGGCGTGTAAGCTTGCCCCGCTATGGCAGGGTGAAGTATAATTATAGGAGCAGTCATTCGGTCGGATACTGCAAAGAAAGATAAAATTAAAAATTTAAATTCAGAAAACATTATGATGGAAGAAGCTGACAAGGTATTTCTAGAGTATGTGGTAAAAGCATTAGTCGATAATCCAAACGATGTGAAGATTGATCGAACATTAGATGAAATGGGAGTTCTCATAACACTAACTGTAAATCCTCTCGACATGGGTAAGATTATCGGAAGAATGGGTAATACAGCAAAGGCTATCCGTACGTTACTCCGCATCATTGGTATGAAGAATAACGCTCGCGTAAATCTAAAAATTAATGAACCAGAAGGAAGTGTCAGACCTGAGAGAGCAGAACGGGGAGCTATGAGCACTGCCCCAACAATGAAAACCGTTGATGAGGCCATGGATGAATTGAAAGGAATATAATAAAATTTAGCTTTTAAAAACACCTTAAACGAAAGTTTAGGGTGTTTTTATTTGTTGACAAAAAGGTTATTTTATTATATTACTAGCCTAGAAGATAGTTCCTTGCCAATCGTGGTTGCTCGCTTCGAGCCGAAGGAATATCTCTCATGTACGAGGAGAAAAAATGAACTTAGAAATCATTTTATGGAATCATAAAAGTCATGAAATCGGCGTTGGTAATGAAGTGTGTCCTGGGAAAAAAAAGGGGTGCTATGAACATCACAATTCTGGCCCAGAGGTCAAAAACCACCTCACTCCCACAGCAAAGAGAATCCTATTCGTGCTGGTGGTGGCCTTCATCGCCGCATATAAGTTCTTTCAATAGAACCTGCAAAATTTCTTCACCATGGCCAGTCGACCCTAAGTCTTCTGGCCATTTCATTTTTTAATAACCAATATTTGTGCTATAAATACAAAATAAATGCGTTTTCATATAATTACAATTTTCCCAGATATGTTTGATTCTTATTTAAAAGAATCGATAATTGGGCGTGCGATAAAAGATAAAAAAATTTCAATAAAATTTTATAATCCAATGAGCTTTTGTAAGCCTAAGGAAAGGGTAGATGGCAGACCATATGGAGGAGGACCAGGCATGGTTTTACGCCCAGAATTTTTTTTGAAAGCAATTAGCAAAGCTTTGGCGCAGTGTTCTCACTCGGGATCTCCTGCTTCACAACGTCAACCATTCGCAAAAACACTGCGCCAAAGCTCTAAAGTTAAAATAATAATTTTTTCTCCATCAGGAAAAAAGTTTGATACAAATTATGCGAAAAAGTCTGCGCAAAAATATACAGACATTATTTTAATCTCAGGGCGCTATGAAGGCATTGATGCACGAGTATTTAAAATTTTGAAAGGTTTACCCCGTCCTAATGGCGGGGCTGAGGAGATCTCAATAGGGGATTATGTTTTGACGGGCGGAGAACTTCCAGCGATGGTATTGATAGATTCTATCGCCAGACAAGTTACAGGAGTTTTAGGAAGGTATGATTCACTTGAAGAAGAACGAGTCTCAACAAGTGAAGTATACACTCGTCCTGAAATTTTGAAATATCCACCGCCAGGGCGGGGCAAGAAGTCTAAAAGCTATAGAGTTCCTAAAGTGTTGCTTTCAGGCCACAGGGCAAAGATTGATGAGTGGAAAAATTTGACAAAAAAGTCAAAATAGAGTAGGCTATTTGAGATTCATTGATTGAGTATCGGATGCAATCTCTTTATTAATAAAGCTGTAAAAAGCATTAATTTTTTGCATTCAATATGTCAATACAAAAAACTCGCCCAAAGAAGTATTTCTCAAGATACAAGAAACCTCTTGCGGAATTTCCAAATCTAATCGAAGCTCAAGTAAAGAGTTTCAAATGGCTCGTCGAGACGGGCATCGGAGAAGTCTTCAAGGAATTCTCTCCAATCATCGATTACTCTGGGAAAAAGTTTCAATTAGAATTCACTTCTTTTTCTCTAAGTGAATCTAAGGTAGATGAAAATAATTCTAAAATAAACAAACTCTCTTACCAAGGGCTTCTGAAAGCGCGAGTAAAATTGACTAATAAAATTCTAGGAACTGTTAAAGAACAGGAGATTTTCATGTCTGAGATTCCTCTTATGACCGCGCATGGTACTTTCATCATCAACGGAGTAGAGCGTGTCATCGTGCCCCAGCTTGCACGAAGCTTCGGAGTTTTCTTTACCGAGTCTGAAACTAAAGGAACGAGATATTTCGGTGCAAAGATTATTCCAGCTCGCGGAGTCTGGATTGAGATAGAGTCCGAAGCCGATGGAGGAATTTATATAAGAATAGATAAAAAAAGAAAGTTCCCTGCGACAGCGCTCTTGCGTGCGATGGGTTACGAAACCAATGAAGCTATTTTAAAAGCATTTTCAGGTAACTCTGTGGCGGAAGAAACCATAAAGGCAACTTTTGCTAAAGATGGAGTAAAAAGCTTAAACGATTCATATATTGAGATTTATAAACGTCTTCGAGATGGCGACATGGCGACTGCAGATAATGCTAAAGAATTTATTAACTCTCTGTTTACAGCAGAACGTTATGACCTTTCTCCAGTAGGACGATTTAGATTTAATCAACGATTTGATAAGTCTATGGAAGAGGACGAAATGGCTCGCCGAGTAATATCTAAAGAAGATTTAGCTACTGTAATTTCCCATATTATTACTCTAAACAATACACCACTTGCAAAAGCAGACGACATAGATCACCTGGGTCAGAGGCGTGTTCGTTTTGTTGGAGAAATTCTTCAACAAAAAGTTCGCACAGGAATGATGCAGATTAAGAGAAACATTCAAGACAGAATGTCTATTATTGATGTTGATACTGCAATGCCTATTGCTATTATTAACCAACGACCACTTCAAGCTCGTATTAAAGAGTTTTTCACCACCAACCAGCTTTCACAATTTATGGCGCAAGAAAATGTGCTCGCTGAAATAGAGCATATTCGTCTCTTGTCCGCACTTGGGCCCGGAGGTTTGACTCGTGAACGTGCTGGTCTTGAAGTTCGTGACGTGCACCCTTCTCACTACGGAAGAGTGTGTCCTATTCATACCCCAGAAGGTCCAAACATTGGACTTATCTTGCACCTTTCAACTTATGCAAAAATAAACGATTTTGGAATCATTGAAACTCCTTATGTAAAAGTCAAACATGGAAAAATTACCGGCGAAATTGTTTATTTAAATGCTCTTGAAGAAGAAAAATACAACATTGCGCATGCCGGTATTCCTTATGACGAAGATGGCAAAATAACAAAAGATAAAGTAGAAGCCAGAATCAAAACAGAACCAGGTATCGTCTCCAGAGATGAAGTTGATTTTATCGACGTCGCTCCCAACCAAGCTTTCTCCATTGCAACTTCGATGGTTCCATTTCTAGAACATAACAATGCAAACCGCGCGCTCATGGGAAGTAACATGCAAAAGCAAGCTGTACCTTGCGTGTTGCCAGAGATGCCACTCGTAGCAACAGGAGTCGAAGAATTAGCTGCACGTGACTCAGGTAGATTGGTCATAGCAGAAGAAGATGGTGTCGTCTCTTATTTAGATGCTAAAAAAATAGTGATAAAAGGAAAACACGATGAGAAGCATGAGAAAACCTATAACTTAGTTAATTTCTTGAGGAATAACAACTTCGCTGTTTTTCATCAACGTCCACTCGTAAATGTCGGTGATAAAATCAAAAAGGGTGATGTACTTGCAGATACGAGTAGTACCGTAAATGGACAGATTTCAATCGGTCAGAATATTTTCGTAGCATTTTTATCTTGGTCTGGATCAACTTACGAAGATGCTATTGTTATTTCTGAACGTCTTGTAAAAAAGAGCAAATTTACATCAGTCTATGTTGAAGAATTCACTTGCGCTGTTCGTGACACCAAGCTTGGGCCCGAAATCACAACTCGCGATATTCCAAACGTCGGAGAACTCAAACTAAAAGATTTGGATGAGGATGGAATTGTCCGCATCGGTGCTGAAGTAAGAGAGAATGATATTTTAGTTGGTAAAATTACTCCAAAAGGGGAAACTGAACTTACGCCAGAAGAGAGACTCTTGCGCTCAATCTTCGCTGAGAAAGCACGCGACGTGAAAGATACATCACTTCGTATGGAACACGGTAAACGTGGACGTATTATTGGTGTAAAAATATTTTCTCGTGATTTAGGGCACACACTAGAAGCGGGAATTATTAAAAAGATTGTTATTGAAGTTGCTCAAATCAGAAATATTTCTGTTGGAGACAAGCTTTCAGGAAGACATGGAAACAAAGGAGTCATCTCGATGATTCTTCCAGAAGAAGATATGCCATATACAGCTGACGGTACACCTGTAGATGTTATTCTCTCACCACTCGGTGTTCCTTCTCGTATGAACTTGGGACAAATTTTAGAAATACACTTAGGTATGGCTGCAAATAGTCTCGGTTATCAAGCAATCGTTCCACCATTCCTTGGAGCAAAACATGATGAAATAAAAGAGGAGTTGGTAAAAGCGGGATTACCAGAAAATGGTAAATTAAAACTTTTCGACGGAAGAACAGGAGAAGCCTTTCAGCAAGATGTAGCTGTTGGTTATATGTATATGCTCAAACTTCACCACATGGTGGAAGACAAGATTCATATGCGTTCAGTGGGTCCTTACTCTCTTATCACTCAGCAACCTTTGGGCGGAAAAGCTCAAGGTGGAGGACAGAGATTCGGAGAAATGGAAGTCTGGGCACTCGAAGGTTATGGAGCTGCTTACACACTTCGTGAAATGCTTACAATTAAATCTGACGATATACTCGGTAGATCAGCGTCATTCGATTCTATTATCAAAAATGAAACAATTAGACCACCAAATTCTCCAGCATCGTTTAATGTTTTACTAAATTATTTACGAGGCCTTGCCATGGATGTCGACCTACGGAAGTCCGAAGATAATGCTTAATAAGCTAAATATAAATCAAAAATATGAAAACATTAAATACAACTGAATTTGATCAAATAGCGCTTAGGCTTGCATCTCCGGACCAAATAAAAGAATGGTCTTTCGGAGAAGTCACAAAACCAGAAACGATAAACTATCGTACAGGTAGATCTGAACGAGGAGGACTTTTCGATGAGAAAATTTTCGGACCAGAAAAAGATTACGAATGTTATTGCGGAAAATATCGTAGAATTCGTTATAAGGATATTATTTGTGAAAAATGTGGAGTTGAAGTTACTCGCTCTATAGTAAGACGTGAACGTATGGGGCACATTGAGCTCTCTACTCCTGTTTCTCATATTTGGTTTTTGCGTGGAGTACCTTCTAGAATGAGCATTCTCTTAAATATATCCGTCTCTGATCTCGAAAAAGTAATCTACTTTGCAGGATATATAATCACCAAGGTTCACGAAGAAGAAAGAGAGTCAATCTTGTCTGGTTTGGATAAAGAATTTAAAACTAAATTAAAGAATTCAGCCGATGACGACACTCGTGAGAAATTAAAAAATTTACTTTCTATCACCAAAAAAGAAATTGGAGAAATCTATGAAGGGAAAGTTCTAAATGAAATTTCTTTTCATCACTATTCTCTTAAATATGGTACTTGCTTTGAAGCAAACATCGGAGCTGAGGCCATCTACTCTATTTTTAAGAATCTTGATTTAAATAAACTTAAACATCTTACAGAAAAGATGCTGGAAAAAGCAAGTGTCGCTGAAAAAGAAAAGTTACAAAAAAGACTTTCCTTAATTCGTGCCATGACTTATGCAGGCATTCGTCCAGAATGGATGTTCTTGACTGTTATACCAGTTATTCCACCAGTTTTGCGTCCGATGGTAGCGCTCGATGGTGGGCGTCATGCAACCTCTGACCTGAACGACCTTTATCGTCGTGTGATAAACAGGAATAATCGTTTGAAGAAATTGAAAGAAATCAATGCGCCGGATGTTATCCTAAGAAACGAGAAAAGAATTATTCAGGAAGCAGTCGATGCTCTTATCGATAACTCAATAGCTAAACAAAATGATTCTGCGGCAATGAGTCAGTCCCAGAAGCGCCCCCTTAAATCACTTTCTGATAACCTAAAATCTAAGCAAGGTCTCTTCCGTCAGAATTTACTCGGAAAACGAGTAGACTATTCAGGCCGTAGCGTTATTGTCGTTGGTCCGGAGCTTAAACTAAACCAATGTGGATTGCCAAAACATATGGCTCTTGAACTTTTCCGTCCATTCGTAATTTCAAAGATTTTATTAGCTGAGCTTGCATTCAACATTCGTGGAGCCAACAAACTGATAGAAGAACGTTCTCCTGAGGTTTGGGCGATATTAGAAGAAGTTATTCAAGGTAAATATGTTCTTCTAAACCGTGCACCTACTTTGCAC
This sequence comes from Minisyncoccota bacterium, assembly GCA_041659785.1. Classification (GTDB taxonomy): domain Bacteria; phylum Patescibacteriota; class Minisyncoccia; order Phycocordibacterales; family UBA9973; genus UBA9973. The sequence continues at coordinate 274,695 of JBAZXO010000001.1, read as the reverse complement.
CGTTTAGGTATTCAAGCTTTTAATCCTATTTTGATCGAAGGAAATGCTATTCAAGTTCATCCTCTCGTCTGTCAGGCCTTCAACGCTGACTTCGATGGAGACCAAATGGCTGTATACGTTCCTCTTCTCGAAGAAGCTCAATGGGAAGCGAAAGAATTAATGGCGTCAAATAAAAACTTACTTAAACCACAAAACGGAGATCCAATAGTGCACCCTCGTATGGATATGGTGCTTGGAAGTTACTGGATGACTAAATTAGTTGATGGGGAAGTTGGTGAAGGTAAATATTTCTCAAGTCCCAATACTGCAATTACTGCTCATGATTATGGAATAGTGAGTCTACGCGCAAAAATAAAAGTCCTAGCAACAGACACACATAAATATAAAAAATTTGGCGGGGAATTATTCGAGACTTCTGTTGGAAAACTTCTTTTCAACAGTATTTTGCCAAACGATTTCTCTTATGTAAATGATGAAATGACCCAAGACAGACTCTCAGCACTCTTAGACGAGCTTATCGTTCATTCTGGTGTAGACAATACTCCTGCCATCCTAGATAAGATTAAAGCATTCGGATTTAAGTATTCTACAGTTTCTGGTACTACTTGGGGACTCGATAATGTTAAAGTTCCAGAAGAAAAGAAAAAAATTATTGAAGAAGGAAAAAAATTAGAAGAAGATATCATTACACAATGGAGCGAAGGTCTTCTTTCTTTGGATGAAAGATATCAAAAAATTATTGAAATCTGGACACAGGTAAAGAAAAATCTAGAAAAAGTATTGCCTCAGACGCTTGATAAAAAAGGTTCTACTTATGATTTATTTACTTCTAAAGCTAGAGGTACCATGTCATCTCTTATGCAAATGACTGGTATGATCGGTCTTATTCAAAACAACCAGGGTAAAATTCTAGAATTCCCAATTATTCCTTGTTATCAAGAGGGACTTTCTCCAATTGAATATTTCGTTATTACGCACGGTGCTCGTAAAGGTGCATCCGACACAGCGCTCAACACTGCAAAAGCTGGATATTTGACCCGAAGACTCGTTGACGTGGCTCAGGATGTGGTTATTACTGAAGAGGATTGCGGTACAAAGGAAGGTAAAATAGTCACGAGAGAAAATATTTCTGGTATTGAAATTCCACTTTCTAAAAACATTCGTGGACGTGTCCTTGCAGGTGACTTGAAAGATAAAGACGGAAATGTAGTTTACAAGAGAGGATTCTTAATTACTAAAGAAGAGGCTCACAACATTGAGGGTGCAGGTTTTTCTGAAGTATTTGTTCGTTCACCTCTTACTTGTAAGACAGTACACGGTCTTTGCGTCATGTGTTACGGTCTTGATCTAGGAAGAAATCATTTAGTAGAAGAAGGTGAAGCTGTCGGAATCATTGCAGCTCAAGCTATCGGTGAACCAGGTACTCAGCTTACACTTCGTACGTTCCACGCTGGAGGTGTCGCGGGAACAGACATCACTACTGGTCTTCCACGTGTTGAAGAAATTTTCGAAAGAAGAATTCCTAAAAATCCTGCAATTATTTCTGAAACTGATGGTGAAGTCATATCTATCACAGCTAAAGACAAAGAGAATCAGAAGGAAAAAATAATTAAAGTGTTGTCTGACAGTAAAGCTGACGGCAAAGCAAACGAAATGGAGTATACTGTCGCGTTCAGAAGAACACCTATCGTTAAGGTTGGAGATTCTGTCAAGAAAGGACAGCTCTTAACAGATGGATCTGCTGATATTGCCGAAATGTTTAGATTGGGAAATAAAGAATTAGTTGAAGAATATATTATTGAAGAAATAAACAAGGTCTACGAACTTCAAAGTGCTTCGATTTCTAGAAAACACACAGAAATAATAATTCGTCAAATGTTTTCTCGCCGAAAAATCAAAGATGCCGGTGAGACAAACTTCTCTACAGGCGATATCGTTGAAAACACAGCATTCATAGAAGAAAATATGAGGGTAAAAGAAATAGAAGGTAAAGAAGCAAAAGCAGAGATAGTGGTGCTCGGTATTACTGAAGTTTCTCTACGTACAAAGAGCTGGCTATCAGCTGCATCATTCCAAAATACAAACCGTGTTCTTATTGAGAATGCAATTAAAGGCGGAGTAGACTCACTCCGAGGGTTAAAGGAAAATGTCATCATTGGACGATTAATTCCAGCTGGAACTGGTTTTAAGAATAAGTTTGTTAAAACATCAACGGAAGAATAAAAAAATATGAACTCTCCAGTTCAAAAAATTAAGGAGAGGCTATCAATTGAAGAAGTAGTCTCTTCTTATATAAAGTTAGACCACGTAGGCACAAATCTAAAAGCAAGATGCCCCTTTCATAATGAGAAAACTCCTTCATTCTTTATTTCTCCTGATAGAGGCACTTACTATTGTTTCGGCTGCGGGGCTAAGGGAGACATTTTTTCTTTCGTAGAAGAATTCGAGGGTCTTGATTTCAGGGGAGCCCTTAAGTTGCTCGCTAGTAGAGCAGGAATTGTTTTAGAATCTTACAATCCTAAAGAAGAGAGTGAAAAAGAAAAATTGTATCGTATTATGGATGAGGCTTCTCTTTTCTTTGAAAAAAATTTAGGAGAAAATATGGAAGTTTTGTCTTATCTTAAGAATAGGGGATTAAATGATGAAAGTATAAAGAATTTCCGTGTTGGTTTTATTAAAAACGATTGGCGGGATTTGTATTCTCATCTTACAAAAAAAGGTTTTAGTGATAGTGAATTAGAAAAAGTCGGATTAGTAAAAAAGACTGATAAGGGTTTCTATGATAGATTTCGTGGGCGCATAATGTTTCCTATCTCAGATTCGAGTGGACGCATCGTTGCTTTCTCTGGGAGAATTTTTGTGGATGATGGAAAGTCTGCTAAATATTTGAATAGTCCAGAGACTCCGATATTCAATAAATCATCTGTACTTTTTGGTATAGATAAAGCGAAAGACACAATTAGAAAAAATGGTTTTTCTATTCTTGTTGAGGGTCAGATGGATTTGATTTTAGCTCATCAAGCAGGATTCAAAAATACAATAGCTTCATCTGGTACAGCAATGACTGATTCTGTAGTTTCAAAAGAAAATATTATAAATAACCTTGGACTTATTACCAGATTGTCTAAAAATATTGTTCTTGCTTATGATGCAGACCGCGCGGGAGTAAATGCAACGAATCGTTTCGCGAAGATTGCATTATCCCTAGGCATGGATGTGAAGGTTGCAGATATTCCAGAAGGCATGGATCCAGCAGATTTGATTTCAAAAGTCGGAGTGGATGCTTGGCGTGAAGCGATAAGAAATTCGAAACATTTTATTGAGTTTATGTTGATGAGGATTTTAAAAGATACCCATAACGACACAAGAAAAGCAGGCAGAGAGATAAAAGAACGCCTTCTTCCCTTCGTAAATGATATAGAAAGCTCCATAGAAAAATCACATTTTATTACTTTAATTAGTAATAAGTCGGGGATAGCCGAAGGTGCCTTAATGGAAGATTTAAAGAAAGTGGAATTTGAATTAAAACACGAAAAAGAAGAGACAAAAACTGCAATTCTAAACATAGAGAAGAAAATAAGGAAAGATCCTATTGAGCGCAGGCTCTTGGGAATAGCTTTCTGGCAAGAGGGTTTAGCTGATAGAAAAATAGACCCAGAATTGATTTTTAAAAAATTAGAACAAGCAAAAGAAAAAGTCAGAGAAAAATATGAAAATATTAAAGAAGACTTAATCTATGAAGTAGAAGAATTTTATTCAAACGATGAAAACTTAGAAAAAGATGTGAATGAAATGTTACTTTCCATAGAAGAAGAATATTTAAATGAAGAATTGGCAAAACAAATGATGGAATTACACAATTTAAAGGGTAAAGAAGAAGAAATAGAAATTTTTAAAAAGATAAATGAGATAAATAAAAGGAAAGAAGATATTAAAAATGGTCGTTTTAAAAAATAGAATTATATGAAGAAAAAAACAAAAAACAAAAAGGTAATTAAGAAAGTAGTAAAAAAAGTTAAGAAAACAAAAAAAATAAAGGTTAAAAAGGTTAAAAAGGCAGTAAAGAAAATAAAAAAAGTAAAGGTCAAGAAGTTATCTTTTGCACAGAAAAAGACAGAAAAACTTGATATCCTTGCGAATACTATCATTGAAAAAGGCAGAAAACGTGGTTTCATTACTTATGATGAGATATTGAAGACTTTTCCTGACATAGAAAACAACATTCTCTTTTTGGACGAGCTTTATGAAAAATTCGCAGTAGCTGGTATCGATGTACTCGAGGGTGGAAATTTACTCAACTTAGATATTGATTTGAATGATAAAGATTTGAATAAAGGGTCTATGCATGACTCTATTCAAATGTATTTAAAAGAAATAGGGCAATATCCGCTTATCCATGCGAGTGACGAGAAAGATCTAGCGAAACGTATAGAGCATGGAGATCTAGAAGCGAAGAATTTACTTGCCCGCGCGAACCTTCGTCTAGTCGTTTCTATCGCAAAAAAATACGTGGGTAGAAGTGCCAACTTAACATTGCTTGATTTGATTCAAGAAGGAAATTTAGGACTATTTAAAGCGGTAGAAAAATTTGATTGGACTAAGGGCTATAAATTTTCTACTTATGCTACCTGGTGGATTCGTCAATCCATCACTCGTGCGCTCGCTGATCAGTCTAGAACCATTCGTATTCCAGTGCATATGGTGGAGACAATTTCTAAGTATAAACAAACTCACCGCAGACTCAGTCAGGATTTAGGCCGAGAGCCCCTAGCGGAAGAAATTGCAACCGAAATGGGTATTCCAGTTGAGAAAATACACGTCATTGAGAACATTAGTCAGGAAACTGTGTCACTAGAACAGCCAGTAGGTGATGATGACGATAAGTCCACCTTAGAAAACTTTATTCCTGATGATAAGATTTTGCGTCCAGATCAAGAATCTTCTCGTAGAATTCTTTCTGATCAGATCCGCGAAGTTCTAGACGAGCTTAATTCTAAAGAACGTAGAATATTAGAAATGCGTTATGGTTTGCTTGATGGTATTCAACACACTCTTGAGAGAGTAGGGGAAGAGTTTGGTGTAACTCGTGAACGTATTCGTCAGATTGAAGCAAAGGTTCATGAAAAACTTCGCCAGCATGAAAAGATAGCAAGACTGAAGAACTACTTTGACTAAACTAAAAATCCCGCAATGAGCGGGATTTTTTAATGTTTAGATTATTTTAACGCAGCATCAAGTTTTTGTTTTACTATTTCAAATGGAATAGCTCCATCAATCGTGTCTACTACTTTTCCATTTTTTAGAATAAAACCTTTTGGTGTACCTGTTACTCCAGCAGTGCCGGCTTCAGTTTTAGAATTTGCAATTGCTTGTGTATATTTACCGTCGTCTAAACATTTATTAAAGCTATTTGTATCTAAGCCAAGTACTTTAGCAAAAGATTTTAAGTTTGGGTCAGAAAAAGCTCCTTGATTTTCGCCATTTTGATGAGTAAAGAGATAATCATAATAGTTCCAGAATTTTCCTTGGTCATCGGCACACCTTGCAGCTTCAGATGCTTTTATTGATTCTGGGCCCAGGAAAGCGAAGTCACGATAAACCAATCTCACATTTCCATTTTTTACATAAATTTCTCTAATATTTTGTTCTGATTCTTTAAAGAACTTTCCACAGAAAGGACATTGAAAGTCCTCATACAAAACTAAAGTAACCTTTGCTTGTGGATTTCCGATTATTCTATTTCCATCTATCGTTCCGACTGGTGCTAAGGTCGTCGTTGGTACTGCGGGGCCTACTGGTGCATTTACGGTAGGGGATTTGCTGTCTTTTAATAAAATTGCTCCGGCAATTAGGACTCCTACTATGAGGATTGCCCCAGCTATTTGTTTTTGGTCATTATTTTGCATATTTTCGTTGTTTTACGAAAGTCCGTCCTTCGTAATTTATAATTTGTAATACGCTATTGTAGCATATTTTTTGATTATGGTATAATACCAGTATTAATACAAAGGTCTTTATTATTAGTTAATTGTCCTGTTTAAAAGATGGGACGAAATAAAAAATATATGTGTCATATGTGTAATGGTGGAAAATGTGGAGGTGGTTGCGCAGTACATAAAACTTCTAAAGTTTTATTGTGGATAGGAGGTTTGAATTGGGGCTTGGTAGGTGTCGGAATGTTGATAGGTAGTAATCTTAATGTCGTCAATATGTTATTAGGTTCTTGGCCTAAGGTAGAAGCTATTGTCTATGTACTTGTAGGTATTGCAGCTGTGTTGAAAATTTTTGGTTGTAAATGCAAAAAGTGTATGGAGGCTTGTGCAGCTTGTGCAGCAGGAGCTTCTGATTCAAAAATGGAAGGAAAGATGTAATTTTCTTTTATTTTCTTAAAAAACTTCTCTCTAAAAGGGAGGTTTTTTAATTTATCCGCACACTTAATTTAAGTGTGCGGATTTACTTTTTGCTCATAAAATGTTATACTAGAGGGGTTATATGGCTTTGATTTTAAATATTATATTCTACATACTAGTATTTTTGTCTGTCTACGGGCAGGTGTTTTATTTTGTGACTTTTCTTGAAAATAGAAAAAAGATAGTCACCAGAAACGGAGAAATAAAATTAGATAACTATCCAGCTGTCACTATTGCTATGCCTTGTTGGAACGAAGAAAATACAGTTGAGAAAAGTGTTCACTCTCTTTTAGATTTAAATTACCCAAAAGATAAATTAAAAATATTTCTTATTGACGATGGTTCTACTGATGATACGTGGAATGTAATAAATAAATTTACTGAATATACTAATATAAAAGTTTTTCATAAAGAAAACGGAGGGAAACACACTGCCCTAAACTTAGCATTAGAAAATTTAGAGACTGACTTTTTCGGATGCTTAGACGCTGACTCTTTTGCGGATAGGGAATCTCTCGTACGTATTATGAGTTATTTCGAAAAGGATGGAGAGACTATGGCCGTCGCTCCTTCTGTGGTTGTGGACAACCCAAGAAACATTGTTCAAAATGCACAGAAAGCTGAATACAATATGGGTGTTTATTTGAAGAAAATGCTTGGATTTTTAGGAGCCATAAACGTAACCCCGGGACCACTTACTGTTTTCCGTAGAAAAGTATTTGATAATCTAGGTCCTTATCGACATGGTCACAATACTGAAGACATGGAGATTGCTTTTCGTATGCAGAAAAATAACTATAAAATAGATCATTGTAATGACGCTTTTGTTTATACCAATACACCCAATACAGTAAAAAAACTTTATAAACAAAGGTTACGTTGGATCTATGGTTTTATTAATAATGCCATAGACTATAGAGGAGTGTTGTTACGAAAAAAATATGGTAATTTTGCTACGTTTACATTGCCTCTTGCTATAGTGTCAGCTCTTTCCGTTAGCTATCTTTTTGGACAAATGGTCTATCATTTTGCTCACTTTTTATATTTAAAAGTTTTACAATTTAACGCAATTGGTTTTAATTTTAAAATGAAGAGTTTTATTTTTGATCCATTCTTTATAAATACACAATCTTTTACATTTATCGCTTTTGTTATATATTTATTGGTGATTTTCGCAATCATTTTCGGAAGAAGGATGAGTAAAGAAAAAAGTTCTTTTTCTTTTAAAGTACTTTATTTCTTTCCAGTTTTCGGAATAATTGCTCCATTTGGACTTTTGAATGGGATTTATAATACGATTATATCTAGAAAGCCATCTTGGAGATAAAAGATATGAATAACAATTTTGATTGGAAAAAATATTTTATTGTCTTTTTGATTACAGTAGGTCTTTTTTTTACTGCTATTTATTTGAGTAATTTTTTTGGTAATCAAAAAATTGACCAATTAAAAAATATTCAAGATAAGATAGCCATCGATATTCTTTCTTCAGAAACCCAATTTTCATTATTGTCTGAGCTTTCTTGTAAAAATATTTCGGACTCTGTTTTTTCTAGCGAGCTCGGAGAGCTGGGCACAAAGCTTGAATGGAGCCAAAACAACTTAGGCTCTACAGCCGAGGTATCATATTTGAAAAAATACTATGCATTGTTGCAGATTAAAGATTATTTATTAGCAAAAAAGATTTCTGCTCGTTGTGGAGTAAAAACAGCATTTATTCTTTATTTCTATACGACAGCAGACAATTGTAGTGAGTGTGAGAAGGAGAGTCTCGTGCTATCAACATTGCGTACAGAATATCCAGAACTTCGAGTGTATTCTTTTGATTATAGTACTGATCTTTCTGCAATCACTTCAATGCTTCAAATATATAAAATAAAAGATACGGTGCTTCCGGCATTAGTTATTGATGACAGTGTTCTTACCGGTTTCCATACCATAGAGGACTTAGAAGCTCGTATTAAAGATTCTTTTAAACTTCAAACAATCCCAACAGATAAAATAAAGACAAAATAGTCTTTTAAATTTTAGTTTTTTAAGGGAGCCGGCACGAGGGATCGAACCCCGGACATCTTCTTTACAAAAGAAGTGCTCTACCAACTGAGCTATGCCGGCGATAAACTATTCTAACACACTTACAAATTCTCTTCTTCCTCTTTTATCTTATGCTTTATTGCTCTGATCTTGTATTTATAATCCGAAATCATCTTCAGAAACTTATTTACTTCCTGTCTCTCCTGCAGGTCGCCATTCTTGCGACTCCCGTATTTACTTAATTTTTCGTTTACTTTAACTTTTGCTTCTTGATATTTATTTTTTAAAAGGTTAGAAGATCGAACGTACAATCTGATAGCAGTTACTAACCCTATATAGCTATGTTTTTTTATATTTTTTAAGGCTTCATGTTTCAATTCTTCTAAATACTGAACCTTCAAGAAAGTTTCGGCACTATCCTTGTATGTCATCTCTCCGTTTTGGAGTAGCAGTAATTTTCTTCCAATCATAAAAGTGATTCCAAGAAGTGATCCAAAAAACAAAATTAAAAGGAAATACATAATTTTTTTTTACTTATATCGAATAACGTTTTACTTCTTTGATTTTTGCCTTATTCTTTTCCAAAAGTTTACCTACTGTCTCTTCTCCCTTAATGAATATTTGGTCAAGCAAGGTCTTCTCTTTGAAATATGTAGCCATTTTTCCAGCAAGCATCTTTGCTTTTATCTCTGCAGGCTTATCTATGGATGCAACTTCTTTTTCAAAAATTTCCTGCATTGTTTTTTTAGTTTCAGGAGTTATTTCTATTTCTGTAATATATTCTGGCTTCATAGCTGTGATGTGCATAGCTATATCTTTAGCAAGTTCTTTATTGCCCCCCTCTAATGAAACGATGATACCTACCTTGTTATTATGAACATAATTTCCTAGAACATCTCCAGATACTTCATATACATCACCAAGTTGAATATTTTCTCCTGTCTTTTGGATGATAGCATCGATCATTTCTTTTGCTTCTGCCTTCATCTTTTCTACACCATCAGTGAAAGCTTTCTCGGTAAGTTTAAATAAAAGATTTATAAAATCTTCGTTTTTAGCAACGAAATCAGTCTCGCAGAGTAGCCCCACTAATACAGCTTTATTATTTTCACCTTTTATCATGACTGATCCACTGTTTAAAGATCGGTCAGCTTTTTTGAGTGCGATGTCAGAGCTTGTCTTTTTTAAGATAGCTAAAGCTTTCTCCATATTACCCTCAGCTTCTTCTAGGGCACGTTTGCATTGCATTACGGAAATACCCGTTGCATCCCTGAGCTCTTTTACTTGCTCTGTAGTGATTTGAATAGACATAAGATTTATGATTTCTTTTCTGGTGTGGAGTTTTGACCTTCTCTATAAGCCTCCAAAACAGCATTAGCAAAAAATTTGATAGATGGAATACCTGAGTCATTGGCGACGATAGGGTAATCAAGTCCTTTTATATTTGAATCAGAATTAATCAAGGAAATAACAGGGATATGAGACTTTCGAGCTTCAGTAGCTGCTATATGTTCAGCCTTTGCATCTATGATAAATAGTGCATCTGGGGCTTTCTTGAGGCCGAGTAAACCAGTGTAGTACCTTGCCAACTTTTCCATTTTCTTGGCCATAACTACGCGTTCTTTCTTGGTATATTTATCAAGTCCTCCACCAATACTATCCTTTTGATAATTTTCAAGTTCTGTAATTCTCTTTTTTATTTCTGTGAAGTTTGAAAGTGTGCCTCCTATCCATCTCTCTATAACGTAAGGCATGTTTAAAGATTCTGCTACATTTTTTATTGCAACCTTAGCCTCAGGTTTTGTGCCCACGAAAAGGACTGTTTTGTTTTGAGCTCCTAGGTTTTTTATAAAAAGGGTAGCTTCATCCAACATCTCGTTTGTTTTTTCGAGGTTGATGATGTCGCCCTTATTCTTTGTGGCATATATGTATTTAGAAACAGAAGGGTGTCTTCTGGTTTTGCTGTAGCCATAATGTGCTCCGGCCTTGAACATTTTTTCTATTATTGTATCTGCCTCAATCTTCTTTTCTACTTTTTGCATATGAATTAATATAACAGAAAGCTCGTTATTTTGCAAATAAATTCTTCTCTTGAGGAGTACCCTGAGGCTTTGCCTCAGGGGGAGGTGGACAATAATTCCACCCCGTCTCGTAAACGAGCCACCCCTCAAGAGGGGAATTTTAACTTTGCCAAAAGGAGTTTTTTCGGGTAGTATGAACGCATGAGACAATCTAAACTTTTTACTAAAACCAGGAAAGAGGCCCCAGCAGACGAAACCTCTAAAAACGCGGAACTCTTAATAAGGGGTGGCTTTATTCATAAAGAGATGGCTGGCGTATACTCATTTTTGCCTCTTGGTTTACGTGTCTTGAATAAGGTAGAAAATATAATTAGAGATGAGATGGATAAAATTGGTGGAACCGAAATGAGAACTTCTGTGCTTCAAAATAAAGAAGTTTGGGAAAAATCGAACAGATGGAGTGATGAAGTTGTCGATACTTGGTTTAAAACAAAATTAAAAAATGGTGGAGAAGTTGGTTTGTCGTTTACTAACGAAGAAGCTTATTCAAATATTTTAAAACAATATGTGAGCTCTTATAAAGATTTACCAATTTTCCCATACGACTTTAAAAATATTTTTCGAAATGAAACAAGGAGTAAATCTGGAATAATGAGAGGCAGAGAGTTCTATTGGAAAGCTCTTTATTCTTTTACGAAGGACGAGGAAGAGCACAATGTTTTTTATGAAAAAGCGAAAATAGCTTATCAAAATATTTTTAAAAGAGTTGGCATTGGGCACTTAACTTATGTGACTTTTGCTTCTGGGGGAACTTTTTCAAAATTTTCTCACGAATTTCAAACGATAACTTCTGTTGGAGAGGATACTGTTTACTTAGATGAAAATTCAGGTATCGCTATAAACAAAGAGGTTTATAACGACGAAGTTATTGCAGAGCTTAAATTAAACAAAGAAAATTTAGTTGAAAAAAGAGCAGTCGAAGTAGGCAATATCTTTTCACTTGGAACAAAGTTTTCAGAACCTTTTGACCTAAAATACAAAAATGAAAATGGTGAAGAAAAATTAGTGGTGATGGGATCTTATGGTATTGGCTTAGGAAGATTGATGGGTACAGTGGTGGAAGTCTTATCTGATGATAAAGGTATGGTTTGGCCAGAATCCATCGCACCATTTACTGTTCATTTACTTTCTCTAGGAGAAGATAAGGCAGTCTTGAAAGAAGCAGAAAAAGTTTACGAGAGCTTGCTCAAGGCAGGTGTGGAAGTTTTATTTGATGATAGAAAAGATTTGTCTGCTGGAGAAAAGTTTTCTGATGCAGATTTACTCGGTATTCCTTTTCGTGCTGTTGTCTCCGCAAGAAGTATGAAGGACTCATCAGTAGGGGGCATAGAATTAAAAAAGCGCACAGAAGAGAAAGGGAAGATTGTATTGCTCGATGAATTATTAAAAATACTTAAAGAGAAGAACGCATAAATATGTTTGAAAAATTTTACAAATTAATTTCTAATGACATTGGTATAGACTTGGGTACAAGTAATACTTTGGTGTATTTAAAAGGTCACGGTATCGTGATCAATGAACCTTCTGTCGTTGCAGTAAATATTAAGACTAATCAAATCTTGGCTGTCGGCGCACAAGCAAAAGAAATGCTTGGCCGAACTCCAGGACACATCAGAGCTATTCGTCCTCTCGTCGACGGTGTCATATCTGATTTCGAAGTGACCGAAGAGATGCTTTCATATTTGATAAACAAAGCAGATAAAATATCTAAAAAGTTAGCACGGCCGAGAGTCCTCATCGGTGTACCTTCAGGTACGACCAATGTTGAATCACGAGCTGTGTATGATGCTGCACGCAGTGCAGGGGCAAGAGAAGTTTTCTTAGTAGAAGAACCAATGTCTGCTGCTATTGGAGTGAGGCTTCCAATCAAAGATCCCGTTGGCTCGATGATTATAGATATCGGTGGTGGCACGACGGACATTGCGGTGATATCTCTCGGTGGAATTGTAAAATCAAAAAATTTAAAAATAGCTGGCGATAGATTAAATAATGACATCATCACTTATATGCGTGATGAATTTAAAATATTAATTGGAGAGCGGACTGCCGAGATGGTAAAGATTGCTATCGGTTCAGTATCTCCAGGGGAGTATATGGAAACAGAAGTCCATGGGCGAGATTTACTCACTGGTCTTCCTCGCGAAGTGGTAGTTACTGATTCTGATATTCGTGAAGCATTGTCGTTATCAATCAAAGGTTTAGTGGAGGGTATAAAAGATATGCTAGAAACGACTCCACCTGAAATTTTGTCCGACATAATGCATCGTGGAATTACTTTATCTGGTGGAGGAGCTTTACTTCCGGGGCTCGATCAACTCTTGCAAAGAGTCCTTAAAATCCCAGTCTATGTCGTAGAAGATCCTCTCTCAGCTGTCGCTCGAGGTACGGGAGTAATATTAGATGATATTCCTCTTTATAAAGATGTTTTGATAGGGAATCAAGATGAGTTACCTCCTAGATAAAAAAATAAAAAGAAAAAAGTTATTTAACGTTGCACTCGGTGTTGTGTTTTTAGCTGTTTTGTTTTATTTTCGATCCGGTGTTTTTGATGGATTTTCAGCTGTGAGTCAAACAATTTTTCATCCAGTTTTAGTTTTAGAAACGAGTATCGGAGGAAAATTTAAAGATACCATTTCATATTTTATTTCTAAAAGTTCTCTCTATACAGAAAACCAAAACTTAAAATCTCAATTAAATGCTGAAGAGTTGCGAATGGCAAATTATGATTCAATCGCCAACGAAAATGTTTCCTTGAAAGAAATTTTAGGTAGAAAAAATGAAAAGGTTTCTATGGTATTGGCTACTATTTTAGCTAAACCAAACCGAAGTGTCTACGATAGTTTACTCATCGATGCGGGCACAGAGGAAGGAATAAAAATAGGGGACATTGTTTTTGCTTTGGGTGATATACCTGTCGGGCGAGTAGACTTAGTTTATAAAAATTCTTCCAAAGTAGTTTTGTTCTCAAATTCGGGCGAAAAAACACAAGCTATTGTAGGAGGTAAAGATGTTTATATGGAAGTTGTTGGACGAGGTGGGGGAAATTTTGAAATAATTTTACCTAGGGATTTTATTTTACAAAAAGGGGATCAAGTAGTCTTGCCCGGTATTAGTCCTTATGTTTTGGCTATTGCCGAGACAATAATTTCTGATCCACGTGATCCATTTATTAAATTTTTATTAAGAAGTCCAGTAAATATACAAGAGCTAAAGTTTGTGCAAGTAGAAATATAAAAGTGATTTTCAAAATAGAAAAAAAATTAAAAGATGGTCTGGGAAGGGTGGGAATTATAACTACTCCGCATGGAGATATTTTAACTCCAGCTTTTGTCGCTGTGGGCACTAAGGCTACAGTGAAATCTTTAAATCCCGAGCAGGTGAGGGATGCTGGCACGCAAGTAGTGCTCGGTAATACTTATCATTTATATTTACAGCCAGGCGACGAGATAGTACGTGACGCAGGAGGTATTGGTAATTTTATGAATTGGCGGCGAAATGATGGCGGTATTGCGCCCACTATGACGGATAGTGGAGGGTTTCAAGTTTTTTCACTTGGTGCTGCCTACGGGAAAGATATTTCAAAAATTACGAAAATAACTGACCCATCACTTTTGATCCCTGAACGTTTTGACGACAGTGATGCGCCACGCCTGGCGAAAATTGGTCAAGATGGTGTATCTTTTAAATCTCACTTGGACGGCTCTATCCATTACATCACTCCCGAGAAATCAATTCAAATTCAACACAACTTAGGCGCAGATATAATTTTTGCTTTTGATGAATGTACTTCTCCGACAGAGGATTCGAAATATCAAGGCGAGGCGCTCGAGCGTACACATCGTTGGGCAGAGAGGAGTTTAAGAGAGCATCAAAAATTATTAACTCAGAAACAGAAGCATTCTCAGGATCTCCTGCTTCGCAACGTCGACCGTTCGTCCGCTTCTGTTTCTGATCCGGCTCTTTTTGGTATCGTGCAGGGTGGGCGAGAAGAATCTTTACGTAAACAATCTGCGAAAATTATTTCGGAAATAAATGTGGAAGGAAAATATTTCGATGGTTTCGGTATTGGGGGGAGCTTTGCGAAAGAAGATATGTCTACCGCTGTAAAATGGGTAAATGAAATTCTTCCAGAAGACAAACCTAGGCACTTGCTCGGCATCGGTGAGCCAGAAGATTTATTTATGGGCATAGAAAATGGTGTGGATTTATTTGATTGCGTTTTGCCGACTCGGCTCGGGAGAAATGGAACTATTTATACTAAAAAGGGGAAAATAATAATTACCAATGCAAAATTCAGAAATGACCTTGGTCCTATCGAAGATGATTGTGGATGTTATGTTTGCTCCGCGCCAGAAGATTTCTTTTCGGGGTCGCTGTCTGTGTCTGCTGACACAGCGCTGCCTCTCGGCTCGTCAGCCTGCGAGACACCCCGCAAAGAAACTTCTGGTACTCCACGATACTCTCGCGCCTATATCGCGCACCTTTTCCATGGCAAAGAAATGCTCGCGGGGACACTGGCATCAATTCATAATTTATATTTTATTGTAAATTTAGTTAAAAAAATCAGACAATCAATTTTAGATGATAAATTCTTTGAGTTTAAAGAGGAATTTTTAAAAGGATACTTGAGGTAATTTTGCTCTGTTGGTATAATATAAGGGTACTAATTTATGGCAGTTAATTTAATTAAAGGAAAGGTATTTCTTTTGGGAATTTTAGTTTCTATGATTTTTTTTGTGCCTCATGCTTTTGCCTCGGAGACGAATGGGACGATTGACGGAACATACAAATATGCTTGGGGAGAAAATATTGGCTGGTTAAACTTTGGTTGTAATAACTGCAACGTAAGTGTTACGGATACTGATATTTCAGGCTTTGCTTGGAACAGGCAATTTGGTTGGATAAAATTAAACCCATCTACTTCGGGAGTTAAAAACAATGGAGAGGGAGTGCTTTCTGGATATGCATGGAGCTCAAATCTTGGCTGGATTAACTTTACTGGAGTTACTATAGATGAGCAAGGATACTTTTCAGGTTATGCATCTGTAAAGTCTGACAATAGTAGAATTAATTTTAGTTGTACAACCATAGATTCTTGCAATGCGGCAAACTTTAAAGTAAAAACAGATTGGAAAAAAGCAAGCCTTAGATCTACTAGTGGGGGCGGCGGAGGAGGCGGAGGACATCCACCCTGGACATCCAATCCAACACCTACGCCGACACCAGTAACTCCACCAGTCGAGAATCCAGTTGTGACGGTAACAAATGAGATTGGTAAAACTATAAAATCTACATCCGTTTCTGCCTTGGATTTCTTTTTAAATTTCTTTAGACCAAAAACACTTCCACAAGCAGTAGCTATAGAAATTCCTAAAATTGCACCACCTTCATTTAAAACAAAGTGGTATATCTTACCCGTAAAAGCTATTAATCAATTCGTCTTTGCTCCATTGCCGTATGAGGTACGTGTTCTTGCTAGTAAATTTCCAGAACTTGCTAATACATTGAAGAGCGTAGGCATAGAAAGATTGACTGATATAAGTAAATTAAATGGCGTAACCTTAAACCTTCCCGGACTCACCGCGCTCACTAATACTCTCAAAGGCACTGGAGTAGAGAGGTTATCTGACATAAATAAATTAAATGGTGTAGGCTTAAATATTCCTGGTCTCTCTGATATAAATGGGCAATTGAAGAAAAGTGTGGGCACAGGGAAGATTGCTCTCGTTCAAGGTTTACCTTTAGCAAAGTTTTCTCTTTCTGAAAAGAAAAATTTACCATCTGAATTCGTTTTCGCCAGAACGTCCGGAGAGTTGGTTGATTTAAATGTCGCTTTGTCAGTAGGGAAAAAAGGAGATGTAACTCAGCAGATATCTTCATTACCTGGGCAGACACTCAAGCTGGTGGTAAAACCAATAAGTAAAGCAAAAAGTGTAACTGGGTATTTTGTTTTTAAATCCGCTACACCTAAAATTACTCAAAATATAATTTCTCGTTCTTTGCTCACCGCTTCAGCTCTATTTTCTACGAATGATTTGGTAGAAAAAACCTCACCCCCAGCCCCTCTCCTGACAGGAGAGGGTGGCCAAAGGCCGGGTGAGGTGGTAGAAAATAAATTAGTACTTTCTTCTTTTGAATATACGGACCCTGATGGTGACGGCATATACACAGCGGATGTGGCGACTCCTGTCGTACCAGGTGAGTATGAAGTGATCACTGTTATAAATTATGTGGACCCTGTACTTGGTACTCGCCAAATGAGAATGATAACTGTCGTTGACCCAGAAGGATATGTCTTTGAAAAGACAGATGGAAAGGAAACACGTATCCCTTCAGCCATTGTTTCTTTATATTATCTAAATAATTCTACAAAAAAATATGAATTATGGCCCGCAAAAGATTACCAACAAGAAAACCCACAAGTTACTGACATCAGAGGTACTTATTCATTCTTGGTCCCTGGGGGTTCGTATTATTTCGAAGTAGTAGCTCCTGGATATGACACTTATCAAGGTAAAGTTTTTTTAGTGGAGGAAGGTAGTGGTGTACACCAAAATATCGAGATGAAATCTGGTCGAAGTTTCCTGTCTAGTCTTGACTGGAAGACGGTTCTTTTGTTTGTTGTCTTATTATTATTAGTGTATAACCCGGTAGTGAGACTTTGCAAAAAGCTCTACTACCGGGTATAATTTATATAGAGAGAGATTATCAAGAATTTTTAAACGAGTATGATAGAAAATAAAAATCGCATTTCAATTATTATAATCATTGGGGCACTTGTTATAGGTAACGCTTTTTTCGGGCTTAATTATTATTTTGCCAACCAAGAATTACAAACAATAAAATCCACTCAAAGTAAGCTTGAATTAAATGATAAAGTATTGAACTTCACTTCCTTGTTTATCAAGAAAGTATTACAAGCAAATACAGAAGTTGATTTCGAGACGAGGCTTTCTTTAGAAAACGCAGTTCGAGATTTGAAAGATGAACAGATAATGAAAGAATGGCAGAATTTTACCGCTAGCAAGACTGAGGCAGAGGCGCAAAATAGCGTGAAAACACTTTTGGGTATTTTGATAAGTAAAATTCAGAAGTAAATTGTAATAAAAGTTCTCCTGAGTATGGAACTTTTAAACTATGAAAAATATATTTTCAAAAATAAAAAATACATCAATGAGAAAAAGGATTATTTTAGCTATGGCTATTATTGTCATTTCTCTTTTTTCTAAAACAGTTTTCGCAGTATGGAATGGCACTTTCTATAATCCGGGTGATACTTTAAACCCAGAATGTTTACCGACAGATGTAAACTGTGATGTTCGTTCACCACTTACTTCTACGAGTATTAGCGATGTAGCTTACGGCGTGAGCTGGAATGCTGACACGACTCATGCACCGTCTAAGAATGCTGTATATAATCAGATAGAAACCTTAGTAGCTAGTAACCATAATCCCGTAACACTTGGTACAGCAAATGGTCTTTCGCTTGCTACACAAGTACTCTCCTTAGCCTTAGCTTCCACTTCTACCACAGGCGCACTTTCAAATACGGATTGGAATACTTTTAATGGGAAACAAGATTCTTCTGCAAATTTAACTTCTGTATCTGGCCTGTCATATGTATCACCATCTTTTGTAAAAATGACTGCTGCTGGTACATTCGCTTTAGATACTACCGTGCTTGGGACTCTGGCTACTCAATCAGGAACTTTCTCAGGTACTTCTTCAGGCACGAACACTGGTGATGAAACACAAGCTACTATTAAAACAAAATTAGGCGCTGCTACGACATTGGTAGATGGATATTTAACAACCACTGACTGGAATACTTTTAATAACAAACAAGCCACTCTAGTTTCAGGTACAAATATCAAAACTATCAATGGCGGTTCTATTTTAGGTAGCGGGAATTTAGTGCTAGATCTTTCAGGATATATTCCTTACACCGGCGGAACATCCAATGTAGATTTGGGAGTTCATAATTTTACCGTAGATACTAGCTCTCTTTTTGTGGATAGTCTGAACCACAGAGTAGGGATAGGGACAATAACACCCAACAACGCTATTCAGGTAGCAAACTTAATTGATTTTAATAATACAGATTTTAATACCAAGCTTGGATATCAAGCAGGAAAAAATATAGTAGCTAATGCTCAAAATAATACCTTTATTGGTTATCAAGCAGGAACATCTAGCGCAACATTAAGTACTAGTGCTGCAGATTTTAACAGTGCATTTGGTTATCAATCTTTTTTTTCTAACACTGGAGGCTCTTATAATACTGCCAGTGGAGTGCAGGCCCTATACTCCAACACCAACGGCAATTTCAACACCGCTAGTGGAACGTATGCTCTTTTCTCCAACACTACAGGCTCCTACAATACTGCGAGTGGAATGCAAGCCCTCTACAATAACTCCACAGGTACTCAAAACACCGCGAGTGGAATGTATGCTCTTACATCCAACACCACAGGCTCCTATAATACCGCTAGTGGAATGCAAGCCCTCAACAATAACTCCACAGGGAATAGCAATGTTGCCTTGGGACTTGCAGCTGGCTACAACGAAACCGGTTCCAATACTTTTTATGTAAACAATATATATCAACCTTCTTTAGCTAATGATCGAAATTATTCTCTCCTCTACGGTAAATTCTCTGGTGTAGCTGGATCTCTCACAGGACAACAGTTAACAATAAATGGAAACTTGGGTATTGGAACTCTTGTTCCTGCTGGCATCCTCTCCGTCACCCCTACCCAATACAGTACAGGCACAGCGTCACAATCTTTGACTACAATCACTGGTGTAGGTACGACATTCACTTCCGCTATGATAGGTTCGCAGTTCGTATTTGCAAACGGAACAAGTGCAGGAACAATCACTGCATTTGGCTCAACCACAAGCCTCACTGTTTCAACTTCTCAAACTGTCGCATCACAAGCTTACAATATTGGGTATACGGGACTTCAGGTGGGGAGTACCGGAAATGTGGGGATAGGGACGACGACGCCGAACAATTTAATCCAGGTAGCAAACTTAATTGATTTTAATAATACAGATTTTGATACCAAGCTTGGTTATCAAGCTGGGAAGAACATAGTTGCAGGTGCAATTAATAATACTTTTATTGGTTACCAAACAGGGTTATCTTCTGCGGTAGGAAGTACCAGTATAGCAGGTTATAACACTGCAATTGGTTTTCAATCTTTTTTTTCTAATACTACCGGATATTCAAATGTAGCTGTTGGTTATCAGACTCTTTTTTTAAATACCACTGGAGTCCAGAATGTGGCTAATGGTATAAGTGCCTTGGGTAACAATACTACTGGTAATAATAATACAGCTAACGGAGCCAATTCGCTTCTCCTTAACAGTACTGGAAGTGGTAATGTTGCATTAGGATACGGAGCTGGTAAATACGAAACAGGTTCAAATGCTTTTTATATAAACAATGTACAACAATCTTCTTTAGCTAACGATAAAGCATTCTCGCTTTTGTATGGTAAATTCTCTGGTGTAGCTGGATCACTCACAGGGCAACAGTTGACGGTTAATGGAAATCTTGGTATCGGTACGATAACACCGAACAACCTTCTACAAGTGGCAGGATTAATTGATTTTGATAATGCATCATTTTTAACTTCTTTAGGTTATCAAGCGGGAACTGCGAATTATTATAATTCCTACGTAGGTTATCAAAGTGGATTCTCTAATGTCGCCGGAGGTAACAACACAGCTATTGGTTATCAAGCGCTTTATTCTAACGGTACCAGCTATAATACTGCTGTTGGTGCTAGTGCTCTTGCTTCAGCAAGCAGTGGAGGAAATAATAGTGCTCTGGGGGCCGAATCTCTTGCTGCCAACTCTTCTGGTAGTAGTAATAATGCTATGGGCTATCAATCCCTCCGATTCAATACAACTGGTATTAATAACAATGCTATAGGCACCTTTGCTCTTAGGGCCAACACCACAGGCTCTAATAATTCAGCGGTAGGCTACAATGCTGGAAGATTTATTGCTGATGGTTTCTCTTCAAATTCCATAGGTTCAAGTTCATTATTTTTAGGCAATGATTCAAAAGCAAATGCAGATGGACAGACGAATCAGATAGTTATCGGAGCAAGTGCAATAGGCATAGGTAGCAATAGTGTTGTTCTTGGAAATGATAGCATTCTTACAACTGCATTAAAGGGTTCTGTAGGGATTGGAACGGTCATACCAAGTGGCATCCTCTCCGTCACCCCAACCCAATACAGTACAGGTACAGCATCACAATCTCTCACCACTGTCACAGGCGTGGGTACAGTGTGGACTTCAGCAATGGTGGGTTCACAGTTCGTATTTGCAAACGGAACAAGTGCAGGAACAATTACTGCATTTGGCTCAACCACAAGCCTCACTGTTTCAACTTCTCAAACTGTCGCCTCCCAAGCTTACAATATTGCTTATACTGGACTTCAAGTAGGGAGTACGGGGAATGTGGGCATCGGGACGACGGCGCCAGGGGCTTTGTTAAGTATTGGTTCAAATTCAGGAGGGAGTACTACTATTCCCACAAATTCAAAATTATGGATAACTGGTACTACAGGGACATCTCCGACTGTTCCACAAGGAAGAATAGATATAGGATTTAATAATAACCCCGATTATTCAACTTACGTTGGGTCAATAAATGTTGATAACGGAGTTACCCCAACCATTGGAGTTATAGGAACAAGAGGTAGTGCTGTTGATTCCCCCGCTATATATTTAAAAAGTGGCAACGTCGGAATAGGGACCACCGCACCACTAACTAAATTGCAAGTTCTTGGTGAAATTTTTTCTTATTCTGCTGCTGGAAGTAACTCGTTTTATCTAGGAGGTAATGGAGTTTCTTCAGGTTCTGGGTTAAACGCTAAAATCAGAAAAAACATTGATTCGCCATATGACCTAAATATTCATTCTTCTAATAGTGCAACTAACGCACCGTTATATTTTCATATAGATGATAGTGAAGGTGCAAAAATGGCGATAGATACTGCTGGCAACGTCGGCATCGGGACGACGAGCCCGGGATTTAAGTTGGATATAGTTTCTGACGGAAGTGGGAATGCGAACAATACGACGACCGGTGGTTCATTTGCTTCAGGGCGTATTGCTAGCAATCAATCGTTGGTGATTAGACATAAATCCGATGCTGGTATTAGCGGGCTGACGTTTCCTGTTCAAATTATTCAAAATTCATCACAAGCTAATGATTTAGAAATATATTCGACTGGTGCCACCCCGTTAGTTTTCGGAACAAATGCGACCGAGCGTCTTAGAATAAATTCAAGTGGAGACATTTCTGTTGGTAGTTCAACCACGTATGGTAATTTTTCTGTAAATGCTACTCGAACAACAATTGACAGACATGCATTCGAAGATTGGTCAGTTTTAAATACAACAGATACTAATCTTGGTTACGCTGATTTCGATGCCCATGCGACTCTTACTAATGGTTTGGCAGAAAACCATTTTGTTGCATACCAAGCAAGAAATATTTTTAATGGTAGTGCTAATGTTACCGATAGGTTTGTTGGGTTTCATTCATTTCCAACTATCACTGGGGCGGGGACACTGACAAATGTTTATGGTGTCAAACTTGATGACATAACTGGAACTGGTGCAGTCACCAATGACTACGGTTTATATATAGGTAATGTAACGAAGGGTAGCACAAGCAATTATGCTATTTATTCAGCAGGTGGCACTAATTATTTCGCTGGCAACGTCGGCATCGGAACGACGACACCTGCTTCTAAACTCGACATCCTTGACACCACCCTCGCAGGCTCAGGCTCACTCGCAGGGTCTGTTCTCAATCTTGCACAAACTTGGAATACGACAGGAACACCCACTGCCATTAAATTAAATGTAACGAATACAGCAAGCAATGGAGCTTCACTTTTTATGGATTTGCAGGTGGGAGGGGTAAGTAAGTTTAGTGTAAGAGGTTCAGACGGTTACACAAGTATTGTTGGTGGTGCGAATATAAATAACGTCTTAACCAATGGAGATATTCGTTATGTTGGGGGTAGTGGAACAAATGGGACATTTCCAATAAATCTAGGACGTAGCACTTCTACAAATACAGCTGGTGCAGGTTCTGCTGTTTCAATTATTCCAACATATAACCAAGTCGCCAGCACTGCCGCCAACACAGACTTGCTCATAAACCGAACAGAAACAGCTGTCGGCTCAGGCGCTCAGCTTCTGATTGATGCACAGGTGGGATCAGTGTCTAAGTTTAGTGTCACGAACACAGGAGTTGTCCAGCAGAAAGGTTGTACGACAGCTGGAACGCTATCTGCAAATGCTTCAGGAGATATAATCTGTACCATATCTTCTCAAAGATTTAAAAATGACATAACAGATTTAAACAATGGTCTCTCTAGCTTAATGAACCTTCGTCCCGTTTCTTACACCTTTAAGCCTGAGATGAATATGGGAAGTGCAATCCATTTCGGATTCATCTCTGAAGAAGTCGCTGCTATTTCTCCAGAATATGCCTCTCATGATGCAGAAGGTAAGCCTTATGGATTAGACACGAATGCTATATTGTCTACCACGGTCAAAGCAATTCAAGAAATGAATCTAAATATTGAAGGAGTCGCAGGTACCGTCACCCCATTACCAGGTTCTCCTTCAGAATCTTTCGCTACTGCATTCTTTAAAAATGTTTTTGCAAAAGTTACTGTTTGGTTAGCAGATGCTACGAATGGGATAGGGGATATTTTTGCAGGACAAGTCAATACGAAGTCTTTGTGTGTAACCGATGACGTAGGAGGGAAGACATGTATTACAAAAGCGCAACTTGATGCTCTGATCTCTAATGCTGGTGCTAGTGTAACTCCTACACCAACACCTACTCCAGATCCTTCACCAGCTCCAGCCCCCGTACCCGACCCTGTTCCTGCTCCAACACCTGATCCAGTACCAGTAGTTCCAACTTGTACAGCTCCACAAACTTTAGTAAATAATGTTTGTACAGATCCTGCGCCTGCACCAGATCCTGTACCCGTCCCTGACCCAGCGCCTGCACCAGATCCTGTACCCGTCCCTGACCCAGCGCCTACACCAGATCCTGCACCAGCGCCTGCTCCTGCTCCTGACCCTGCACCAGTTGCTCCATAGATTCTCCTCTCCCCAACCCCTCTCCATAATTAAAATTATGGAGAGGGGAAAGAAAGGGGTGAGGGGATTTGCATTTTATTTTTTTGCTATGATATAATAAAAATAATGAAAAAAGGCCACGCATCTATACAATTTATTCTCGCAACCTTTGCAATAATATTCGCAGGGATGAGCGGTCTTTTTTTCTACGGTAAACTCACTCAAGCGGCTGCAGCGACTTTTCTCCAGTCATCTTGGTTAGGTGGAGCCACAGTAAACACTGCTACGCATGCGCTCAACCAAACAGGCTGGACAGAATACAATACAGAAACAGGAACTTCAGCATCTGCTACTGTTACTCTGCCATCTACTAGCTATGCATTTACTGACGACGGCACTACAAGCATCACTCCAGCTTCTCCTATAGTTTCTGGAGGAGGATTTACAAATGGCACAAATTCCAGCACAGTAGTTTCTGGTTCAGGTGTCGGAGCGAGCGTAGGGCTTTCTGCTTCTTCTTCTGCTGGCGCCAAGACTGATTATGCTGTAGGCCCTAGTCCTTTTGGTGTGCTTTTTGATAATGTTACTAATTCTATTTGGGTGGCGAACAATGGAAGTAACACAGTTACTAAACTTAATGCTACGACTGGTGCTGTTGTTGGTACTTATACTGTTGGAATTGGACCTTCACGTCTCTCATTTGATACTGTTACTAACTCCATATGGGTGACAAATAGTGGTAGTGACAATATTAGTAAAATTAATGTAAATACTGGTGCTATTGTTGGCACTTTCGCTGTTGGTTTAGGACCGCAAGATATTACTTTTGATAGTTTGACCAACTCAGTGTGGGTTGCAAACTTGGGTTTTGGCGCAAACACTGTTAGCAAAGTAGATATAAATACGGGTACAAAAAATGATTATGTAATTGATGGTCCAATTGGTATTACTTTTGATAGTTTTACAGGCTCTGTGTGGGTAACAAGTAGTACTGTTAGTAATAATCTTATTAAACTTAATGCTACGACTGGTGCTGTTCTGGGCACGTACACTGTGGGTACATCTGGTGTTGGCGGCGTAGTTTTTGATAGTATTACAAATTCTGTGTGGGTCACAGATGCAAATAATAATACAGTTATTAAAGTTAATGTTAGTACTGGAGCCATAGTCGGTACTTATGCTGTTGGCATTGGTCCCAATTATCCCGCTTTTGATGATTTGAATAGTTCAATATGGACACCAAATGTTGTGGATAATACAATTAGTCAAATTGATATCAATACCGGTGCTGTTTTGAACACTTATATTGTTGGCACTAGTCCAGGTAATCTTATTTTTGATAGTTTTACAGACTCAATGTGGGTTTCAAGTGGTTTTGACAATATTGTCAGTAAAGTTAATATTGCTACTGCGTACGCAGCTTCCGGCACCTTCACTTCTGCGGTAATAGACACAGGAGCAAAAGCAAATTTTACAACTCTTGCATACACAACGACATTACCTGCACTTACCAGTATTACAGTGGATGTGCGAGCAGGCAATGTAGCTATACCGGATGGTACATGGACAGCTTGGACGACAAATGTAGTTAGTGGAGGAAGTATTGGCGCACTTGCTGGTAATCGTTATATTCAATATCGTGCTAACCTTGCCACTACCGATACTACTGTCACTCCCGCCTTAAGTGATGTCACCATAAATTATTCGCAGTATGGTGCAAGTGGAAACCTCACTTCATCGGTCTTTGATTCTAGTTCTGCAACAAACAAAGTTACAAAATTAGCCTGGGCAACTAGTGGAACATCTTCCACTGAAATTGTAAAATTTCAAGTACGTTCTTCGGCAGACAATGTCACCTGGTCAAATTGGTGCGGGCCTGCTTTAGCCTGTGATGGTACTGATTATTTCCTTGATGCAAACAACGATATTGCCTTTGTTTCAAATCATCCTCTTACTATTAGCGATAATGATAGATATTTTCAATATAAAGCATTTCTCTCTTCTGGCGGAGCTGCTACGCCCACATTATCTTCTGTAACAGTATCATATGATACAAATGTTGGTGCGCCTTCTCCTACGGGCGGAGGTGGAATAATTTTGCAAACACCAAAAGTTATAACGAACAGTGCAACATCTATTACAGATACAGATGCAACACTCAATGGGAATGTGGATCCTAATGGCACTTCTGATACGACACGCTGGTTTGAGTGGGGAACATCTGAAACTATTTTAAATAATGAAACGACGCATAACAGCCAAGGATCTGCTGTTAGTGATTTTTCTGATACGATTTCTGGTCTCACAAAGAACACTACATATTATTTCCGCGCTGTTGCGAAGAATTCAAGTGGAAAAGTTGAAGGTTCTATTTTATCCTTTACAACTAAAAATATTACAGATTTTCAAACACCCCTTGCTCCAGTTGTCACCGTTACTGCCAATCCAACATCTATTCCAGTCAATGGGACATCAGTCATTACATTTTCAACGCAAAATGTAACTAATGGTTGTATAAAATCTGGAAACTGGTCTGGATCAACAGAAGGCTCAGGAACTTATACGACAAACCCTCTTCCTGTTGGAATTTATACGTATACTCTTACATGTACTGGTGGTCTTGGAAGAACAGGAAGTGGAAGCGTTGTTGTAACAGTAGAAAGTGGTACAAGTGGAGAAGATACTAGTGGAGGCTCTGGAACAGGAGGAGGAACTGGAGGCTCTGGAACAAGTGGAGGAACGGGGGGAAGTGGTTCTTCTGGCGCAGGCGGTGGATCAGGTACGGGTGGTAGCACCGGTGGATCAGGCTCTGGTGCCGGAAGTGGAACTGGAACAAGCGGAGGTGCTGGCACTGGAGGTGGAGCAGGAAGTTCTGGTGTTGGTGGCTCAAGTTCTGGTGAAGGTAATTCTTCTATTGATTCAGGACAAACAATTATATCTAATTTAGTAAATTCTATTCTTACACCCGAAATCAAAAAAGCTATCACTACAACTAGAAAAAATATTACTGAATTTTCTGATACACCGGTAGGTAACGCCACAACGACTACAGTCACAGCCCTCGGAGCAGGGGGAGGTAGTGCTATTGCGCTTGCCTCTGTAGGTGGAGAAGCAGCTTCTTTTGCAGATATCCCATTTATGATATTACGACTCTGGAGTGTCCTACTTGTGTCTCTTGGCCTAAGAAAGAAACGCGCGCCATGGGGAACTGTATACGACAGTGTCACCAAACAACCACTTGATCCAGTTTATGTAGTTTTAAATGATAATACTGGTAAAGAAGTTCAAACAGCGATTACAGACCTGGATGGACGTTTTGGTTTCCTTGTTCCTCCTGGTTCATATCAAATTTCTACAAAGAAGACTAACTATCGAGCTCCTTCAGCAAAACTTGCTGGTAAAATGAGTGATGAACTTTATGATAATTTATATTTTGGCGGGGAAGTTCTTTTGGGTACAAACGAAGTTATCATTAAAAACATTCCGATGGACCCTCTCGCTTTCGACTGGAATGAATTTGCGAAGAGAGATAAGAAACTTATGATGTTTTACTCTAAGAATACACGCATCATTAACGCTGCTCTAAATGCTCTCTTCTATATAGGACTCATCTCTGTCATTGGACTTTTCATATCTCGACCAGACAAACTTAACTTAGCTATCCTTATCGTCTATGGTATTCTTTTGGCTCTCCACTTACTTGGTTTCAAACCTAAGACCTTCGGTACTATTATCGATTCTGCAACTAAAGCTCCTTTATCATATGCTGTCATTCGTGTCTTTAGAAAAGGCTTCCCGCAAGAAATCTTCCACCGTGTTGCTGATAAATATGGTCATTATTATTGTCTGCTTGCTAAAGGCGAATATCACATTACCATAGACCGCAAGAATCCAGATGAATCATATACTACTGTTTATACTTCTGGTTTAATAGATGCGAAGAAGGGAATTATTAATGAGAATTTTGTTGCGTAAAAAGTTGCTAGGTCTTACCTAGCAACTTTTTTTTTTGACTTATAATAAGTGTGGGGGTATACTTGTTTTTACTTAAATGCCAAAGAAAAAAATAAAAAAACCGGGGAAGAATTGGAAAAAATTTTGGAAACTGGGTGCTGATGAATTCAACACTCAGTTTTTCGGCGTGAACAAAGATGGCGAGCTCACCGCTACCGAAGGCCACCATATTTACAACTTAAGTGATTTAGCACATAAATATGGCACCCCGCTCCAAGTTATCTTTCCTTTCATTATTGAAGATAGACTCAAAGACCTCATTGGTTATTTCCAGGCTTATATGAAGATTTATGGTTATAAAGGAAAATTCTTTTATCACTATCCAATGAAGGTAAATCAAAATAAAGAATTTATCTTACCAATTCTTTCTGAAGGCGCAAACTTAGAAGTAACCTCAGCTAATGAGCTCTGGATAGTAAAAAATCTCTGGGAGAGAGAAAAATTTAATAGTAAAATTCGCGTATTTTGTAATGGTCCTAAGACAGATCAATATTTAGATTTGGTGGAAGAATTACGAGCAAAAGGAATGAATATCGTCCCTATTATTGAGAGCCTAGAAGAAGTAGAAAGAATTTCTAAATATAAAGGTGATGTAGGAGTGAGAGTAGACTTAGATATTAAAGCAGATACACATTGGGATAAAAAGTTTGACCGCTTTGGTCTCTCGGAAAGTGATGTACTTGATTTAGGTAAAATAAAAAATTTAAAAATAATGCATTATCACCTCGGCTCTCAGATAAAAACTCAAAAGAGTATTCTAGATGGGGTGAAGCATGCCTTTAGTATTTATACGCAACTTCAAAAAACACACCCATCTCTCGACACCTTAGACATAGGGGGAGGCTTTGGTGTTCCTTATGAAAAGAAAAAGTTCTACACAGCGAAAGGTGTTTCCAGTAAAATCATTAAAGTATTAAAAAGTTTGTCAGATAAAGCAGGCATAAAGCATCCAAACTTGGCTGTGGAATGGGGTCAATATATTGCTGCTCCAGCCCAGATTACAATTTATAAAGTTCTTTCAAAGAAGGCTATCCCGAAAGCAAATGCAAAGGCTTGGTATATTATCGATGGCAGCTTTATGAATGATTTGAAGGATACATGGGCAATACACCAGAAATGGCATGTTATTCCAGCTAACAATATGCACGGCGTCCTGAAGACAGTATGGCTTGCAGGAAGCACCTGTGACTCGGATGATAAATACACTGCTGGAGGTAACTATATCCTTATGCCGAAACTTCATGATGATGATGGTCAGCTGGTGGCAGTTTTCGATACTGGTGCATATCAGGATGGATTAGCTTCTCATCATTGCCTCCTCGCAGCACCACTTAAAATCGTCGTTCAAGATGGAATGGTTAAGGTCCCTCATAAGCGTGAGACTCCAGATTCCATAGGAAAACTTTTTGGTTGGAATGGGGATCATTAGTAGTTCATAAAGTAAAAAGTTATAAAGTTTGTAAAGTAAAAATGAAAAATAAAAATTATTTTTTTGGCTTTGTAATTTTTTTGATAGTAATTTTCGGAATTTATACTTACCTCACCCCTTTGCCTCTCTCCATTTACATTAAATGGAGAGAGGTTGGGGAGAGGCTGGAAGATTTAAAATACGTAAAGATAGCGGGACAAAATATAAAAGTTGATTTAGCTCTGACTTCGGAAATACAAGAAAAGGGACTTTCAGGAAGAACTGAGTTAAAAGAAAACGAAGGAATGCTTTTTGTATTTCCTCAGCCTGGCCAATATGCTTTTTGGATGAAGGATATGAATTTTCCTTTAGATATTATTTGGATAGGAGAAGATTTGAAAGTAGTTTATATACAAAAAAATGCCTTACCTGAATCATATCCTGAGAGTTTTTCGCCAGGGAAAAATGCGAAATATGTTTTAGAAGTATCTACTAATTTCGCAGATAAAAATAATCTAAAAGAAGGGGATAGTGTAGAATTCTCCTCTTCCTGAGTACCCTTTAGGGGGAGGTGGAATATCCACCCCGGTGCAAGCGCCACCCCTCAACGAGGGGAATAGAAAATCCCCTGCTTTTGGCAGGGGACTCTCATTTTTTTGCAGGTATCTATAAGCCGAATTTTGTGCCCTGACCGAAGTCAGGGGATAGCAATTTATCTAGGCCCTAAATTACTTTAAGGCTCAAGCGATTCTTCCGCCTCATCGGCGGACACGATCTTGCACAGGAGTAAGTATTTAGCCGTTTCAGCCGGACTTAACCGGGTCGTTTCTGTTCGCAACTCCATATCGCTATGGGAGGGCGTTACCCTCTACTTGTTTTTCGCCCACCAGAGGCGGGTGAACTGTGTTCGGACTTTCCTCCCCAAAAACCGAAGTTTTAAGAGTAGCTATCCGATGCCTGCCTATATACTATAGCATATTTTATTAAAATAGTACAGAGACTTGCTCCCACACTTACTTATCTTTTGATAGTTTTACAAACGCGCTACTAGCGCAATCAAAAAATAAGTGTGGGGGCTTGCTTTTTTAAAAGATGTATGCTATACTCGCATTGTGAGTGTGAGGTAAAAATCACATTTATCGTAAACAACATAAGTGCCGCAAAACCCCGCCGCAAGGTGGGGTTTTGTTTTGTCAAAATAGTCTTATTTTGCAGCTTTTTTAAAAGAAATCCTCACTTGACTTGCATTTTTATATGTAGTGTGATATAATATCAACATATGACAATGGAATTTAAAAAACCAAATAATAGTGAAAATTTTAAATCAGGAATTCTTGATTTACAAGAGGAAAACAAAAGTAGTATTTTGAGAGGTGAAAGTGCAGTTGCTCGAGAATTAGCAAGGCAGTGTTTAAAAGAATGTAAAGGTAAAACAGAGGAAGAAAAAAAAGATATTATTTATAGAGCAAAAGAGAGAATTATTTCTTCGCAGGTTGAAAAAGGTCGTTCTGGAGAGGAGATTGAAGAAACGATATCTAATTTTAATCGTATGTTAGAACACGAGATAAAAGAGCACATAGGCGAGAAAGAAAGTTGGCAAGAAACTCTCGATTTTCTCGGTTCTATTCCAGATAAAACAAAGAATAGTAATTCTGATTTAGAAAGGGAAGATGGCACAGCAGCTTAAATAAATTTAATACAATAATTAACAAAAAAAAGCCCCATAAGGGGCTTTTTTATTGGGCTCTGGGGGTAGGGATCGAACCTACGACCAATCGCTTACGTTTTCTCCATTATTACTAATGGTACGGACTATATCATCTTCGTGTTCTTTGATTGTTCAAAGAATTTAGAAGTGAGGCGCTTCGGATTCCAAATTAATTGGAACACTACTCTCTTGCGAGATAGTCTCTACACCTTCTCTATTTTTTATTAGAGCTTGGCTCGGGATTGCCCACTCATTATAAGTTTGGGTTTCCCCGAATTCACCTCATTTTCGATCTATCTTTCGATAGAAAGCTGCTAGCACTTTCGCTTACAGGCGACCGCTCTACCGCTGAGCTACCCCAGAATTTCCTTCTTTTATAAAGAACTTCTTATATACTAACAGAAATTTTAGAAAAAACAACAATATAATTTGCATTATTGGTAAAATAAGATAGAATAACGAATAGTTATAAAGTGAAAAGTAGAAAGTTATAAAGCTAATATAAATATGTATTTTCTTTATACTTTATGAACTTTAAAACTTTTAACTAGTTTACGGGCCGTTAGCTCATCTGTAGCGCCTCGTAAAGGCAACACAGAATTGAGAAAAGTAAGTTTTAGTGTTTATGCACGGGCCGTTAGCTCATCTGGTAGAGCACCTCATTTGCAATGAGGGGGTGGCAGGTTCGAGTCCTGTACGGTCCACATCGATAGAATCACTTAGCTGATTTAGCTCAAATACCCTTAAGGGTAAAGCTAGTTTAGTGGTTCCAAATCCATTTTGTCTGTCATAAATAATTCTGTCTTCAAACACCAGTTTCAACACTAGGTGTTTTGATTTTAGGTCGTATTTTTTCCAATAAAGATAAGGGTTTTTAATAAAATCGAAAGTTACATCTAGGGCGGTTCCAAAGTCTTGCTTTCTACTTCTCATGACTTCCGCCTGATTTTCTAGTATTTGTTCCTCATTACTAAGTTTTTCTAATTCTTTCTCGTAAGTCCTTATTAGACTCTCATTTTCAGTTTTTGAAAGTCTATCAATCATGTTTCTAATTTTTACCCTAACCTCGTCTAAAGCATTTTCATGATTTCTTTTTAAGCTATCTAAGCTTGCAAGCCTCTTGTTCCACACATCAAGTAATATTTCTTTTGTAAGTGCCAAAGTCTTTTCTTTGGGTTTTATAGAACGCAGGATAGCTTCAAATTTTTCCTCAATTTCCTTTCTTTTAACTGTTTTACCTCTTATCTGACATGTCTTTGTTTTACAATGATAATAAGGATGTTTCCTATTTCTGCCAGTAGTCCAACTCGCAGTCATCGGTTTTATGCACTCAGCACACAAAACAAAACCTCTAAGTGGAAACTCTTTATTGTTATCTTTTCTTGAGAATATTTTTATCTTTCCATTTAATTTGTCTTGAATCCTCTCAAAAGTTTCTAAACTAATTATAGGTTCATGGTGTCCTATTCTTCTGCTTACACCCCATTCTTTATATTCTATATACCCAGCATATACAACACGAGTAAGAAGTCTTTTAACTGAATCCAGACTAACCTTCTTAAGATTACGAAACTTTTTTAGTTGAAGGAAACTCTGAACCTCGACTTGATTTTCAAATCTTCCATTAGCAAATCCTTCAAGTGCTTCTTTCACAATACTAGCTTCTGGCTCCACTCTGTTTAGAAGATAACCATGTATAGGATTTTTCCCCATTTTGTATCCCGCAGGTGAAGTAAAAGACCAATAACCATTTTCAAGACGAGCTTTATGTTTTTGAATAACTTGTCTTTGATTTTGTTTTCTTTCTAATTCATTATGTGAAGCTAAAATAGTTTCTATAAAGTTTCCCTCAGGAGTATCTTCAAAAGTAAAATTGGGACATTCTACTTTTGCTCCTCTGGCATCAAACTCTTGTCTTAATTTAAGATGAAATATAGTATCACGAGCAAATCTTTTTAAGTCATCAAAAATAACTATAAAATTTGTTGCTGGTTCTTTATCTAAGTAAGCCAAAAGAGCAGACATCGCGGGTCTATTCATAAAATCTCCACCACCTGAAAAGCTATCTCTAAAAACTTTTACAGGTTCGCTGTAGCCTTTTTGCTTTGCATATTCTCTACAACGATGCTCTTGACTATCAAGTCCATGACCATCAGTACTTTGTTTTACAGAACTAACTCGACAATAAATTACTACCTTTTTCATATATCTAATTATACCAAATCATTCGAAGTAATTATCCATTATTGATTCGACCATAGTGTAAAGAACCTCCCGAAGTCTCTCAACCTCAGAGTCTGGCATATTCTCGCCCAATATTTCTTTACACCTCTCAATGCTTATCATGTTGTTATTTCGTTGCTCTAAACGCATTTTTACCCCTAATTTCGCCCTCCTCAGCTAGGTTCGTTTGATTCTCTAGATAGTCAATCAGCTCTTTTTTCTCATCTTGTTCATATTCACTTTCTGGCATCAATTCATTAAAAGCTTTCACTATGGATTTTCGTGAAAACTTTTTATATCTAACCGCCCTACACAAACAAGGATGAGTTCCAAGATTAGGATTTCGAGCTTGAACTTTTTTATAATTTGCTTCTATGCTTCGCATAAATTAAAAAATCTACTTATCAATCAACAGGCGATGTCCACTTCGACCTGTCGATTAATAAATAGACTTTAGGTGGACATCCTTAGTAATGTCGCCTTTTTGCACAAACAAAAAAACGACCTTGATGGTCGCCTTTTTATTACCTTTCTATTTAAAAATATGAAGAATTGGTAATTAACTAGGCAAGCCTATCAAATTACCAACTCCACACATTTATTTTTAATGAATAATATTATTATATCGGGTACTAATTATCATAGTGGCATTTCCATATTGGCCCGTCTCTCCGTGTACCTCCACTAGATTTTGATTGAACATCATTAAATTAAATACATTCGTTGATTTGTTTTTAAGAATATTATTCTAATCGCAAAAACTATTTTCGCATATAATACCTCTCAAAAACTTTTTATTTAAAACTAAAGAACACTAAAATAATTATACTCTAATATTTTAGAAAAGTAAAGTGTAAAAAATTATTTATATTATTTTATAAACTATCATCATTTATTCCATAACCATAATCAGGAATAGATTCCTCTTTGGTTTTTTCTTCAAGTTCTTCAACTTGTTCTTCTAATTCATTAATCCTTCTTCGTAATACATCTTTACCACTACTTGCCATCCTAGCAATAAATATTATTCCTATAATTATTAACCACCAAGGTATAAACATAAGTTATTAATCTAAAAAAATCTTTTAAATTCCTTCCCCCATTCTGGTCTACGACCAAGTACAATATAAAGCACGGCAATTTTTGCCAACCTAAGAATTGTCATATAAATTACCAAGGCTAAAAGTGAATATAAAAATGCTTCACCATAAGACCCATAACAATCGGGGGTTGAATATGTATAAGTATAGCAATGTGGAAAATTTTCACTCCATGTTAATGAAACAATACCAATCAATGGAAAATATGCAATTATATACAAAACTTTAAGTAGACGATGCCACCACCTTTCATTTTTTATTTCTTGCAAATTGATACTTTTACCACATTTTGTGCAAAATTTTTCCTCTTTTTTAATTTTATCTCCACAATTTTCACAAAACATAAATTTTTATTTACAATCAGTTCCAGTATTTACTGGAATATTTATTAAAAACAAACCACTTTTATCATAATAAGTATAATTCAAAACAGCTTTATTTTTAACGTAAATTTTCATTTCTGGAGTTGTACAAACTAAATTTACAATATCTCCTCTTAGTATATCGTTAAGCTTAGAGACATCTATGTCAGCAAGACTATAATTTACAAGTGTATAGTGATAAGAAAGAGTATTTTCTGCTCCAGTAACAGAATCTAACCTAGTGTCAGAATCTATCATTTGTGGATATTCCTTATTCATACCATTTGCTACTTCTTGCATAACCTCATATGTAAGTTCTGTATTACCTGCGTTCCCTGTTTCCTTATTTATTTCTTTAGTAAAACTTGGGTAATAAAGTATTATAGAAGAAATAATTACAAGAACAACAAAACCAATAATAACGTAAATTAAAGTTTTACTTACCCCCTTTTTTTCTTCACCGTCTTTATGTTTTCCAAAATAAAATTTTTTTACTGGTTTTCCAGTTATTTTAACAATTATTTTATCTGCTACAGATACTCCTAAAATTACTCCTATCATTACAGGGATGATTCCAGTCATTATTGAATTAACAAGACCAATAACAAGAATACATGCGAAAATTCCTACAACATATGCCACTAATGTTTTTATAAGTGGTGTTTTGGTAATATTTTCATGATTATTTTCTGAAAAATTACTTG
This sequence comes from Minisyncoccota bacterium, assembly GCA_041659785.1. GTDB lineage: Bacteria > Patescibacteriota > Minisyncoccia > Phycocordibacterales > UBA9973 > UBA9973. The sequence continues at coordinate 239,517 of JBAZXO010000001.1, read as the reverse complement.
TAACAACTTCACTCATCTTTTCTCCACATTTTCCACAAAATTTAGCATCATCAGAAAGTTCTTCAAAACATTTTTGACATTTTTTCATATACTTAAATGCTACTCTTATTATCCTAAGTGTCAACCAGTAAACTACCAGTTATAACTGGCTGTTTCATGCAGTTATTGTACAGTTTATCTATATAGGCCGTCTTGTTCTTTCCTGTTATTACCCTGTTTATCAGGCAACACTTCCACGATGTCCGAAAACCACCGATTTCCTCCGTTTTCCACCATTTTAATCGATATTTTTATATGGTCAGAAAACTTTCAAATTATGGTTCAATGGGTATTGTAATGAGAATCTGTTATTGATATAAGATAAAAAATTTTCTGAAGAGTAAAAAAGAAAATCCTTCCTTTGTCTGAGTCAATAAATAATTCCTTTATCTCAATGTCTAAGGGTAATCCTTTGTATAATTTTTTATAATCTCCATTTGGATAAACAGGTTTTAATTTCAAACTCCTTAAATCTGATTCGGAATACGTATTAACTCCTATTTCTCGTATTAGTTTTAAGGCTTTTACAGCTCTTTTTTTATCTATGTTGTCTATACCACACTCTTTTTCGTTATACCTAGCCAATGAAATCATAAATGGCGAAGACTCAGGGTCATCTTCTCGTTGTGGAAGCTGGGTGATATTTTCTGGAATTAAAGAGTCACTTACTGCCAACTTACTTGCTTCTTCTGGAATAGACATAAACTTAAATTAATTTTTTTTAAGTTTAGATGAGTAAAACTCTTGCATAGAAGCAATACTTATTTCATTTTCAGAACTTTCATCAACAGTAAGTCCTTCTCTCGCTTTTTGCCAAGGGAGTTCGGAATGAGTAAGCATTTCTAAGTAAGAAGAATCGTATTTACCATAAACATCCCATACTTGTTCTAAAATATTTTTATCATTCTCAGATATAACCTTGATTAAAGCTAAATCAGGTTCTTTTTTTATTACACTAAAACCAAATTTTTTATATCTATCATAGACACTTTTTATTGCAGGTCCATGCACCCACGCTTCAATCTTTTCTTCAAAAAGAGGACGTTTGTTTATAGCCAAAGACCATGCTTGAGCATAATAGACAAGTTTTTGAATTTTCTTATTAGTTATAACCCTTCGCGGAGATGAAAGATTAGATTTTTGAATAAAGTATTCTGCTATTGAGCTAGCAGGCACACTTACTGCTAATTTATTCATGGAATAATTGTATCATATTATTTAATAAAGTTGTCCACAATATAAGCTATTTAATTCTATTCTTGTGATACTAGATATCTATTTATACTTAACAAACAAGGCTATTTTCAGACCGATAATTTCCGATAAGGGTGTCGTATGCTCCGAAAACCCAGCTTTCCCATTGGTTCCAACTTTGTGATATAATGTCCACGAGGAAAAAAGGTCATCGTAAGATGACCTTTTTTTTGCTATAGAGAATTATAAAAAAATGGTAAAATAGTTTATGTCTGAATATTACAAACCAAACAGGGGGAGAGCTTGGAATTACGGAGGAGGAAATTGGAAACTTAGCCGTTCCAAGATTGATTTATTTTTGGAATGCCCAAGGTGTTTTTATATAGATAATAAATTGGGCATAAAAAGAGTGCCAGGATTTCCGTTTTCTATCAACAGCGCAGTCGATCATTTGCTTAAACAAGAATTTGATATTCATCGCGCGAAGAATCAACAGCACCCATTGCAGAAAGAATATGGCATAGATGCGAAACCAGCTCCTCATGAAGAACTTGATGAATGGAGAAGAAATTTCGGTGGGGTTAAATATTTGCATGAACCCACAGGTTTACTCGTCACTGGAGCCATCGATGATTTATGGATTGATGGTAAGGGTCAATATATGGTCGTAGACTACAAAGCTACTGCAAAGGATGAAGCAGTAAAAGAGCTCGATAAAGAGTGGCAGGATGGCTATAAACGCCAAATGGAGGTATATCAGTGGCTAGTCAGGCATAATGGTTTAAAGGTTTCTAATACAGGCTATTTTGTTTATTGTACAGGTATAATGGACCGAGAAGCCTTCGATAAAAGGATTGATTTTGATGTAAATCTAATTGCGTATGAGGGTGATGACTCATGGGTGGAAAAGACTTTATTTAAAATAAAAGAATGTTTAGATAGTGATAAAATTCCAGAAACAGGAGAAAATTGTGATTGGTGCGCCTATAGGAAAGCAGTTAGTGAGGCAGAAGAAAAGTAGTATAATAATAAACATGCTATAATGGTTTTATTAATATTTTTAATTTTTTATAATCTATATGGATAAACTTGTTCACAAAAATCTTCACGAAAACCTTAAACATAAAATTGGAAATGCGGCATGGCTTTCTGCGACTAGCGTTACAAAGCATTTGTTAGATATGGGTAAGCTAGATCTAGCTAAAAAACATTTAGAAGTAATAATGGAAAATGGTAAATCAGATGGAAAAGATATGAAACCTATGGTTGAAGGATGGCTAGAAGATTTAAAAAGGGTAGAAGAAAATAAAGAAAAATTAAATGCCGTAATTGAATTACAAAGATGGCTAAAAACTAAGGAATAAAAATAAGAATTAATTTTATTGAATTATTTATCATTATAAAGTATAATAGAAAATAACTTATTAATAATAAATAACAAGAATTATATGGCAAAAAGAGGAACAACACTTAGTCCCAAAAAGAAATCAAGACGCTCACACAAGACTGCAAAAAGACTCGCAGTCAAGAGTATCATGCTTACTAAAAAAGCTGCTAGAAACAAAACAAAGTTTGCTTAATAACTAGTATATTTAGCTTGTAATGGAAAAAAGATTTTTAAATATTCACCCTGATGTTTTCAAATTGGGTATTGTGAGTTTTTTGACTGACATTAGCTCGGAGGCTATTTTTTCAGTTTTTTCTATATTCTTTACAGTAATCGTTGGTGCGCCTGCATCACTTCTAGGTTTAGTAGAAGGTTTTTCAGATTTTTCCGCGTCTTCTCTAGATTATTTTGCTGGTTGGCTTTCAGATAAAACGGGTAAGAGGAAACAATTAGCTATTTTTGGTTATGGTTTTTCAACTGTTGCGAAAGTGATTCTTCTCGTATCGAGCTCTGTGGCATCTCTAGCATCATTTAGAATTATTGAACGTGTAGGAAAAAGTTTTCGTGGTCCACCTAGAGATGCATGGCTTTCTGCTGTAGCACAAGAATCTACTAGGGGATACACATTTGGAGTACATAAGGCGATGGATAAAGCAGGTGCTATCTTAGGGCCTCTTGTTGCATATTTCTTACTTCTTTATTTGGGTACTACCAGGAGTACTTTTCATATTATCTTTGTTATAGCAATCATCGGAGCATTACTCGCTGTGCTCGTTCTCGCTTTAATGAAGGATCGTCCAGGTATTCCTCATGAAAGAGAAAATATTTTTAAGGCCTGGGGGACATTGAGTCCTAGTTTTAGACTTTTTCTTATTCCTGCGGGAATTTTTTCTTTAGCTTATTTTAGTTTTGGATTTTTACTTCTTAGAGCATATGCTGTCGGCTTTGCTATCAAAGATGTGGTCTTGCTTTACGCGCTTTTCAATATCTCTTTTGTCTTTATATCTATACCTATAGGCAAGCTCGGTGACTTTATCGGACGAAGATACATAATTATTTTAGGATATATAACTTATATCATTATGTCTTTAGGTTTTATTTTTGCAAAAGAAAAATGGGAGGTAATTATTTTGTTCATATTATTTGGAATCTTTTATAGTATTGACGAAGCTCAGAGTAAAGCATTTATTTCTGACATAGAGAAGGACAGGAGAGCTACAGCCATCGGCGCATATAACTTTACTACAGGCTTAATATATCTTCTCGCTTCAGTGATAGCAGGAATTTTGTGGGTCTTAAATCCCATTTATGCTTTTGTTTTCGCTGCCTTGGTAGCATTTACTGCAATGACTGTATTTATTTATCTTTTTAAACGCCTTGTTTAATTTTATTAATTTATTTAGTCAGTGTATTTGTGTTATAATAAATTTATGGAAAATATAAAAAATAGCAGTATGTGGATTATTGGAGCAGTATTATTAGTTTTTTCATTTCTTTCTTTTGCTGCGGCACAGAATTTTTCTAAGCAACAGTCTTATGTAGAGGTGAAAGGTCTATCAGAAAAAATAGTCAAAGCTGATGTGGCGATATGGTCAATCAATTTTGATGTTAAGTCAAACAATATTGATTCACTTTATGCTGATATTGAAAAAAATACTACGGCAATAAATAAATTTCTTTTAGCAAAAGGATTTGAGACGTCAGAGATAAATGTAGCTCCAGTAAATATTTATCAGGATACATACAAAGATTCTTTGTTTAGATACAATGCAAACACTCAATTGTCTGTCTATACAAAGAAAGTCGATGCAGTTAGGTCTGCCTCCAAGGATACTTTGATGTTGGTAAAAGAAGGGGTTACCCTAAATCAAAATTCTATCGCTTTTGAATTTTCGGATATCAATAGTGTTAAACCAGAGATGCTTGCTGAAGCTATTAAAAACGCAAAAGATGCAGCAACACAATTCGCAAAAGAGTCCGGATCTCACTTGGGTGGGGTGTCACGCGGAAATCAAGGCGTGTTTGATATAACAGATAAAGATCCAGGTTCTCCTGAATACAAGAAGATCCGGGTAGTTTCTACACTCAGATTTCTTTTAAACTAATATTTTTGTTGGATAAATTTGTTATAATATAAAAATATGAATTGGTTAAAGCATATTTTTATAAAAAGTAAAAAAGACAGTGAACTGATTGATTCCTTAAAAAAGAATCTTTTTGAAAAGTTATACAAATTTGCAAAAGGGGATCCAGATTTTGCTTTTAACGAATTAAAATCAAGAGCAGAAGGATTGAGTGAAAAAGAAGCAAAAAATAGATTAAAAATATATGGTTCCAATGATATTGCTGATGAAAAGAAAACTAATCATTTTTTTAAATTATTTGAGATTGCAAAAAGTCCCTTAAATTTACTACTCCTAGGGCTAGCCGTTGTTTCTTTTTTTGTTGGTGACATGAAATCATTCGGGGTCATTATTTTAATGGTGTCTCTTAGTATAATTTTAAATTTTTATCAAGAAACGAAAGCATCCATCGCAGCCGACAAACTTAAAGCAATAATTCATACTAAAACAACAGTAATTAGAAATAATGTTAAACAAGAGATCCTTCTGAGGAATGTTGTTCCGGGTGATGTCATCTATTTATATTCAGGTACGATCATCCCTGGTGATGTGAGGCTGATATCTTCTAAAGATTTATTTATAAATCAGGCAATGCTTACTGGAGAATCACTGCCAGTGGAGAAGCATGTAGTCGACTCTTCATTAGATGAAAAAGGTGCATTAGAATTTTGCAATTTATGTTTTTTGGGTACAAGTGTCGAGTCTGGTGTAGCAGAAGCCTTAGTTCTCTCAACTGGTAAAAATACTTATTTAGGAAGTATTGCTTCTGATATAAATAAAAATGATCATGTTTCAGATTTCAATAAGGAATTAAGGCAATTTGTTCTTCTAATTTTAAAATTTATGGCAATTATGGTGCCAGCCGTTTTCTTGTTAAACGGATTTTTTAAGGGGGATTGGTTTGAAGCATTTTTGTTTGCAATTGCTGTGGCTGTCGGAGTAGCTCCTGAAATGATCCCGACGATTGTGGCTGTAAATTTATCAAAAGGAGCTATAGTTTTATCAAAAAATAAAGTAATAGTAAAACACCTAGATGCTATAGAAAACTTAGGGGTAATGAATATATTGTGTACAGATAAAACAGGTACACTCACAGAAGGAAGAATTATCTTAGAAAAACATTTAGATATTTATGGTAAAGATAATCTTGAGTCTTTGCATTATGCATTTTTAAATAGTTATTTCCAGACTGGGGTGAGTAATATAATCAACCAGACTATTTTAAAACACGAAGAAGCAAAAGAAAAAGTTGGGATAAAAAATTATGTAAAGATAGATGAAATACCTTTTGACTACAACAGGAGAAAGATGTCTGTAATTATAAAGGAGGGTGAGAGTAGATCACTTTTAGTTTGTTCAGGAGCAGTCGAAGAAATAATTATTTCTTGCACAAATGCATTAGTAAATGGCAAGGTATTTTCTCTTAAAGATTTTAGTGATGAGAAGAAATTAGTTATAGAAAAAGAATTAAATAGAGAAGGTTTTAGAGTGGTAGCTGTAGCATATAAAGAAACTGATATTAATAAAAAAGTTTTTGATACAAAAGATGAAAATGAACTTACATTTGTTGGATTTTTAGCATTTTTCGATCCTCCTAAGCAAAGCGTGAAAGAGACCATTAAAGATTTAGAAGAAATAGGAGTAAGAGTAAAGATTTTGACAGGGGATAATGAAATTGTGACAAAAAAAATATGTGAAGACGTCGGTATTGTGGTCTCTAGGATATTACTCGGTAGTGATATTGAAAAATTAAGTGATGAAGAATTATCAAAAGAGGTAGAAGAAGTTGTTGTATTTGCAAAATTATCTCCATATGACAAAGAGAGAATAATAAAAAGCCTGCGTTCCAAAAATCATGTAGTTGGATTTTTAGGTGATGGTATAAATGATTCTCTTTCCCTTATTGCAGCAGACGTGGGTATTTCTGTAGACACCGCAGCAGACATAGCGAAAGAATCCTCAGACTTAATCCTACTTGAGAAAAGTTTACTCGTTCTAAAAGACGGAATAATAGAAGGTAGAAGAATATTTGATAACATAATTAAATATATAAAAATGGCGGCTAGCTCCAATTTCGGAAATATGTTTAGTGTGGTAGGTGGAAGTATTTTCTTACCATTTTTGCCGATGTTGCCGATACAAATACTCACAAACAATATGCTTTACGATTTTTCTCAAATGACTATCCCCACAGACAATGTCGATGAAGATCATTTATCAAAGCCTAAAAAATGGGATTTTAAAAATATTAAGAGATTTATTTTATTTTTTGGGCCTATTAGTTCGTTGTTTGATTATGCTACGTTTTTTGTGATGCTTTACATATTCCATGCATGGAACAACCCTGCGCTCTTTCATACCGGCTGGTTCGTAGAATCTCTCCTCACTCAGACTTTTATTGTGCATATCATTAGAACTAGTAAAATCCCATTCTTCCAGAGTTGGGCAAGCTGGCCACTCTTGGTTTCCACTCTCGCCGTAATCTCAGTTGGAATTTATCTACCATTTTCTCCATTTGCCAAAGCCTTTCAATTCTTGCCTTTGCCGCCATTTTATTTCGTGTTATTATTTATAGGACTAATATTGTATTTCCTAATCACTCAATTCCTGAAAATGTATTTTATTAGAAAATATGAGTGGATATAGTTATGAAAAAAAAATCTCTATCTAAAAAAAGAGGAAAGAAAATAGTCATGGTTAGTGGCGGTTTTGACCCGGTACACATTGGCCATGTAAGGCTCTTTAATGACGCTAAAAAACTTGGTGATGAACTTGTGGTGGTGATAAATAATGATCATTGGCTACGTTCAAAGAAAGGTTATGCTTTTATGCCAGACTTTGATCGCAAGGAAATTATTGAAGCAATCAAATCTGTGGATCAAGTTTTTTTAAGTAGTCATAAAAAAAATACTAAAGATTTTAGTATTAGCAAAGACATAGAATTTTTACGTCCGCATGTGTTTGCTAACGGGGGAGATCGTGATGAAAAAAATGCAAGCAATCCTGAGTCTTCGTTATATAAAGATATTGAAATGTGTAAAAAATTAGGAATTGAAATGGTTTTTAATGTTGGACATGGCGGAAAGGTTCGTAGTTCTTCTGATTTAGTTAAACAAGCCCAGAAATTAAAAATTACCAAAAAGAAAAAAATGTAATGTTACCAGATAAAAAAATTATTGCTTTTGATGTTGATGGGACGCTTACCGCCAGTAAAACTCTTATAACAGAAAGCATGGCAAATTTGATAAAAAAACTTATTCAAAAAAAGATGGTTATTTCTATTGCTGGTGGAAGTTTTCATCAGCTCGAGACGCAGTTTTTACCACCTTTTTTAAATGACAAATCTATGTTGCCTTTTATAAAAAATTTTACTCTCTTACCAACGAGTGGTAGTCAGAGATATGAATACAATGAAAAAGACAATAGATGGGAAATGACTGACAAAGAACCAATGCCGGTAGAAGCTAAAAAACTCGCTATAGAATTATTAGAAGGAGTTATCACTGACCCACAATATGAAATACCGCCAAACCCTTTTGGAAAAATTATTGAAGACCGCGATACCCAAATTACTTTTACTCCCAATGGACAACAAGCACCCATCGCTGTAAAGCTCGCTTTTGATCCAAATCGTAAAAAGAGAGAAAAGATAGTAGCGATGCTCGAGCCTAAATTACCAGAATTAACTTTCTTAATTAACGGCACCTCAAGTATTGATATTTTACCAAAAGGGTTTAACAAAGCGGTGGGGCTTGCAAGGTATCTTAAAAAAGCAGGTTTTGATAAATCTGATGTACTTTTTGTTGGAGATGGCCTTTTCCCCGGGGGGAATGATTATTCTGTATACGAAGCTGGTTTTGATACAATCGCTGTAAAAAACCCACAAGAAACTGAAACAATTATAAAGAATTGGATTGGCTAAAAAATTGTTTAGTTGTATAATTAGGACAGCAATTTTTATATGAAAACTCTTACAGTAAAAAAGCCATGGGGGCAATTTGATCAATTTACCCATAATGAAATAACTACAGTAAAAATTCTTTCTGTTAACCGTGGTGGTTCTTTGAGTTTACAAGACCACGGTCATCGAACTGAATTTTGGAGAATTATTTCTGGTCATCCTGTTGTGACAGTAGGCGAAGATATAAAGAATGCAAACCCTGGAGATGAGTTTACTATAGAAAAATTACAACCACATCAACTAGAAGCCCTAAATGATGACGTACAAGTTTTAGAGATAGCTTATGGAAATTTTGACGAAGAAGACATTGTTAGAATAAAAGATAAATATGGCCGTATCTAAAAAAAAGAAGAAAGTTACTTTAAAAAAGAAAGTAACTAAAAAGACTTTAAAAAAGATTACTGTTAAAAAAAAGACAGTAGGTAAAAAAGTAGCTGTAAAAAGAAAAAAAGTTGTAAAGAAAATAGTAAAAACTTTAAAACTTTCTAAGTCTTTACACAACCCAATCTTTAAACCAACGTCTTATGCTTGGGAATCTCAGGCTGTCTTTAATCCAGCTGTCGTATCTTCAGGCGGACGAATACATCTTTTTTATCGGGCACTTGGAAATGATGGAATTTCTCGTATTGGATATGCTTCTAGTAAAGATGGTATTAATTTTGATGATAGACTTTTTTACCCAGTTTATTTTTTAAAAAATGCTGAAGAAATAAAAGAACACTGGCCTTTTACATCACCTTCACGTCCTATCTATGATGCGATGCTTTATGCTTCGGGTGGGGGATGGGGTGGTTGTGAGGATCCTAGAACTGTACTTATGGATGGTAATGTACATATGACTTTTAATGTTTTTAGTGGCTGGAATTCTATGCGAGTGGCAGTGATTTCTATTAAGGAAGAAGATTTATTTAACAAGAAATGGATTTGGAAAAATTTCTCTTACCTTTCTCGTCTTGGAGATAGGCAGAAAAATTGGGTTTTATTTCCAGAGAAAATAAATGGTAAATTTGCAATTTTCCACAATTTAGATAAAGGTGATCCATCACAAGTTGGTGTTGCTTTTGTAAATAAACTCGATAATTCTGAAACCCCTATGGGAAGTGGTGTCGGAAGCGAAGCGCCAGATCCTCAAATTTTACCTGACCATGTTGTAGCTTGGCATAAGCGTACCCGTAGTGCTGCTGCTCCTCCAATTAAAACTAAAGATGGTTGGCTTTTGTTGTATCATGCTATGGATAAAGACGATGGGAACCGCTATAAATTAGGGGCACTCTTGCTTGATTTGAAAGACCCAAGAAAAGTTCTTTATCGAGCAGCTCATCCCATCCTTGAACCAGATGCATGGTATGAAAATGATTGGAAGCCAGGGATAATATATGCGAGTGGTGCAATTATGATAAAAGATAAGCTTTTTGTATATTATGGTGGTGGAGATAAATATATTGGAGTAGCTTCTATACCACTTAATGATTTGATCGATAGTATGAAGAAGAATGGATCAGTAAAATTAGAAAAAAATAAAATACTTAAATTTGAATAATAATCTATGTATGTAGCAAAACGGTCCCACCATAACCCAGTCCTTGACCCCTATAGAGATAACTATTGGGAGTCTTTTGCGACTTTCAATATGAGTGTTGTGAAAAAAGGGAAGACTCTTTATGGAGTATATCGTGCTATCGGAGCGGAAGATAAATTTATCACACCTAGCCAAATGTCCATAATAGGTTTAGGAAAATCAAAAGACGGCAGGCATTTCGAAGAACGTATGCCGTTTATTACTCCGAAGGAAGAGTGGGAAAAGTTTGGCTGTGAGGATCCTCGCATTACTTTCTTTGAAGGTGAGTACTATATATTTTATACAGCGCTTTCTAAATATCCATTTGAGGCTAGTGGGATAAAAGTTGCTGTAGCAGTTTCAAAAGATTTGAAAAAGGTTCATGAGCGACACTTGGTGACGCCTTTCAACGCGAAAGCTATGACGCTTTTTCCTGAACGTATTAATGGAAAGATTACAGTAATAGTAACAGTAAATACAGATATGCCTCCTTCCAAGATTGCGATAGCTCAAGTAAATAAAATAGAAGAATTATGGAATCAAAAGTTTTGGGAAAAATGGTATGCAAATATTGATGAACATGTTGTAGATTTTAAAAGGTCACCCTTTGACCATACTGAAGTTGGAGCCCCACCTGTAAAGACTACCCATGGTTGGCTTATACTGTATTCTCATATTCAACATTATTTTGCGGGAGGGGGAGACCATGACCGTATTTTTGGTATTGAAGCAGTACTTCTTGATTTCAATAATCCATTAAAGATTTTAGGGCATACACGTGGTCCTATTTTAGTACCCAATGAGCCATATGAACTTATAGGACATGTACCCAATATCGTTTTTCCTTCCGGTGCAATTTTAGAAAAAGATGTACTTTCCATTTATTATGGAGCGGCTGATACGACTTCATGCCTCGCTCATGTGAACATAACCGACCTTGTTTCTACTATGCGCCCAGAGACAAGTACGAGATGGCATTTCTTACGTTCTTTAAATAATCCCATTATTGTGCCAGATAAAAATCATCCATGGGAAGCACAAGCGACATTCAACCCAGCAGCCTTAAGGATACGAAATACAACACACATACTATATCGAGCGCTTTCAGGAGATAATACTTCCACTATAGGTTATGCCTCTTCTAAAGATGGTTTTTTTATCAATGAAAGATTAGATTCTCCTGTATATATTCCCAGAGAAAGTTTTGAATTGAAAAAGATTGCTGGAGGGAATTCAGGTTGCGAAGACCCACGTTTAACAAAAGTAGGAAAGAATATTTATATGTGTTATACAGCATTTGATGGCATAGGTCCACCGCGAGTTGCAGTTACATCTATCACGGAGAAAAATTTTCTAACAAAAAAATGGCAATGGGAAAAACCAGTTCTAATTACTCCAGCAGGATTTGACGATAAAGATACTTGTATTTTATCTGAGAAAACAAAAGGAAAATATTTTATTTTGCATCGAGTTGGCAGTGAAATTTGTGGAGATTATTTAAAATCTCTAGATTTTACAAAAGAAACTATCCGAAAATGTATTCGGATTATGGGGCCAAGAATAAATAAGTGGGATAGTGAAAAAGTTGGAATTTCTGCTCCGCCCTTAAAGACGAAATACGGATGGCTCCTTCTTTATCATGGTATTTCGAAGAATCATCATACTTATCGTCTAGGAGCTGCCTTGCTTGACTTAAATGACCCGGCGATAGTGCTAGCTCGTCTTTCTGATCCTATATTTGAACCAGCGGAACCATATGAAAAAGTTGGAGTAGTAAATAATGTTGTTTTTCCATGTGGTATGACTGAAAGAGAAGGGATACTTTATATATATTATGGCGGGGCTGATACTGTCGTCGGAGTGGCTACGATAGAGCTCGACATACTTCTCCGAGCCCTTACTCGTGATATAAAAAAGTGATATAATAAAAATATGCAAATAAATTTACAAGGAAAGGGTATGGAATTAACAGAGGCTATTAAAGATTACGTTCTTAAAAGAGTTACTAATTTAGACAAATTACTTTCTGGAATTGAGAAAAGAGGAGGAGAAGTAAATGCAAATTTTGAAGTTGTTAAAACCACAAATCACCACAAAGCAGGGGAGATTTTCCATGCGAGCTGTAAGATTAACTTAGATGGCAGAAATTTTTATGGAGAAAGTGACCATGAAGATTTATATAGTGCGATCGATCAAGTGAAAGAAACCCTTTTCAACGATATAAGTAAAAATAAAGACCGAAAACAAACGCTCTTCAAGCGTGGTGCATCAAGCGTCAAAAAAATGCTAAAAGGGCTTTCCGATAGAAATCCTTTTACCTCTAAATAATAGTTTTAATAAAATCTTCATATTTTATTTCTTTTTTACCTTCGGGTAATACTTTTTTGATTATAAATTGCTTGCCCTGAGTTTTATCGATGGGATTATCTTCTAGAATAGCTTCCGTAATAATGATTCTTTTATCATTTTGAAAAAAGAAAGTTCTAGGCCAAGCTGCGTAAGCTCTAAATTTATTGTAATTTTTCATAGCATCATCTTTTAAATCTATCAAACCGTCTTCTTTTTTTATTTTTTTACAAAAAGTTGCTTTACTTTCATCCTGTTTAATTTCTGTAATATTATGAGCGATAAATTCTGGCAGAGTTTTTATCAAGAGTTCTCCGCCGAGCTTTATTAAGCGTTTTCGTAATTCCGAAGCTTTTTCATTAGGAAGTATTTCTACTTTTTCCTCACTGAGAATGGGGCCAGAATCCATCTGGTATTCCATTTTTTGTATAGTAACACCTGTTTCTGTGTCACCGTTTAAAATAGCGGATTCTACGGGTGAAGCACCACGATATTTAGGAAGTAGAGAATAATGTATATTTATGGAGCCTAATCTAGGTATATTTAATATATTTTCTGGTATTATTTTTCCATAAGCGACAACAATAAATAAATCATACTTCACTTTTTCCAATTTTTTCTCACTACGTACAGCCGAGCTGAATTCCTCGCTCGAAAAAATAGAAAAAAGATCCGTATTTTTTTCTGGTTGAACATATGGAATATTATTTTCTATAGCCCAAACTTTTGCTGGTGGGGGAGTAATAACCATTTTACGTCCTTGAGGCTTGTCAGGTGAGATTACAATTAGTGACGGTACATAACCAGAGTCTTTTAATATCTCTAATGTCTCTCTTGCTACATCTGGTGTACCCCAAAATACAAAATTTAATTTATTATTTTGTGTATTCATATTATTTCCTTTCAGGAAGCTCTTCTTTTATGTCTTTGGCATGGTCGATGAAGAGTATGCCGTTTAAGTGGTCAGTCTCATGTTGAAAAATTTGAGCAAGCAATCCAGATGCTCCTCGTTGGAATTTCTTGCCATTTTCATCATAAGCAGTGATTATTACTTTTTTAGATCTAAAGGTTTTTCCATAGAGCCATCTTACTGAAAGGCAACCTTCTGGAACCCATTCTTTTTCGCGAGAAAGTTTGGAAATTTTAGGGTTAATAAATATTAAATCTTTTAATATTTCTTTTTTATAAGTTGATTTTATTATGTTGTTTTCATTTAATAATCGTTCTTCTCTACTTTTAGCAAAATCTTTCGCGAATATTTTCCCAGATACAACAAAAATTCGCAACTTGTATCCTATTTGTGGTGCGGCTATGGCTACACCATCATCTTGGCTTTTGAGAGATGCAGACATCTCTTTTATCACAGTCTGTATTTTTTTAGTCTTAATATCAGAAATATTCACCTCTTCTGCTATTTGGTGTAGGACCTTCTCTTTTTGTTGCAATATTTTTTTCATCTTTATTTTTCCGCCTCTTCGGCGGATCGCCGTTCTGGCGATTATTTTAGTTCTTTTAAGTATTCTAGAAGTTTACTTAATTTTACAGTTTCTTGTGATCTATTGGACATATCTCGTACAATAACAGAATTATCGAGAGCTTCTTTTAGTCCGAAGATTATTGCGTAGGGGATAGAAAGCTTTTCAGCGATAGCGAGCTGAGATCCTAGGCTGTCTTTTGATAGGGATTGAGCAATAGGCATGTGTGCTTTGCGTAATATTTCGATAATGTTTAGGCTTTTTAATTTTGCTTCAGAGCCCAATTGAATAAAGTAAATTTTTGGCTTCTTCAATATACGAGGGGAGAGTTTTTTATACCAAGCTGATGCAACTATTCGATCTACACCAATAGATATTCCTATCGCTGGTACATCACGCTTGCTCCCGATTTGACGAGCTAGATAGTCATAACGTCCGCCACCGGCGAGAGTTAATGGAGTACCATCTTCTCCACCCGCTTGTTCTATTATTTCAAAAACAGTACGAGTGTAATAAGAAAGTCCACGTACTAAGTTTTTATTTACATTATATTGTATACCCATTTCTTCTAAGTATTCCAATACCTCTTTAAAGTGTTTTTTACAAGAAGCACACAGGAAAGATACAGAATCTGGAGCATTCTCATTAATTTCTTTTGTCTTTTCTTCTTTTGAGTCCAATACGCGAAGTGGGTTTGTTTTTAATCTTTCACGATCCACTGCTGGTAAGCTATTAATGTGTTTTTTGTAATAACTCGTGAGTTCTTTTAAATATACATTTCTACACTCTTTGTCTCCTATTGAGTTTACATCAATTGTTAAGTTGGTTGCTCCAGCTTCTTCTAATATAGTCATTCCTGTTTTGATAACAAGCGCATCCATAATGCTTTTGTCATTTCCCAAACAGTCTAAATCAAATTGCCAAAATTGTCGGTAACGTCCGCGCTGAGGTTTATCATGTCTAAAGACTGGACCATACTGATAAAACATTACAGGCTGAGGCATTGTCTGCATTCCGTGTTCGATATAAGCACGCATGAGGGGAGCAGTGTGTTCTGGACGAAGAGCTAGGTGATCTCCGCCTTTAGTTTTTAGAGTGTACATCTCTTTATCTATGATATCTGTACCTTCTCCTATGGTCGTGGTAAATATTTCTTCTTGTTCAAGCATTGGAGTATCAATTGGTTTGAAACCATAATACACTGCCACTTCTTGTGCTTTTTCAAAAAATCCTTGAAAAGAATAATAATCTTCATTCATCAAATCTCTCATTCCCTTGGGTGAAGAAACTTCTGACATCTTAGCTTTGTTTGCGTTTGATGATTTTTTCATATTATTGTTCTATTTGTTTATAATTGCCAGGCAATACATCTATTTTATTTATTGGT
This sequence comes from Minisyncoccota bacterium, assembly GCA_041659785.1. Taxonomy (GTDB): domain Bacteria; phylum Patescibacteriota; class Minisyncoccia; order Phycocordibacterales; family UBA9973; genus UBA9973. Next base: position 224,047 of record JBAZXO010000001.1, on the reverse strand, counting down.
AACAAGCGTAAGAAAGCTCTACCCGTTAAGAGATTTCTTTTTACTGCTCCCCAATATCTTGAGTCAGAGCTAGCGCCTCTATTGTCGCCCATTACGAAATACTCATCTCCCTTTAATTCAAAATGTGTTTCATTGTTTGCAGGATTTTTTACGAAAGGCTGGTCAATTTTGAGTGTGGTAGTTTTGTCTCCTTTGGTTATCGTTACATCATTACCTTTTATATCTACTGTTTCATTTGGTAGACCAATAATTCTTTTAATAAAGAATTTTGTTGTGTCACCTGGGTATCGGAAGACTACTACGTCATCCCTTTTAGGATCGCTCAATCTATAAGATATTTTGTCTATTATTAAATAATCCCCATTTGTAAAGGTGGGGACCATAGAACTTCCAGACACAATGAATGGTTCAGCTATTAATACGCGTATTGGGACTACTATTATTAATGCGATAAAAGCAAAGCGTACAAGCTCCCAAAATGACTGCATCTTTGTCTTTTCTTGTGTTTTCTCTATTGCCTTTATAGGCATATCTTGTTTAATGTCTTCCATTGCTACAATATAACATAAAAAATCCTTGACAGGGTAGGGGAATTTGTTTTGTAATAAATTACCTCACCCCTAACCCCTCTCCAAGCATTTTGTTTGGAGAGGGGAAGTCTGCCTTAGGCAGACAGGGGTGAGGTTCTATGTTACTATGTATTTATGAAATTAGTAGTTGGCTTAGGAAATCCTGGAAAAGAATACGAAAACACAAGGCATAATACCGGGCGTATTTTAGTGGGCATGGTTGAGAAGAAACTCGAAAAAGAAGGAGAAAAAAAGAAAATTAAATTTCTTACTCCAGATACCTTTATGAATAATTCTGGGAAAGCTGTCGCTCCTTTGATAAAGACAAATAAAGATTTGAAAGATCTGATAGTTATATATGATGACATTGATTTGCCTTTAGGGAAGATTAAAATTTCCTTTAATCGTTCTTCGGGTGGACACAATGGCCTCGCTTCTGTCATCAAATCTGTAAAGAGTGAAGAATTTTTGCGTATTAGAGTTGGGATATCACCCGCGACACCATCTGGAAAATTAAAAAAGCCAACAGGGGAGAAGGCCGTATTAAATTTTTTGCTTGGTGAATTTAAGAAACCAGAATTAGAAACACTTAAAAAATTATCTAAAAAAGTCGCCGAAATAGTAGAAACTGTTTTTTCTGAGAGTAAAGAAAAAGCGATGTCTCTCTATAATTAAATATTAAATTTCCTTTACTGCTTCGATGATGATGCTCTTTTCGCCGTTTTTGAAGGAGACTTTTCCAGAAAGGGCTATGCACTTTTCAGCGACTAGGATATCTACACATTCTTTAAATATAGAAGGGAAGCATACAGCTTCGATGGAGTCGGTCAGGTCAGCAATCTTTAGGAATGCCATACGTTCATTATTTTTCGTTACGACTTGTCGTGAGTTTTCTATTATTCCGGCGATAGTTACGGGCATGCCATTGCCGAGTTCTTCTTTTATCTTTTTGATGTTTATATCTCGTTTTTCTAGTTTCTCACGTAAGCGGTCGAGAGGATGTCCAGAAATATAAAGTCCCAAAAGTTCCTTTTCCCAAAGCAACTTTTCTGCTTGATTTGCAGCTTTCCCAGGTTGTAATTTGAATTCTGGGGCTTTGGTTAAGGAAGTGCCACCAAAAAGAGAAACTTGGTTTTCATTTTGTTTAGAATTTTCATGATTGTATTCGAGCATTGCTTCTTCATTGGCTAGGAGTATTCCTCGATCTTCCCAGTCATCCATACATCCAGACTTAATTAACGCTTCAATTGATTTCTTGTTTAAATTTTTATGCTTAATTCTATCTAAGAAATTTGTAATAGAGGTAAATTTACCATTTAACTTTCTCTCCGCGATGATTGCGTCGGAAATATCGGTGCCAAGATTTTTAATAGTATAGAAACCAAATCTAATTTTCTCACTTTTGTTTTCATTACTTATTTTTGTATCTTTTTCATGAGGTAAGCAAGTAAAGCCTCCGTAACTTTCATTGATGTTTGGTGGAAGAATCAGAATATTCATTTTCTTACACTCTTCGATAATTTCAGAAATTTTTTCTACATCACCGGACTCAGCAGTGAGGATTGCTGTCATATATTCCACAGGGTAGTGGGCTTTCATATAGGCTGTGTGGTACGCCACTCTTCCATATGAGGCTGCATGTGCTTTATTAAAACCATAAGCCTGAAACGGCTCGAAGAGTTTCCATAGTTTTTCAGCAAATTCTGGAGTCTGACCGTTTGTTATTATACCTTCCGTAAATTTCTCTCTCTGCGCAGCCATTTCTTTAGGAATTTTTTTACCGACAGCCTTACGGAATTTATCCGCTTCTTCCCAGTTGTAGCCGGCTAGGTCTATCGCACAAAAGAGCAGGTCGTCTTGGTAGACTATAAGCCCGTATGATTCCCCAAGGAACTTTTTCATTCTTGGATCTAAATATTTTACGAGTCTTGGGTTGTGCTTGCGCTTGATATATTCTGGTATTGATTCCATCGGGCCCGGACGATAAAGGGCCACCATCGCGTTTATGTCATGGATTGAAGTAGGTTTGAGCTCCTTTAAGTATCTGGTCATACCACTACCATTTAGTTGAAACAGACCTTCAGTCTGACCATTTGCGAGTAGTTCGAAAGTCTTTTTATCATCAAGCGGTATACGTTCGATATCTATATCTGTATTATAAAATTTCTTAACTAAAGTTATCGCATCAGAGAGGATTGCTAAGTTTCTAATTCCCAAGAAGTCGAATTTTAGTAGTCCTGCATCTTCAGCACTATACATATCGTACTGAGTAATTATTTTTCCGCCCTTAGGGTCGAGCTGGGTTGGCATGTATTCATAGATTGGGCGAGGAGCAATGACCACTCCAGCGGCATGCACGGAGATGTGTCTAACACAGCCTTCGAGCTTTTTTGCTAAGTCTATTATCTCCCTTGTGTCTTTTTCTTTTTCATAAGCATCTTTTAACTCTGGAACTATTTCCATAGCATGGTCTATGGTCATGGGCATACCTTGTGAACCCATTGGAATCATTTTCGAAATTCTGTCTCCGATAGTGTAAGGATAAGCAAGGGCTCGGGCCACATCACGCACGGCACCTTTGGCCATCATTGTACCGAAAGTTCCGATCTGCGCGACTTTATCTTCACCGTATTTACTTTTTACATATTCAATCATTTCATCGCGTCTGTTGTCGGCGTAATCCATATCGATATCGGGAGGTGAAGGACGAAATGGATTTAAGAATCTTTCGAAGGGGAGCTTGTACTCAATAGGGTTTATATTCGTAATTCCTAAAAGATAAGTGACCATGGATCCTGCGACTGAGCCTCTAATGGCACTTAGGATGCCGTTTTCTTTCGCAAAACGCAGAAGATCTCCCACCACCAAGAAGTAAGGAGAATATCCTTTATCGCAAATAATTTTTAGTTCATATTCTACTCGTTCTTTTATCTCTGGAGTTTCTTTTAAACCAAGTCTTTCAAAACCGGCATAAGCAAGCTCGCGCAACTTTGCATCGGCAGTCTTTCCATCTTCTATTTTAAAATCAGGGAAAACCCAACGGCCCAATTCTAGCTCTACATTACACATGTCTGCTATCTTCGCTGTATTGGTAACAGCTTCTGGTGTATCTTTGAAAATTTCCTGTGCCTTTTTTGTGTCTATAAAAGAATAATCATCTTCACCAAAAGAAAATTTGTTTTCATCCTTAATGTCAGAGTTTGTTTGTATTGCGAGCAATGTCTCATGAGCTTTGTTGTCATCGGAACAGGGATAATGTGAGTCGATCGTACCCACGAGTGGAATATTAAATTTCTTTCCAAGTTTAATAATTTCTGTTCGCACTTCTTCGTCACCTGGTACAGTACTGTGTTTCATTATTTCTAAAAAATAATTTTCTTTACCGAAAATTTCTTGATGTTCCTTTATTATTTCTTCAGCGAGTTCAATATTTTTATTAGAGAGCGCACGAGATAATTCTCCGCCGAGACATCCAGAGAGGGCGATAATGCCATCACTGTATTTTTTCAATATCTCTTTATCCATTCTAGGTTTGTAATAAAACCCTTCGATGTTAGAAATTGTTACCAGCCTCATTAAATTTTTATAACCTTGCATATTTTTTGCGAGCAAAGTGAGGTGATATCTTTTGTTGTCTATACCAGGATCTTTATTTAGCCTGCTACGATTTGCTACATAAGCCTCTACTCCGATGATTGGTTTGATGCCAGCTTTTTTTGCTAATTTATAAAATTCAATAGCTCCGTACATATTGCCATGATCAGTGATGGCTATCGCCGGCATTTCGAATTTCTTGGCTAGATCAACTAAATCTTCGAGCTTAGAAAGCCCATCCAATAGTGAATAGTGGCTGTGGGTATGGAGGTGTATAAATTTTGGTTCGGTGTCTTTTTCCATATCTTTTGTTCTTTGCATAATAGCACATTTTGTTTATTTTTTTGATATAATAAGGGTATTAAAATTTTATCGAAAAATTATGAAAAAAATACGAGTAGGAATTAATGGTTTCGGCAGAATAGGTAGGGCTTTTTTAAAGATTGCATATGAACGTCCAGAAATTGAAGTCGTGGCTGTGAATGACCTAGGTGACATTGCGAATATGGCTTATTTACTTAAATATGACACGGTTTATAGGCAGTGGAATCATCCCATTAGAACTGAAATTTCTAACGGGACAAGTGATATTATTATTGGCGAAAAGAGAGTTAAGGTTCTTGCTCAAAAAGATCCAACACTTCTTCCTTGGAAAGATTTAGACATTGACGTAGTCGTAGAGTCCACTGGACTTTTCACTTCTTATGACAAAGCGAAAGTTCACTTGGATGCTGGCGCTAAAAAAGTTGTGATTTCTGCCCCCGCGAAAGATGGAGACGGAACAGTTGAAGGGGAAACAATTTTAATGGGTGTGAATGAAGAAAAATTCGGTACTTGTGATATTACTTCCAATGCATCTTGTACCACAAATGCTGCCTCACCACTTATCGCAATACTAGATGAAGCTCTTGGTATAGAGAAAGCAATTTTAAACACAGTGCATGGATATACTGCTTCTCAAGCAATTGTCGATGGACCAAATAAAAAAGATTTTCGTGAAGGGCGTGCAGCTGCACAAAACATTGTGCCTAGTTCTACTGGAGCAGCTATCGCTGTGACAAAAGCGTTTACAAAATTAGAAGGACTTTTTGATGGTGTATCGATGAGAGTACCTGTGCCAGCTGGGTCTATCGTGGACGTCACTTTTATTTCAAAGAAAAATACTTCAAAAGAAGAAGTAAATGAAATTTTGGAAAAAGCATCGAAAGATAAAAGATGGGAAGGCATTTTCTCTATTACGAATGAAGATCTCGTCTCGAGTGATATTCTGGGAAGTAGATATGGTTCTATCGCAGACTTAAAAATGACTCGTGTGGTAGATGGAAATTTAGTAAAAGTCATGGGCTGGTATGACAACGAAATGGGGTATACATACACCCTAGTAGATCATGTTATTAAAACAGGGAGTACGATAAAATAAAACTTTCTCAAAATTTTACAAATAAAAAAAGCCGCTGGGCGAACCATGCGGCTTTTGTGCGGATAGTGAAAGGATTATTGCTTTTGAGGGCGATATCCGATCACGATATAGATTGTTGAAGGCGGAGAAGTCTGGCTTAGCGTTCCTGTACCCTTACATTGGAACGATGTCACCATAACCTCATCTCCCACTTTCCAGAAACCGATATCTCCAAGTCTTCCTGGATAAAATGCAGTCATCTGGACCCTGCCCATCTCAATCTCCACCTGCGTGAGCCCAATGGTTGGTTGGATGGAAATATCAGAACGAACAATGGGAATGGGTTTCTTCATCAGCTTTGCCCATCCCTCCATGCGGAGAACGACCCCTTCTTGTTTCGGTTTCGGTATTTGTTCGGATGTCACAAATGTCCAAAAACTTGACACCGTAAACAAAACTAGAAAAAAGAGTATCCAAAGGGTTGTGTCATGAAATGCTTCTTGAGATGATTTGGTTTCTTGTCTCATCGGAATCTCCAGTTTTTTTTGAGAAAAAGATGTGGTCCATTTGGCGAGATGCCAAGGGATCAATTTGTCGAAGAAGTGCACATTCAACCTGAATAGTACCACCTCATAACACTTTTGTCAAACCTAGTTTACGAAGGACAGCCCTTCGTAAAGGCTATTTAAGTTCAGGTAACACAGTAAAATAATCCTCTATATAAGGGAACATTGTGTCGCAGGCTATTAAGACAGCGTTTGTGTTTTTCTTAAGTTTTTTCTCTTTCTTTAATCTTGCCAAAGTTTCTAAGATTCCTGCGAGTTGCATACCTGTCGAAGGGCCGACGAAGATTCCTTCACGAATAAGCTTGAGGCTCATTTCAAATGCTGGCCGAGTAGCTACAGGAAACTCTAAGTCCACTACTTTTTCCCAGGGGAAGAAAAGTTTTTTTACTGCATCTTCTCCACGAGCTCCAGGGATGGAGCTACCTTTTTTTATCGACGTAGCTATCACATAAAGATTTGGAATTTTCTTTTTTAAATAAGTCGCACTGCCGGTAATCGTCCCACCTGTACCCAAAGCTGCACAGAGGATATTTATTTTTTTACCTAATTGTTCGAAAAGTTCTTTACCAATTATTTCATTTGATGCTTTTGGACTGTTTGGATTTATGTATTGTTGTAAATTTTTCCAGCCTGGCTTTTTGCCCATTTGCGCTGCATCCCAGATACCACCCTTATTACTTTTTACATCTGGTGAAGAGGGACCGTGCGAGATGATGAGGTCAGTGCCTAAAAGACGTAATAAATTTTGTTTATTTTTAGGAACTTCAGGTGTGATAATTGCATGAATATTTGGTATGCCGAAATGCCGTGCCAAAATAGTTAAAGACATTACAGTATTGCCAGATGAATATTCTACGAGGTGTTTTATTTTACCCAATTCCTTTTTAGGAATCGCATCAAGCATAAAATAAGCGGGGAGAGATTTGATGTTGGCGAGTGGTAAACTCTGAACTAATTTTATATAAATATGCACGCCATCTTTAAGGTATGGATTGAGGCGAGAAGGAAGCTCAATTATTGGTGTTGGGCCTGTGGATCTTGGGGTTAAGTAATTAAATATAGCTTTTTCGCCGTTGAATATATTTTTCTTTTGAAGCATCCTGGGATTATAACACACCCTGAAATACGCACACAGCGGGTCCAGTGAGCCAGACATTTTTATAAGAACCGTCTTTTGTTTTTTCGAATTCAACAGTGAGGTCCCCGCCAGGCATTTTTATATGACAAATATTTTCTTTTAAAATACCTAGATGATGTGAAGCGATGGCGACAGAAGTAGCTCCCGTGCCACAAGCGAGAGTCTCATCCTCTACACCACGTTCATAAGTGCGTACATAAAAGATTCCATTTTTATATTCTACATAGTTAACATTTACACCCTTAGGATTTTTACCATTATCACGAATTTTACGAGCCTCTTCGCAAATTGGAAAACTTTCTACATTTACCACATATTGAATATGATGTGGAGTGGTTCCAGAAAACAAGAAAGCTAGCCCATCTCTTTCTCCGATGTCTTTTACATCTTGCATTTTTAGTTTTATTCGGCCATCTTTCAATACTTCAGCCTCATGCTCACCATCCACTGCTATGAATTTAACTTTTTTAGGACTCCCTCCACGGCGGGCAGGTTTAATAATTTTTAAAATACTATTGGCAAAATGCACTATACAGCGTCCGCCATTCCCGCACATACTCCCCATAGAGCCATCATTGTTTATAAAGACCATTCTAAAGTCATAACCTTTCTCTTTTTCTAAGAGGATTAGTCCATCAGCCCCAATGCCAAAACGTCTATGGCAGAGCAATTTGATATTTTCCGTATCTTTAATATCAAATTTTTTATCACGATTATCTATGAAAATAAAGTCATTTCCGGCACCGTGATATTTGTAAAATTTAAGCATATTTTGATTATACTATATTTTTTAAAATGCTATAATATGTTTATGAAAATCTATATTGGCTCGGATCATGTAGGGTATGAATTGAAAAAAAAATTAAAAACATATTTTACTGAACTTGGAAATGTCGTAGAAGACAAAGGCGCTTTTATCTATGACGAAGCTGATGATTATCCAGACTTTATAACTCCTGTAGCGCAAGCTGTGGCAGGGGATGCTGAAAGTTTCGGAATTATACTTGGTGGTTCGGGTCAAGGGGAGGCAATGTGTGCAAATAGAGTGCATGGTGCACGAGCAGCTGTATTTTATGGAGAAGCTTTACCAAAGGATGCTATCGACGTAAAAGGTAGAAAAAGTATAGACCCCTTTGAAATTATAAAACTTACTCGAGTTCATAATAATGCAAATATTTTATCTTTAGCTGTACGGTTCTTGTCCGAAGATGAAATAAAATTTGCTATAGAACTTTTCATGTCTACAAAATTTGAAGGTGAGGAAAGACACGTTCGAAGAATTAATAAATTCTAATTTATGGCTAGCATAACTCCTGCAATTTTAGAAAAAGATTATGGTGAAATAAAAAATAAGCTTACCTTTTTGCGGGGGCGAGTGAAAACCGTGCAGATTGATATTTGTGATGGAATTTTTGTTAAAAATAAAACTTGGCCTTTTGCCTCTGGTGGCTTTGACGATCAGGATTTTGTTAAAATTTTAAACGAAGAAGAAGGTTTGCCATTTTGGACAGATTTTGATTTCGAATTAGATATGATGGTGATAGATGCAGTAGAAAATTTTGAAATCTATATGAAGCTCGGGCCCAAGAGAATTATCTTTCATCTAGATGCGCAAAAAGATTTAAAAGAATTTGAACATTTTCTTGATGGTTTAGATATGTACACACGAGACAATGTAGAAATAGGTATTGCATTCAAGCCCAGTGATGATTTGTCTATTGTATCCAAGCTTTCCAATAAAGTTGATTTCTTGCAATGCATGGGAATAGATGAAATTGGTTTTCAAGGGCAAGAATTTGATAAAAATGTGGTAGAAAATATAAAATATCTTAAGGAAGAATTGCCTGGAGTGGTTATATCCGTGGATGGTGGTGTTAATTTAGAAAATGCTCCCGTGCTTCTAGATGTCGATGCAGACAGGCTTACTGTGGGTTCTGCTATTTGGAAAAGTGGAGACCCTATAGACACTCTCGAAACTTTTAAAAGTTTGGTACAATGATATTATGCTTTTAACTGAAGAAAAAATTTTAGAGCTAGAAAAGAAAGCGAATGATATTCGTATCTCTATTATTGAGATGCTCGTAGAAGCAAAGTCTGGACACACTGCAGGACCTCTCGGTATGGCAGATATTTTTACACTTTTTTATTTTCATATTCTAAAACACGATCCGAAAAATCCATCTTGGCCAGAGAGAGATAGATTAGTCCTTTCCAATGGCCACATTTGTCCGGTACTTTATTCTACGATGGCACATGCAGGATATTTCCCAATAGAAGAATTAAAAACTTTAAGAAAATTTGGCACCAGACTTCAAGGTCACCCTCATCGAGAATATTTGCCTTATATAGAAAATTCTTCTGGCCCACTAGGCTCTGGACTTTCACAAGCTGTCGGCATGGCTCTCGCCGACAAAATGGATAAAAAAGAAAACGATAGATTTATTTATTGTTTTATGTCTGACGGGGAAATGGATGAGGGAAATACTTGGGAAGCAGCCATGCTCGCAGGGAAAAATAAATTAAGAAATTTGATAGCAGTTGTGGATAGAAATAATATTCAGATAGAAGGAGTGACCGAAGACGTAATGCCCCTAGAGCCCTTTCATGCAAAGTGGAAATCTTTCAATTGGCATGTGATAGAAGTTTCTGGGCATGATTTTAGATCTTTAAATGAGGTAGTAGAGGAAGCGCAAGCTATTTATGAAAAGCCTACAATTATCATCGCACATACAATACCTGGCAAAGGAGTAAAAGAATTTGAGAGAAATTATAAATGGCATGGTAAACCACCAACAAAAGAAGAAGGGGAAATGGCATTAAAAGAATTAAGAAATTTTAGGCCCTAGGCTTTAGCAAAGAAACAAAAAATGCTTAATCCAAAATTAAAATTAAATTCAAAAATTTTCAACGATGACGTTGAACAGGTTCCAATCCGAAAAGGTTTCGGACAAGGTTTACTTGCAGCAGGGGAAATAAATGAGAATGTCGTAGGGCTTTGCGCTGATCTTACAGAAAGCACGCAGATGAATTTATTTGCTGATAAGTTTCCGGGGAGATTTATCCAAGTAGGAGTTGCTGAACAAAATCTTGCAACAGTTTCTTCAGGTTTAGCTGCGATGGGTAAAATTCCTTTTTGTTCTTCTTATGCGATGTTCTCTCCGGGTAGAAATTGGGAACAGATAAGAACGACGATAGCTTATAACGATAGAAAAGTTGTAATCGTCGGCTCACATTCTGGTATTTCTGTGGGTCCTGACGGAGGTACACATCAAGCATTAGAAGATATTGCTCTTATGCGTGTGATGCCGAATATGGATGTCATTTCTCCTTGCGATGCGATAGAAGCGAAAAAGGCTACGCTCGCATTAGCAAAAACGAAAGAACCAGCATATTTGCGTTTAGTTCGCGAGAAGACACCAATCATAACTACAGAAGAAACTCCTTTTAATATAAATAAAGCAGAAATTTACTGGATGCCAGATGTGGGTCTTGCAGAGGTGGGGATAATTGTTACTGGTGGTTTGATGCATCGTGCATTACTCGCTGCGAAAGAGTTAGAAGTTGAAGGAATAAAAAGTAAAGTAATGAATTTAGCTTCCATTAAGCCGATAGATACTGAAGCAATAATATCTTTAGCAAAAGAATGCAAAGCAATAGTAACAGTAGAGGAGCATCAGATATCGGGAGGAATGGGTTCGGCTGTGGCAGAAGTCCTAGCGCAAAATTCCCCAACACCCATAGAATTCATTGGGATAAAAGATAAATTTGGTCAGTCAGGTACTCCAGATGAACTTATAGAACATTACAGCATGGGAAAAAATTCTATAAAAGAAGCAGTGAAAAAAGTGCTAAAGAGAAAAATATAAAAAACTTTTTTCTATATTTTTTCTGCTTTGTAGTCTGCAGGAGCGTTTTTTAGATATTCTTCTAGTTTTTCTTTTGAGAGGAGTCCTTTTTGCGCACCAACTTCTTGGACTACAGACATTGAATTGATTCCTGCCCAAGCAAGAGCTTCTGGTAAAGTTTTTCCTAAAATAATTGCAGCTACCACAGTAGAAGAAAAAGCATCTCCGGCACCAGTGCGTTCGTAGGGAGGCTTTGGATCTGGGTAAGGTTCAATAAACCAAGTGTCACTTCCGTCATAAGCATAAGCACCCTTGGGTCCGTCGGTGATGACTACTGTTTTTGGTCCTAGTTCATTTATTTTCGTGAGAAGTTTCTTTATTTCTCCACTATCTAATCCCAATATTTTTCTTGCTTCTTCTACATTACAGAAAAACATATCTGCATGTTTATAAAGTCTTTGTAATTTTTCTTTACCTAATTTTATTTCAAATTTACCTGGCTCAAATGCAAATTTTGTTTCTGGATGAGCATCTAAATAGTCGGCAATAGCGTAATGAAAAGGAAAAGCTGTTTCGTTTACCGAACTAAAATAAATCCACTTTGGTGGAGCAACTTCTGGCAAACTGTAAGGATAAATTTCATGTTTAATTAAAATAGTTCGATCAGCTTCATACCATAATACATAATGATAATTTGTTTTTATTCCAGTATTTATTTTAATAAACTCTGTGCCGACCCTGTCTTTTTTAAGTGAATTCAAACAGTCTACACCTTCTTTATCATCACCAACGTTGGAAATGAGTTTTGTTTGAAGTCCGAGCCTAGAAGCTGCGACCGCAACATTTCCTGCGTTGCCGACAGCAGGTAAGATAAAAACTTCTTCATAGGGAACCTTGTCAGCATAAGGCATACAAATCTCATAATTTTTACTGTCTGGGGTACCTTGTATGTTTGCCTGTTTTAATTTTATAAAACAATCTATAACAATATCCCCAATTGCCAAAAAATCTATTTTATTTTCATTAGTAGTCATGGTAATATTGTAGCATATTATAAAATATTAAAAAATTTTTACGATGAAGAAATCAATTTCAGTTTTTGTGTTGGTTTTTTTCTTTTCAGCGTGTCGTTTAGCTTTTGCTGGTTTAAGTATCAATGAAATAAACTATGATTTATCGGGTTCTGATTCGATAAACGGAAAAAGTAGAGAATGGGTAGAAATTTACAATTCTGGATCTAACGAAGTTTCTGTCGATGCTTCGAAATGGAGGTTTTATGATGGAGGAGGGAACAGAACAATAAACGGTGAAGTGAATTTCTCTATTCCGGCTAATGGTTATGTAATTTTTACTGGAGACAAAGATACTTTCTTGGCAGAGCACTCTTCTTTTGCTGGCTCTGTGTATGACACAGGTTTTACAAGTTTAAATAATACTGGTACAACATTAAAAATTTTAGATCAAGATGGAAGTGTTATTGATGAAGTTTCTTATACAACATCCTTAGGCGGAGCGGGTGATGGAAATTCTTTACAAAAAATATCAGGCTCTTGGGTAGGGTCTACTCCCACACCTGGAGAAATAAATGGTGGAACATCTACTACATCAACTTCTACAACTGGTGGCGGAAATCCAATTTCTTCTGTTCCTTTAAGTTCAAATACAATACCAGAACAGAAGAAAGTATCCGAAATACCTAAAATTAAAACTAAAATTATAAGCAAGACTTTTGGTTTTGTTAATTTACCACTACCTTTTGATGCTACGACATTAGGATATGGCGGAGAGCAGTTGCATTACGGAAAGTATTTTTGGAATTTTGGTGATGGAGATTCCAAAGAAATACAAATGATAAATAGTAGTAAATTTACTCATGCATATTTTTACCCTGGAGAATATGTTGTGTCTCTTTCTTATTATTCTAATAATTATTCGGACATTCCGGATGCTATAGATGAAATTAATATAAAAATAGTTGGAGCAGACATCTCGATATCTAGCGTGGGTGATGAAAAAGATTTTTTTGTAGAGCTTTCGAATAATACTCTTTACAATGCTGACATTTCAAATTGGTTTTTAGTAAGTGATGGAAAAAGTTTTATGATTCCAAAGAATACAATTTTGGTATCAAAAAAGAAGATGATTATTTCTCCTAGAATTACAAATTTTTCAATTACCGATAAAGATACTTTAAAATTAATAAATAGAGAAGGAGGAGTTGTATTTGATTATACCGTTAGGCAAGACCTGGCAGTAGTGCAACCCCCTAAATCCCCCTTATCAGGGGGACGTTCTGGATCTTTTTCCTCCCTTGATAAGGGGAGGTTAGGAGGGGTTATTGATACTAATCTTAGTTCTATTCCAGAGGATTTGACTTCTTCAGCAATCCAAAGTAATACACCAGAAAATAGTCCCAGTAATTCATATTTACCCATAATTACCTCAGTTATTTTTATAGGAGCTTCGGCAGGCGCGGTTTATTTTATTCGTCGGAAAAAGGTTATACCAGAAGATGGTAATGATTTTGAAATTTTAGATGAGTAATCTTTGTTAAGAGCTTACTTCTTTAGAAAGTTATCCACAAATATCTTTTATTTCAAAATATATATTGATATAATACAAGGGTTAGCGTAAATAAAATGTTAAATAAAAAAATTTTTAGTTTATATCTAAAAAATTTGTTACTTTTAGGTCTTTTTGTGTTTTCAGTACCACTTTTTGCATATGCTTCCGCTACTGATGGGACGATAGATGGTGTTCATAAATACGCAAAAGGTTTAGATAGTAATGTCGGGAAAATTAATTTTGCTCTTGTTTTAGGAAATGTACATGTTACAGATTCTAGACTTACAGGTAATGCATGGAGTGAATTAGCTGGGTGGATCAATTTAGCACCAACGAATGGAGGTGTGACTAATGATGCGGAAGGTCATCTCGCTGGTTATGCTTGGGGGCAAAATACTGGTTGGATTAATTTTGCGCCCACACGAGGAGGAGTTACTATTGATAATTTAGGAATTTTTCATGGTTATGCATGGAGTCAAAATTTAGGATGGATTAGTTTTAATTGTTTAGATGATAATTCATGCGGAACTGATAATTTCTATTTGCAAACTGATTGGAAACCATTTAGTTTACGTCCTAGCGAAAGTGGTGGGGGAGGTCATCCTACACCAACCCCAACCCCAACCCCGACCCCGACACCAACTCCTACACCAACACCAACTCCTACCCCAACCCCAACCCCGACTCCTAATCCCACACCTACTCCGATTCCGAGTCCAACACCAACCCCAGGATTTACGGGAAATGTTGGGGGTGGAGTCAGTGGCGGCACTCAATCATTACCTTCAGTTACTACAACAATTTTTGAGTCTTTTAAAAAAGGAGTAACTCTTGTAGATAAAACAACTAGGACAATAAGAAAAAATGTTGTTAGATTTGTTAATACTTCTGCTGGTTCCATCGCTTCAAAAACTGTCTCCGGTGTCGGTGTTCTTGGTGGAAGTTCTGTCGTCGCAATTTCCCTTGCTGGGAATGTATTTTCTTTTGCCGATGTACCCCTTTTAATTTTTCGTCTTTGGAGTGTTCTTCTGGTATCACTTGGTTTAAGGAAAAAACGTGCACCCTGGGGGACGGTTTATGATAGTGTTACCAAGCAACCACTCGATCCAGTCTATGTAGTTCTAAAAAATAAAGAAGGAAAAGAAGTGGGCACAGCCATAACAGACTTAGATGGACGTTTTGGTTTTCTGGCACCTCCAGGTCCGTACGAAATTACAACAAGAAAAACAAACTATCAAGCACCTTCCATAAAACTTGCTGGAAAGACTAGAGATGAACTTTATGACAATCTATACTTCGGTGGAGAAGTTATTCTAAATGAAAATACAGTCATCACTAAAAACATCCCAATGGACCCCCTTGCCTTCGACTGGAATGAGTTTGCAAAACGTGACAAGAAACTCATGGTATTTTATTCAAAAAACGCAAGGATAATTAATATTATTTCAACCAATCTTTTTTATCTTGGATTTATTTCTGCTACTGTTCTGTTGGCTATTAATCCTAATAAGTTGAATCTTATAATTATTGCTATTTACGTTTTACTTCTTATCATTCGGCTATTTTTAAAACCTAAAACTCTAGGGACGATTATGGATGCTAAAACCAAAACACCAATGTCCTTTGCTATTGTCCGCGTGTTTAGAAAAGGTTTTCCGCAAGAGATATTCCACCGTGTTGCTGATAAATATGGTCATTATTATTGTCTGCTTGCTAAAGGCGAATATCACATTACCATAGACCGCAAGAATCCAGATGAATCATATACTACTGTTTATACTTCTGGTATAATTAATGCAAAGAGGGGGATCATTAATCAGAATTTTTTGTTATAATAAATATATGTATCTCAAAAAATTAACAATTCAAAAAATGCATAAAAATTTCTTTCTTATCGGGTTATTTATATTTGCATCTTTTTTTACGGTCACGACTTTTGTTTTTGCTTCTCCACCTAGTACCCGCTTTGCACCAGGAGAGACATTGAATCCTACTTGTGGTCCCACAGATACAAACTGCGCGGTTGATCAAATTTATGTAAACCCAACGACACTTTTTTATGGTATCGGTACAAATGCACCGACTGCGAAATTTCAAGTCGCTCAAGAAACAACAGGAATAGGAACAGTTTCAAATGATGCTGGCGGTACCACAGTCACGGGTGTAGGTACAAAATTTACCAATACATTTAAAGTTGGAGACACAATTACAATACCAGCAACCACAGGTCAGACTGTAACTATTTCTGCCATTGCTTCAGATACTTCCATGACCACAGATGCTATTACCCTTGCAAACTCTGGTGTAGCTTACACTTTAGTTGGGGGAACAAGATTTTCAGTATTAGGGAATGGAAATATTGGAATCGGGACGACTACTCCTTCACAAAAACTTGACGTTGTGGGGAATATAAATATTTCTTCAGGCTCTGCTTATAAATATGCGGGTGTTAATATTGTTACAGCTGATCCTTCCCTAAGTAATTATTTTTTTGGTGATGGTGGAAATTTAACAATGACTGGATTGTATAATATTGCACAAGGTGAGTCTGCTTTATTTTCTAATACAACTGGTTCTGCCAATTTAGCAAGCGGAACAGAAGCACTTTTTAGTAATACTACAGGTTCCTCCAACGTGGCAATTGGTGACTCAGCTTTATATTCGAATACTTCTGGTGGCAATAACACTGCTATTGGTTTAAGTTCTCTTTATTCTAACGCTTCAATAACTCGTACTTGTAATCCTTTAGAACCTGGTTGTTTTATAGGATTCAGTGGCGATAGTAATACCGCGAATGGTGCTAATGCTCTTTATTCAAATATTATAGGAGATGGCAACACTGCGAATGGCAAAGATGCTCTTTACTCTAATACTGGTACGGCTATTAACATGGATGATTCTATTTTTGTCACAGGATCGGAAAATACCGCAAATGGTTATAAATCTCTCTATTTAAACACTATAGGTTATTATAATACCGCGAATGGTGCTAATGCTCTTTATACAAACTCCACAGGAAACAATAATGTCGCCTTAGGATATTCAGCTGGTTATAATGAAATTGATTCTAACGCTTTTTATGTAAATAATGTGCTTCAGACTACGCTTGCGAATGACAAAAACTACTCTCTCCTTTATGGAACCTTTTCAGGCACAGCAGGATCTCTTACAGGACAAAAATTAACAATTAATGGAAATCTTGGCATTGGAACACTTGTACCTGCTGGTATCCTCTCCGTCACCCCTACTCAATACAGCACAGGCACAGCATCTCAATCTTTGACTACAATCACTGGTGTAGGTACGACATTCACTTCCGCAATGGTAGGTTCGCAATTCGTATTTGCGGATGGTACGAATGCAGGAACAATTACTGCATTTGGCTCAACCACAAGCCTCACTGTTTCAACTTCTCAAACTGTCGCCTCTCAAGCTTACAATATTGCATATACAGGATTACAAGTAGGGAGTACGGGGAATGTGGGTATTGGAATAACTGGTACGACTATTCCTTTGGAGGTAAAAGGCACTGGAACTGGAGCTATAATTGCAAAATTTACCGATGTAAATACCACAGGATGTACCTTAGCTACTGGAGGAACTATATCTTGTACTTCAGATGTAAGAATGAAGAAAAATATTGAAGATATTAATTATGGATTAGATACAATAATGAAGTTAAGACCAGTTGTTTATAATTGGAATTATGAAGTAGATGGTTCTATTAAAAATTTAGGTTTTATCGCTCAAGAAGTCGAAACTGTAGTTCCTAAATTAGTAGCGACTGATGTAGAAGGAATGAAATCTCTAAATACTACTGGTGTTATTCCAATATTAACTAAAGCTTTACAAGAACTTAATCTAAACATAAACGCAGTTTCTGGCACCCTTCAGCTAAGTTCAGGGCAGACCATTTCACCCGCTACTGAATCTTTCGTGACAGCCTTCTTTAATAATGTTTATACGAAAGTGGGTGCATGGCTCGCAGATGTTACAAATGGGATAGGGGATGTGTTTGCAGGAAGTTTCCATGCAAAAGATAAAATATGTATTAACAATACCTGTGTGACTGAAACAGAGTTGCAAACATTTTTGCAAAATAATACACCTCCACCCACAGCATTAATTTCTACGCCTACACCTGCACCAACAACTACTACCACCCCGCCTCCGTCTGGCGGAGGCACCCCTCCTCCACAAGGAGGGGAAAGCACGACTTCCTCTCCTCCTTCCGGAGGAGGAGTCCCCACAGTAAGTGGGGGAGGTGGTTCTCCAGCCCCAGACCCAGCACCTACTCCTACATCCACCCCAGCTCCAGCATTATAAAAATATTTCAATTAAAGCTTTGTAATAAAGGGTTTTTGTGATATAATAGGGACTAATGGAAAAAGATTACTCAAATCTGCACCGAGGTTTGGTGCTTAAATATTATTGGCAAGTAGTAAAACGCTTCAAGGTGTCATTTTTTTCTGTTGTTGTTTGTACAACAATTGCTTCTATCCTTGATGTCTATATACCATTTCAATACTTAAAACTTTGGAATGTTTTAAGCGCCAATAATTTTTCAGTAGTTTCTGTCGCTAAGTCTGTAATTCTTTTTATTTTATTGTTAAACTTTATTCGTTGGATAATCCGCAGAACTTCAGGATTTTCACTTGCATATTTTGAAGCTAATACTATTGCTGGTCTGCGCAAGCAGGCATTTTCTTATATGATCGGAAATTCGCATTCCTTTTTTGCAAATAATTTTGGTGGTTCTCTCGTAAGAAAAATAAATAAATACGCTAACGCCTTCGAAAAATTAACTGACAGAATGATGGCTGACGGCATACCGCTTTTTGTTCGTGGAATAGGAATAATAATTGCTTTTTATACACTGGTACCAAAGTATTCTTATATTTTAGGGATTTTCTGTATTATATTTTTAATTACAGCATTTATTTATATTCGCTATAAATTGAAATACGATATCATCGCCTCAGAAGCTGATTCGAAAACTACTGGTGCTTTGTCTGATTCAATTGGTAATCATTCAGCAATTCAGTTGTTCACAGGACATGAATACGAAAAAAGCCAGATAGATGAAGTTGTTAAAGATCAAAAAAACAAAACAGCATTCAACTGGTATCTCTGGGAAGGGCTTAATACTGTAGAAAGTTTCTATACTTTTTGTGCTGAATTTATTATTTTCTGGTTGGTTATTGATGATTGGAAACTTGGCTTAGTAACTTTACCCGTGATTGTTTTATTACAGCTTTATTTTGTTCGTTTAGTTGATGGTTTATGGAGTTTTGGTGCTATTGTGCGTGCATATTATGAAAGTTTTGCCAACGCGCAAGAAATGACTATCATCCTCGATACACCTTATGAAATTATTGATAATTCGACACAAGCTTTAAATAAAGTTAAAGGGGAAGTCGTATTTGATGATGTTAGTTATATATATGAGAATAATAATTCTAAAGTATTAGATCATTTTTCTTTGACGATTCCAGCTTCACAAAAGATTGCTATTGTTGGTTCATCAGGGGCAGGTAAGACGACTTTCGTACGTCTCCTTATGAGATTGTTCAACATTACTTCTGGTAAAGTAATGATTGATGGAGTTGATATAAAAAATATTTCCCAGAAAAATCTTCGAGAACATATAGCTTTCGTGCCACAAGATCCAGTACTCTTTCATCGTACTCTTATGGAAAACATTCGTTACGGAAGGCGAGACGCTACAGACGAAGAAGTATTAATAGCTGCACACTTAGCACACTGTGATGAATTTATCGATGCATTGCCTAAAGGTTATGAGACATACGTCGGCGAGCGAGGAGTAAAGCTTTCGGGTGGAGAACGTCAGCGTGTAGCTATTGCTCGGGCCATTCTTAAAAATGCTCCAATTCTTGTTCTCGATGAAGCGACATCTTCTCTTGATTCTCATTCTGAATCTTTAATTCAAGATGCTCTACGTACACTCATCAAAGGTAAGACGACAATAGTTATCGCACATCGACTTTCAACTATTCGAGAAATGGATCGAATTATTGTTTTGGAAAAAGGAAAGATTACTGAGGACGGACTTCATTATGAATTGGTAAACAAAAAAGACGGTTTGTATAAAAAACTTTGGGACTTACAAGCAGGCGGATTTAAAAATATAATTTAATTATGGATTTAAAACACATTAGAAATTTTTCAATCATAGCGCACATCGACCACGGCAAGAGTACCTTGGCGGACAGAATGCTTGAGATTACACACACAATAGAGGTGCGTAAAATGCGTGACCAAGTACTAGACTCTATGGACATCGAACGCGAAAGGGGTATCACTATCAAGATGCAGCCAGTCCGAATGGAATATACCTCACCCGACCTTTGGCCACCCTCTCCTGACAGGAGAGGGGCTGGGGGTGAGGTTTTTGTACTTAATTTGATAGATACCCCGGGGCACATAGACTTTTCCTATGAAGTTTCTCGAGCATTAAAGGCCGTAGAAGGGTCTATTTTGCTGGTAGACTCAACTCAGGGAGTCCAGGCTCAAACGCTTACTACGCTTGCTATGGCGCGTCAGGGAGGGCTTAAAATCATCCCTGTACTCTCTAAAATTGATTCTCCTCTAGCTCGGATAAATGACATAAAGGAAGAGGTGATGAACTTATTAGATTGTAGTTCAGAAGATATACTTTTGGTCTCAGGGCGTACGGGAGAAGGGGTAGAAGAACTCTTACAAGAAGTCGTAAAACGTATTCCAGCACCAATTGAAAAATATCAAGGTGACAATAATTTACGTGCTCTCGTTTTTGATTTTAAATATTCAAATCATCGAGGGGTGATAGTTTTTGTGCGAGTATTTGATGGTAAGGTTTCTAAGGGTGACAGTTTAGTCTTTGCAGTTTCTGGGGAAAAATTTACTGCTCTTGAAGTGGGGACTTTTTCTCCCGAAGAAACTCCGCGTGATTTTCTTTCTCCTGGAGATACGGGCTACATTGTGACTGGAATAAAAAAGCCCGGCATTGCATCAGTCGGAGATACTATCACAATGGCGAAAAATCCACTACCGGCCTTCCCTGGATACATGCAGCCAATGCCGGTGGTCTGGGCTTCAGTTTTTCCAGAAGATGCAGATGATTTTTCAGAATTAAAACTTTCTTTAGGAAAATTAAAACTTTCTGACTCAGCTTTTTCATACGAAGAAGAATCGAGCGGATCCTTGGGCCGAGGATTTAGATGTGGATTTCTTGGAATGCTTCATTTGGAAATTATTACTGAGAGATTAAAAAGGGAATTTAATCTGGAATTAGTGATTACGATGCCTTCTATCACTTACGAAGTTTTAATGAAAAATGGTAAAAAAGAGAAAGTTTATTCCCCATACCATTTTCCAGATGATGGAAACATAGATACAGTCTTTGAACCATGGGTAAAATTAAAAATAATTACTCCAGTGCAATATGTCGGAAATATTATGCAGCTTCTTTTTGATCATGAGGGAGAAGTGGGTGATACGGAAAACTTCGGAGACAATCGTTCGACTATCTCTGTACAGATGCCACTGCGTGAATTGATGCGAAATTTCTTTGATGAATTAAAAAGCACTTCTTCTGGTTATGGGTCTATTTCTTATGAGATAGGTGATATGCGAGTAGCGGATGTGACTAGACTCGATATCTTAGTAGCTGATGAAATTGTGCCAGCTTTCTCTAGGGTTGTTTCTAGAAAGAGGGCAGAGAGTGAAGCAGAAGAAGCAGTGGAAAAGCTCGCAAAGATATTACCTCGTCAGATGTTTACTTTGAAGGTGCAAGGCCAAGCTCTTGGTAGAATTATTTCTTCACGCACTCTTTCTGGTATGAAAAAAGATGTCACTCAGCATATGTATGGAGGTGACATCACTCGTAAAATGAAACTTCGCGAGAAACAAAAGAAAGGTAAGAAGAAAATGAAAGAAAGGGGACGAGTAAATATCCCTCAAGATGTATTTTTGAAGATGATGCGTACGGGGGAATAACCCCGACGCCTTTTTTGGGTCGGGGAGCCGACTGAAACGTCGGCTTAAGTCTTATTGCCTAAAAATTGGAGAATAAAGAACGAGCATACTGACGATGATGAGTACGCTAATTACTGCCCAAGCAATTTGTATTTTCTTTTGATGTTTTTTGTTGAAAAGCATACAATGAGCATAGCACCCGGTAGTGAGTTTTGGCAAGGCGCAAGGCGCGTAATTGTAAATTACATTGCCAAAATCTACTAACCGGGTAGCATACTATGAGAAATTTTCAAGAAAAAAGGGGCTGGAGGAATATTGTAGAGTCAAAACCATTTTTAATATTTTTTGGTATTGTTTTGTTATTTTTTGCTTGGAATGTTTGGGAGCTTTGGGGCAGAATGGAGGAAACTAGTAAAAATAGAAAAATTGCAGAAGATAAAGTAGCTGCCTTAAAACAACAACAGAAAAATATCTCATCCGAGATAAATAATTTAAACACTGATGCAGGTAAGGAGAAGTTCTTTAGAGAAAATCTAGGTCTAGTAAAAGAAGGAGAAGACCTGACGGTAGTAGTAGAAGATAAAAATCCACCCATGGCGCCCAAGCCTGCGTCTTCGGGCTTTTGGTCATTTTTAACAAGTTGGTTTAAATAAAAATTACAAGGTTTAACCTTGTTATTTGAGTTATCCCCATTTTCACTTAACAAAATTTCGGGGGGGGGGGTAAACTTAAAGAGTTGAATTAATAATTAACTTTTTAAGTATATTATGAATAAAAAAATATTAAGTTTGTTTGTATTATTAGTAATTGTCTTAGGTGCAACAAAAGCATTTGCCTCTCTAACCTTCAGCTCAGCTGCTATTACAGGAGATGCTGCTTCTACGATAGATGTAGGTGCAGGGAATGCTTTGTCATTACAGACTACGAACAACGGAGCGATAACCACAGGAACAGGGATGGTTACTTTGGGTAGTAGTCTTACTATTCCTACGACCACAAGTTCAACTACCGGAGTTATTTTCAAAGGAGCAAATCGTTTTATCCATAATTTTGCGCTAGCTGGAACTGATGGACAAAATACTTTTGTTGGAATAAATGCAGGTAACTTTACAATGACAGGAAGTACTGGATCACAAGGAAGTTATAATACAGCAGTGGGAGATAGTGCACTATCTTCAAATACCACAGGATTAGAAAATACTGCCTTGGGTTCATTTGCACTTAACGCAAATACCACAGGAACTAGCAATATTGCAATTGGTGACTATACTCTTAGTGCCAATACCACAGGCTCTTTTAATATTGGGATTGGTTCATATTCCTTTTTGTTAAATACAACTGGTATTGATAATACTGCAATAGGGCACAATGTTTTAGCTACAAATACCACAGGTAGTGATAATACTATTGTAGGATTTGAGGGATTAGTCTACAACACTACGGGTTCAAAAAATACCGTTATTGGGGGAAATGCTTTATATTTTAGTGATGTAGCTACATCTAACACGGCAGTTGGTTATAATGCTGGAAGTGGTAACGTAACACATTTTTCTAATCAAGGTGGAGTCTATCTTGGCTATCAGTCAGGCTATAAGGCACTTACTGGATCGGATTATAATACCCTAATTGGTTATCAGTCTGGTTATGGAGTTACATCGGGTGCTCGTAATGTTGTTGTTGGAAATTCGACTATATCTGCATCACAAAATCAAATCACCACTGGTTCAAACAATATATCAATAGGTAACGATGTAGCTGTAGCAAGTGCAACTGCATCAAATCAGTTAGACATAGGTAATTTAATTTACGGCACAGCACTCGATGGCACAGGAGCAACAATTTCAACTGGGAATATTGGAATAGGTACAAAAGCACCACAAGCAAAGCTTGATATAAATTCAAATTCTTTTATTTTAGAAACAGCCCAGACTCCAGCCACTGCTGCATCTGCTTGTATTACTGGTTCAATAGCTTGGGATTCCGGCTACGTTTATGTTTGTGTAGCCACGAATACTTGGAAAAGATCAGCTATTACTACTTGGTAAATAGTCTTTTAAAATATGTTATAATATATCTATGAAAATAGTATTTTTTGATGTGCTGAAAATAGAACAGTCTGTTTTTGCAGGATATTTAGGTGGTGCAGATGTTACTTATTTTGAGGAAAAACTAAATGAAAATAGTGCAGAAAAAGCAAAAGATGCTGATGTGGTCTGTATCTTTGTTACTTCTACTATAAATAAAAAGGTTATCGATGCATTACCAAATTTGAAGTTTATTGCCACTCGTTCTACAGGTTTTGATCATATTGATTGTGCATATGCGGCAAGTAAAGGAATAAAAGTTTCCAATGTGCCCGCTTATGGTTCTCACACAGTCGCTGAATTTGCTTTCACTTTGATGTTGAGTCTCTCGAGAAATATTATAAAAGCGAATAATTACATAACAGAGTCAGAAGATTTTAATTATTTTGGAGAGATGGAAGGTTTTGATTTGAATGGTAAGACACTTGGAATTATTGGTACTGGGAAAATTGGAAAAAATGTTGTAAAAATTGCCGAAGGTTTCAATATGAAAGTAATTGCTTATGATCTACACCCAGACTTAGCTTTTGCTAAAGAGAATAATTTCAAAAATAACTTTATGTATAAAAGTTTGGCAGAGGTTGTTTCTGAAGCTGACATTATTACTTTGCACGCTCCTTGCAATAAAGAAGATATTCATTTAATAAACAAAGAAAAAATATCTCTAATGAAAAAAGGTGTTTACCTTATCAATACAGCTCGTGGAGAACTCATCGATACAGAAGCACTTGTATGGGGCTTGAAAGAGGGTATCATCGCTGGTTTTGGTGCAGATGTATTAGAGGATGAGAAGCCATTAAAAGATGGTGTGAACTTTTTAGCTAGTGGTCTTGCAACTGATGAAGATAAAAGAATAATTGGCTTGAACCACGAACTTATGAAAATGCCTAATGTTATCATTACACCCCATATTGCCTTCTATACTCGTGAGGCGGTTGCCTTGATACAAAAAACAACCGTTGATAATATCCAAGGTTTTTTAAATGATAGTCCGATAAATTTAGTTAAATAAAATTATATGCAAAGAAGTTGGATTAAAAACTTTGAAGAGTTGGCCACAACTCCCAATAGAAAAAATGCGCTAGAAATAGTAGAGGCTGGTTTGGATGCTATAAATACCCAAAAGGTAATAAAAAATAAAATAAATCTCGAAGATGGCGTACTTTTTATAGACGGGGAAAGTTTCGACTTAAATAAATTTAAAAGTATAAAAGTTGTTGGTTTTGGTAAATCTTCTTGTGATGCAGCTCTAGCATTGGAGGAAATTTTAGGTTCTAGAATTAAAATGGGAGCAGTCATTGGACTTTCAAAAGTAGACGCTAAGTATATCGAAACCTTTGCTGGTACACACCCTAGGCCAAGTGAGGTAAATGTTCCTGCTGGAAAAAAAATATATGAAATAATTAAAGATTCAGATGCTGCTGATTTGATCATTGTTCTTGTCTCTGGTGGGGGTTCGGCTTTACTTTGTTATCCTGAAAGTGAATATGTGGAGGGGGCGAAGCTTTATGATGCATTTCTAAAGTCTGGTAAAACGATTTCTGAGATCAATACAGTTAGAAAACATCTATCCTTGTTAAAAGGTGGCGGACTAGCGAAATTAGCCTATCCTGCGACGGTTATCGGACTTATTTTTTCAGATGTTCCTGGAGATATTTTTGAAAATGTTGCTTCTGGGGCAACATATAAAGACAACACTACGATAGAGGACGTAAAAAAGATTATTGCAGAAAATAATTTAGGAGATTTTGAATTAATTGAAACACCTAAAGAAGATAAATACTTTGAGAAAGTTCATAATTTTGTTTTAGTTTCAAATAAAACCGCAGTGGAAGCAATGGCTAAAAAAGCGCAAGAGTTAAATTTTAATACAAATATTGTTTCTACAAATTTATATGACGAAGATGAAAAAGCAATTAAAAAAATATTTTCTGCAAAAAAAGAAGGCACTGTAGTACTCGCCGCCGGTGAACCCAAGATTGTGATTATGAAAAAGGGAGGGCGTGGTGGCAGGAATTTGCATATGGGGTTAGAGGTGGTAAAAGATGAAATGATAAATAAAAAAGATAGAGAAGATTCTGTCTTTATATCCTTTGCCTCTGATGGCATGGATAATAGCGACGTAGCGGGTGCTGTGGTGGATAAAAATACTTTAAATGAGATAGAAAAATTAGGCTTAGACGTAGACGACTACCTAGATCGTTTTGATTCTTATACTCTTTTCCAAAAGACAAAAGATATGATTATTACGGGTCCCACAGGAGCAAATGTTTCTGACTTAATGGTTCTTTTAACCAAAAAAAATTAAGAATAAAAAATAATGAATCAAATTACTAAAATAACAGCCGAAGAGATAAAAGATTCAAGAGGGAATCCGACTATTAAAGTTACTGTGTATGCTTGCCCGCCTCTGGCGGGGGTAGGTGATATGTCTGATAGCTTTTCTGTGCCGTCTGGAGCTTCTACTGGCGCTCATGAAGCACATGAACTGCGGGATCCCGATGGAAAAGGTGTGCAAAATGCAATTGAAAAAGTAAACAAAATTATTGCAGGAGCTTTAGTCGGTAAAGATGTTTTAAATCAGAAAGAAATAGATAGAATTATGATTGAGCTAGATGGCACTTCCAATAAAGATAATTTGGGTAGCAATTCTATGATTGGAGTTAGTGTCGCTTGTGCGAAGGTGGCAGCCAAAGTTACCAATCAAGAAACATATGAATATTTACAGACCCTTGCAGAGATAAAGCCTTCAAGAAAAGTCCCGTTTTTGTATATGAATTTAATAAATGGAGGGAAGCATGCGAAAAATGATTTAGCTTTTCAGGAATATCACGTTGTGCCAGATACGGAAGATGTTGCTGAAGCAGTAGAAATAGGGAATAAAATTCAAAATAGCTTAAAAGAAATTATAGGTAAAGATTTAGGGGAAGATTCGCTCGTGCTCGGTGATGAAGGAGGTTTTGCTCCTAAAGTAAGTGACATAAAAAAACCACTTTTATATTTAACTGAAGCGATAAAAGAAAATAATATAGAGGACAAAGTAAGACTCGCTTTAGACGTAGCTAGCTCATCTTTCTACAATAATGGAACATATAAAGTTGATGGAAAAGATATTTCAAAAGAAGAATTGATGAGTATTTATAGTTCTTTGATTGCTGAGTTTAATTTACTTTCTATTGAGGACCCTTTTGATGAAGAAGATTTTGAAAGTTTCAAAAATTTGAAGGAAAATAATAAAATAATAGTAGTCGGTGATGATTTGACCGTCACCAATAAAGTTTTATTAAAAGAAGCGATAGGAAAGGGAAGCATAAATGCGATGATAATCAAACCCAATCAGATCGGCACACTTTCTGAGACCCTAGAGACCATGCAGCTTGCGAGAGAAAATGACATAGAGCTCATCGTGAGCCATAGGAGCGGGGAGACAGATGATGATTTTATCGCTGACCTTGCTTTTGCTTTTAATTGTTTTGGATTGAAGGCTGGTTCTCCACAAAAAGCTGAAAGAATGGTAAAGTATCAAAGGCTAATAAAAATTAGCAATTTATTATTAAGTTAAAAAGAATTAATTATGGCAGAAGAAAGAGCAGGGAATTTTGTAAAGTGGTTTTCCGAGGTAGGTATTGATGATGTTTCAGTTGTGGGAGGTAAAAATGCTGCGTTAGGAGAAATGTATTCAAACCTAGTACCACTTGGCGTAAATGTACCGGATGGTTTTGCTATTACCGCTGATGCTTATCGTCATTTTTTTAAGAAAACTGGTCTAGATGAAGAAATAAAAAAGATTCTTTCTGATTTAAATACAAAAGATATTCGTAATTTGCAAGTTCGTGCCAAGAAATGCCGCGAAGCTATTCTGAAAGCTACTCTTCCACAAGACCTTCAAGATGTAATTACGGAATCATATAAAAAATTAGGTGAAAAGTATAGGAAGAACAGTGATGTCGCAGTGCGTTCATCTGCCACGGCTGAGGACCTACCTGGAGCTTCTTTTGCTGGTCAGCAGGAAACATACTTAAATGTTCATGGTATTGAAAACATTCTCGTTGCGACAAAGAAATGTATTGCTTCGCTCTTTACCGACAGAGCTGTCTCTTATCGTGCCGATAAAGGTTTCTCCCATTTCGATGCTGCATTGTCTGTAGGTATTCAGCGCATGGTGCGTTCAGATCTTTCTTCTTCAGGCGTGGCATTTACTATAGACACAGAGACAGGTTTCGATAAAGTTATCGTAGTCACAGGCATATACGGTCTCGGTGAGTTTATCGTTCAAGGTAAAGTTATCCCAGATGAATTTATTATTTTTAAACCAAGCTTAGATAACAATAGTAAAAATCCAATTATTGGTAAAAATATTGGTAAGAAAAATATAAAGCTTGTTTATGCCAAGGACGGTACAAAAGAAGAAAAGGTTTCAGTATCCGATCAGCAAAAGTTCTCAATCACAAATGACGAAGCTGTAAAGCTTGCAAAATGGTGTTACCAAATAGAAAAATATTTTTCTAAAAAACACAATCGTTACCAGCCGATGGATATAGAGTGGGCTAAAGATGGTAAAACCGGTGAGCTATTTATTGTGCAAGCACGTCCCGAGACAGTTGTTTCTGGAGAAGATAAAAATATCTTAAAAGAATATAAATTAGAAAAAAAAGGTAAGGTTTTAGTGAGTGGTATTGCCGTCGGTGCGAAGATTGGCGCAGGAAAAGTTCGTGTTTTGCACAATGCAAAAAGCATAAATTCTTTCAAGAAAGGGGAAGTATTGGTGACGGAGATTACTGACCCAGATTGGGAGCCTATTATGAAAATAGCATCAGCTATTGTTACAGATAAAGGTGGACGTACTTCTCATGCGGCTATTGTATCTCGTGAGCTTGGCATACCCTGTATCGTCGGATCAAACAATGCCACGAAGGTATTAAAAAATGGCAAGGAAGTCACTGTGGACTCTTCAGGGGGCCAAGTGGGCAATGTGTACGAAGGAATTATCCCATTTAAGATAATAGAACATCGTTTAGATAAAATACCTAAGATAGAAACGAAAATCATGGTGAACATTGGTTCCCCAGATGAGGCATTTAAGAATCATAATATTCCTGCACAAGGAGTGGGCCTAGGTAGATTAGAATTCATTATCGCTGAACATATCGGCGTGCATCCTAATGCTTTAATTAATTATGAAAAATTAAAAAAAGAAAAGAAAACTCCAGCAATAAATAAAATTCTTAAGAAAATTGATGACTTAACGCCCCTTTATAAAGATAAACCACAATTTTATGTAGACAACCTCGCATTAGGAATTGCAAAAATCGGTGCTACTTTCTTCCCAGAAAAAGTTATTATTCGTTTCTCTGATTTCAAGACGAATGAATACCGTACGCTTGTGGGAGGAGATATGTATGAACCGCATGAAGAAAACCCAATGATCGGATGGCGAGGAGCATCTCGTTATTATGATCCGAAGTTTAAAGAAGCTTTCAGCCTCGAGTGTAAAGCAATGAAAATTGTCAGGGAGGATATGGGGCTTACAAATGTCGTACCGATGATTCCATTTTGTCGTACTCCCGAAGAAGGGAAGCAGGTAGTAGAGGTGATGAAAGAATTTGGCTTAGATAGAGAGAAGGATAAAGACCTTCATATATATGTAATGTGTGAAATACCTTCAAACATTCTTCTCGCGGATGAATTTCTAGAAGTTTTCGATGGTATGTCTATCGGCTCAAATGATTTGACCCAGCTTACCTTAGGGCTCGATCGTGATTCGGGAATAGTCACACACATAGCAAATGAAAATAATCCTGCAGTAAAAAAACTCGTGGCTCAAATAATTCATAAATGTAAAGAGAAAGGGAAGTATATCGGCATCTGCGGTCAAGCACCATCAGACTATCCAGAATTTGCAAAATTTCTCGTAGCCGAGGGCATAGAAAGTATGTCATTAAATCCTGATACAGTTATAAAAATTCTTACAGCGTTGGGTGATAAAACAAATACATAGGTTCTTCCTATGTATTTGCGGGATTAGTTTAGTGGTATGCGAGTATTTCTAAGTCTACAAAAATAGTTTAGAAATACATGTTGCGGGATTAGTTTAGTGGTATGACGAGTCCTTCCCAAGGATTAAACGCGGGTTCGATTCCCGCATCCCGCACTAGTTAACTTGACACGTATGCTATAATTAGAATATTAAAAGATAATTTATAAAGAATATGCAAAATGTAACTATTTATTCAACCCCAACTTGTCATTTCTGCCACATGGCGAAAGATTTCTTTACTGCTAATAGTATCGTCTATACAGACTACAATGTAGCGACTGATCTTGAAAAAAGAAAAGAAATGATGGAAAAAAGCGGACAAATGGGCGTGCCTGTAATCATAATAGGGAACGAACTCACTGTCGGCTTCGATAAACCAAAGATAGCAAAGCTTCTAGGTTTGTAGGATTGTGTGGCTACAAATAATTTCTCGCCGTCGCTCGAAATTTTCGCAGCCCGCCCCTCGTGGTTTTGCGTGCTCGCAAAACATCACTGTGGTCGGCACACAAACATAAAAACATGCAGAAATGCATGTTTTTATTCTCAGTTTGTGTGCCCTCGGCAGGAATCGAACCTACATTTCATTCTTAGGACGAATTCGTTCTATCCATTGAACTACGAGGGCTATAGCTACAATCTAACATAAAAAAAACCAATTTGGAATTGGTTTTTTTTATGTTTTATGCTAAATTATAAATATGGATCCTGAATCCAAAAAATTATTAGAGGATACATATGCCCTTGCAGAGGAGAATAATAAGATGCTCCACAAAATCAGAAATGTCCAAAAATGGGCAACCTTCTGGTCCGGCCTTAAGGTTCTTATAGTAATTGGTATTGCATTAGGGTCTTTTTATTTTCTAGAGCCTTATATGAACAAGGCGATAAGTTTATGGGATTCAATTTCTGGCACTCAACAGAAATTAAATGATACCCCTGTTCAAGACCTTTTAAAGAAAATAGGAATTTAAAAATAAAATATGCCTGGGTAGCTCAGTAGTAGAGCTCTCCCCTGAAGAGGGATAGGTCGGCAGTGCGATTCTGCCCCCAGGCACACAAAACAAAATCCGTCGCTTCTGAGCGACGGATTTTGTTTTGTGTTGTATTTAGATAGATTTTACTTTAACAGTATTTTTCTTTTCTTTATCTACTTTTTTGATTTTGATAGTGACGAGGCCGTGTCTCTCTGTAGCTTCGACTTCTTCGGGTTCTACTTCGGCGGGGAGGGAAATAGTACGGGAAAACTTACCCCAATAAAGTTCTTTAGTAAAATAGTTATCTTCATCTATTGTTCTATTTTCTTCTCTTTTACCACGGATAGTTATGATGTCTCGGGCGATTGAGAGCTCTAGATCTTCTGGTTTAACTCCAGCCACCATTGTCTGCACGATAATATCAGTTGGTGTTTGATATAGGTCAACGGACAATTCTGCTTCTTCGTTCTCTTCTTCTATCCAATTATTTTTCTTATCACCATTATTACCTTTTCCGGGATAATCCTTTTTAGGGTTTTCTTCTTCTGAAGAAACACTACCAGTCAATCTTTCAAAAAAACTTCTTTTTTTATTTTCCATAATATTTTCCCTAAGTATTGCTTTGGGGTTTTAGGCTATTAATTATTCTCCGCTCATTCTTCTAATTTTTTCAAAAAGTAACATGATTATAATTGTGACGACCCACAAAAATGCTAACACTTGCAAAAAATCATTTCCATTATTCCTTATTATAAAAAAATTAAAGGCACTATGCAAGGCAATGGCAACAATAAACCCAAATACAAGAAAAATATTTCTTTTCCATTCCTGCAAGTAGAAGGAAATTCCTATTGAGATTCCTATTATTGCACTTGAAATAGCGTGTAATAGGTTTGCCCCGAGGAACCGGAGGTTGCCCGTGCTTAGGCTTAGGGTTGTACCTATTGATAAAGGAAAAATTTTAAGTAAAAATAGCATATTCTCAAGAGCAGCAAAGCCTAAAGCCACAGTGATCATGTATATAGGCCAATCTATTGGTTCATCGGCATTGTTCGTATCATATAAGATTGCTAAAACCGCAATATATTTCAATATCTCTTCTGCACTAGCCCACAATACAAGCTGGCCCTCATATGAGCTTACATGATCTTGAATAAATTTTTGAATTGGTAAAACTGCTATGACTGAGATCATTCCCATGATAAACACAATAGCGAGCATTCCTTTGGGTTCTGGATGTTCTTCATCTTCCTTAAGCCAAAACCACAGCCACAAAAGGGAAGGAATAATTCCTCCCAAGAATGCCATGATTAAAATTTTCGGATCATTTATTACTGAGGCCATTTTTCTATTATTAAAAGATTTTTATTTTGCTGGTTGTTTTCTTTAGGTAACATCGACCAAATTTCTTCTGTAACGAATGGAATAAATGGATGAAGAGCTTTTAGCAGGGTAGTGAGTTGTGTATATAGTAGAGCTTTTGCAGAGTCGGCGTTTTTATTTTCTGAAATCTTCTTTTTTGATCGTTCAATAATGATATCAGCGAAAGTATGCCAGAAATAATGGTAAAGTTTTTCTGCTACGATGTAGAATTTGTATTCATCCATCTCTTTTGTTATTTCTTGCATCAGAGCTTTTAACTCTTCATCTGACTTTTTATCTTCTTCATCATATTCTGGTATTTCGGGAATAATAAAATTTTTCGTATTGTCTAATACAAAGCGTGTCGCATTCCAGATTTTATTTGCGAAGTTTTTGTAACCTCGTATTTTATCCTCAGAGAGAGAAAGAGATGTTCCAGGAGTGTTACCGACAACCATACCTATTCGAAATGCATCAGTGCCATATTTTTCTGTCAGGGTTAGTGGGTTTATCACATTTCCTTTACTCTTGCTCATTTTTTGTCCCTTGGCATCGAGTACCATTCCGTGCATATATATAGTTTTAAATGGAATTTCACCTGTGACGTAAAGTCCGAGCATTATCATTCGAGCAACCCAGAA
Source organism: Minisyncoccota bacterium (assembly GCA_041659785.1). Lineage (GTDB taxonomy): Bacteria > Patescibacteriota > Minisyncoccia > Phycocordibacterales > UBA9973 > UBA9973. The sequence goes on along the minus strand of JBAZXO010000001.1, from coordinate 191,296 downwards.
GAATACAAGATCTCCGGCAGTTTCCATCACATTAGTAGGATAGAAAGTTTTAAAATCTTTTTTGTCAGGATATCCGAGTACTACATAAGGCCATTGTCCAGATGAGAACCAAGTATCAAAAGTATCATTATCTTTTATTACCTCACCGGAGCAAGAAGTACATTTTGTTATTTTATTTTCAAGATCCACCATTCCATGTCCGCATTTAGTGCAGATTTTTGCTGGTATAGGAATACCCCAGACGATTTGTCTAGAAATGTTCCAATCCATAATATTTTCTAACCAGTAAGTTGTTATTTTCTTATAATGTTCAGGAATATATTTTATTTCTTCGCTATTTATTTTTTCTAATGCTTTCTCGGCTAATGGTTTCATCCTTACGAACCACTGACTTTTTATTTGTGGTTCAATTACAGTTCCACATTTATAGCATGTTCTAACTACGTGTTTATAGTTTTCTTCTATTTTTTCTACTAATCCTTTTGTTTGAAGTTTTTCAATTATAAGTGCTCTTGCTTTTTTTATATGTTGTCCAGCAAATTCTCCAGCAACTGGAAGCAATTTACCAAATTCATCTATTATTTGTTCTTTGTCTAGTTTATGCCTTTCTGCAATTTCAAAATCAGTATTGTCATGCCAAGGAGTGATGGTCATTACACCTGTTCCGAATTCCATATCAATAGCGTCGTCTTTTATCACAGTTGCTGTTATGGGGCCGTTAATCCATTCCAAGTCGATTTTTTGACCATCTTTGTATTCCAAATATCTTTTATCGTCAGGGTGCATTACCACATATTTGTCACCGAATTTCGTTTCTGGTCTTGAGGTGGCTATAACGAATGGCCCATATTTTAAATAATATAAACTATCTATACGTTCTTCATCTTTAATTTCCAAATCAGAAAAAGAAGTCTGATGTTTTGAACACCAAGAAACAATTCTATTTCCTCTATATATTAAATCATCTGCATACATTCTTTTGAATGTTTGATAAACAATTTTTACTACATCATCGTCTAGGGTAAATTTCTCGCGTGACCAGTCACACGATGCTCCCATTTGTTTTATTTGAGATTTTATATTTACCGAATTAGTAAGAGTGAAATTTAAAATTTCTTTATACAATAATTCTGGATCCATCCCGAACCTTGTTCGTCCTTCTTTTTCTAATTGTTTTTCGTAAACTACTTGTGTTTCAAAGCCAGCATGGTCGAGTCCTGGAAGCCAAAGTGTTTTAAAACCCTGCATTCTTTTATATCGAACAATGATGTCTTCAATAGTCATGACTAAACCATGTCCTGCATGAAGTGATCCATTAGCATTTGCTGGTGGCATTATTATGGTAAACGCTTCTTTTCTGTCGTCAGGTAAGTTGTCGGGATTAAAAAAACCGCTTTCTTCCCAAAGTTTGTAGATTCTTTCCTCAGTATTTTTAGGGTCGTAGGGCTTGAGCAGCTTTTCGTTCATATAAGACATAATATCATACCCGCTATTGTTTTGGCGACTCTCCGAGCCTTAAATTACCAGTCGCTTTTATGCTATCTAGTTTAGGGACTTTCTTTTTATTTTTTATGTAATTCAAGTAACCAGCTATGCCAATCATTAGAGAGTTGTCTCCGTTCAGTTCATTTAGAGGCAATAGAAGTTTTACTTTTTTACCGGCTTGCCCCGCCTTGGCGGTGGTAACTTTTTTTATTTCATTTCTTAAATGTTTATTTGCAGCTACTCCTCCAGCTACGATTAGAGTTTTGATTTTATACGTTTCGATTGCTTTAGCTGTTTTATAAACTAGGCATTCGATAGCAGCATTTTCAAATTCCATAGCTATTTCACTTTTTGTTTTCTCACTTAACTTTTCTATGCCACCTAAGTCTCGTATTAAATAAAGTACAGCTGTTTTAAGTCCAGAAAAAGAGAAATTAAAATCCTTAGATTTCAACATTGGGCGAGGAAGCTTTATTTTGTTTTCCCGGACACCTGGTGTACGGGAAGATTCTGCAAGTTTTGAGATCTGTGGGCCACCTGGGTAGGGGAGGTCGAGCATTCTGGCGACCTTATCGAAAGCTTCGCCGACTGCATCATCCAATGATTCTCCGATTATTTCATATTGCATCCATTTTTTTGTTAGTACGAGCTGTGAATGCCCTCCAGATACCAAGAGGGTAAGCATGGGCAATTTTAATTTTGATATTTTAAATTTTCCTTTATCTTTTCCAAAAATTGAAAGTACATGACCCTCCATGTGGTTCGTGGGAATTAAAGGCACTTTCCATTTCTTGGCTAAATCTTTTGCAAAAGTGAGTCCTGTCCAAAGAGACATTTCTAAACCTGGTCCATAAGTCACAGCGATGGCATCTATGCCCGGATTCAAGGTCGGACCTTGGGAATTCAAAAAGGTTCGACCTTTTTTAAGTTTAGCCTGTAGCAAGCTTGCTTCAAGCAGAATTGGCAGATTTTTCTCATGTTCTCTTTTTGCGAGTGCTGGGTACACGCCACCATAGGGGATGTGTATGTTTATCTGAGAATTTGAATTATTTGCGAGCACCTTAAAAGAAGCATTTTGAATGCCTCCATTTACTTCGAATATACTTATTGCTGTGTCATCGCAAGACGTTTCTATGCTTAAAAGTTTCATAAAAGTTTATCCATTGTATCAAATTAGTCCTTATTTTCCAAGCATCAAAACTTGACAGTAGTGTTTTAGAATGCTATATTATCTAAAGGTGATATTTTGATCTTTGTTTTATTCCAACGAGTGGCCTAGAAGTCGCTCACAACCCCCAACCTACGCGAGCACAGCCTCGCACAATGAAAGGGACACCATGCTCACCGAGCATCAGAAAGAAATTCAAGCCATAGCAAGGGGCAGAATACATCCTGCCTTCGAGTACACTCAAGGCTCACGCAATGTTGTGTGGAAATTTTCGGTTCAATGCGGCATGGTCCGGTGTCGGATTGGCAAAAGGATCGAAGAGCATCATCCCGAAGTGGCGATGGGGCTCATTGAAGCTTTCCTTCGGCAATCGGTTCTGGAAAACAAATTCTACGTGGACGGGCACTTCACAACGAAGACGTATCTCAGTGCTCAAATGGATGGATCTGGTGGGGATGCGTCCACAGAAAGAGAACCGCAGTTAATCTATAGCGGTTACGTAAATCCCATGACCGCATCTCGACACATCATTGAGGAGTTTCTTAATGGCGTAGGGTCAATTTTAGCCCACACCCTTCGTCAGGAGAAGGTCCACATAATACTTTCTACTGGGTATGAGGGATGGGATATAAAACTGATTCCTCCCAAGATTGAAGAAGAAGTTGATGATTTTGGGGACGACCTGAAGTCATAATATCTCGGAGTTCGGAATATGAACTCCACAAACAAAAAAGCCCGCACGAAATTTGTGCGGGTTATTTTTTTGCAAATTTAATGTGCGCGATACAGGGATCGAACCTGTGACCTTGTCTACGTCAAAGACACGCTCTACCAACTGAGCTAACCGCGCAAATTGCATTATTTATAATGCAATCGACTTTCTATCTAAATATAACGTTATCCACCAAAACAGCTAACCGCGCATTTACGAAGGTCTGTCCTTCGTAAATTTTATATTACATCTTAGCTTTAATTCTTTCAAGAGCTAAAATAAAAGCTCCTATGCGAAGATGAGTATTTGATTCTTTTGCTTTTGCGAATGTTTTTTGTGCAGCGTCATTCATCAATACGAGAAGTTTGTCGAATACTTCTTTTTCAGTCCAATGTTCATTTTTTAAATTTTGTTCCCATTCGAAGAAAGAAACTGTGACTCCTCCAGAGTTAGCTAAAACGTCTGGGATCACAGCTATGCCCTTACTAAATAAGATTTCATCAGCTTCTGGTGTTGTCGGGCCATTTGCAAGCTCTAAGACAACCTTTGCTTTGATATTCTTTGCATTTTTATCAGTTATTTGGTTTTCAAAAGCAGCAGGGACTAAGACATCGCATTGTATTTCTAGAAGTTCTTCGTTTGTGACATTTTTACTACCTTCAAAACCGGAAAGGGAACCATTAGCCTTTTTATGTTCAACGAGTTTATTTATGTCGAGACCACTTGCATTATAAACTCCACCCTTTGAGTCTGAAATTGCGAGAACTTTGTGTCCATGTTCGATGAAGATCTGTGCAGCATTTAGTCCAACATTTCCGAAGCCTTGCACGACAACTTCACATTTCTCTGGTAAGCCTAGTTGTGCACGAAGAGAATCAAAAACATAAAATCCACCGAGTCCTGTAGCTGGACCTCTACCTTCTGATCCGCCTTTACCGAGAGGTTTTCCTGTAAATGTAGCTCTCGTCTTGTCACCAGTAATTTTTTCAAATTCATCAGCCATCCAGTCCATTATTTCTGGAGTTGTATTTACATCTGGTGCGGGAACATCTTTATTTGGTCCTAAAATATCTGCTAATCTTTTTACCCATCCACGAGAAAGTCTCTCGAGTTCTCCTTTAGATAAACTTTTCGGATCAACGGTTATGCCACCCTTACCTCCACCCATTGCTATGCCAGCTACAGCGCATTTTATTGCCATCCAGAAGGCGAGTGCCTTCACTTCATTTATTTCAGTATCATGATGGTATCTTATTCCTCCTTTGTAGGGTCCTAGGGCATTGTTGTGTTCTACTCTGTATCCTTCAAATATTTTAAGTGTTCCGTCATCCATTTTTACAGGGATTGAAATTCTGACATCTCTGTCAGGTACTCGCATGCGAGCAATAAATTCGTCACCTAAATTCTTGACCTTAGCGACCTTGTCTAACTGTGCCATTGCGTTTTGATATGGGTTTTGCATTGATTTTAATTTATTTATTGTTAATGTTTTTATTTTACTCCCTATGACATGAATTTACTATGAATTTTTATTACGAAGTATATTTTCTAATATTTCAAGTTCTTCTTTAGTATTTGCACCCAGGGCTTCTTTTGCGTCTATTTCTATTGATTCTATTTCTATACCTTCTTCCGTTACCATTTTTATTAAATCAGTAAGATAATATTCTTTTTGAGCATTGTCATTTTTCAATTTTTCAAGGTGGGACCAAAGCCATTTAGAATCAAAACAAAAATAGCAGGGATTCACTTCCTTGATTTTATTCTCTTCTTCTGTTGAATCTTTTTTCTCTACTGTTCTTATTATCTTTCCATTGTGATCTCTAATTACCTTAGAAAAACCTAAAAAGTTTGCTCGCCAATCATCAAAGTTTGGAACCTTTACTGTGGCCATAACAATTTTCGCTTTAGTTCTTTTTTGCTTTTCAACTAATTTTTCTATGGTTTCGGCGCTAGTGAAAGGCTGGTCGCCATATAAAATAACTATACTTTCTGCTCCGTCTTTTATATATGTTTTAACTACATTTACCGCATGGCCAGTGCCTAGCTGTTCTTCTTGTACCACGTAGTTATACGTATCTCCCAAATCTTTTATTATTTTTTCTTTATTGTGTCCTACAACAATATGAGGTATTCCAAAGGGTAGAGTTTCGATTTTATCCAATATATATCTAATCATTGGCTTGCCTCCAAGTGGAATTAAAGCTTTTGGTAGCTCACTTCGCATCCTTTTTCCTTTACCTGCAGCTAGAATTATTATTTTTATTTTTGTGTCTTTTTCCATGTTTCTCGATTATACACCAAGCCCTTTGTTTTTCAATTTATCTTTTAGTGGTATAATTGATGCATGGATGAACCTAATAAGAAATTCTTAATTTTAATTGTTGAAGACGAAAGAATCTTAGCTGATACTCTTACTGAAAAGTTGGACACAGAAAAGTTTGATGTTATTGAAAGTTTTAATGGTCTTGATGGTTTAGAATTTGCCCTTAAAAGACACCCCGACTTAATATTGCTCGATATTTTGATGCCTAAGATGGATGGTTTTGAAGTAATTAAAAAATTAAGTGAAGATCCATGGGGAGTAAACGCAAAAGTCATTGTCCTCACGAACGTAAGTGACCCTGGTGATATGGTTGCTCAAAATAGTTTTGCCGGCCTTGGGAAAAATTATGAATATTTAACAAAAGCCAACACATCTTTAGATGAGGTAGTTTTAAGGATTAAACATAAACTAGGAATAAAAATTTAATGTCATATTTTTGCGGAGACGGTGAGATTTGAACTCACGATCGAGTTGCCCCGATGCCAGTTTTCGAAACTGGTGCCTTCAACCACTCAGCCACGTCTCCATTATTTTAATCTAGCATTTTTTGCAGTTTTTTCAAAAATAAGATAAGATAAAAGACATTGGCCCTATCGTCTAATAGTTAGGACATCAGCTTTTCAAGCTGGTAATCTGGGTGCGATTCCCAGTAGGGTCACAAATGGTATAATACATAGTAGTGTGGTATAATTTAAATGTACAATAAATACATTCTAGTCCAACGTATTTTTTATACAATTATCATCTAATTTCTCAAAGAATATGGATGAACCAAAATGTCCTGGTTGTGGTAATCCAATCAGTGATTGCACATGTTCAAGTTAAAAATAATTTCTAAATTAAAATAAAAAAACAGCCTTTTTTGTGAGGGCTGTTTTTTTGTTTAGGAAATTTATTTTGTGTGAATTGCTAGATAGATATCTTCCACAGCACGCACAGCATCACCAGCAGCAATGTTGTTCTGGTGGTAGAGGATATTGGTACAATCTCCAGCGGCCCAGATGCCTTTCGTCTCAGTTTTTTGTGACCAAGCATCAATTTTTATTTTCCCTACTGCATCTAGGGGTACTAATTCTTTTACAAAATCAGTATTTGCAATCTGTCCAATTTCAACAAAAATTCCAGATACTTTTAATTCTTTTTGTACTTTTGTAGTTCTGTCCTGATAAATTAAGCCTTCTACAAATTTACTGCCTTGTATCTCTAAAATATCCACATTTTTTACTATTGATATTTTAGGATTTTTAGAAACTCTCTCCACAGTAATTTCATCTGCCCGGAAAGTGTCGCTTCTGTTTATGAGGATGACAGACTTACAATAGGCTAGTAGCTGAGCGGCTGTTTCGAATGCGGCATTTCCTCCACCAATTACAGCCACATCCATATTTTCAAAAAGTGGCCCGTCGCAAGAAGCACAATAAGTGAGGCCTTTGTGTTCAAGTTCATCTGCATTTTTTGCAATAAGCTTTCTGCGCACACTACCTGTAGCTATTAAAATTGTTTTAGTTAAAAATTCTTCACCTGATTCTATTTTTACTGAAAATCCTTCTGTCGGGTTTCCAACACCTGACAGGGAAGTTACTTTTTCTCCTTCTTTTATTTTTAATGTAGAATCTGGGTTTTTATCATTTATTGCATTGGCTAACACGTGACTCTTTAAATTTTCTGCTAGGTCATTGCCCGAGATGGCTGGTGTGCCAATCCAGTTGAAAATCTTTTCTGAAACGATGCTTTGCCCGCCCCATTCGGAAGTAATAAAAAGTGTTTTTAACCTTTTACGAGCAGCATAAACAGCCGCTGCAACACCGGCAGGCCCACCTCCAATAATTATTAGGTCGTATGTCATATACGTTTATTATACACTAGCCGTCAAGCTTTTGGCTATTTTATTTTTTAGTTCTTCGGAGGAAGGCTGGAACAGCGCTCCAGTCATCGCCATCATCTTCGATAATTTCTTCTTTGACTTCCTTTTTATCCATTTTCTTTATGAAGTCATTATTGCTCAAATTATTATTTTGATTTACGCCCTGCATATTGTTCTGGATGGTATTATGTATTTCTTTTTTTACAGCAACAGGAGTTTCATCTTTCATTAGGCCTGTAGTAGCTGCGCTAAAAAGATTCTTGCGAGGCATATCAGCAGGGAAGGAGGTTGCAATGACGGTGACCTTGATTTCTCCCTTTTTTAATTTCTCATCACGAATTGTTCCGAAGATTACCTTCGCATCTTTGTCGATTGATTCAGTGATTATTTTTGCAGCTTCTTGGATTTCATTGATAGTTAGGTCGTCTCCTCCAGAGATAGCGAAGAGCACTCCTTTAGCACCATGAATAGAAACCTCGAGAAGAGGGGAATTGATAGCTCCCAAGGCTGCCTTTTCTGCACGCTTTTCACCAGAAGCACTACCGATACCCATAAGGGCGCTACCAGCATTTGCCATAATGGCCTTAATGTCTGCAAAGTCTACATTTATGACGCCAGGAGTGGTGATAAGGTCAGAAATCCCTTCTACTGCTTGACGTAATACGTCATCGCATTTTACGAAAGCGTCTTTAAAATTGGTGTTTTGTTCAGCTAATTGAAGCAATTTGTCGTTTGGAATGATGATTATTGCATCTACTTCTTTAGCTAATTCTTCAATACCTTTCTCAGCTATTTTCATACGGTGATTTCCTTCGAAGAAAAATGGCTTGGTGGTGACAGCGACAGTGAGGATGCCTTGTTCTCTCGCTGCACGAGCGACGATTGGTGCTGCACCTGTTCCAGTACCTCCACCCATTCCGCAAGCGAGGAAGATCATGTCTGCACCTTTGATGACATCTTGTATTTCAGACTTTGTTTCTTCGGCAGCCTTCTTTCCAATTTCTGGATCCATACCTGCGCCGAGACCTTTAGTTAAATTTTTTCCAATGTGAATTTTTTTCTCAGCAAGAGAGTGATGTAAGTCTTGCGTGTCAGTGTTCATACAAATAAAAGACACACCTTTGACCTTAGAGTTTATCATATGGTTGACTGCATTCTTTCCTGATCCACCGATTCCGATGACCATGATTCGAGCGAAACTCTCTATTTCTTGATTTATTTTTGGCATAATTTTACTTGCCCGTAGGCTTATTAAAGATTTAACTTATATGAAATCATACTAGCACTAGAGCAAAAAAAAGCAAACCCATAGATTAGGTATTAGGTTCTAGCTTCTGGGTTCTAGTTTACTAGCTTCTAGTATCTAAAAACTAATATTATGGCATCAGCTGTTTTATGCTTGATTTTATTGTGTTTTCTAGGTCTTTTAAGAGTTTTTTGAAAGAGTTGCCTTCATAGCCACCTGTATCTTTTCCGGAGGTGAGTAAACCAATTGCATTAAAATAAGCTGGGTCACGAAGTTTCGTTTTTGTGTTGCCAAAGATTTCTGTTGCACCAATACTAGAGGGGAGCTTGAGTGTAGATTTAGATAATTCTGCGAGCATTGGAGTATTTGCACCACCACCCACGAATACTATACCGGCCGGTAAGAGCTCGGACCTTTTTATTTTCTTTAAATTATTTTCTATTGATTCAAAGATGTCACATAGTCGTGCTTCGATGATTTCGTCGAGTTTTTTCTTTGAAAATTCTTCTGTGCTATTTCCAAGCTTTAGAGCTTCTGCTTTTTCTAAGGAAATTTTAAAACCGAGTGCAATGTCATTTGTTATTTCAGTCGAACCTATAGAGAAAGTAGCGACTGACATGAGTAATCCATTTTCAAAAACAGAAAGAGATGTCGTCTGGTCTCCGATGTCTACGAGTGCTACGCCTACGATCTTTTGTCTTTCGGTTAGAGCGATGTTGCTGATGGCGAGTGGAGAGGCGATCACGTCTATAGTTTCTACTCCAGCTTCTGCTATTGCCCCTAGTAAATCCTCTAAGTGTACAACGGAATAAGTGACAAAAAGTGCTTTAATCTCAAGCTTTGTTCCGCGCATACCCTCTAATCTACCCAAGACTTCTTTCCCATCGAGTCGGTAAGAAATGGGGTATATATGGATAATTTTTTTATTTCCCAAGCTTAAATTGTCCTCACAATCCTGAAGTGCTTTGTTCACATCGAGAGAGGTCACTTCACCGTCAGCTTTTGAAACGATAGTGCTCCCTCCGCTTATCTCACTTTTGAGCGTGGTGCCAGAAAGTGAAACAAAACATTTTTTTATTTTTAAGCCAGAAGTTTTTTCTGCGAGCGCAACTGCATTTCTCACTGAAGCAGTGACCAGTGGAGAGTTTACGACGTAGCCGTGCCTCATGCCTAGAGTGATACTTTCACCCATACCAATAATCTTAGGATTTTTTTCTCCTTTTAGAAATTCTCCTACCACGACTCGTGTCGTGGATGATCCCACGTCTATGCCCACTGAAATATTTCTTATCATATTTTTCTTCTAGTCTCTCCATTGTACTACTATGTTCGTGTCCTTTCAAATGAAGCATTCCGTGGATAACTAAAAATCCCATAAATTGGTCGAAATTTCTTTCAAAATTTTTAGCTTCACGCTTTACGACGGGTGGGCAGATAATTATTTCACCTTCGTTTTTATGTAAAAGAAAAGATAAAATATTTGTAGATTTATCTTTGTTTCTGTATTCCTTATTTATTTCTCTAGATTTTTTTTCATCTACGAAAGCGATAGAGAGGGAATAGTTTTTCCCTAAAATGTCATTTTTAAGATCAAGAAAAGGTAGACGAGGAGTTTTCGTTTTTGTTTTGTTTATCATAGAAAGTTTTTCCTCCATATGGTTTACTTTGTTACCATCTTACCGAGCTTTTTGAGTTTCTCGATTTCCTTTCTTCGGCCCATTCTCTTTAGAGCACTTTTTTTAACTTTAAGTTTGGATTCTTTTCTCAAGTTGTAGCGAGCGCCTTTGACCTTGCGGACAATACCGGATTCTTGAATTCTACGAGAAAAACGACGCAATACGCTCGCGTTGTTTTCGTTTGGATTTTTCTTCACTTCTATTACTGTTTTTGCCATATGAACAAGATTACCATATAAAAGATTTTTTGCAAATATTCGTTGAATGAGAAGTGATAAAGCTTGACATAAATCAAGTTTAAGTGTAGAAAAAGGGAGAACGTCCTTTTCAACTTGGTGACAATTCCGTCACCCTAATTCTCTTAAGGAGATGAAATGCCCCAGGAAATAACAGCAGCTCAGGCTGGTGCTATTGAGTTTAATTTTAAAAGAATCTGGAAAGACAATAAACACCGCTTACCACCTGAAGCTACCGAAGATTTTATCAATAAATTTTTGGAAAAAAAAGGTGATATAGTTGCTCTGGCACAATTTGACATCTTTTTGTGGCATCTTAAGCTTCATATCAATCATGCTCTTCAAGAAAAGAAACAAGCCAACAAGAAATAATCTCACACCATTTCGGTGACAGAGGGCTCCATATCTACATCGGGCCCTCTTTTTTTTTGTTAAAATTATTGACTTTTTTGTAAAAAAATATAGTATAATGTGATTATGCAACAAGCAGGAGATTATATAACAGAAGAAAAAAGATTGGCACTTTTAGCGGAGTTGAAAGATTTGAAAGGACCTAAAAGAAAAGAAATTCTAAAAAATTTAGAGTATGCAAAATCCTTGGGTGACTTATCAGAGAATGCAGAATATCATCAAGTCCGAGAAGACCAAGGTAAACTCGAAGCACGCATTGCAAAAATAGAACAAATTTTAGAATCTTCCCAAACGGTAAAAGGTGGAGGTGGAGATATCATTGAAATCGGATCTAAGGTAGTCGTACAGAAAGAAGGCACCAAGGAAGAGAAAAATTATGTTATAGTAGGATCAGAGGAAGCAGATATGCTAAAAGGAAAAATTTCTAACCGTTCTCCTTTAGGTGTTGCACTTTTTGGTAAAAAGAAAGGTGAGAATGTTTCCCTAAAAACTCCAGGTGGTGTAGTAAATTATAAAATCATCAGTGTTTCCTAAATTAGCTTAATTTAAAAATGTCTTCAATTGATGAAATTCGGGACACTAGAATAAAAAAACTTGAACTTCTAAAAAAGGGAGGTATGAACCCATACCCAGCTAGTTCTAATAGAGAATTAACTTTAAAAGATGCTATTGATAATTTTGACGATCTTGAAAAAGCCAAGGATACAAAATGGATTGCAGGTAGAATAATGTCTATTCGCGGACAAGGTGCAATCGTTTTTACAACTTTAAATGACGGCACAGGAACCTTTCAAGGTTTATTAAAAAAAGATGTCATCAGTGACGATAAATTTTCTTTTTGGAATGAAACAGTAGACATTGGAGACTTTGTAGAAATACAAGGAACATTTTTCAAAACAAATAGAGGGGAGAAAACTCTTGAGATAAAAGACTGGCGTATGCTTAGTAAAAGTTTGCGTCCACTTCCTGAGAAATGGCACGGCCTCGTAGATATAGAAGAAAGATTTCGAAAAAGATATTTGGATATTTTAATGAATCCAGAGATAAAAGATCTTTTCGAAAAGAAAGCAAAATTTTGGGATGCGACTCGTAATTTTTTAAAGAAAGAAAACTTCTTGGAAGTTGAGACTCCGACGATTGAGGTTACGACAGGCGGTGCAGAAGCACGACCTTTCAAAACTCATCACAATGATTTTGATATAGATGTTTTTATGCGTATTTCTGTTGGAGAGCTTTGGCAGAAGAGGCTCCTTGCGGCAGGTTTTCCTAGAGTTTTTGAAATTGGGAGAATTTATAGAAATGAAGGATCTAGTCCAGAACATACACAAGAATTTACCAATTTAGAATTTTACGCTGGTTATATGGATTACAAACAGGGCATGGAATTCACCGAGAGGATGCTAAAAGAAATTACACAAGAAACCCTCGGCACTTTACAATTCGAAACTCACGGACATAAGATAGATTTATCTAAAAAATGGGAATTGATTCTTTATGTCGATACTATAAAAAAGATGGTAGGCATCGATGTACTCTCTGCGACAGAAAAAGAAATGATGGTTAAGCTTGATGAGCTCAAAGTAAAATACGAAGGAAATAATAAAGAGCGTTTGACTGATTCTCTCTGGAAACATTGTCGCAAGCAAATCGTGGGTCCGGCTTGGCTCGTCGATTTACCAAAACTCGTTTCTCCGCTTTCAAAAGCAAAACCTGAGAATCCACTTTTGACTGAGCGTGTGCAGCTTCTTCTCGCAGGGGCAGAAATGACTAATGGTTTTTCTGAATTAAATGATCCGATAGATCAAGGAGAACGTTTTGAAATTCAAAGAAAATTAATAGAGAAAGGGGACGATGAAGCAATGATGCCAGATGATGAATTCGTGGAGATGCTCGAACACGGTATGCCTCCAGCTTTCGGCTTTGGTTTCGGTGAGAGGTTCTTTGCTTTTCTTGTAGACAAACCTTTACGCGAAACACAACTCTTCCCACTAATGCGTCCGGTGAAAGAATAAAATAATAATTTTTTAATTTTCTTAATATATCATATATGATAGGTTAAGAATTTTACTTAATTTAGATTTTTTTAATATATAAATAAAAAAGCCCCGGCGTGAGCGCGGGGCGTTTAGATTTGTTTGGCTTGCGCCGATGGGCTGTAAAAGGACTAATCATTGAGTTTTTCCACCTCAAGTCGCAAACTGTTTCGCAACTTTCTTAGGTCCTTGTGATTAATTTCATCAATTTTTAGGACCATTGGCAAACATTCCTTGATTACTCCAGGGTAAATATATGTCTGGATATTAATGTTTGGTAATGCTTTTTTTATTGCCTCAAAAAGGTGGTAAATACTTTTTTCTTCAAGATCTTTAGAGACCTTTGTGATTTTTATTTTCACGAAATTTTTTTCTTTCATACATTGCCTCCGCAGAAAAATCAATGAACAGTGAGTGAGAAGAGAGGATTGAACTCCCTGGTTTCTGAGCCCTTAACCGTGAACCCCAACTGGGTTAACAATATTAAAGCATTCAGGACATCTCCTTCATGGATAGTGAACTCCATTGGGAGAAAATCCCTAACTTTCTTTGAGGTAGGCATAAATGAAATTATGCATCCTGACAATATCATTGCCACTACTTTCATCATGTCTGATACGCTCATACTTGCCAGCTCTTCAGGAACTCCTGACATTGTTATTTTCAAGTTACCACCTCCTGTCAACAAAATACAACATTTTATTGAATTAGTCAATAAATGAAAGGGGACTTTAAATGTCGGAGTTATCCACAGTTTGGGCTTGGTGTTATTTAAGTATGTAGAATATAATATACCAAGTGGGAAAAAGTGGGAAATCGGTGCATAAGTTAAAAAAAGTAATTTAAATAAAAAAATGTTAATCGGCGAATACATACACACAATAGATGAGAAGAATAGAGTTTCCATGCCAGCAAAGTTCCGTAAAGAACTTGGCAAGAAAATTATCATCACACCTGGACTCGACTCTTGTTTATTTATTTTCACACTTAAGGAATGGGAAAAAGTAAGCACCAGACTTTCTGATACAAATACCGATTTATCTTTTTTGAAAGCTGATCAAAGAAATTTTAATAGATACATGTTCGGACGTGCAGCAGAAGTGGAGATAGATTCAATTGGCAGAATTTTAATACCAGACTTTCTAAAAGACAGAATAGGTTTGAAAAATAGTGCAGCGGTTATCGGAGTCGGAGACAGAGTCGAGATTTGGAATGACAAGGTTTGGTCGCAGAATGCTGATGTCGTCGAAAAGCAAGCTCCGGAATTAGCGGAAAAGCTTGGAAACGAAAAGAAGTAAATGGAAAGCGTACACAAGACAGTTCTTTTAAATGAAACAATAGAAGGTTTGAACTTAAGTCCTAAATCTTTAGTACTTGATTGTACTTTTGGTGGAGGAGGGCACAGCGCGGAGATTTGCCGTAGATTTCCAGGGATAAAAATAATTGCTCTCGACCAAGACAAAAGTGCTTTCGAAAAAGCAAAAGACAAATTTAAAAATTTGAACTGTGATATCACTTTCAAAAATATAAATTTTAAAGATTTAGATAAAGTTTTGTCCCGTACACCAGGTGTCCGGGAAATAGATGGAATAATTTTTGACTTAGGTTTGAGTTCAGATCAATTAGAGAATTCTGGACGAGGATTTTCCTTTATGAAAGATGAGCCCTTGCTCATGCAAATGAAAAATTCAGGGAAAGAGAATCCTTCTCTAGAAGATGTTACGGCGAAGGAAGTCGTGAACACTTGGGAAGAGAAAAATTTGGCAGATATTATCTATGGTTATGGCGAGGAGAGATATTCTCGCAGGATTGCCAAGGCAATAGTAGAAGCCAGGAAGAGTGGAGAGATAAAGACGACCTTTGATTTAGTAAAGATAATAGAGAGTGCGGTGCCGGCAGTATACAAGAGGGGCAGGCTACACTATGCCACTAGAACATTTCAGGCATTACGCATAGCAGTGAATGATGAGCTAGGTGTTTTGAAAGAAGGTTTAGAGAAAGGTTTTAATACATTGAAGAAGGGAGGAAGGATGTCGGTGATTTCTTTTCATAGTTTAGAAGACAGAATCACCAAGAAATTTTTTAAAGAATTAGAGAAAGAAAAAAAAGCAAAATTAATAAATAAGAAACCAATTTTAGCAGGAGATGAAGAATTAAAAAATAACCCCCGATCAAGAAGTGCAAAATTAAGAATTTTAGAAAAAATAATATGAAACAAATGAGCTTACAACTTAAGACACGAATCCAAAACGTAAATATTATGAATAATAATATTGAGGTCAATCGTGTTGTCTTGAATGCAATGCTCTCTACTCTCGCAGTACTCGCAATCCTTTATGTATTTATTTTAGGTAATACAGTTTTTAATATTGTCGGCCGAAAAGCTCTCGAAAAAGAAATGCTCACCCTTTCAAACGAAATAAGTAAATCAGAACTTACATATTTGTCGGTTTCTAGTAGTGTCGATATGAATATGTCTTCTACTATGGGTTATAAAGAAGCAAAAGCGAATTTTGCAACTCGTAAATCTCTTAAGTCTCTTGGCCTTAACTCTGGTGAATCTTTTGGAAGTATAAAACTCGCCAACAATGAAATCTAGTTTTGTTTTTAGATCTAGAATAATTATTTTTTTTGTAATAATTTTTGCTGCAATACTTGTGGCAAAACTTTTTTTTGTACAAGTTGTTCATGGTGGCACTTATTCACAAGTGGCAGACCGTCAGTATTCCACACCTTCTGCAAACATTTACGAACGCGGGACTATTTATTTCGAACGAAAAGATGGAGGGCTCGTTTCTGCTGCTACGCAGACTTCTGGCTTTAAGGTGGCTATAAATCCTGATAAGATTACTGATGCTGAATCTGTCTATCAAAAATTATCAAAAATAGTAACTCTCGATCATGATAATTTTATAATGAGAGCAGGACAAAAACCTGATCCATATGAAGAAGTGGCCAATCGTCTTTCTAAAGAGCAAGCAGATGCTATATCTATATTGAAAATCCCAGCAGTTAGTATTTTTAAAGAAAAATGGCGTTTTTATCCTGGAGCTACTATGGCTGCACATTCGCTCGGCTTCGTGGGCTACAAGGGTGATGAATTGGGGGGACGTTATGGACTCGAGAGACAGTATGATTCTGTTCTCGCTCGGAATGTAGACAATCCATATATTAATTTTTTTGCGGAAGTTTTTTCTAATATAAATAAAACTTTATTTGAAGGTGAAGAAAAAGAAGGAGACATTGTGACGACGATAGAGCCTCAAGTTCAAAGTTTTTTGGAAAAAAAATTAACCGATGTAAAAAATAAATACAATGTCGATTCTATTGGTGGAATAATTATGAACCCTACTGACGGATCCGTGTATGCACTCTCTGCTTTACCTTCTTTCGATCCAAATAATTTTTCTCAGAATAAAGCTGTCTCGGTTTTTGCAAATCCTTTAGTTGAAGGTGTTTTAGAATTTGGCTCTGTGGTAAAGCCACTTGTCATGGCAGCTGCTCTCGATAAAGGAGTCCTCACTGCAGATACTAAGTATAATGATAAAGGGTCTGTGATAGTTGAAAAGCATGAAATATTTAACTTTGATAAAAAGGCTAGAGGTCCCGGTACGAGTATGCAGGAGGTATTGAGTCAGTCTTTAAACACAGGAATGGTCTTCGTGGAACAGAAATTAGGGAAAGAAAATTTGCGTAATTATCTGCTTGCTTATGGCATAAAAGATAAGACAGGAATAGATTTACCAAATGAAACTTCAGGGCTCGTCTCAGGAATATTGAAAAGTCCTCGCGAGATCGAATATGCCAATGCTGCTTTCGGCCAGGGTATCGCTTTCACTCCATTTGAATTAATCCGAGCACTTGCTTCACTTAGTAATGGTGGTAACTTAGTCGTTCCCCATTTAGTAAAAGAAATAAAATACAATGATGGAACTATTAAAGAAATGAATTATCCATTAACTCCTACGAAAATAACTAAAGCTACATCCGAAGAGATAACTAGAATGCTTATAAAAGTTTTAGACAGTATGGGTGGAGGAGTAAAAAAGCTTGATCATTTTAGTGTAGCAGTGAAAACAGGTACAGCACAGGTTGCAGACAATATAAATGGAGGATATTATGCAGATAGACATAACCATTCATTTATTGGATATTTTCCAGCTTATAGTCCGAAGTTCATAGTTTTTCTTTATGCTATAAATCCTAAAGGTGTGCCTTATGCTGCGACGACTTGGACGGATCCATTTCTAGACATTACTAAATTTTTATTAAATTATTACGATATTCCACCAGACAGATGAAAACAATTTTTAAAAAAGCATTAATTTATATTTTAAGAATAGAGTCACAGCTCGTGCTCTCTAAATATAAACCAAAAATTATCGCTGTCACTGGAAGCGTCGGCAAGACTTCTACTAAGGATGCAGTCTATGCTGTGCTTTCCAAGATGACTTACGTTCGCAAAAGTGAAAAGAGTTTTAACAGTGAGATAGGTTTGCCTCTCACAATCTTGGGTTTACCTAACGCTTGGAATAATCCATTTGGTTGGGCTGTGAATGTCCTAAAAGGTTTATGGCTTTTTCTTAGTCCTTTTGGGCCCCATAAATATCCCAAGTGGCTGGTACTCGAAGTTGGTATTGGCAAACAAGGTGATATGAAAAATACTGCTTCGTGGCTGAAGACAGATGCAGTCATCATGACTACAATAGGAGAAACTCCCGCACACATTGAATTCTTTGATTCTCATAAACATCTCGTAGAAGAAAAAAGCCAACTTATAAAAACTTTAAAGAAAGATGGTTTACTAATTTTAAACAGAGATGATAAAGCAATATTTGAAATGAAAGAAAAAAGTAAACATCATACTATTACTTATGGATTTACTGAAGGTGCTGATGTCTTAGCTTCGGGTGATAGTATTTTTTATAATGAAAAAGGTGAGCCTGAAGGAATTATTTTTAGAGTAGATGGGGATGGTAGTAGCTTGCCTGTGGTGATAGATGGAGTCTTTGGGCGCAATCATGTATATGCATCACTCTCAGCTCTGGCTTTAGCTTCAGGTTTGAAATTTAATATGCTTACATCCGTAAATGCACTTAAAAATTATGATGTTGCTCCTGGAAGAATGAGATTGCTCAAAGGAATAAATGAGTCTTTAATTATTGATGATACATACAATTCTTCACCATTTGCTTGTGAGACTGCACTTAAAACTTTAAGTGAGGTAAAGAGTGCAGGCAGAAAAATAGCTATTCTGGGTGATATGCTCGAGCTTGGAAAACACACCCTGGAGGCTCATAAAAATATTGGTAAAATTGCAAAAGAAAATTTAATTGGTCATACAGATGTACTTATCGTTGTAGGCCCTAGAGCGAAATCTATCAAAGATGGTGCATTGGAATTCGGAATGAATAAAGAAAACATCTTTGAATTTTTAGACTCAAATGAGGCAGGAAATTTTATAAAAACTTTTGTGGAGAAAAATGATGTTGTACTAGTGAAAGGTTCTCAGGGTATACGCATGGAACGTGTAGTAGAAAATATTCTCTTAGATCAAAAAAATAAAAAGACATTATTGGTAAGGCAAGACGAAGAATGGAAAAATAAAAAATAGGCAGAGCGTGTTGTTCTGCCTACTTATAACTGTGGCTGGATCTTTAGCCACTGATGCTGGCGATAAGGTTGTGGAGTGTTCCTATTTCACTCCTAGGATCTGAAGCTGGGTTTTTGATAATTGGTGGAGGCTGTTCCAATATAAGTCCTCCGTGTTTGCTGTTTTGGCCCGCTACAACAATCTGCTTCCAGCGGTCAAAATTGTTCCCCATATGGTTAACAAAAATGGGAGTGTCATCGCCCACGATCATACGAGCCTCGGCCAACCTATTGGGATTTGCGTCCATTGCAAGGCCACAAGTGGCCTTTGTCTTTAAAGAATGTACTTTGTGTGCAATGTATGCAGACAAAGAAAGACGATCTGTCCATCCATTTTGTCCGTCATTGCTACCCCCTCCGATTCTTCCGAAAAACAACATTTGATCTTGTTCAGAGAGCAGGATTTCTTTGTCTTGCATTTCGCCAACAAATTCATGGCAATTGACAAAGATTCCTTTGCCCTCTCGCAAGAAAAAGTGGGAAAGTGCCTCTGTTCCAGGATAGAGTTTTACGACGGCTCCATCTGCTCCGAAAATGTCGAAAATTATTTCTGGACAATCACAGCCCTCGATGATGATTGGAATATTGGGTGCGATTAATTTTATATCTTTGACGGTAAGATCAAGTGCTGTTAAACCGCACTCAATATCATGTCGCAAAAAAGATAAAGTATTTAATTTATATGCACAAGCGAAATCTTTAGTTTCTCTGACTTTTTCTAGGTTGGAAGCCACAGTGTCATCCATGGATTCGAGACTTCTTTTTTTCCCAATTAATTCAAGGCAGATACTTTTGCCGCATGTAAATCTACGGTTCAAGAGTTCTTGGAAATTGCGGTTCTCGCTCATGGCTTCTCTCCTCTATATTTTGTTTTCAAATCAACATCTACAGACGGAAGCTCCGGCTGCTTGTCAAGTTAAAGGTTAACAAAAATATCAATGATAATCAAACAAGAGAATCTAGATTTCCCCGATGATTTTTGTGAGCCATTTTTCGACTTTTTCTATTGCGATAAATAGATGAGGGTATTTTTTCGTATGTTCATTTAGCCAAGATCGGACATCTGGAAAGTAAAAAAATATAAGAGAGAAACCAATTGCTAAAAATAGAATTCCTTGCAGCAAAGGTAATACCAAGCCGAGCAACCCTAGAAGGATAAAGATAGCTCCTATAATTAAAATCGCAATTTTTTTGATTTTCCTTCTCATGATAAAAGTATAGTCTCATTTACTTAGTTAGTAAAATACAACATGATATACTATATATTGTAATAAAAAGAATACACAAAACGTCATTATTTATGAATCCTGAAGAAGAAAAAGGAAAAGAACTGTTCGTCGAACTTTATGATACTCATGCAGATGCTATTTTTCGTTTTTGTTATTTCAAGACAGGGAATAAGGAAATAGCGAAAGATCTGACCCAAGATACTTTTATGAAAGTATTTAAATATCTAGGAAGGGAAGATATAGAGAACCATAAAGCTTTCGTGTACACAATTGCGAAAAATACGGTAATTGATTATTGGAGGAAAGCTAAAAGCATCCCCGAAAGTCACTTACCTGAAGGATTTTTTGAATCAATTGAGGGGAAAGACAATACCGAAACTTCTATTGATTATTCTATTTTTCTTTCTTTGCTTGATAAATTATCTGAATCCGATCGAGAAGTTATTCTCCTGCGTTACCTCGAGGATATGAGCTCGCGTGACATGGCAGAACTTTTAGGTGAGCGAGAAAATACGATACTGGTGAGGATTAGC
This sequence comes from Minisyncoccota bacterium, assembly GCA_041659785.1. Classification (GTDB taxonomy): domain Bacteria; phylum Patescibacteriota; class Minisyncoccia; order Phycocordibacterales; family UBA9973; genus UBA9973. The sequence goes on along the minus strand of JBAZXO010000001.1, from coordinate 170,725 downwards.
CGCGCTAGAGAGAAGCTTCGAGATTTATTTAAAGAAATAGAAAACAAAAATGAATAATGAATTTGAATCTACAATTAAAAAGTTAAAGAATATAAGACTCAGCGACGAGGAGAAAGGGTCGATGCGTGCCTTTTTGCTTGAAAATTCTACTCCTCTTTCCGTAGAACAAAATGTAACAAATAAAGAAACTAACCGTCTATATTATTATTATCAGTTTATTAAGAATTATTATTTTATGATTAACAAAAATAAATTTGTACCAACACTCGTTATCGTTTTAGTTATTGCTACCACGGGGGGTACCGCTGCTTTTGCTGAGAAAGCCATCCCTGGAGATTTACTCTATGGAGTAAAGACATATGTAAATGAACCCGTCGCAGGAATCTTTGCTTTCACAAAAGAAGAAAAAACTGAATGGAAAGAGCGTCTTGTAGAGCGCAGACTTAGTGAAGCACAAAAGCTTGTTTCTCTTGGAAATTTCAGTGAAGTAAATAGAGTCAATCTTGAAAATCAAATAAAAACTAAGATTGATGACTTTAATCTAAATGTAAACGAGCTTGCTCTACAGAAAAATCAAGGTGTAAATTCTTCTGACTTAAACATCAGATTGCAAGCATCTCTAAAAGCTTATCAGAATGTACTAGAGACTCTCTCGAAAGAACCAACTCTTGCTGCAGATACAAAGCAAGAAACTGACAAGCTTCTAGCTTCTCTTTCAGAATTTAGTGATAAAATAAAAAATGACAACAAAGACCTTGAATTAAACTTAGGTGTAGATTTACAAAACAACACTACTGTGACGACAAATTCAGATATTTCTTCTGCTTCAAGTAAACAAGCTGCAGCTGTTAATTTGTTAGATTCGACAAAACTTACATATCAAAAAGAGAAGATAAATCTATCTGCTAATATACAGGGTCAGATTGACAGCAAGCTCGCCTTAGCAGAAAAAACTTTGGAAGAAGGCAAGGCATTCATGACTGCATCTGATTTTGTAAATGCTACTGTTAAATTCCAAGCAGTCATAACTTCAGTCAATGAAGCGAAGTTGTTGATGTTCTCTAATGTAATAAAGGGAGATATAGAAGACGAAAATGATATAGAGGGTAGTGGTGACATCGAAGAAGATGATCAATTCGAAGATGTTAATGATGATAAAAGTTCAGATGACTCAAAATCCGTAAAGGAACATTCTAATGGAATCAATTCTCTTAAAATAGATCTTAACTTAGGAGATGATGAAGAGGATTAAGAAATTCATCTAATTTTCATCATTGCTATATATGGTATAATTAGCTTATGAAAAAAGTATTCTTGTCTTTAACTTTATTCTTTACTTTTTCTGCATACGTATTGTATGTGCGTATTATAGGAGCGAGTGCTCCTGTGGTTTTGACGCCAGAACCTAACAAAACAAAAGTAGCATTAAATCTCCCTAAATATAACAATGGCCCCACTCCAACTCCAACACCTAAGCCAAATCCGACTCCGATTCCAACCCCTAAACCAACTCCCACTCCAATACCAACGCCTACTCCTCCACCAGTCGTAAATACCGGAAAATATAAAAACGGAAGTTACACTGGAACTGTAGCAGATGCATATTATGGAAATGTTCAAGTTAAAGTCATAATCTCTGGTGGCAAAATTACCGATGTGCAATTTCTAGATCATCCACAAGACAGACAAACTTCTGTACGTATCAATAACCGTGCCATGCCTTATCTCACAAGTGAAGCCATAGCTCTCCAGGACGCAAATGTAGACACTGTTTCTGGTGCATCATTTACCAGTGCTGCTTTTCGTGAGTCATTAACAGCGGCTCTTTCGGGTGCAAGACTATAAAATACAACATATGAAGCAAGTGCAAATCATTATGGGAACTCCCGTTATGATTGAAATTAACGACGAGGAGGCTAAAGAAGAACTTTTTCAAGAAGTTTTTGATTATTTTAAATATGTAGATCAAAAATTTAGTACTTATAAAGAAGATAGCGAGATTACAAAGATAAATAAAAAAATAAAAAAGCTTGCCCGCAATGCTTCGCATAACGATGCAGGCGGGGAGGAAATGAGTAGCGATATGGAATTAGTTTTCAAGCTTTCAGAAGAGACGAAAAATTTAACGAATGGATATTTCGACATTGTCACTCCAGAGGGGAATTACGATACTTCTGGACTAGTAAAGGGTTGGTCCATCTATAATGCGAGTAAGATTCTTGAAAAAAATGGTGTTAAAAATTTTACCGTAGAGGCTGGTGGAGATATTCAGGTGTCAGGTAAAAACAAAGATGGTGAGGCATGGTGTATAGGTATTCAAAATCCTTTTAATAAAAAAAGGGAAGTTGTGAAAAAGGTTTATTTGGATGATAATAATGGGATAGCGACTTCAGGGAATTATGTTCGAGGGGCACACATTTATAATCCAAAAGATAAAAATGACAAGCTTGATGACATTGTTAGCCTTAGTGTCATCGGACCGAATGTTTTTGAAGCTGACAGATATGCGACAGCAGCATATGCAATGGGAAAAGATGGAATTTTTTTTATTGAAGAGCTCCCTGGTTATGAGGGATATTCTATTGATAAAAACGGCATAGCTACGATGACGACTGGATTCGATAAATATACAAAAAAATATGCTTAAATTTGTAGACAATTTTTTAAATAAAACGACGATGTATAGAACAGTTCTCTATGTTCTTATTTTCTTCTTTGGTGCATCTGTCGTCCTTTCAATATTTAAACTTTTACCATACACACCGATCGACCTTATCGGTTCACTTTTTGTTATCTTAGTAGTTTCTTGGCTTACCAATATTATTTTTTCTTATGTATATGAAGCACCGACGAATGTAGAGTCTATCTATGTCACAGCTTTGATTTTATTTTTTATAATTTCTCCAGCTCAGGGTGGTGTGTACTCTCAATTTTTCCCGCTCGCTTTCTGGGCTTCTGTATGGGCGATGGCTTCGAAATATATTTTTGCAATTGGTAAAAAGCACATTTTCAATCCAGCTGCTATTGCCGTCGTCATCACAGCCTTTACTATAAATGAGTCTGCTAGCTGGTGGATCGGAACACCAAATATGTTACCCTTTGTACTTTTAGGAGGGATGCTCATCATAAGGAAGATTCGCCGTGCGGACTTAGTCTGGACTTTCATTGCTTCTGCATTTGCTACGATTATCATGCTCGGAACATTAAAAGGTTCAAATGTGCCTAACACTCTACTTAGAACATTAACAGATTCTGCTTTCTTCTTTTTCCTTTTTGTTATGGTGACTGAGCCACTTACTGCTCCGACGACGAGGTGGTTACGTATTTCCTTTGGTGTTTTGGTGGGTTTTTTATCTGCACCACTTGTCCATATAGGCTCTGTTTATTCTACACCAGAGCTCGCTCTCGTCATCGGAAATATCTTTGCTTATATCGTCTCTCCTAAAGAGAAACTTTTCTTGCAATTAAAAGAACGAGTGAAGATAGGCACAGATACATTTGATTTTATATTTTTGAAAGATAGGAACTTTTCTTTTCGACCAGGTCAATATATGGAGTGGACTTTAAAACATCGTGATACTGATACACGGGGGAATCGTCGTTATTTTACTTTAGCTTCATCACCAACAGAAGAAGAAATACACTTGGGGGTAAAATTTTATCCTGAGCCAAGCAGTTTTAAAAATCGTTTACTCGCATTACCTATCGGTGGGGAAATAATAGCATCTCAAAAGTCAGGGGACTTCGTACTACCAAGTGATAAAGAGCGTGGTTTGGTGTTTATCGCAGGCGGTATCGGGGTTACACCTTTTCGAAGTATGATTCAATATTTATTAGATACTCGTGAAAAAAGAGATATTACTTTATTTTATTCAAATAAGACCATTGCTGATATTTCTTATAAAGAAGTTTTTGAAGAGGCTAGAGCTAGGCTCGGTATAAAAACAATTTACGCTGTCACTGACAAGGATCAGGTTTTGCTCAGTCCGTTTATGAAATCTGGTTTTATCAATGCACAGATGATTGCGAGAGAAGTACCAGACTTTTTAAATAAAATATTTTATATTTCTGGCCCACATGGAATGGTGGATGCTTTTGAAGAGACACTGAAGTCTATGGGTGTACCCAATAAACATATTAAAATTGATTTTTTCCCAGGCTTCGCTTAATTAAAAATAAAAAAGGCCCTAGCGGTGCTAGGGCCTTAAGACGGTAGCCGGTTTTCATCGAACCGGTTGATAGTCTTGATGTTTGTTGGGGTGTGACAGTACGATCTGCCACAACTCGTTGTTCTTCGCTCGGAAGGACCCTGCGCAAGCAAGAAGGTAATACTTCCACATGCGATAGAACTTGCCGTCCCGACGTGGCCCGTATTCTTCTTCGATATCCTTCCAGAGGTGAATGAAATTGTAATACCAGGACATTAGGGTCAGGTCATAGTATGTCCCAAACTCATGCCAGTCCCTGGTGTTGAAGAACCCCTTGGTGCTTCTGGTGATTTGTTTGCGAGTTGGAACTTCTCCGACGGGGAAAATGTATTTCTGGATCCAGGGATCCTGGGCATGGAAGAAGCTTTCACTTGCCCCGATGGTATGTAATAGGAATAATCCGTTCGGCAAAAGATTTCTCTGCACCATTTTCATGTAGGTCCGGTAATTTTCTGGACCCACATGTTCAAACATTCCCACTGAGACGATATTGTCGTAAGCTCCATGCTCTTCGCGATAATCTTGAAGTAGGATTTCAACCGGAAGATATTTGCATTTGTTTTGAGCATAGGCTGCTTGCTCTTTTGAGACAGTCAGCCCTACAACCTTCACGCGATACTGCCTAGCAGCATGAAAAGCGAAACCTCCCCAACCGCATCCGATATCTAGGATCCGTTGCCCTGGGCGGAGATTTAACTTACGACAGATAAGGTCGAGCTTGTTTTCTTGCGCCTTTTCAAGCGTCGTAGCATCCTTCCAGTAGGCACAGCTGTAGCTCATGCTCGTGTCGAGCATTGCTTCGAAGAGCCTATTTCCTAGGTCGTAATGTTCTTTACCCACTACAAAGGCTTTACTCCTTGGTGCAAGGTCCATTATCTTCGACTGAACGATTAGCTTAATTGCAGTCGGATTTAAGACAGCCATAAGTGGCATGCCTCCCTTTAGCACTTTCTCGAAAAACTGATCGAGTTGTGCACATTCCCAGAAGCCCTCCATGTAGGCCTCCCCGAGTCCAAGCGAGCCTTTCCAAAAGACCCATTTGTAGAAACGGTTGTCACTAACTGTGATGTCCCAAGGGTTCTTACCACCAATGGTGATTCCGGCCTTGAGTAGAGCCTTAGTAACGCAATTCTGAGCGATGCTCATGACGTGCTCCTTCAGAAGAGGGTTGAGTTGAGAATATTAAAAAATCAAATAACTAGGTTAGTTTAGCTATTTATAGTAAAAGCTTTATGAGCAAAAAAGTCAATTGGTGGATTTTAGCTTGCAGGTTGAGCACAATGAGAGCAACGTTTTGCCTCGAAAGGAATTTCGCTTAGGCATTCTTTGCAAATTTTGGTCGTAGGGTCTGCTTTCTTTTTTGATAAAGAGATAAGTACTTTTTTAGGTTTAACGACAAAGAAGAAAACTGCAGCTGAGACCAATATGAAAGAAAGTAAATCATTTATAAATGCTCCTAGCATAAATTTACTACCATTCAATGTAAAAGCTAAAGCATTAAAGTCGGGTACTCTAGTAAAAGATGCGATAAGTGGAGTGAGCAAGTCAGACACAAGAGCAGTGACTACCTTACCAAAAGCAGCACCGATAATGATACCGACTGCTACGTCAAAGACATTTCCATGGAGCAAAAAGTTTTTAAATTCTTTAAACATAATATTTATTTTAGTTATTAGTAATTAGCTATAATATATAGCAATTCCTGTGTTTATGCAATTTTAAATTTTTTGATATAATAAAATTATGGAATTAAATAAATTAACAGAGGAAGAAAAGAGAGTAATCATAGACAAGGGCACCGAAGCTCCTTTTTCTAATATTTATTACAAAGAAACTGCGAAGGGGACTTATCGTTGCAAACAATGTGGTAACCTACTATTTTATTCTAATGCCAAATTTGATTCCGATATGCCAGGGCTTGCTGGCTGGCCATCCTTTGATCAAGCTATTCCTGGAAGTGTAGAATATCAAGATGACGATACTATGAGTATGCATAGGACAGAAGTCGTTTGTTCTAAATGTAAAGGACATCTAGGACATCTTTTTCCTGATAGCGAATCAAATACTGGAAAACATTTTTGTGTTAATTCTTGTTCGCTCGACTTAGAAAAAGAAAAATAAAAAAATTATGACTAAGAAAATAGTATTAGCAGGGGGATGCTTTTGGGGTTTACAGGAACTTATCAGGAAACAGCCTGGGGTAGTATCTACACGTGTGGGTTATACCGGCGGAAGCGTAGAGAATCCTACTTATCATAACCATGAAGGCCACGTAGAGGCTGTGGAGATAGAATATGACACTGATAAAACTTCTTACAAAAAGATGCTCGACTTTTTCTTTCAAATTCATAACCCCACGACCTTGAATCAACAGGGGAATGATAAAGGCACTTCTTATCGCTCCGCTATATTTTATGGTAATGACGAGGAAAAAAAACAAGCAGAGAATTTCATAGATATTGTAAATAAATCCAAGCGATGGAAGGATCCTGTTGTTACAACCTTAGAACCTTTAGGAAAATTTTATCTCGCAGAAGATTATCATCAAGACTATTTGCAAAAGAATCCAGGTGGCTACACCTGCCATGCAATTTATTTCGATAGTTATTTGTAAAACCCTGTCGGGTGTCCAACACCCGACAGGAGTCGTGACTATCTTATTTTTTCAGCTTTCAACTCAGAAATATAGTCTATTAGTTTATTGTAAACTTCTTCAGCATGGTTTCTCTCTGTGGTTGTCTTTGTACCTCTATAGCTATCTAAAATCATTTTTAATTTTTTCTCTAGCATTGATTTAATTTCAGGGATAAAAATATCGTCTTCTTCTTTTTTGCCATGAGCTTGGTCTAGCTCTTTCTTGTAAGGTAAATATGTGACGACAATACGCAACAATTCTTGTTTAAAAATATCCAAGTCTTCATCTTTGTTTATTCCTTTTTCAAAAGATTCTTCAATCAAAGGAAAAAGAACATTCCGAACATCTGCCCGTAGGGATCTGAAAACTTCCAATTCTGCGTCTCTTCTTGTGGGCTTAGATTGTATTGGATTTTCTAATTGATCCATTTTCATGTATTTTATGATGTAAATAGATTATAACATTTTATTTTCTTTGAGTATTTCATCTAAATCAAAACTATGAAGAGATGCATTTTCAATTTTATTAAGAATTTCATTAAATTGTAAAAAATGCATAAGTCGAATTATTCCACCATGGGCGACAATGAGTACTTCTTCATCTTTATTTTCTTTCTTAATTTCTTTAAGAATTTTTAAAACTCTAACTTTTACATCATTAAAAGATTCTCCTCCCGATGGACGCCAATCATAAGTTTGCATTTTGTGTTTTTCTTTATACTCATCTAGAAATGGTGTTCCATTCAATATGCCGAAATTAACTTCTTTCAATTCATCATGAAAAGTCATTGGAATATTTAACTCAGAATTTAATATTTTAGCGGTTTGCTTTGTTCGCTCTAGAGAAGACACATAAAAATGTTTTATGGTTTTTGGTAGAGATGGCATGGCCATTTTAGCCTGCTCAATACCTTCTGGTGACAGGGGATCTTCTCTGTGGCCATTGATTATGCCTTTTTTATTTAACTCTGTTTGCCCGTGTCTTATAACATATATTTTCATGAGGGCATTATATCATTTTTTTGTGTGACCCTACGCGGAATCGAACCGCGATTCTATCCTTGAGAAGGATATGTCCTAACCGTTAGACGATAGGGCCAATAGGAAAAATATAGCATTTTTAATGGAAAATTAAAAATAAACTTTTTACCTCCACAAAGTCACAATGAGTATCACTATATAAAGTACGATGAAGGTTATCGGAATATTTCTTTCAATTCGTGAGAAGGAAACATATTTCTTTTCATTTTTACTATCAGTTAGAGAATTCCATTCTGTCTCGAATAGAGCCACGGGTAATTTCTCTTCCATTTTATGGATGACTTTAAATTTCGCACGATTTAGGATGCTGTAAGAATTTATTATTTTATACCAAGAATAACTAATGCTAATACCGATGAAGGGGATGAGCATAAAGATAATGTTCCCATGAGGTAGAGCTTTCGTCTCCACATAGCCCAGGATACCGATGATGGCAGCATTGAGCCCGAGGAAGAATTCATTTGATTTCTGGCTTCGGTCATTTGTGCTGTTGAAGATATGTAAATAAATACGGTATTGTTCGAGCAGGTGATTTAGATATGGATCTTTTGGGTCCACTATGTTGGTGTCTATCTTCTTGAAAAATGTATTGTCGATATCATCTCCTGTCATAAATACATTATACTCTTAATTTTCTAATCTTCTATCTTTGGTTTTTCTACTTCGAGGAGGGATAATTCTGGTGAGGATCCTGCGATGCGGAGCACATCTTTATCTATTTTCTTGAGTTCTTTATTCGAAGCATTGTAATGGTTCACCACAGTGCCGAGGGCATTGCCGAGCTTGTTGTGGTATTCATCGTAGGACTTCAAATGTTTGCCGAGGTCTTCTACTTTTTTAATTATTTCTTTGGCGGATTCTTCTATCTGTAGAGCCTTGAGTCCTTGTAGGACGGTTTGTAAGTAAGCGAGGAATGAAGTGGGGGAAGTGATGATGACTTTATATTTTCCTGCAGCACGCTGGATTAAGTTTTCTGCGTTTTCGTCTGCTCCGACTTTGTTCGTGAGTAAATCATAATAAATAGCTTCGTGGGGGATAAACATAAATGCGAAGTCAGTGGTGCCCTTCGTAGGCTGAATGTATTTCGCAGTTTCGGTAATTCTATTTTTTAAATCATTGACGAAGACTGTCTCGAGTCTTTTCTTCTCGGCGGGGTCTCGCTCTTCCACCATTCTATTGTAATTCTCCAGCGAGAACTTAGAATCCACAGGAATTATTTTATCTTTTACGAAAACGACAGCATCCACAATGGTGCCATCAGGGAAGGGGTATTGCATCTGGTAGCTGCCTGGAGGTAATACATTTTTTAAAACTGTTTCTAAATAATATTCTCCGAGGATTCCGCGCTGTTTAGGATTTTTTAAAATATTTTCTAAGCTTTGGAGCTGGTCAGCGAAAGATATGACTTGTTTATTCGTCTCATCTAGACGGGTGAGCCTTTCGGTGACGTCGCGAATTATTTTATTCGATTCACTAGAGTGAAATTGTAAACTTTCTCGTACTTGTTTGTGAGACTCACCGATTTTACTATCTACGGTGCGGGAGAGTTCGTTTATTTGAGTTAAAATGAGGTTTAGGCCTGTGTCACTTTCTGTATTACTATCTTTCTTTTTGCCGAATAAAAAATAGACAAAGATTCCTCCTATCACGACTCCTAAAATTATCCAAACAATATTTTCCATAGATGTATTTTAACATTTTTACTTTATAAAAAGAAACCACCAGAAGAGCGCGGTGGCTTCTTCTGGTGGTGATGGTGAATTTTAGCTCGGTGGCTTTCTGAGGCCGAGCACCTCAAGGATTTTCCTGGTTAGGTAATCTTTGGAAGATTTGTGGCTACATCCAGCGGCGACGAGTTGGTCTTGGAACCATGGGATCGCCGACGTGGCTATGATGGGTCCGTTGAAGGTTTTACGGAATTCCTTTGCGAGGGGAAGTGTGTCTGACTGACGCCCCAAAACACATCCGCTCAAGACGATCACAGCGAGGTCAGGGTTTGCCCTGAATTGCTCCAGCGCTTCCTCTATGGATGAGGCACTGATCATGCTTATCGTGTCAGTGTATGATACATGACGTAATGCCATGTCCGCCCTCCACATTTCTTGAAGATTTTCATTGTCGTCCAAAACAAGAACCTTGAAAGACATAAATACTCCTTAGGAAGTGAGCGTAAAACGCTCAAGGGTAAATGTTCTTGGTCTGCCTTCTTTCGGCCTAGCTACGAGGCCGTCTTTTTGGACCATTTTTGAGATCCAGAGACGAATGCCGACATCGTCCTCCTTTATATCTTGAGGAACGTCTGGTATTTCGGCAAAAAAATTCCAGCCATTGAAGACACACGCTTCGAGCCTACCTTCCTTGGAAAGTGAGAACATGACAGTTAAACCCGCATATAATTTCATTGTGGCCTCCTGACCATGAGAATGGGAAAAGATTATTGTCGAATAGCTTTGTGTATATTTTACATCCCCAAAAGCCATTTGTCAAATGAATCGTATTAGATAAAATAATTTTATTTTCCTAAATGATGTTTTAGAGTGTAGATCCAATCTTCGTCAATTTGGTCACTATCGAGCTTTTGCGCAAGCAACCATTCTAGATATCCTCGGTCTATTTTTAATACGTCTTCTATTTTTTTACTTAAATGTTTCCCAAAGTTGAAAGATAACAAGAGCGACGGATGCGAAGAAATTTCTATCATCTTTTCTATCGCTTCATCTTTACTGATTTTATCCCCGCCAGAGGAACGGGCAAGCTCTTCTATCATTTTATTTAACAATCTTTCGAAAAGCTTTTCCAACACTAAAACATCACCCATGGCATCGTGGGCGGTAGCTTCTATTTCTATTTCAAGTAAATATCTTAAATATTGTAGATTGTATTTTTCTATTTTTCCTTCTTTGTCTAAATGTCTTGCCACGCGGAGCGTGCAGATGAATTTATTTGGTATGATGTCTTCCTTTTTGATTATCATCAAGTCAAAGGCTGCATTATGGGCGACCACGACTGAATTTTTGTCCTCAAAAAGTTTTTTAATTTTTGTTTGGTCAGCACTACCTTTGAAAGGCGGTAAGTCGGTTACCATTTTATTTGTGATGTGGTGCACAGCGGAAGCTTCGGGGGGAATTTTAACTTCTGGTTTATAAAGGCCTACGAAGCTCTCGGCATCGTGTTTATAAGCAATTTGTAGGAGAAAATCTTTTTCTGTGTTGCCGGTAGTTTCTGTATCAAAAAATATTAATTTAGACATGGTGCTATTTTAACATATTTTTGCTATAATCTATATGTTATGTTACATGAAAAAATAAAAAACGGAATAAAAGAAATGATGATGGCGAAAGATGCTCTACGATTGAAAGCTTTTCGTGCGATGTCTGCGGCATTTACGAATGAACTCGTAGCCAAAAACAAAAAGCCGCAAGAAATGCTCACAGATGAGGAAGCATTGGCTGTCATCACCAAGCTCGCTAAACAGAGGAAAGATTCCATCGAGCAATTTAAAAAGGGTGGCAGAGAAGACTTGGTAAAAGAAGAATCTGACGAGCTCGCTATTTTCGAGACTTATTTGCCGAAGTTGATGGACAAGAATGAAGTAGAAAAAATTGCACAAATAAAAAAGAATGAGCTCGATATTACTGACGCTACAAAAAAGGGCATGCTCATGGCTGCATTAATGAAAGATTTAAAAGGCAAAGCAGACGGTACGACGGTAAAAGAAGTAGTAGATGCTCTCTTCAGTTAATTAAAATAACTTTATGCATACAGTAAATCTTTTAACTCACTTAGTAGAGAACCATCAAATTCTCGCTTATGGATTAATTTATTTCGGACTTATTTTTGAAGGGGAATTCTTTTTAATTTCTACAGGTATCTTGGTTCACCTGGGCGCCTTGAATTTTTTCTTTGCTTTACTTTTTGCTCTTTTGGGAGGACTCACAAAGACTTTCATAGGATATTCACTTGGTGAGTTTCTTTTTAAAAAATTTCAGCATCATAGGTTTTTCCAATATCTGCAGAGACGAGTCTACACCATCTTGCCTAAATTTAAAGAAAAACCATTTTGGTCTATTTTTATTTCTAAATTTATAATGTGGGCGAACAATGTGGTTATTGTTTTTTCTGGTTATGAAAAGATAAATTATAAGTTGTTTCTAAAAGCGGAGATTTCAGCCACATTCATCTGGGCACCGCTCCTCCTTTCCCTAGGATACTTTTTCAGTTATACTGCACTCCATATAAGCCGCGAGATTTGGAAATTCTTGATAGTTATCCTCGTGCTCTTTATCGTGTTTATCCTTTTTGATAAATTAGTCAGCTGGCTTTATGAATTATTTGAAGAATTTTATAATGACAAACAATAAAAATAAAAAAATAGTCACACACAATGGTTCATTTCATGCAGATGATATTTTTTCTTGCGCCACTATATCTCTGATGCTAGAGAAAGAAGGAAAAACTTTTGAAATATTCCGCACCAGAGACGAGGGTATTATCGAGAATGGTGACTATGTTTTTGATGTTGGTGGAATTCATGATACTGAAAAAAATAGATTTGATCATCATCAAAAAGGTGGTGCAGGTAAAAGGCCCAATAATGACATAGAGTATGCTGCTTTTGGTTTAGTATGGAAAAAGTTTGGCATAGAGATATGCGGCACACAAAGAGTAGTGGACTACATAGACCAGAGATTGGTTTCTCCTGTTGATGCTGGAGACAACGGCTTTGATTTAGTAGAAAATAAATATGATGTCTCACCTTACTACATTCAGCATTTTTTCAATGCAATGCGTCCGACATGGCTAGAGAAATCCGAGAGTTCAGAAATAACTGACGATAAAATGTTTTTAAAATGCGTAGAGATAGCGAAAGTAATTTTATCTCGAGAGATTATTCAGGCAAAAGATGCACTCCTCGCAGAAGAAAAAGTATTAGCACTTTATAATAGTGCAGAGGATAAAAGAATAATCGTTTTAGATAAAGATTATTCTTATGAACATATATTAAATAATTTTCCAGAACCACTATATGTCATATACGAAAGAGTCAGTGACAATCTCTGGGGTGTGAGGGCTGTCCGAAAAGATACAAAGACTTTTAAAAATAGAAAAGATTTCCCAGCATCTTGGGCAGGTCTCAGAGATGAAGAATTGGAACAAGAGTCTGGGGTAAAGGGTGCGGTATTTTGCCATAAAGGACTTTTCCTTGTTGTTGCTAAAACAAAAGAAGCCGCTATCGCACTAGCGCAAAAAGCGCTAGGCGAGTAGAAAGTTCATAAAGTAATCAAGTTTAAAGATTTTTATGCTATACTGACTTTACAGACTTTATAACTTTTAACTTTATAACTAAACCATGGCATTTATTGATGAAATGAAAATTGAAGCTTCCGCTGGAAGGGGCGGAAATGGCGTCGTGCGTTGGCGTCAAGAGAAATTTATACCCAAAGGCGGACCCGCAGGCGGTGACGCTGGACGTGGTGGAAATTTTTATGTTATTGGCGTGCGCGATGTTCACATGCTCTCTAAATACAAAGCAAAAAAGAGCTTCACTGCGGGGCGAGGAGAAGATGGTGGAAATAAAAGTCTCCATGGTGCAAATGGTGAAGACTTTTACCTTGAACTACCTATCGGTTCAATAATCACAAATCTCGATACTGACGAAACTTGGCAGCTCACGAATGAAGGAGAGAAATTTATGATCTTGAAAGGTGGCTATGGTGGATTCGGTAATGAGCATTTTAAAAGTTCTACTAACACAACTCCGCAAGAGTCACGTGAAGGTGCTCTCGGAGAAAAAGGAAATTTTAAAATAGAATTAGAACTTTTTGCTGATATCGGATTGATTGGTCTTCCTAATGCAGGCAAGACTTCGCTCTTAAATGCACTCACAAATGCTCAGGCACGAGTCGGGGATTATGCTTTCACTACGCTCGATCCAAACTTGGGAGACTTTTATAAATACATAATTGCAGACATCCCAGGAATTATCGAAGGTGCATCAGAAGGCAAAGGCCTCGGAGTTAAATTCTTGCGACATATTAAACGTACGAAAATGCTTGCACACCTAGTGTCATTTGAAAATTTATCTCTCGGTAGTACCGGGATGATGAAAGTGTATAAAGAGATCCGTAAAGAACTTGAAAAATATGACAAGAAATTAAACTTAGGAGATGAAGGGCTCTCTTCAAAAGATGAAATAATAATTCTTACTAAGACAGACGTAGTTGAAGATCCCAAGATTATAGAAAGGGAAATAGATAAGTTTAAAAAATTAAAGAAGCTTGCCCCGGCCAGTGCTGGCGGGGTTTTTGTTCTTTCTTTGTTTGATGATAAAATGGTAAAGAAATTCAGTGATGATTTGATCAAAATTTTAAAGAAAGTTAAATAAAAAAAATATTTAGGACTTTTGTATAAAAAAACGAAAGCCATCCTTGCGGATGGCTTTCTCGGAACTTCCTTACGGAAGCAACATGTATCTATATAATATATAAAAGAGGTGTCGGTGTCAACCAAAATGTGGATAAAGTTATTTTAACAAGGTTTAACCTTGTTATTTGAGTTATCCCCATTATCACTATGAAAAATTTCTGGGGGGGGGTTATAATTGAAAGGTTAGTTTATTAATTTAACTTTTTTGTATGAATAAAAAAATATTAAGTTTGTTTGTTTTGTTGGTAGTGGTTTCAGGAGCTACGAAAGCTCTCGCATCATTAACTTTTAGTTCAGCTGCTATCACTGGCGACACAGCTTCTACTATAGATGTGGGTGCAGGGAATGCCTTGTCTTTACAGACTACAAATGGTGGTAATATCATTACTGGAAGTGGAAATGTCGGTATTGGAATTACACCAACAAATAAATTGACTGTTTCAGGAACCTCAAATTTTACAGGGCATGTTGCGATGGGAACGAATGCACTGATTAATAGTATACAAGGTACTCCTTATCAATCTTTATTGGCTTTAGATGATACTCTTTCTTGGTCATTAGATGGGGCTGCTTTGACCAACTATCCTAATTTTGACCCGGCTGTAAATGGTTTATATCTTAAAGGTAATCTTACTTGGGTGACAACACCAGATACAAATAATAAAAACATAATTTCATTAGAAGCTGGAGTTTTTGGTGTTGATAATTATGGAACAGGGAATATCACTGACCTTTATGGAATTGAGAGTGCTTCGTATCAAGAGGGTACTGGAAGTGTAACTAATTTAGAAGGTGCAAGAACTTACACAGGAAATTATGAAGCTTTAACAATTACAAACCAGGCTGGTGTTAATTCATATATTTATAATTCAAAAGTAGGTAGCACGATAACAAATGGTTATGGACTAAAAATTACTAGTGTTAGTTCAAATTCAGGCACCTATACAAACACTTATGGAGTATATGTCGGTGACATGTCTATTGGCACACAAACAAATTATCCATTTTCTTTTTATGCCTCTGATGCAAATACTTATAACTATTTTGCAGGTAATGTAGGTGTTGGAGTTACTGCACCTTCACAAAAGTTTGAAGTAAACGGCGGAGTTCGTTTGAACACAGTTACTGCTAAGCCAACCTGTGATGCGACTGTGCGTGGTACATTCTGGAGTTTCCAAGGAGGTACTGGAGTAAAAGATACTGTGGAAGTTTGTGCTAAGGATGTCGGAGATGCCTACGCTTGGAGGACAATCTACTAAATTTTTTTTAAACTAAGAATATGCTATTATATTTAAATAATGGCAAATAAGTATTATCCGACAATTGGTCTTGAAATACATGCAGAACTTAAAACACAAACAAAAATGTTTTGTGGCTGTTTGAATAATCCAGACGAGGAAAAACCAAATGTAAATATTTGTCCAGTTTGTATGGCGCATCCGGGAGCATTGCCTGTACCAAATAAAAAGGCGATAGAGAGTGTAATAAAAGTTGGTCTTGCTCTCGGTAGTAAGATTGCAGATTTTACAGAATTTGATCGTAAAAATTATTTCTATCCAGATATTCCAAAAGGTTATCAGATTTCTCAATATAAATATCCGATAGTCTCTGGTGGACGTCTAGCAGACTACGACATCACTCGTGTGCATCTAGAAGAAGATACAGCGAATAATAAACACAGGGAAGGAGACCCCGAAGGGAAGCAAACTTCCGACGGGGCAGGCTTTTCCCTTATTGATTTCAACCGTGCGGGTGTACCTCTGATGGAGCTCGTGACTGAGCCGCATGGTTTCGAAAATGCAGATGATGCAGCCAAGATTACTACGAAGTTTGCAAAAGAACTACAGCTAATACTCTGGTATCTAGGAGTGTCTGAAGCGAATATGGAAAAGGGTGAAATGCGAGTGGAAGCAAATATTTCTATTTCATCTGATCCTAAAGTTCTAGGCACAAAGGTTGAGGTAAAAAATCTAAATTCTTTTAGAAGTGTAGAGCGTGCTATCAAATTCGAAGTAGAGAGGATGACAAAATTACAAGAAGAAGGTAAGGGAAGTGAAATAGTGCAAGAGACACGTGGCTGGGATGATGCCAATCAAAAGACTTTCTCTCAAAGGATAAAAGAAGGAAGTGCGGATTATCGATATTTCCCAGATCCTGACTTACCTAAAATGAAACTTCACGAAGCTTTTGACTTAGAAAAGATGAAGTCTGAATTACCAGAATTGCCAGCTCAAAAAAGACTACGCTATAAAAATGATTTCGGAATTAAAGATGAAGACATTGAAGTTTTTATAAATGATCCGGTGCTTGGTTCTTGGTTTGAAGATGTGGCTAAAATTTTGGCTGATAAAGACAAAGTAAAGACAGCATCAAACTATGTAACTTCAGATTTTATAGGTCTTAAAAAGACTAACTTGGACATCCGATGTCCAAGTGCTGAGAATTTCGCAGAATTGATAAATTTAGTTATAGAAAATAAAATTTCTTCTCGGGCAGCAAAAGATATCTTAGCAATGATTGTCATAAATGACGAATCTCCACTTAAAATAGCTACAGAGAAAAATTTATTACAGAAAAATGATGAAGGAGCAGTGAAAGTTTTAGTAGAAAAAGCAATATCTGAAAATCCAGAAATTGTAGCTATTTATAAATCAGGAAAAGAAAACGCAATTATGTCTTTAGTTGGTAAAATTATAAAAGAAAGTAATGGTAGTGCAAATCCTCAAATAGTCATTAAGCTCTTAAAAGAATTGCTTAAATAATTATGAACAAAGATAAATTAATTGAAACAGTTGCTAGATTAGTTGCTCCGCCTAAAGGTGTCCTTGCTATAGACGAGAGTACGAATAGCTGTAACAAGCGTTTCGAGAAACTCGGAGTGCCCCAGACTGAAGAAAAGCGTCGCGAATATCGTGAACTCTTAATTACAGCACCTGATGTAGAAAAATATCTTTCGGGATATATTCTTTTTGATGAGACGATTAGGCAATCTACAAAAAATGGGAAAAATTTTACTACTGTATTACAAGAAAAAGGTATAGACATTGGGATCAAGGTAGACCAGGGTTTAGTGGATTTTCCTAACCATGGAGGGGAGAAAATTACTCAAGGCCTAGAAGGGTTAAAAGAGAGACTTCAAGAATATAAAAATATGGGTGCAACTTTCGCAAAATGGCGAACAGCTTACCAGATCGGGGAAAATATTCCTTCAGAAGATTGCATAAAAGAAAGTGCAGTTATCTTTGCTAAATACGCTCTTGTTTGTCAGGAGCTCGGCATTGTTCCATTTGTTGAACCTGAAGTTTTGTTTGATGGGGAACACAGCATAGAAAAATGCTATGAAGTTACTGCACATAATCTGGATATAATTTTTACTGAATTAAATAAAATGGGTGTGTTTATTCCTGGAATAATTTTAAAGACAAATATGGTGCTCGCCGGAAAAGAAAATAAAGAAAAATCTTCCCCCGAAGACGTCGCTCGTATGACTATCAAATGTTTAACAGAACATGTTCCTGGTTTTATCGGTGGTATAGTTTTTCTTTCTGGTGGACAAGACGTCGAAGATGCAATGATAAATTTAAATACAATGCACCACTCTGGCCTCCTCACTTGGCCTCTTACGTTTTCATATAGTCGCGCTATTCAAAACCCTGTTCTAGAAAATTGGGCAAAAAATCCTGAAGATATAGCGACCGCACAAGCTCTTTTATTGGCTGCTGCGAAGAATAATAGTGAAGCATCGATTGGGCAATATAAAAAATAAAAAATGAAAGAAGACATAAAAAAAGATTTGCAAAAATTTTTCAAAGGAGATATTGATGATAGCGAAAATACACTCGTGAAATATTCGCACGATGCTAGTTTGCTCGAAGTGCGTCCACAAGTTGTACTTTTTCCGAAAGATACAGAAGATGTAAAAAATTTAGTAAAATGGGTCAACGAGAATAAGCAGAATAAGGAAAAATACGGGGATCTATCCATAACCGCGAGGTGTGCAGGTACAGATATGTCCGGAGGAGCTATCGGAGAATCAATTATCTTAGATTTCTCTCGTTATATGAATAAATTAATCGGAGGACCAGTTCCATTGGATGATTTAAAATTCTCAAAAAATAAAAATAAAAATTATATAAATAATTATCCTTTAGTTCCATCATATATCACTGTAGAACCAGGAATGTTTTATCGAGATTTTGAAAAGATAACCTTAGAAAAAGGCCTTATTCTGCCATGTTATACAGCATCCAAAAGTTTAAATGCGATGGGCGGTATGTATGGCAATAATTCCGCTGGAGAACGCACACTTAAATACGGCAAAATGGAGGATTATATTTTGTCTGCAAAAGTAGTTTTTGCAGATGGTAACGTTTATGAAGTAAAACCGCTTACAAAAGATGAATTAAATAAAAAGATGGCTCAGGGGGACTATGAAGGGAATATTTATAAAAATATTTTTGAATTAATAAATAAAAACGAAGAAGAAATAAAATTAGCGAAACCAAATGTCAGTAAAAATTCTGCTGGATATTATATTTGGAACGTAATGAAAGAGAATTTTTTTGATTTGAATAAATTACTTGTTGGCTCACAGGGAACCCTCGGTATCATGACTGAAGTTACAATTAAATTAATTCCTGAAAACAAACATTCGAAACTCGTAGCTATTTTTATGAGAGATCTAGAACCACTTGGGCGATTAGTGGATGACATTTTGACGCTTAACCCTGAAACCCTTGAGACATATGACGACAAGACGATGAAACTAGCAGTTAAATTCTTCCCAGACTTTTTGAAAAATAAAGGACCCATTGGAATGATAAAGTTCATGTTTAGCTTTTTGCCAGAATTTTTCATGATGGTCACTGGTGGCTTTCCAAAATTAATTATCTTGGCTGAATTTGCTGGAGAGAATGATGAAATAGTACAGAAAAAATGCATGGAATTAATGGAGAAAATTAAAGATTTTAAATTAAAAGTTCACATTACAAGATCTGAGACAGAAGCAAATAAATATTGGGATATCAGGAGAGAGAGCTTTGCCTTGTTGCGTAAGCATGTAAAAGGTATGCGTACTGCTCCATTTATCGATGACATCATTGTTCGTCCGGAATTCTTGCCTAAATTTCTTCCAGAATTAAATAATATTTTAAGTAAATATGATTTGATGTTTACTCTAGCTGGGCATGCGGGAGATGGAAACTTCCATATCATACCCCTGATGGATTTCAAGCGTCCTGATGCAGCAAAAATAATAATAGAACTTGGTGAGAAAGTTTATGACCTGGTTGTGAAATATCATGGTTCAATTACTGCTGAACACAATGATGGCCTTATTCGTACACCTTATTTGCGCGTAATGTATGGAGATAAAATAGTTGAAATATTTAAAAAGATAAAGGAAATTTTTGATGTTAAAAATATTTTTAATGTGGGTAAGAAAGTTCCTGCAGCAGGCCTGGGTGGAACAAAAGAATATATCGCATCACATATAGCAGAAGAACATGAGGCTAGTCACCATGTTTAACCTCTCCCCAGCCCCTCTCCTTATTAAGGAGAGGGGAAAGAAAGGGGTGAGGTGAATTTGCATTTACATATTTTTCATGTATAATCATCTTCATGTTTACAATCAAAGCTAAAAAGAGAGACGAAAGCATGAAATTAGATGCTATAAGAAAAGAAGGGGAAATCCCTGCTGTTTTTTATGGAGCAGGTAAGAAAACAACTTCTATTTCAGTTCCAATAGTTGAATTCAAGAAAGTTTGGCGAGATGCTGGAGAGTCTTCTGCTGTTAAAATTGAAATGCTAGATGGAAACATCGATGTTCTTATCCATGAAGTTCAAGTAAACCCTATTACAGATGAGCCTACACACGTAGACTTCCTCGCTATCGACATGAAAAAGAAAATTCGTGTCCATGTACCTCTTGTATTCGAAGGTGTATCAGATGCAGTTAAGACTGGAACTGGAAACCTCGTTAAAGTTATGCATGAATTCGAAATTGAAGCTCTGCCAAACGACTTACCACACAACCTTGTCGTTGATATTTCTAAACTTAAAACACTAAATGATCAGGTCTTCGTTTCTGATGTTAAACTTCCAGCTGGAGTTGTCGTAATGAATGAGCCTACTGAAGTTGTCGTTTCTGTTGTAGAACAAGTAGAAGAAAAAGAAGAAGTCGTAGCACCTGTTGATCTATCTGCTATCGAAGTAGAAAAGAAAGGCAAGAAAGAAGAGGAAGGTGAAGCCGGAGCTGAAGCAGCAGCCCCCGCAAAAGAATAAAAAATATGATATATGGATTACCATATAGCAGTTGCACTCGGACATTAAACAAATAAATTTGTTTATGCTCCTCGTTTACTGCTATAATAAGAGTTATGACAAGGAAGATAGTCATAACTTTTTTTATTTTTAGTTTAGTTTTTTCATCATCATTTGTACTCACAGCAAATGCTGCTTTTGACTGTCTGACATTAGTTACATCTTCTAGTCAGGTTGATAAGGATTATTGCCGAAGTGAACTTGTTCAAATTGAAGCAGAGCTTGCCGACCTTATAAACAAACAAAAAGAGCAACAAAAAGCCACCGGTACATTGAAAGGGGACGTGGCTTATTTGACTGCTCAGATCAATGCACTGAAAGCAAAAATAAAAGCTCGGGCACTCGCCATCGCTCAATTAAAAATAAATATAGGAGAAAAAGTTGATACTATTAACTCACTCACTACTAAAATAGATCGTGAACATAATTCGCTTGCTCAGCTTCTGCGTAATACTAATGAATTTGATAATAATAATTTAGTAGACCTTGTTCTTTCTAATAATAGCGTGTCAGATTTTTATAGTGATTTAGAATCTTATAATTCAATCAAACAAGCTGTAAAAAATTCTGTAGATATTATTAATGGAGTGAAGGTTCAGACTGAAGTCGAGAAACAAAGTCTTGAAAAAAAGCAAAATGCTGAAGCTGATGCAAAAGCAGAGTTAGAAAATGCACAAAGGAGTACTGCAAAAGCGGAGGCTGATAAAAAGCAATTGCTCGCTATCTCTAAACAAAAAGAAGTTGCTTACAATACTCTCGCTGCACAAAAAAAGGCTCAAGCTGACAAGATCCGTAGCGCACTCTTCAGTCTTGCTGGTATTTCTACGAAAATTGATTTCGGTACCGCTCTTGGATATGCTAATGATGCAAAAAGTAAATTAGGTATTGATCCAGCATTTTTACTTGCGATACTTACTCAGGAAAGTAATCTCGGAGCCAATGTCGGTCAATGTTATTTAACCAATCCAGATACTGGTGCGGGTGTCGGGAAAAATACAGGAACACCATTTGCAAATGTGATGAAGCCCACACGTGACGTTCAGCCATTTCTAGAAATAACCAATGATCTTGCTTTTAATGCGTATCAAACTGCCGTGTCTTGTCCTATCGCTGGTGTGGCTGGGTACGGTGGAGCCATGGGTCCAGCTCAGTTTATTCCTTCGACTTGGAAAATGTTTGCATCACGTTTACAAAATATCCTAGGACATTATGCTAATCCATGGTCACCACACGATGCTTTTATGGCTTCTGCTATGTACCTTACAGATCTGGGAGCCGTGGGTGACAGTGCTAGCGCTCAAAAGAAGGCTGCTTGTAAATATTATGGTTCTGGAGGGTCCACTTGTTCTTATGGTAGAAGCGTTATGAATTTTAAAGCAAAAATACAAGACAATATAGATTTGCTTTAGAATTAAATTTGTGATAATATTTTTAGGCAATGAAAAAAGGCATACATCCAAAATATGATTTAAAGACAAAGGCCACCTGCGCTTGCGGAGCGGTTTTTGAAGTTGGCTCAACAATGGGAGATATAAAGATGGAAATTTGTAGCCATTGTCACCCTTTCTATACTGGAAATGAAAAGATTATGGACACTGCTGGACGCGTAGAACGATTCAACAAGCGCCGAGCTGCAACCGTAAAAGCTAAAAAATAACTAAAAAATAGAGTTATATCAATTTTTTCTCAGGTCCTCGGATCTCTGGGTCCCTATCCCAGCCAGACCATTCAAAAAAATTATATAACTTTATTTTTTAATAACATGAGCCTAGACATAGAAGAACTTAAAAAGAATCACAATACGAGCTACTTGGCGAGTATTTTGGAGAAACTTTTTCGTGAAGAAGCAGAAGTTCGCGAGATGCTTGCGAGCGATGACTCTCTCCATGAGATGGCAGCTAAAGAACTAAAATTTATTCAAGAAGAAAGAGAGAGAATAGAGAAACAGGTACAAGAAATTTTAGATAAAGATAAAGAGGCTGAAGAATTTCCTAATGAAATAGTTCTCGAGGTGCGTGCAGGAGCTGGCGGAGACGAAGCTTCGCTTTTCGCTTGGGAGCTCGCTCATATGTATGAGAAGTTTGCTGAGATGCAACACTGGCAGTGGAAAGTAAATTATGAAAATAAGAGTGACCTTAATGGTTACAAAGAGGCGAGCTTTGAGATAAAGGGTAAGGATGTTTATAAGAAAATGCGTTATGAGACAGGCGTGCACCGAGTGCAGAGAATTCCCGCAACTGAGAAGAATGGCCGAGTGCATACATCTACGGCATCTGTAGCAGTGCTTCCAATTAAGAAGAAAATAACTTTTATAATAAACCCAGCTGACTTCGAAATGGAGTATTCTCGTTCTGGTGGTAAGGGCGGACAAAATGTGAACAAGGTTGAGACTGCTGTGCGCATAATTCACAAGCCTACAGGGCTCGATGTGCGTTCTACAAATGAAAGAAGTCAGCTCGCAAACCGTGAACAAGCGATGATGATTTTGACCGCGAAACTACAACAGCTTGAAGAAGAAAAAGAAGCAAGTAAATATGCTGGTGAGAGAAAGAATCAGATAGGTACTGGTGACCGTTCTGAGAAAATTCGTACTTACAACTTTTCTCAAGACCGTGTGACAGATCATCGCATCAAAAAGTCTTGGCATAATCTACCTAAAATTTTAGAAGGAGGAATAGAAGAAATAATAAAAGATTTGGATTCTGGAGTAGTGGGCTTGTCCGCCAATTCAGGGGCGGAAGATGAAGATGAAGAATAATTTGTCTTTTATTTTTCGTATGGTATACTTTTATTTGTAGGTCTCATTTAGCGAAATAGAGTTTCTACGTTTATAAATAGTTTTTTGTCCTTTTTATTAAAAAAGGAAGAAGAATAAGTTATGGCTACAAAGCTATATGTAGGGGGATTACCTTACAGTACACAAGAGGATGCTCTTAAAGAGCTCTTCGCACAAGCTGGAAACGTTGTTTCTGCTGTGATTATCATGGACAAAATGTCTGGTCGTTCAAAAGGTTTTGGATTCGTAGAAATGTCATCACAAGATGAAGCTTCAAAAGCTATTTCTATGTTTAATGATCAAGATTTTGAAGGACGTAAGCTTACTGTCAACGAAGCTCGCCCTATGGAAGCTCGCCCACCAAGAACTGGCGGAAATGACCGAGGTGGATACAGTGGAGGAGGACGCCGAGAATACTAACTTGCCCCGCTTCGGCGTGGGTTTTAATTAACTTCTCAAAAAACAAAAAACCGCCGAAAGGTGGTTTTTTGTTTTATTTGTGTTATATTTATTAATGTTTTGGGCGTGTAGCCCCGACGCATGTGGTCGGGGAGCCGACTGAAACGTCGGCTTTCAGTGTCCTTTAATTTTGTTTGAGCGTGTAGTTCAGTGGTAGAACGCTGTCCTGATAAGACAGAGGTCGATGGTTCGATCCCATCCACGCTCACAAATTGACGAAAACTCAATATGAGTGTATAATATATTTAGATTCTTAGCTGTATAGCTAAGTCGTTTCCCAATTAAAAATGGGAAATAAGGGGGTTGTATGCATTCCTCATCTAATGCATAGAAGTTCTTTTAAAGAGGTGTCGTATGACACGCATGAATTCAATCCTCAATGCTCCATCAAAGTGGGATCTTGCAGTTGCATTTTTTAGTAAGGTTGAAAAGGGATGTCACCGTACGGTGACCTTTACTGTGTATGGGCCGGATTTTCCAGGTGGTACATGTGATATCGAGGTTGGCATCAACAGCCTTAAATGGGAAGATGGCTCTGGGGAAAGTTGGCTTTTTGAAGGATTTATTAAAAAAAATAATCCCATTAACCTGGATTTAAAAGTAAAAGGATGGTTTAGAACATCTGACCGCAAGGGTTGGATTGATATTCTCAAAAATCCTAACTAAAATATCTAATATATGCTTAATGCGTGCCCCAACCGAAAGGAAGGGGTATTTTTTTGGCATGATTCCTATTTTTCGCTCTTTAAACTTGTGAATAACTGTATTGACAATGTATGTACATTGTATATACTAGCAATATGACCACATTAAATATAAGAATTGAAGAAAATATAAAAAATAAGGCAAATAAGACTTTGTCTTCTCTTGGCATTGATATGTCTACTGCTGTTAAAATGTTTTTAAACCAAGTTATTACTGAAAATGGTTTACCTTTTACTCCCACAAAAAATCTTGCTTCTATAAAAGCAAAATGGGATAAAGAAATTGCCTACGCTTTAAAATACGGGAAATCATATAAAAATTCTAAAGAGCTTTTTGCAGATTTAAAATAAAATGTATTTGATAAAAAAGACAAAATCTTTTGAAAAGTCTTTTAAAAAGATTAGAAATTCTGGAGCGAAAAAATCTGTTTTAAAAGATTTGGGGTTTGTTATAGACTATCTTGCAATTGGTAAGAATTTGCCACTTATATATAAAGATCACAAATTAAGTGGAGAATTCTCTGATTGTCGAGAATGTTATATCCAAGGGGATTTACTTCTAATTTATAAAATAGAAAAAGAAAATTTAATTCTAATATTAGTTGATATTGGCTCTCACTCGCAGTTGTTTTAGTATCAGAATAATTCTCGTTCAGGGAAAATTAAGAAAAGGGTTACGTTAAACGTAACCCTTTTGTGATGCGGCTATGCTTGCGGCCGATGCGCCTCCTTTCTTTTGCATTTCAGCTGACTATGGCTCAGAGTGTATCGATGGGATTGGCAATCCCGTTAAAGCTACTGTGTTGCCACAGAGTTCCCAGCGCACCATTCTTCTGTCACAAGAATTTGTCACCCGATGCGGGGGTATAGCAATCGATTTTCAACACTCTTTGCTTCGTTTCAGAAGCGAGCTTCCAAATCAACTAAATGCTTTATGAAGAACAAAAACGACCCCTTGATTGAGGCCGTTTTTGAAAGTTCGTTTTAATATTTTAGGAAAAATTACAAACACTCTAAACAACCTCAAATTTTGAGATTGTTCTACGTCGGTTTTGGAAATTTGTAATCATGTTTTTCACTATCTCAGTATAAAAATATTTGTAAAAAAATGCAATACTAAATGTTAATAACTCATAATCAAAATAGGTTTAAAAACTCTTCCAAATATTAGGATCTTCCATACCGACAACCCAGAGCGAGATGCCTCTAATTTTTTGTGATTTAGCTAAAGAAAGTTTTGTTTTAAAGCTAGCCGCATTTTCATACCAAAGTTTGTAATGGACTAAATTTGCTCCTGCTCCTTGTGTGTAAGTAATCCACGAGGTTTGCAAGGTTTTATCAAATCCCTTACCTATATAACCTTTACTATCCATGAGGTCTTGAACTTTTTGATATGGCATACTTCGGATTTTCGTATTCGTGTCTGTATTCCATAGCCATCCATATGTAGGTATGCCTAAAGAAATTTTAGATTTTGGAATGTGCTTTTCAGTATAGGCAAGGACTTTTTTAACCCATGGCAAGCTTGCGACCGGACCCACGGATGCGGGCTCGTCATATGCCATAAGTGTTACAAAGTCCGCTGCTCTACCAATGCGTTTATAGTCGAAAACTCCAGCATATTTGTCCCATGATCCTGCAGGGAGGTCACTTGGCTTGTTAGAGGAACGCGCAATCAATGCTACCGATAGCTTCAGCTTTTCTTTGTGAAGTTTTTTTGCAGTTAATTCTACAAATGAAGAGAATGTATTTCGATCTGTGGCCATGATGTGTTCGAAATCAAACTGCCAACCGATATAATTTTTAGACTTAGCTTCAGCAATCAATTCACTTATAATTTTATTTTGTAAATCAGTTGATTGTAGGATCGTATGCATCGTATCAGGATCGAAGTTTTCATTGGACACCAAGGGCATAATAGGTGTTTTATTTTTATTTACAACTTCAAGCGCTATGTCAGAAATAGATCCAGTGAGTACGCCATCAGCATCTACTTTATAAACTTGAGGTGCGAAAATATTCGCCTTGTTTCCATTTGCTTGCAAGGAGTAGAATGTTGAAAATCCAGGAATATAGTAGAATAATTTTTCTAAAGGTTTTGATGTTGTAGCTTTTTTTACCACTGGTGCTACCGAAGCTGCAAAAGTCGGCATTGCAGTGCTGAGGAAAAGTAACAATATTAATATTTGGAAAAATACCTTTTTGTTTGTGGTCATATACTATAAATATAGTATACATCACATTTTGCATTAATTTTTCCTTTTTGGTATGATATAGGAAAGGCGCAATTGCCTTTCTTTTTGTGATTAATGAAGATAAAAACAACTTAAATAATGATTTGCCTGCCTCTCCGAGTGGCTTGCCCCGCAATGGCGGTGGCCCTTGGTGGAAGCCAGCAATGCAGATATTTAGTGAGGTTTCTACGTGGATAGTGGTGCCTGTAGTTTTGGCATTAATTTTCGGTAAAATGCTGGATGCACACTATGGGACAAAGCCGATCATTTTCCTTTCTTTGACCGGCGTAGCTTTCCTATTTTCATGTTTTAAAATATTTTACGTGGTTAAGGATTATATGAAAAAATTGCAAGACATAGACAAGAAATAATATGAAAGAAAACATTACATTATTTGCAGAGCCAATACATCAGTTTACTAATTTTACTATTACCAACTCACTTCTTACGAGTTGGATTGCAGTTACAATAATTGTTATCTTGTCCCTAGCTTTACGTTTTAAACTCAAAACAATTCCTGGTAAATTACAAAATCTTTTTGAAATTGTCGTGGAGGGCGCACTAGGCATGTGCGACCAAGTCACAAATGATAGAGCATTGTCTCTTAAAATTTTCCCTTTTGCTATTTCAGTCTTTTTCTTTATTCTTATAAACAATTGGCTAGGTATTATGCCACTTGGAGGTTTCGGTATCGTAGAAAAGAGTGAACAGGGTCTAGCATTCATCCCATTTCTACGTGGAGGTACAGCAGACATCAACACAACCGTTGCACTCGCATTTATGGCTGTACTCGGTGCGAACCTTTTCGGAGCATTTTCTATAGGTATATGGAAAACTTTCAATAAGTATGTTAATCTAAAAGTGCTCGGAGGAATATTTAAGAAAATTCGCCACGAGCCTACGATTATTCTCGTAGCACCCATCACGTTCTTTGTTGGTTTAATCGAAATTGTTGGTGAATTTGCAAAAGTTGCATCACTCTCGTTTCGTCTATTTGGTAACGTATTTGCCGGAGAGGTCCTCTTGGCCTCCATGGCAGCCCTTGTGGCATATATTGTTCCAATTCCGTTTCTTTTTCTAGAATTGCTCGTCGGAGTTATTCAGGCTCTCATCTTTTCAATTTTGCTTGTGGTTTACTTTACCATTGCATCGTCTGATCATGATGAACACGAGGAGCATGAACCTGCCCACAATACGGTAACGCACGATAGCATGGAAAGTGAAAAGGAATTAGTTAAAGAATTTATTAAAGAGATAGCATAATTTTATTAAAGGTCAAAATATTATTAGTTAATCCCGAATAACGGGGAAAAAATTGTATGGATTTAAAATTTTTTGGAAAAGCAATCGTTATGGCAATCGGAGCTATCGCTCCCGCTATAGCTATCGGTATGATTGGTTCAAAAGCCATGGAATCAATCGGTAGAAATCCTGAAGCAGCAAGTAAAATTCTTGTTCCTATGCTTCTTGCTTGCGCATTCGCTGAGGCTATCGCTATTTACGCGCTTGTTATAGCGTTTTCAATTTAAACGAAGCTCACGCAACATAATTATAAATTGTGTTGCGAAAGTTTCTTTTAAAAAATAAAAAAAATTATGGAATCAATTATTTCAACATTTCACATAGACTGGAAAATTATCGTTGCTCAAGCTATCAACTTCGGAGTCGTTTTTGTCGTTCTTTATATCTTTGCATTGAAGCCACTTTCTAAACTAATGGCGGAGAGAAGTGAGAAAATAGGCAAGGGCATAGATGATGCGAAGACAAATGCAGTTCTACTTACAAAAACTCAAGCAGAGTACGATGCAATGCTTGCAAAAGCCCAGTCTGAAGCAAATAAAATTTTTCAAGACGGTAAAAAGGAATCTGAAACTAAAAAAGCATTAATGTTAGAAGATGCAAAAAAAGAAGTTGCGCTAGTTATCGAAAATGGTAAAAAAACACTAGAAGCAGAAAAGGTAAAAATGGTAGAAGATGCCAAGAAAGAAATCGTAAACCTCGCAATGCTAGCCACCGAGAAATTGATTAGTAGTAAGCAAGATTTAAATAATTTATAAGTAATATGACTGCAATATCAAACAACGATATAGCACAAGCTATTTATTTAGCATCAAAAGAAAAGGGTGGAGAAGATCATTTTTCTGCAAAGGTTGTTAAATTTTTAGAAAAAAGAAGATTTCTTTCAAAAGCTCCCAGCATACTCTCACATCTAAATAAAATAATTAACGAACACGAGGGTAGAGTTGTAGCAAAGGTTTCTAGCGCAGACAAGATTAATGAAAAAATGAAAAAGGAACTCACCGCTACACTCGCACATCGTTACAAAGCTAAAGAAATAAGAATAGTTGAAAATTTAGATAAAAGATTACTGGGCGGAATAAAAATAGAAGTAAATGACGAAGTTATAGACCTAACAATGAAAAATAAGATTGAAAGATTACAAGAACACTTAACAAAACCTTTATGAATAACAATACCATCGTAGAAAATTTAAAAAGAGAAATAGAAAACTTTACCGCCCAGATAAAGGTTGAGAAAATAGGTAGGGTGTTGGAAGTTTTCGATGGTATCGCCAAGGTTTCTGGTTTATCTGATATTAAATCTTCAGAAATGGTGACTTTTCCTGGAGGCGAAGTGGGTGTAGCTCTAAACTTGGAAGAAGATGCAGTTGGAGTAATCATTCTTGGAGACTTTTCTGCTATTAAAGAAGGGGATGAAGTTAAAGCTACGGGTAAGATTCTTGAAATACCAATTTCTGATCATATATTAGGACGCGTAGTGAACTCAATTGGCGAAGCAGTCGATGGTAAGGGTGTCATTAAAGCCGGAAAAGACGGTCTGCAAACTTATCCGATAGAAAAGGTAGCCCCAGGAGTTATTACTCGTTTGTCTGTGGACCAGCCAGTCGCGACTGGTATCAAGGTTATCGATGCCATTATCCCTATTGGTCGTGGTCAGCGTGAGCTCATCATTGGTGACCGTCAAACAGGTAAAACAGCGATTGCTATCGATGCTATTTTAAACCAAAAAGGCCAAGACATGATATGTGTTTATGTGTCTATCGGTCAAAAAGATTCTAAACTTAGAAAAATCGAAGCAAGGTTAGAAGAAGGTGGCGCAATGAAATACACAGTTATCGTTAAAGCATCTGCCTCAGAAGCAGCTTCACTTTCTTATATTGCACCTTATACAGGAGTATCTATTGCAGAATACTTTATGGATCAAGGGAAAGATGTACTTATTATTTATGATGATCTTTCGAAGCATGCCGTAGCATATCGAGAAATTTCGCTTCTCTTGCGTCGTCCACCAGGCCGTGAAGCGTACCCTGGAGATGTTTTCTATTTGCATTCACGTTTACTTGAGCGTGCTTGCCGAAGAAATAAAGAATACGGCGGCGGATCTATCACTGCATTGCCTATAGTAGAGACACAAGCTGGTGACGTGTCGGCGTATATTCCTACAAATGTTATTTCTATTACTGACGGACAAATTTTCCTAGAGACAGATCTTTTCTATAAAGGTATTCGTCCTGCAGTGAACGTTGGACTTTCAGTTTCTCGCGTAGGATCTACTGCGCAAATAAAAGCTATGAAAAAGGTTGCAGGTACACTCAAGCTCGATCTCGCACAATTCCGTGAGCTCGAAGCATTTGCTCAATTTGGTTCTGATCTCGATGATTCTACAAAACGTCAGCTCGAAAGAGGCAAAAGAGCAGTGGAAGTATTGAAACAGCTTCAATACGCGCCAGTAAAGACAGAACATCAGGTAGTCACTCTTTATGCCCTTACGAAAGGTTATATGGATGATGTTCCAGTTGAAAAAATAAAAGAATTCGAACAAGGCCTCACAGACTATAGTGAACACAATGCAAAAGCATTTTATAAAGAAATCATTGAGAAGAAAATGTGGAGCGATAAAGGCGAAGAAGAATTAAAAAAGGTTATAGAAGATTTCAAAAAGAATTTTAACTAGAAACTAATAACTAGAACCTAATATATGGCAGGGACAAAAGAAATTAAAAGAAGAATAAAAAGTGTAAAGAACACAAAGAAAATCACCAAGGCGATGGAGCTTGTGGCTGCTTCCAAGATGAAGAGGGCCGTATCTTCCACTTTGGCTTCGCGTTTGTATGCCGGATATTCTTGGGAAATTTTGACATCCATTGCTAAAAATTTAGAGGAGTCTACACATCCACTTTTCTTAGAACGCGAGAAGAAAGACAGTCATGAAAATATTTTAGTTATACTTATTACTTCCAATCGTGGACTTTGTGGTGCTTACAACGCTCAAGTTATCAAAAAAGTTATTTCTTTATTGAAGCTTGACCCACGCCATGGTGGGGCAAGCAATAATAATATAAATATAGATTTTGTAACAATCGGTAAAAAGGGTGATATGTCTATGCGTCGCCTTGGTAGGAAAATCATTGCTAGCTTTACAGAATTACCAGATAACATCTCTCTTTCTGATGTCCTCCCAATATCAAAGTTGGCAATAGATGAATACAGTACTGCGAATTATAATAAAGTTTTATTTGCTTACACAGATTTTATTTCAGCCCTTACTCAGAGACCAAACATAAAACAAATTTTGCCCATATCTAAAGATAGTTTAAAAGAAGTTATAGATTCTTTAGAGCCAGAAAAATCTCCAGACGTTCCTCGTCCGGATTCCGGACGAGGAACGTCTGGAGAAAAATCAATAGATTATTTATTTGAAGGAGATTTTAATACATTGATAGAATCATTAGCTGAGAAACTCACAAGGATGCAAATATATCAGATGATTCTCGAATCAAACGCATCAGAGCAATCATCCAGAATGATAGCAATGAAAAATGCAAGTGATGCTTCCGGAGAGATGATCGATGACCTAACTCTAATGTTCAATAAAGCCAGACAAGCGAACATTACGAGGGAGATATCAGAGATAAGTGCAGGGATGACATCAGTCGGTTAATTATAAAAATTATTAGTAAATTATAAAACCCGCCAAAGGCGGACAAGCTTATGAAAACAACAGGTACAATAAAAAGAATAATAGGTCCGGTCGTCGATGTAGATTTTGGAGAAAATCTTCCAGATATTTATACTGCTCTAGAAGTAGTAAAGGATAATAAAAAAATTATTCTTGAAGTAGAGCAACATCTAGGAGGTGGAATAGTCAGGTCAGTTGCGATGGATACGACTGACGGTCTTTCTCGTGGAATGGAAGTCACAAATACTGGCGCACCTATTTCTGTACCTGTGGGTGCCGCTACTCTCGGCCGTATTTTTAATGTTTTGGGAGAGGCGATAGATGATGGAAAAGAAATTGCAGTAACTAATAAAAAATTGCCAATTCATCGCAGTGCTCCCGCATACGTAGTACAAGCTACAAAAGTTGAAATTCTAGAAACTGGTATTAAGGTTATCGACCTTATCTGTCCAGTTTTGAAAGGTGGAAAGGTGGGTCTTTTCGGTGGAGCAGGTGTCGGTAAAACTGTCGTCATTCAAGAATTAATTCACAACATTGCATCGAACCATGGAGGATATTCAGTCTTTGCTGGAGTCGGAGAACGAACTCGGGAAGGTAATGATTTGTACCATGAAATGAAAGGTTCTGGGGTTATTGATAAAGTCGCCATGGTCTTCGGACAAATGAATGAACCGCCAGGAGCTCGTCTACGTGTGGCTCTTTCAGGACTCACAATGGCAGAACATTTCCGTGATGCTGAAGGTAAAGATGTTCTTCTCTTCATCGACAATATTTTCCGTTTCACTCAAGCTGGCTCTGAGGTATCTGCTTTGCTCGGACGTATTCCTTCCGCTGTGGGTTATCAGCCAACTCTTTCTACAGAGATGGGAATATTACAGGAACGTATTACTTCGACCGATAAAGGTTCTGTGACTTCTGTTCAAGCCGTGTATGTGCCAGCCGATGACTTGACTGACCCAGCACCAGCGACAACATTCGCTCACTTGGACTCTACTGTCGTTCTTAACCGTTCACTTTCAGAAATAGGTATTTATCCAGCTGTGGATCCTCTCGATTCTTCCTCTACTATTCTTGACCCAAACATCGTAGGTGAAGAACATTATGCTGTTGCTCGTGAAGTTCAACGCGTACTTCAACGTTATAAAGATTTACAAGACATCATCGCTATTCTGGGTATGGAAGAACTTTCTGAAGCAGACAAAGAGCTTGTTTCTAGAGCACGAAAAATACAGAAATTCCTTTCACAGCCAAACTTCGTAGCTGAACAATTTACCGGAGTAAAGGGTGTCTATGTTCCTCTTAAAGATACGATTAGATCTTTTAAGGAAATTTTAGAAGGTAAACATGATAGTAAAGGAGAAAGTGATTTTTATATGAAAGGTGCGCTGTAAGTTAAAAGTAAAAAGTTCTTAAAGTTCATAAAGTAAGAATTTTAAAAACTTTATAACTTTATAACTTTATAACTTTATGAACTCATCTATGAAGCAATTAAAATTAAAAATAGTAACTCCCGAGAGATTGGTCTTGGAAGAAATGGTAGACCAAGTTAGTTTACCTACTACTCTGGGTGAGATAACAGTATTGCCAAATCATATTCCCTTAATCACAGGGCTCACTTCAGGAGACGTTGTCGCATTTATAAATGCTGAACATGTACCCATGGCTGTGGTGGGAGGTTTCGTGGAAGTGAAACAAAATGAAAAAGGGGACACAGAAGTTGCTGTATTGGCTGATTTCGCTGAACACGTCGCAGAACTTTCAGAAGAGAAAATCGCTCAAGCTAGAACTCGTTCAGAAGAATTAAAGAAATTAATGGAGAATAAAGATAATGTTGATTTTGAACATTTTGAAGCTGAACTTGAACGTTCACTCACTCGAATAAAGATTGCAGATAAATGGCGCACCCGAAAGTATAGAAAATAAAAATAAGTCTATATTTGACAAATGTGCTTATAGTATGGTTCTATTTAAGAAATAGAATTGTATTTCGTCGCACCTCGTCAATAAAAGAGTCACTTTCCCAATAATCAATTAACCCATAGGGAGAAATCATGAGCAAAACTTTAGCACAAGCTGTTTCCGATTATATTATCGTGAAACGGACGGATTGTCCTTATTATCCGTATAACAGAAAACCAGTATTACTGGAGCTCGAGCATACTGGGTTTCTCGAGTATAGGCTTGGCTCCTTGGAGCTTTGGTTACACCCCAATCAAAGAAATAATATAAAAATAAAAGCAAAGGAAGTATTTGAATATATACAACAAAGCACCATCACTTTTCTTCCGCTTATAAACTCTTGTTTGGGTTTGTTGGACGGTTACGCTATCCGAGAAAATGGTGTTGAGCCTTTTCTTAAAGCTTTCGGGGATAAAAAACTTCTTTTGTGGAAGTCAGTAGTGAAACAAGCTGAAATGAATCCCAAAAAGGGGTTACAGTATTCCTACTACGTTCCATTTGTCTGTGCACGAAGGGGTAGAGTCGAAATAGGTTGGCTATGGTTGGAAGATTACCTGATGCCAGGTGACATAACCCCGTGTTTTCGTGAAAAGACAAAAAAACCAATTCTTGAGCCACAGAAATTTTTAGCGGCTTAGTGAAATATTCACCAGAAACCTCGCCCCGATTCGTTCGGGGCTTTTTTATTTTTATATGCTAAAATCATAAACATAATGTCTAAACCCACACACTTATTTTCTCAATTGTTTAATTTAGCTTTATATAATATAATTAAAAAATAAGTGTATGGGTAAATTTTATGTAGTTGCGACGCCAATAGGAAATATGGGAGATATTACATTCAGGGCTATTGAGACCCTAAAGGATGTCGATTTGATATTGTGCGAAGATACGAGAGTTACTAAAAAGATTTTGCAAAAATACAATATCGATAAATCGACGATGAGCTATCACGCTCAGAGTAAACTCGCGAAGACAGATAAAATTTTTGAATTATTGAGCGAAGGTAAAAATTTAGCATTAGTGTCAGACGCTGGTACACCAGGAATTTCTGACCCTGGAGCATTGCTTGTATCTAAAATTAAAGAAGATATCAATCTACGCTATAGCGTAGATATAATTCCGATACCGGGTGCTTCCGCGGTCATTACTGCACTTTCTGCTTCAGGTTTACCAACTCATGAATTTACTTTTCTGGGTTTTCTCCCTCATAAAAAGGGAAGAGAAACTTTATTTAAAGAAATTAGAGATGCTAAAAGGACGATGGTTTTCTATGAGTCTCCTCATCGAATTTTAAAAACATTAGAGTCACTTGTGAAATTTTGTCCCAAAGAGAATCAGAAGAAGGTCTGTGTTGCGAGAGAGTTAACAAAAATTTATGAAGAATTCGTAACTGGGACACCAGTAGAAGTTTTGGAATATTTTAATAAAAATCCTGATAAACAAAGAGGGGAATTTACTGTAATCGTCGCCTAAAATAAAACGAGGGCGTCCATTTCTGGTCGCCCTTAGTTGTGTTGATTCTTGCTTATGCGGCTTCTTGTTGTTGACGATAGCGACGCCAACGGCCTCTTGGCTTTTTCTTTCTCCTTTGTTGGAGGAGGGGGGCTTGTGCGACATGATTAGATGGTTCGTGGTAGAGAATGAATATCTCGCCAGGGTCTCCATCAAATTCCGAATCAATCCACCCGAAAAGCTTATTTGCTTCGATGTTTTTTTTCACGAACGGCGTTTCGCTGGGGTGATGAAAGAATATTATTTCATCTATGACCCTGGGAACATTGGGCGTTAAGTGAAAGGGAATAAACAATCTCCCTTTTCCATAACTTTTTTCTGCCGATTGTTTGGCCTTGCTTGGGTTTCCTTGGAACCCAAATAGGTGAGGCCGATTATCATCGGCTTTTACGTGTATGTATCTCAAAAGAACCTCCTCATTTAGTATTATAAATTATATTTCAAATATATCAAGCTTAAAGTAAATCCTCTGGATCCACAAATATTTCAAAGGGTTGTGGAAGGGATTGAAGTTTTGTGAAGAGATTTTCGTCAATTGATGAATCATGGGATAGCTCTGGTAAAGACCATTTTTTTGTATCTATTTTTATGAGTGCATTGGTGACATATTTACCTTTTAAACGAGAGACAAAACCACTGAAAATTTCAGGAGAATATTCTTTGAAAATTTCTTCTAATATTTTACTTACTTTTGGAATATCTGTTTTGTCGCCCAAATATGTTATTTTTATAAAACGTTTATATGGTGGATAAGAAAGTTTTTGTCGGTCTTCTAATTCTTCACGTACAAAAGATAGTAGGTTTGCTGATTTTATTGCTTGAATTGCGGGATCTTTTTCGTTTTTTGTTTGAACGATAACTTTCTCTGTCGTATTGTCTATCGTAGAAAGTATTATCTGAATAATTTTTTCACCCATTTTAAAATTAGGGATACTCCAAAGTGAATCAAAAGAAGCAATAACCGAAAGTGGCACTTTGTCTTTAAGATAGAAAAATGTCATCTCAGTGCCGACTAGTATCGAACCTTCATTTTCTATAAAATCTTTTATTATTTTTTGAGCGCCACTTTTTGTTTTTGATGACTCTTTATCTAATTTGAAAATTTTAACTTTAGGAAAGAGTTTTTCTATTTCTTCATACACAGTGTCCGTGCCGATGCCCAGAGGTAATAGATTCCAACTGCCACAATATTTACATGATACATCTCCATCTATATTCATTTCACATTTATTGCATA
Organism: Minisyncoccota bacterium; assembly: GCA_041659785.1. Lineage (GTDB taxonomy): Bacteria > Patescibacteriota > Minisyncoccia > Phycocordibacterales > UBA9973 > UBA9973. The sequence goes on along the minus strand of JBAZXO010000001.1, from coordinate 134,231 downwards.
CAAACATCCTTTTTTTCTCTTGATGAGACATATAAAGTACGAGTGGTGATCCACATTTTTCACAACCTACTGTCTCACCACAATCTTTGCATATGGTCATAGTGGCTAGGCCTTTCCTTAAGGAAAAAATAAAAACATTTTTCTTATTTTCTATTGCATGTTTTATTTCTTCAATACTTTTATCTTTAAATATTTGGAATTTTTTACTTTCTTCTTTTACCCTTAGCCCTTCTATTTGAGCTTTGGGCTCTTTTACCAAAATTTCTATTTCTCCTGTAAAATCAATCCTAAAAGAAAGAGGATGTAAGGGGTTTAAATTATCTATATCTTTTCTGCCTATTGTTTCATAACGTAATATCTCATCAGCCATTATGAATTTTGCATTTATTTTAGAAGCATAAATTTCTACAAAAACTCGGAGGTCTATATGTGGCCCCATCATCATTCTATAAGCATTTGAATTCTCGTGTTCTAGAATTATGGTGCCAATATCCTTCCTAGGTATAGATAAAAATGGAGCAGTGCCGAGTATTAGGACAGGATGGGTGGAATTTATTATTTTTTCATAAGTTTTTAAGTTTTTCTTGGCATTTATTCCACTGTGCATGGAGAAAGTAAACTGCTCAATACCTTTTGAGAGTTGAGTTTCAAATTTTTCTATATCAAATTGGGTAGGTAAGACCATAAAGATAGATTTACCCCTTGCGAAAGATTCACGAACGATAGTCTTGTAGATAGATATACGATCTTCTAGTGGATATTGGAATAACAATTTTTCAGACCTTATGTTTTGTATATTTTTTTTATCAGCATCGTCATTTTTATTTGTATTTTTTATTTTTATTATTTTGTCATATTCTTCTATAAAAATAGATGGTATCAATGAGGTGAGAACTTTGTTTTTATTTTGAGCAAAATATCTACTGGTGTCAAAAACAGTATTAAGAAATTCCGGGAGAATTATAGAAGCTCCTTTGTCTTTTGTAACTTTTTTTAAATTAAAATCCATGCCTTTTACATTGCTTTTTCTTTCTTTGAGCTCTTCGCTAGATGTCACCAATGCTAAGGTTTCTTTATTCCTTATAGGCACAGATACAACATTTCCGACAGGTATGTCCAAGCTCGTGAAATAGGTTAAATCTCCTTTTAGTATGCCTTTTTTAAGTGGTATTACTGATATTATTTTCATATTTTAATAATTTCATTCTAGCATAAATATGTGTTATATTAGCCCTATGGGATTTTTTTCACGTAAATTAGGAATAGATTTAGGCACAGCAAATACTCTAGTATTCGTACCGGGCAAGGGTATCGTTCTAAACGAGCCTTCTGTTGTAGCGGTTTCTGAGCAAGACAATAAAATTGTGGCAATTGGTTTTGAAGCTAAGGACATGATAGGTAAAACTCCAGACTCAATAATAACTTATTGTCCAATGAAAGATGGAGTAATTGCAGACTACCGAGTAACTGAAGCGATGCTTCGTTATTTTATTAGTAAAGCGATGGGAAAATTCAGTTTCTTTAAACCAGATGTAATGATATCTGTTCCAGCAGGAGTGACTTCGACCGAAAGAAGAGCGGTCATAGAAGCAGCATTACGTGCTGGTGCCAAGAATGCGTACGTGGTTAAGGAGCCAATCTTAGCAGCTATCGGTGCAGGTATTCCTATTTATGAATCAAAGGGTTATATGGTAGTCGATATCGGAGGTGGTACGACAGACGTAGCAGTGATATCTCTCGGTGGAATTGTGGCTTCTACTTCAGTTAAATTTGCTGGAAATAAAATAGATGCTGCTATTGCGGACTATATTAAAAAAACTTTCAACTTAGCTATCGGTGATAGAACTGCCGAAGAAGTAAAAATTAAAATTGGCGCAGCTGTTGCTTTAGATGAAGAACTTCGTGTCACCATAAAAGGTAGAGATTTTATACAAGGATTACCAAGGTCAGCTCAGGTGGGGACGAATGAAATAGTCAAAGCCATAGATGCAGAATTAAGGCAGATCATAAAAGCAATAAAAGACGTCTTACAAGAAACTCCTCCAGAGCTCGCTTCCGATATTATTGACCATGGAATTATCATGACTGGTGGTTCATCTCAATTACGTAATTTTACAGATTTGGTTTATCGGAAAACGGGAGTTAAAGCAACTCTCGCAGAAGATTCTCTTTTTTGTGTAGTTAAGGGTACAGGTATCGCTCTAGAACATTTGGACGTCTATAAAAAGACAGTTTTAAGTAAAAAATAATCTTGTCGGACGTCCAACGTCCGAATTCTAGACGTTGGACGTCCGACACAAAATCGATGAATATTTCACAACACTTAGATAAAAATAATTTGCATCACGCATATTTGATAGAAGGGGTGAGTGATGTTGTTTCTCTTGAGATTATAGAATTTTTAAAAAGTTTAGGGATAGACACTGTCGGTAATCCAGACTTTGTTCATATTCAGCTAGATTCTTTTAAAATCGAAGATGCTCGTAATTTAAAGTCTTATGCAAATCAGAAAAGTTTTTCCTCAGGGAAAAAGGTATTTATTGTTTCTGCTAACAGTTTTTTACTCGAAGCACAAAATAGCTTATTGAAAATGTTTGAAGAGCCAATACAAGATACCCATTTTTTCCTTATAGTACCAGATGCAAATGCTCTTTTACGGACCCTAGTTTCTAGGTTTTATTTAATTTCTTCATTTTCTAGTGAGAAGGGAGATACAAAAGAAGCTGAGAAATTTATCATGATGCCACTACGAGATAGGATTGAGTTTATTAAAGAATTAATTGCTGCACCTGATGAAGAAGACGAAGAAGGAAATGAAATTATTGTTTTAAACTCAAGCCGTGCTAAAGCTTTAAAGTTTCTAAATGAGCTGGAAGTTTCTTTGCATAACAAGTTTGTAAATGATTTTTCCATTTTACTCCATCCTTCAGATGGAACCTTCCATGTTCAAAATAATTTACAAACTTGCTTTCAACATATTTTTAAAGTTCGGGAACTTCTGCGTATGCCCGGGAGTTCCACTAAGAGTTTGATGGAGTCTCTGACATTAATTATCCCCATTTTTTAAATTAACTTTTACATGATACAATAAAGCCATGCAATACAATTTTTCAAATTTTAAAGCAGAACTTAAAAAGGTAGAAGACTTTTTAGGTAAGGAATATAGTCAATTAAACATTGGGCGAGCTTCACCTATGATACTCGATGGTGTATCTGTCGAATCATATGGCGCTTATGTTCCACTCAAAAACGTAGCTTCTGTGTCTATCGAAGATCCGAAAACATTACGTGTTGCTCCTTGGGATAAAAGCCAGATAAAAGGTATTGAGAAAGCTATCGTGGGCTCAAATTTAGGCTTATCTGTAGCTACTGATGATCAGGGCATAAGAGTTATCTTTCCGCAATTGACTACTGACACAAGAAAAACCCTTGTAAAAGTTCTAAAAGAAAAATTAGAAGAAAGTAGAATCATTGTACGGAAAGAACGCGAAGCAGTAGTGGTAGATATAGAGAAATTAGAGAAAGAGGCCAAGATGACCGAAGACGAGAGATTCCGCGCGAAAGAAGAATTGCAAAAGATCATTACTGAGACGAATGGTAATCTAGAAGCAACTTTCGAGAAAAAAGAAAAAGAAGTAATGGGATAAATATCTATGAGTATCGTAATTTTTATCGTAATTTTATTGGTATTAGTTTTAGTCCACGAGTTTGGGCATTTTTTTACTGCGAAAAAGTTTGGTATTAGAGTAGATGAATTTGGTTTTGGCTTTCCGCCAAAGTTATTTGGTTTTAAAAAAGGGGAGACGGAATATACTTTTAATTTATTACCTATTGGTGGCTTTGTTAAAATTTTTGGTGAGAATCCAGATGAAGAAAACACTACTGGCCCTGATGCTGAGAGAAGTTTCGTAAATAAAGCAAAATGGAAACAAGCGATAGTTCTATTTGCTGGAATCTTCGCTAACTTTTTATTAGCTTGGCTTTTGTTTTCTATTGGTTTTATGTCTGGACTTCCGACTTCAGTTGGTAGTGAAAGAGCGGGTTTTAAACTCCAAGATATAAATTTAGTAGTCGTTTCTGTTTTAGCGAAATCTCCTGCGGAAAAAGCTGGATTAAAGATTGGAGACAAAATTGTAAATATAAAAAGTGGTGACAATTTTACGACCTTCGTAAGTCCCGAGTCTATTAAATCTTTTGTTGTTGGAAGTGGGGGAAAAGAAATTGATATCGGATATATACGTGGTAAAAATACAGAGATTAATTTAGCGAAAGTAACTCCAGTCGTGAGCCCTACTGATGGAAAGCCTGCAATAGGTATATCTATGGATGAGATTGGGACGGCTAAATTGCCCTTTTTTACAGCTATTTTTGAGGGGCTGCGTTTAGACTGGAATATGACTAAAGGTACCGCTGTTGGGCTTTATACGCTTATTTATGAGGGTATAAGGGGTAAAGGTAGCTTTGCTGCTGTTACTGGGCCAGTCGGAATGGTAGGTATCGTCGGAGATGCTTATCAGTTTGGTTTTGTTTATCTTCTTTCTTTTGCAGCTTTAATTTCAATTAACCTCGCTATAATAAATTTGCTTCCATTTCCAGCGCTTGATGGCGGACGATTATTCTTTTTACTTATCGAAAAAATTAAAGGCTCAAGGATGAATCCCAAAGTTGCCAATACTGCAAATATGATTGGTTTTGGTCTTCTGATTTTGCTCATGATCATCATCACTTATCATGATGTAGTTAAATTGCTCTAAGATAAAATCGGAGTATACTGTTTTCTATGATAAGGAAAATAAAAATTGGTGTCCTTTTCGGAGGCAAATCAGCCGAGCACGAGGTGTCTTTGGTGTCTGCAAAGAATGTGATAAATGCCCTAGATAAAACAAAATATCTAGTAACTCCAATAAAAATAGATAGATCTGGTAAATTTAATTTAAACATTATTAAAAATTTTGATGTTATTTTTCCAGTAATGCATGGACCTTTTGGTGAAGATGGTAGTATGCAAGGACTTCTGAAGCTCGCAGGGGTGCCATTTATTGGTCCCAGTGTTCTTGGTTCAGCTGTCGGTATGGATAAAGAGATAATGAAAAGAATTCTTCGAGACGCAGGCATTCCAATTGGAAAATTTGTTGCTATTAAGGAAAATGACAAAATAAATTTTAATAAAATAAAAAAGGAATTAGGTTCGCCAATGTTTATTAAACCCGCCAATATGGGTTCATCAGTAGGGATAAGTAAAGTACGAAATGAAAAAGAATTTAAAAAAGGAATTAGTGATGCATTTAAATACGATTCAAAAATAATTATTGAAGAATTTATAAAAGGACGAGAGATAGAATGTGCTCTATTAGGTAATGATATGCCCATAGCATCTATTCCTGGTGAGATTATTGCTAATCAAGATTTTTATTCTTATGACGCGAAGTATATAGATGCTGGATCAGTGGCAGAAATTCCCGCAAAGATTGATAAAAAAACAACAAAGAAAATTCAAGAATTGGCTATTAAAACATTCCAAACGTTAAATTGTGAAGGCTTAAGTCGAGTAGACTTTTTCCTGAAAAAAAATGGAGATGTTCTAGTAAATGAGATAAATACCTTACCTGGATTTACTGCTATCAGTATGTATCCGAAGTTGTGGGAAGCAAGTGGACTACCATTGCCGAAGCTTTTAGATAAATTAATTAATCTTGCAATTGAGAGATTTAAAAGAGAACAGAAATTAAAAACTACTGTTAAATAATATTGTGAAAAAAGATTTACCACTTTCATATATAGAACTTTCTAGTAAAAATTTGATTCATAATATCAAAGTTTTAAAAAGTGTAGCTAAAAAGGGAACTAAATTTTCTGTTGCCATAAAGGGTAATGCTTATGGCCACGGACAGAATGAAATAGCAAAAATATTAGAACCCCATGTAGACTATTTTCAAGTTGATAGTATCGAGGAGCTTAAATTATTACGTAAAATAAGCTCAAAAAAGACATTGGTCTTAGGATACGTACAAAAATTAGATTTAAAAGAAGCCATTAAATTAGGTTGCGTATTATCAGTTTTTTCTTTAGATCAATTAGAACACATTTCAGCCATGGCTGAAATGTTAAAAAAGGTTCAAGAAATTCATGTGCCAGTAGATGCTTATCTCGGCAGAGAAGGTTTTCTCTTGAAAGAACTACCTAAACTTTTTGCAGAAATTAAAAAACATAACCACGTCAAAGGACGGGCAGGATTTATAAAACTTACTGGTATGTATGCGCACTTTGCGAACATTGAAGACACCACTGATTTCTCTCATGCAAAGAAACAAATTTTAGAATATAAGAAAGCTCTCTCTATTGCAGAAGAAAATGGTTTTAAAAACCCACGCCAAGGCGGGGCAAGCTTCCTAACACATATCTCTGCAACTTCTGGACTCTTGGTTTATGAAAAGAGCGAAGGAATTCATCCACTTGTACGTCTTGGTATCGGTGTGTATGGCCTGTGGCCTTCGGAGCATTTGAAAGATTTTTATAAAACTAAATTTAGTTTGAAGCCTGTACTCTCTTGGAAAACAAAAATTGCACAAATTAAAACTTTACCGAAAGGGAACACCATTGGTTATGGTTTAACTTATAAAACAAACAAGGAAACCAAAGTTGCCATCATTCCTCAGGGTTATGCTGATGGATTTGATCGTGGTTTTTCGAATAATGGCTTTGTCTTAATTAGTGGCACAAAATGTAAAATATTAGGACGAGTAATGATGAATATGCTGGTAGTAAATGTTAGCCATCTTAAAAATGTAAAAGTAGAAGATGAAGTTATAATTATCGGGGCTCAAAATAAGGAAGAAATTACAGCCGAAGAGTTGGCCTTGCGTATAAATACTATTAATTATGAAATAACTACACGTATTAGTGCTCTGTTGCCTAGAGTCGTTATTTAGCTTGCATTTAATCGTTTTTTATATTAATCTATATACATGTCACAAGATAGACTTATAAAACTTGCCTGTACGACTTGCAAAAGGATAAATTACTGGTCCAGCAAGAACAAGAAACTCGTTACTAAAAAAATCGAGCTTAAAAAATACTGCAAATGGTGCCGAAAGCAGACGAAGCATAAGGAAGTCAAAAAATAGATTTTGCTTATATTTTCTTTGCTTTTCTGCTATACTAAAACGACCTAGGGTCGTTTTTTGTTATTTAAATCATACGGGCGATTAGTTTAGTGGTAGAACGAAGGTCTCCAAAACCTTTGGCGGGGGTCCGATTCCCTCATCGCCCGCCGCTTAATAAATAATTTTATGGAAGAAAGAATTCAAAAATTAGAAAAAGAAGTTGAACTTATTAAAGAGAGAAATTTAAGAGTGGAAGCTGATAAAGCCTGGGAGACAAGTTATTTTCGCGTTTTACTTATTTCAGCAATTATCTATTTAATTGCAGTAAAAGTTTTGTATTTTATCGGGACAGGAAATTATTATTTAAATGCTCTTGTTCCACCAATAGGGTATTTTATCTCTGTTCAATCTTTGCCTTTTATTAAAAAGTGGTGGATTAAAAATTTTACTAAATAAAAAAACAACCCCAGCTTTTGGCCGGGGCATGGGTGGGTGATTGATGGGCTAGTTGTGGTTTTTGAAGAGGTCGGAGATGTCGATAAAATGAATCGAAAGGCTGATGCCTTCTTCCGGGTGACCATCCCTGCTGCCAATGCAGATGGGGTCGGCGTAGTGGATCGCCCAATCCTTGCATACGCTGAAATTGTGGTTATTCTGGAGGTTGAGCTCGCTACACGTAGCGATCCAGAAAAAATCGTACAGATTCCGAATCTCTTGGATGGAAGCTTGAATTTCATCGTCGAGAGCAGCGTTTTTCTCCTTTGTATTTTTGCTGAGCATCTCCAGGTCAATTTTGTTGATCCTCTCCTCGAGGTTTTTCTGGGTGCGAGAAATGTAGGCCCAGAGCCATCTGAGCGGCTCGGGAAGAATCCCAACAAATTTTCCACCATTCAGAGCAGGGGGCTTCAACCTTGCTGCTTCCTGGCTGAGCTCCTTATGGGTAACAGATGAGGTATAAACCTCAAGGTTTTGGATAAATTTCAAATCGCGCATGTATTCTCCTGTGTTGTGGAATCTCGTCCACCCTCAAAGCTACAGGGTTTTTTGGTGGTAGCGCGATAAAAACCTCCTTAATTTAGATTTTCATTGTGCTACCACCAAAATACTTTCCTTGCTAATATTTATTTAAGGAACATTTTATTTAAAAATATAATAGCATTCTAAGTGTTATTTGTCAATATTAACGTATTAATACTTAACAATTTTTATTCTCCTTGTTCAAACATTTGCAAAACCCAGTTTACGATAGCGAGGACAATGCCGAATAAAAATGCCCACCAGAAACTATCTACTTTAAATCCAGGCACGATATAGCTCGCGAGCATTACAAGAAAGCCATTGATAAACAGCACAGAAAGGCCGAGTGTTATTATTGTGAGTGGCAATGTAAGGAATATTAGTATTGGACGCAAGATAACATTGATGGCTCCTAGTACGACTGCTAACACAAGCGCAGCGAGTAGACCCGTTACATGTACTCCTGGTAAAAAATAAGCTGTTATTAATATGGCTAAAGTAGAAACAATAAAATGTATTAATGTTTTCATAATTTTTTAATTATAGCATCTGTATTTTTCGATGTCTGCCTAGGCTCGGCGAGACTGGCATCCACCCATTTTATTTCTTTGTCGCGTTTAAACCAAGTCATTTGTCTTTTGGCATATTTAAGTGTTTCTATTACGACTTTTTCATAAGTGGGTTCATTGTATTCGAAGCCGAATTCTTGAAGCCTTTTCTTAGAAATCCCAGCCCCTCCAAGGCGGGCAGGCTTTTTAAGTTTTTTTATTTCATTTAGTAAGCCGTCTTTAAACATCTTTTTTACCCTTTTTTCTATATTTTTTTTCAGTAAATTTTCAGGTAAATACAATCCTATTTTTATAAATTTATAAATGGGTTTCATCTCTGTCACCTCGGGAACCTTACCCAAGGCCTTAGCTATCTCTATCGCTCTAATCAGGCGGACTTTATTTTTTACATCAATATTTTTAGCGCGCCTGAGGTCAAGTTTTTTTAATATTTTGATTAATTCTATTTCAGATTTCTTTTCTAAAATTTTTCGAAGTTTAATATTTGGTGGAACTTCGGGGAAAACTACGCCTTTAGTTATAGCATCAAGATAAAATCCTGTTCCTCCACAAATGATGGGTGTCTTGCCATTTTTTATAATCTCAGCGATAGCGTAGATTGCTTTTTGTTGGAATTCTGTGACGGTAAATTTATTTTTAGGATTTGCCACATCAAGTAGATAGTGGGGTATGCCCTTCATATCTTTTTTAGATATTTTACCTGAGCCGATATCTAGACCTTTATAAACTTGCCTAGAATCAGCAGAAATTATCTCGCCACTTATTTTCTTAGCAATCTTAACAGCCAAATTACTTTTACCTGTAGCAGTCTGTCCCAATATTACAATAACTTTTTTCATTACTTTAGTATTTTAATATCTGCACCAATAGAGTTTAGACGTTTTGCTATTTCTTCATAGCCACGATTTATCATATAGACATTTCTAAGGATTGAAGTTCCAGGAGCTCCGAGCATTGAAATGAGGATAACCATCGACGGACGAAGTGCTGGAGGACAGACAACCTGAGCGGCTTTTAATGGTGTGCCACCTTGGATATAGAGGCGATGCGGATCTGTGAGGTTTATGTTTGCACCAAGGCGATTCAATTCTGTCATATATATCATTCGTACTTCATAGAACCAGTCATGAATCATTGTCTGACCTTTTGCTTTTATTGCGATAGGTACGAAAAATGGAAGATTGTCGATATTGATTCCAGGGTAAATATTGGCGTGTATTTTATCTTGAAGTGCTATCAATTTACTTGGGAAAATTTCTATATCAGCGAGCTTCGTACGGCCGTTGTAAGAATAATATCTCTTTAAGATCTTAAATTTTAAATGCATCCTGCGTAATTTTTCAAGTTCTAGGGAAAGGAAGTCGATTGGACATCTGGTTATGGTGAGTTTTGAGTCTGTAACAATACAAGCCGAAATAAACATCATAGATTCTATGGGGTCTTCACTATTCCAATATTCAACATTTTTGTTTATTTCTTTAACTCCATGAACGACTAGAGTAGAAGTTCCAACGCCATCGATTTTTACTCCGAGAGTCTCAAGGAAGAAACAAATTTCTTGAACCATATAATTATTACTCATGAAGCTTATGGTGGTAGCCCCATCGATCAAGGCTGCAGCGAACAGAGTGTTCTCACAAGCAGTTTCTCCAGTTTCATACATTACTATCTCTGTTGGCTTTAATTTCTTGGCAGTAATTTCATAATCTATTGAGGTAGTTTTTATTTTTATACCGAATTCTTCTAAAGCATAAATATGCGCAGCGATTGTACGTTTACCTAGATTGCATCCCTGCGCGTGAGGTAGAGAAAAAGAAGAAAGGTAGTGAACCAAGGGCCCTATCAACATTACGACAGAGCGAGTCCTAATAGCTGACTCAACATTTATATTTTTTAAATTAAATTTCTTGGGCGGAGTAATTATAACTGTATTTTTGTCACTCCATTTAACCTTCACTCCGATGCTTTCTAAAATTTCAATAACTCTATTTACTTCTTCGATTCTTGCAATACCGTGTAGGGTAGTCGTGCCCTTGTTTAAAAGTGAAGCACACAAAAGTCCGACAGAACCATTTTTAGAAAAGTTTGTTTTAATACTCCCGCTCAATTTCTTCCCACCATTTACTTGGAAATCAATCGAATTACTTAATTGTGCTTTTTTATTTTTCATAAAATGTGCCCGGGGAGAGAATCGAACTCTCATGTTGTTGCCAACAATAGATTTTGAGTCTATCGCGTCTACCAATTCCGCCACCCGGGCTTATCCACACCGTTTCAACATTTTACTTCATATTCAGCATAAAATCAATTATATTTTTAAAAAAAATATGCTAGAATCAATCCATGTCTAATTTATATTCCAATTCAATTTTCTGGATTGACACCGATAAAATAAAACCAAACCCCTTTCAGCCAAGGCGAGATTTCGATGAAGCCAGACTTCAAGATTTAGCTGACTCAATAAAACAATACGGAGTCCTTCAGCCACTTATCGTCTCTCGTGTAGAGCTCGAGAAAGAAGGTGGAGGTGGACTTGTTACAGAATATGAATTGATTGCAGGAGAACGCAGACTTCGTGCAGCAAAATTAGCTCAAGTCTCACAAGTACCTGTGGTCATTCGCACAGGAGACACAGCGATAATGAAGCTTGAGCTTGCAATTATTGAAAACTTACAACGCGAAGACTTAAATGCTGTCGATCGCGCACGAGCTTTCCTTCGATTAGTCAGCGAATTTAAATTTACTCATGCCGAAATTGCCAAAAAAATGGGCAGAAGCAGGGAATACGTATCCAACTCTTTACGTATTTTAACCTTACCTGAAGAAATTTTGAATGCTCTATCAGAAGGCAAGATTACAGAGGGGCACACCAGACCAATATTAATGCTCGCAGATCATCCAGAAGAGCAATTAGTTTTATTTAAAGAAATTGTATATAAAAAGATAACCGTTCGTGAAGCAGAAAGATTAGCTCGTAAGATTGCTTATGACCGTGTCCGTAAGAAAGAATTTATGCCTGATCCAGAGATATCTGAGCTCGAAGAAGAATTCCAAGAAAAGCTCGGCACTCGCGTACATATAGATAGGAAAGAGCTCGGTGGACAAATTAAAATCGATTTCTTTTCTACTGAAGACTTGCGTACAATTCTAGACCTAATTCATAAGGGAGAGATACAAAAAAATCCAACGGAAATGATGGAGAATTATATTGCGCAAAATACTATAACAAAAACACCTGAAGAAAATTCGGACGCCCAACGTCCGACAGAAGAAGTAGCTATAGCAGAAGAAGCTCCTCTCGACGACAGAACAAAAGAAGAAACAGAAAAAGATGATACTGATTTGTACAATATTTCTAAATTTAGCGTTTAATCACACAAATTTAATTACGTCCGAAAGACATAAGCTTCGAGAGCAAGCTGTTTTTTTCTAGATATGATTTTATGTGTTTTTTTGCGACAGTTGTTTTGACAAACTCAAGCCACTTACCAGATGGTTTAGAATCTTTTCTAGTTGATATCTCTACGATGTCTCCATTTTTTAATTTGGTAAAAATTTGAGACATTTTTCTGTTTATTTTAGCTCCAAATATATGATCTCCAATGTCTGTATGAATAGAGTAAGCGAAATCTATCGGAGTTGAGTCCTCTGGTAAGTCCACGACGTCTCCCTCTGGGGTAAAGACGAAAATACGGTCATTGAAAAAGTCCATCTTGAGGTGATCAATAAAATTCTTAGGATCATCTGGGTTGTAATTTAATTCTTTTAATTCTTCAATCCATTTAAATTTATCCTTGTCACCTTTAACTTTTTTTACACCTTGTTCTTTATAAGCGAAGTGTGCAGCGATACCATAAGCAGCCTCAGCATGCATGTCCTTCGTTCTTATCTGAATTTCTGCAATTCCTCCGAGTCCAGTAAAGATAGTGGTATGAATAGAACGATAACCGTTCGGCTTTGGTAGTGCGATGTAATCTTTTATTCTACCAGGAAGTGGATTCCAGATAGAGTGAACTAGGCCCAATACCTGGTAACATTCTTCTAGCGTGTTAACAACGACACGAAGAGCAACGATGTCGTGTATTTTTTCTAAATCGAAATCATACTTTACAAGTTTTTTGTAAAGACTGTATTTATGTTTCATTCGGTAGTCAATTTCAATAAACTTTACTTTATTTTTCTTTAATTCTTTTACGAGCTCTTCATGAACTTCTTTAAGATTTTTTTGATATGATTCTTGTTTCTCTTTAATTATTTCTTCTACTTGAGCGTATTCTTTAGGGTAAGCATACGGAAAAGCAGCATCCTCGATCTCACCTTTGAGCTTTCCCATTCCGAGGCGGTTCGCAAGGGGAGCGTATACTTCGATAGACTCTATGGCTATGCGTTGTCTTTTTTCTTCGGGTACATATTGTAAAGTTTTTAGATTATGAAGTCTGTCAGCAAATTTTATGATGACTACCCGCAAGTCATTTGCCATCGCAACGAAAAATTTACGCAAAGATTCTACATGTCTCTCGTGTCCACGATATTTTAAGGTTCCAAGTTTAGTGACACCTTTTATTAAAAACAAAATATCATCACCGAATTCTTTTTTGATTACTTCTTCTGGTGTAGGAGTGTCTTCTAATACATCGTGGAGTAATCCTGCGACAATGGTCGGTGTATCCATACCGAGGTTTGCTAAATTCTTTGCAGTTTCGAAAACGTGAATGAAATATGGTTCACCGCTCAATCTTTTTTGTGTAGAATGCGCTTTTTCAGCAAACTTATAAGCTTTTTCTATAAGTTCTTCTTCTTTCTTACTTATTCCGGGGCCGATAAGTGCTATTAACTCCTTTACATCTGCCATGCTGGGATTATAGCACGGGTGCAAGGCTTCTAAAAATCCTATTTTAGGCTTCTATTTTAGGTATTTTATGAGGATTATGCATCTTGCAAGCTTTGTTTGAACAACGTTCAGGGATAGTTTTCGTACCTTCCATCATTAGACTGCCGCACTCCTTACATATATTTCCAGTGGGTTTTGCTTTAATAGCAAATTTACAATCAGGATAATTTGAACAAGAATAAAATATTCCGAATCTTCCACGTCTCTCGGATATGTCTCCTGTTTTACAAACTGGACACATCACTCCAGTGCGTTTTCTGGCTTCTTCGGCTTCGTCTTTTTTAATAAATTTACACTTAGGATAACGTGAACAAGAAATAAATGTACCTGTACCGTCGCGTCTTTCTTTGATGACGAGCTTACCACCACCGGATTTACCTTTTTTCTCGCCACAGAGTGGACACATTTCTCCTGTTTCTTCAGGACCTTTTAATTCTGTGCCGTCGAGCATCAGTGCTCCATCACATTCTGGATACTTAGAACAAGAATAAAATTTACCTCCTCGAGAAAGCTTGATGATCATCGAGCTACCACATTTAGGGCATTTTATATTTTCTGGTGCATCACCTAGGTTTGTAGCTTTTTCTAATTTTTCTTTAATTTTTATTTCTTTGAGAAATGGTATATAGAAATCTTTCAATGTTTTCTCATACTCACGCTCACCACGAGATATTTCATCGAGCTCATCTTCCATCTCAGCAGTAAATGTATCTGAAATATAATTTGCAAAATGTGCTTCTAAGAAATCAGACACGACTTCACCGACATCAGTAGGGAAGAGAGTTTTACCTTCTTTTCGTACATAACCTCGGTCTTCTATCGTTCGCATAATAGAAGCATAAGTAGAAGGTCGGCCGATGCCTCGTGCTTCGAGTTCTTTAATGAGTCCTGCTTCAGAATATCTTCCTAGAGGCTCGGTATACTTTTCTTCTCCGCTTAAGCCAAGTAATTTTAATTTTTCTCCTTCTTCACATAAAGGAAGTTCTACGTCTTCGCCTCGTGCTCCAGTATCTACAGCGAGCCATCCTGGGAAAAGTAATCGAGATCCGACTGCTCCGAATTCTGGTATATCATCATGGCCCTCTACTATTGCAGTGATTTTCGTCTTAAGTAATTTCGCTTCTGTCATTTGTGAAGAGATAGCTCGTTCCCAGATGAGTCTATAGAGTTTGCTTTGGTCATCTGTGCCAGCTTGCAGCTTTTCTATATGTGTAGGGCGGATAGCTTCATGTGCTTCTTGAGCATTTTTTGATTTAGTTTTATAAATTCTAGCTTCAGCATAATTTTCTCCGTATTCTTTTTTTACGAATGCTAAAATCTGAGATACTGCAACAGCTGACAAATTTGTACTGTCTGTTCTCATATATGTGATGTGTCCAGCCTCGTAGAGCTTCTGAGCTATCTGCATCGTGCGTGAAGGAGAATATCCAAGTCGTGAAGAGGCTGTTTGTTGGAGAGTAGAGGTAGTAAATGGTGCACGAGGAGACCTCTTTTGTTCGGACTCTTTTACTCCTTTAACTATCCAAGAACCTTTTTTGCCCTCGGTCATTATTTTCTCAAATAACTTTTCTTCTCGTGGCTCTTCGGAACAAGTGAGTGTGATTTTATCTTTCTTTGATGTTTCGAAAAGTCCTAATATTTTCCAAAATTTTTCAGGCACAAAAGCACGAATTTCTCTTTCACGTTCCATTATTATACGAAGTGCAGGGGATTGAACTCGGCCTGCAGAAAGTCCGTATCGAACCTTTTTCCATATAAGTCCACTCAAATCGTATCCGACGAGTCTATCTAGCACTCTACGTGCTTCTTGAGCTTTACGTAAATCTGTATCAATTTTCCTTGGAGCCTTGATTGCTTCTTCGACGGCTTCTTTCGTAATCTCGTGAAAAGTTACTCTTGATATAGGCGCCTTAACTTTCTTATCTTGTTTAAGTAATGTCTCTATGTGCCAAGCGATAGCTTCTCCTTCACGGTCAGGGTCTGTAGCGAGTAATACTTCCGTTGCTTTTTCTGCGAGTCCTTGGAGTTCGTGAACAATCTTTTCTTTACCTTTTGAAATTTCATAATGCGGAATGAATCCACCGTCTATGTCGATAGCTTGTTTATTTGATTTTGGTAAATCACGAATGTGTCCGACAGATGCGCGCACAGTAAATTTATCCGCCGGAGAGGAGGAAGCGCCTTCGAGATATTTCTCAATAGTCTTCGCTTTCGATGGTGATTCGACAATTAATAATTTCATTGTTTAGCAAGTATTACACGAAAATGTTTTTAAACGCAAATTTAAGTCAACTTAATTTCACCCATTTCTTCTTTTATGAGTCCCTTTATTTCCATAGCAGAGAGGAGTGCATTTGCTGTCGGTGTGGGCATTTTCATCGCACGGATTAGTTCATCACGAGGGACAGGTTCACGCAGTATTACAGTAACCATTTTTTCTTCAGGAAGTAAATCTGAAAAGAGTTTAGCTTGTTTTTCTTTATTCTTTGGAAGTTCGAAGCCAAGTGCTTCTAACACTTCTTCACTGCAAGTAACGGGCGTAGCCCCCTGATGTAATAATTTATTTACCCCTTTGGAATTTGGAGAGAAAATTGATCCGGGTACAACTAATACATCTCTATTGTATTCTGTGGCAAGTCTGGCTGTTATGAGTGTACCAGACCTTTCCTCGGCTTCTATAATAAGAGTAGCTTTAGATATTCCTGCCATGAGCCTATTTCTTCTTCCGAAGCTCCACAACGTTGCCTTGAAATCAGGCTCAAACTCTGAGATAAAACATCCTCCATTTTCAAAAATCTCTTCTGCTAATTTTACATTCGTTTTTGGATACATTGCTTCTGGTGATAATCCTGAGCCAGGAAATACTAAAGCTCGCAGTCCCACAGACAATGCTTTCTTGTGAGCGATAGCATCGATGCCCATAGCAAGTCCAGAAACTATTACTATTGGATAACCTTTAAGTCCTCCTATTATCTTTTCACAAGCATCGCGGCCATATGAAGTAAATTTTCTTGAACCAACAACGCAAAGGTAAACTAAATTTTCGGGTGGCAATTCACCCATAGTCCATAGATCTTTCGGTGGTTGGGGAATTTCTAATAATGCTTTCGGAAAATTATTTTTCGGAAGTTTTTGAATTTTCATAAATTAACTAAAAAAGCAGAAAAAGATATATTCTGCTTTTCAAGATACGAATTATATTATATACTCTATATATGTTAGATATCAAATTTATTCGTGAAAACAAAGACATTGTGCAGGCTGGTGCGAAGAAAAAGCACATAGATATAGACATCGAGCAGTTGATTACGCTCGATGATGCACGCTTAAAAGAACTCAAAGAAGTGGAAGAACTTCGCAGTGAGGTTAATAGGGTATCAAATGACATCGCTCGCAACCAAGATTCTGCACTCAAGATTCAACTCATTGAAGAGATGCGCATCGTAAAGGATGATATTAAAGCAAAAGAGGAGAAATTAAAAAATATAATAGAAGAATGGCAGAAAATAATGCTGAAAATACCGAATATTCCTTCTGTCGATACACCAGTTGGTCCTGATGAAAGTGGAAACCAAGTAATAAGAAATTGGGGAGAAAAACCACAATTTTCTTTCACACCTAAAGAACACTACGAAATTGGAAAAGCATTAGGAATAATAGATACCGAAACAGCAGGAGAAGTTTCGGGTTCAAGGTACGCATATTTAAAAGGTGACTTAGTCATCATGCAATTTGGTTTAATCCAAATGTGTTTAGATATTTTAACAAATGAAGAAACATTAAAGAAAATTGCAGAAGAAGCAAAAGTATCCATAAACCCTTCGAAATTTCTACCAGTCATACCGCCAGTTTTTATCCGACCACTTGTACAGATGAAAATGGCACGATACATGACACCCGAAGAACATTATTTATTTCCCAATGATGATTTGATGTTGATCGGGAGCGCAGAGCATACCCTCGGATCAATGCACATGAATAAAATTTTTGAAGAAAAGGAATTACCAGTGCGATATGCTGGATATTCAACTGCTTTCAGACGAGAAGCAGGAGCAGCAGGAAAAGATACAAATGGAATTTTGCGTCAGCATCAATTTGATAAACTAGAGATGGAAGTTTTTTCATTGCCAGAAAATTCTATGCAAGAACAAAATTTTCTAGTAGCAATTCAGGAATACGTTTTACAAACTTTAAAGTTACCTTATCAAGTCGTGGCTGTGTGTACTGGAGATATGGGCTTTCCAGATAGTAGGCAGATAGATATTGAGACTTGGATGCCAGGGCAAAACAAATATAGAGAAACTCATAGCTCAGATTCTACTGGAGGTTTCCAGTCTCGTCGTTTAAATACTAGAGTACGCAGAAGTGATGGAAAAATAGAGCACGTTCATATGAATGATGCTACTGTTATTGCTCTTGGCCGTACATTGATCGCAATTATTGAAAACTACCAGCAAGCTGATGGTTCAGTAAAGATTCCAGAAGTTCTACGTAAATACATGGGCGGAAAAGAGTTCATAAAGTAAAAAGTTTATAAAGTTTATAAAGTAAAAAGAATGCAGAAAAGAAATGTTTTAAATTCTCCGCGTCTTTTGGAGTTAAAAAAGGAAAGACGTAGGGCTATTTTAAATAAAATTTTATTCTCTTTGTTGGGATTTTTTGTTGTTTTTTTCTTAGCTGCTTATCTGTCGAACCTCAATAAGGTAAAGATTACTGAAGTACAGATAAGTGGCAACAGCGTCGTAGATACTGAAATGTTAAAGAGCACTGTAGAAGATCAGATCCAGGGGAAATATTTCTGGCTCTTCTCTAAATCAAATATATTTTTATACCCACAGAGTGCTATAAAAAATGTTCTACAAGATAAATTTAAAAGGCTTAAAGATATAAACCTATCTATTAAGAACAATCATATATTAGAAGTAGATCTGACAGAACGAGTGGCGAAATATACATGGTGTGGAGCCACACTACCGACCGCAGATGAAACATGTTTTTTCTTGGATGATACTGGTTATGTCATGGACGAAGCACCGTATTTCTCTGGAGAAGTTTATTTTAAATTTTATGGCTCGACAGATGGTACTTATTTCTCTAAACAAAAATTTCAGCAATTAGTTTTATTTAAAGATGTTCTTGTGAGCCTAAATATAAAACCTGTAGCACTTTATGTAGCGGACAATGGAGATACAGAAATATATTTGTCGAAAGGGAATACAGCGTTAGCCTCTCTGCCTAAAATAATTTTCAATATAAATTCTAATTTTCAGACCGTCGCGGAGAACCTAGAAGCTGCATTAAATGCTGAACCACTTAAAACAAAGTTCAGTACTAAATATTCATCTTTAGAATATATTGATTTACGTTTCGGAAATAAAGTTTATGATAAATTCAAATGAATAATGAAATAAATTTTTGGGGAAAATTAAAGAAACCATTCTTTTGCTTGGCACCCATGTCGGATGTCACTGATATCGCTTTTCGTCATATCTTGGCGAAATACAGTAAGAATAGAGAAAACAAAGACAGGATAGTCTTCTGGACAGAGTTCGTGGCTGCAGATGGTCTGTGTAATAAGCTCGCCAAGAAGAAACTCTCCCACATGTTGGTATTTTCAGAGAACGAGAGGCCTATCGTAGCACAAGTTTTCGGTGCTAATCCAGAGAATATGAAAAAGGCTTGCCAGTATATCGCTAGCCTTGGCTTCGACGGTATAGATATAAATATGGGCTGTCCAGATAAATCAGTCGTAGCGCAAGGTGCAGGATCGGCACTTATCAGGACTCCAGAGCTAGCGAGGAAGATTATCCAAGCAGCTCACGCAGGCATAGAGGCTGCTCGTGCGCATATACCAGTATCGGTGAAGACTCGAGTCGGCTTCAATAAAGAAGAAATAGATAAATGGATACCAGAATTATTAAAAGAGGACATTTCTGCATTGACGATTCATCTACGTACTGTAAAAGAGATGTCTCTTGTTCCTGCTCATTGGGATTATATTAAAAAAGTAAAAAAGCTTATTGAAGAAAGTGGCAAAGATACTTTACTAATCGGCAATGGAGATATCACAAGTATGGAAGACGGAGAAGCGAAGGCGTTAGAATACGGCTGCGATGGGGTGATGATAGGAAGAGGAGTTTTCGGCAATCCATGGTTTTTCTTAATAGAAAACAAAGAAAACGAAGGACAGACCTTCGTAAAAACGAAGGTCTGTCCTTCGTTAGAAGAAAAGTTGAAAGTTATGGTGGAGCATACAGAAGTTTTCGAAAAAGAACTCTCAAAACCTAAACACAAAAATTTCTCAGTTATGAAAAAGCATTTCAAGGCATATGTGAATGGCTTCGAGGGGGCAAAAGAACTCCGTGTAAAATTAATGGAAACCGAAAATGCTAAACAAGTAGAAGAAATAATAAAAAGATTTTTGAAAAGTATTTAAAACTCGTTAAATTTTTGAAATAACTACTTTTCTTCGGTACGGATTTTTTGAAGCTTAAAAAATCCTGAAGTTCGCTCGTCGTCACTCGCAAAACCCCTGCGAAAAGCACTATTTCAAAAATAGTAAAAAAACAAAACTAGAAAATTTTAGAATGGTCTGGCTGGGATAGGGACCCAGGAAACCGAGGACCTTATAAAATTTTGCTAGTTTTGTTTTTTTTATGTACAATTATCGGATGCACGACTTAGCTTTATATCGTAAATACAGGCCACAGAAATGGGATCAAGTCTTCGGGCAAGACCACATCATAGATGTATTAGAAAGCTCTGTGGAGTCAAATAAGGTCTCTCATGCATACCTTTTCGTAGGTAGTAGAGGCACAGGCAAGACGACCGTAGCCCGTATCTTTGCAAAGGAGATAGGTGTATCAGTAAATGACCTCTATGAGATAGATGCCGCCTCGAACAGAGGAATTGAAGATATAAAAGAACTTCGCGACGGCGTGCGAGTGTTGCCATTCGATTCGAAATACAAAGTTTACATCATAGATGAAGTACACATGCTCTCCAAGGACGCCTGGGGTGCACTCTTGAAGACTCTCGAAGAGCCACCAAAGCATGTCATCTTTATTTTAGCTACGACAGAACTGCATAAAGTCCCTGAGACTATTGTTTCTCGTTGCCAGGTTTTCACTTTCAAAAAGGCTTCCGAGCTCATGTTAAAGAATATAATTTTATACGTTGCGAAGGAAGAAGGTTATGATTTAGAAAAGGATGCAGCCGAGCTCCTCGCTATCCTTGCAGATGGTTCATATCGTGACGGCCTAGGTGAGCTTCAGAAAGTTTTAAATTTCTCCAGTAAAGACAAAAAGAGTAAAAAGATTGAGAGAGAAGATATAGAGAAGATAACTGGCGCACCGAAGACGACCCTCGTAAATGATTTTATAAGTGCAATCGCAGAGAAAGATTTAGAAAAAGGAATCACTGCTGTGCGAATTGCATCAGAATCAAATTTAGATATGAAATTATATTTCAAGCTCATCATCCAGAAATTCCGAATGGCAATAATCTTGCGTTATGCTCCGAAATTAGAAAAGGATATGGCAGGGGATTTAGGCGAAGAAGATTTAGCATTTCTTAAGGCATTGATAAAGGAAGACCCCGAACGAAAGCTTTCGGCTTCAAACGGGGCAGGCAAAGACGGCCATTTATTTACTTCTTCTACGTTGGCTGTGTTGCTTGAAGCATATCAAAATATGGATAATACTTTTATCGCCGAACTTCCGCTTGAGCTGGCACTAGTTAAGATAATTTCTGTGGATAAATGATTAAAACACTGATTTTAATTATAAAGGTTCTAATTAAAAGTTAAGCCTTTAATCTTTAATTTGACTTTTGGATATTAAAGGTATATACTGTCTTTATGGCTGATAAATATAAGTCAGGAACATATAGACAAAATGATGGTTATAAAAGTTTTAAACCTTCATTGGTAAATAGAAATTTTGAATGGGCAGATAAAAGAATTGATCTACTTCTTTCTGATTCTATGCGATATTTGGGCGAGCTCAATGCTTTTTCTAAATTAATACCTGACGTAGATTTTTTTATAAAAATGCATATTGCAAAAGAAGCTACCACTTCAAGTAAAATTGAAGGAACTCATACAAAGCTTGATGAAGCCCTTTTACCTGAGCTTGAAATTAATCCAGAGAAAAGAGATGATTGGGAAGAAGTACAAAATTATGTTAAGGCAATAAATTTTTCTATTGCGGAGCTTGAAAAACTTCCTCTTTCAATAAGACTTGTAAAAGATACACATAAGGTTCTTCTTTCAAGCGTACGCGGGTATACAAAATTACCAGGAGAAATTCGTCGAAGCCAAAATTGGATTGGCGGAGCCACTCTTAAAGATGCTGTTTTTATTCCTCCTCATCATGAGGAGATTTCTGAGTTACTTAGTGATCTTGAAAAATTTTGGCACAATAAAAATGTAAATATACCTGATATTATAAAAATTGCCCTTTCCCATTATCAATTTGAAACGATACATCCATTTTTGGATGGGAATGGACGTATTGGTAGGCTTCTTATAACTCTTCATTTGGTGAGTTTGGGTATTATAAAAAAACCCACTCTCTATATTTCCGATTTTTTTGAAAAACATCGTACTGAATATTATGATGCTCTTTCACGTGTCCGTGAGACAAACGATAAAGAACATTGGGTTCGTTTTTTTCTTACTGGAGTATCTGAAACTGCAAAGAATGCGCGAGAAACATTAGAAAAAATAATAGATCTACGAAAGAAATATGAGACTGCTATAGAAAAAGGTATGGGTGTAAAACGCCAAAAACTTGGCAAGGAACTTTTACGATTACTGTTTTCTCAACCAGTTGTCACTATAAGAGACATTGAGTCCATGCTTTCTGTTACTTTTCCTACAGCATCTGCTATCGCTGAAGATTTTGAAAAATTAGGATTATTTACCGAAAAAACAGGTCGGAGAAAAGATAGGATCTTTTATTTAAAAGAGTATTTGCATTTATTTACTAAATAATAATAAACAATATGGAAAATTTTAATCAAAAAGCATCGACGATCTGGAGTATAGCGGACATCTTGCGTGGTGGCTGGAAACAACATGAATACCAAGATGTAATACTACCCTTATTGGTTTTAAAACGCCTTGATTCTATCCTTGCAGACAGTAAAGAGAAAGTTCTTGTAAAATATAATGAATATAAGGGAAAAATAAACGATCTTGATCCTATTCTCAAGAGAACATCTGGGGCGGCCTTTTATAATATCTCAGAATATGATTTTAGAAATTTACTCGGAGAACCAAAGCATTTAGCAAAAAATTTCAAACAATATTTAAATGGATATAGTAAGAATGTTCAAGATATCTTTGAGAAATTTGATTTCAGTAAACAGCTTGAACGTCTTGAAGGTGGTAATCTTCTTTATTTGGTAATTCAGGAAATAAATAAAGTTGATCTACACCCATCAAAAGTAGATAACCACCAAATGGGACAAATTTTTGAAGAATTACTTAGAAAGTTTTCTGAAATGTCTAATGAAACAGCTGGAGAACACTACACGCCACGAGACGTCATAGGGGTAATGACAAAGTTATTATTTCTTCCTGACATAAAAGACCTTAAAAAACCACATGTTATTAAAAAGATATATGACCCTGCATGCGGCACGTCTGGGATGCTTTCAGTTGCTAAAGATTATATTTTAGGAAACATCAATCCAGATGCAGATATATTTTTATATGGTCAAGAATTAAATTCAGTCACTTATGCTGTGGCAAAGTCTGATATGTTGATAAAGGGAGACAACCCAGATCTTATTCGTGGCGGAGAAAAAGATCATTCTAAGGCTAGCACTTTATCCAATGATCAATTTTTTGGTGAAGTTTTTGATTACGGGATCTCAAATCCTCCTTATGGAGTTGATTGGAAAAAAGATAAAGATGTCGTAGAACGTGAAGCGTCTCGTGGATATGCTGGACGTTTTGGTGCTGGTACTCCTCGTATTTCCGACGGTCAGCTTTTATTTTTACAACATCTCATTTCTAAAATGAAGCCTGAAAAAGATGGCGGGTCGCGTATTGCTATAGTTCACAATGGTTCACCACTATTTACTGGAGATGCAGGAAGCGGAGAAAGTGAAATACGAAGATGGATATTAGAAAAAGATCTATTGGAAACAATCGTGGCACTACCTGATCAACTTTTCTATAACACTGGCATAAATACATATTTATGGTTTGTAACCAATAGAAAACCAAAAGAAAAGAAGGGTAAAGTTCAGCTCATAGATGCACGTACATTTTTCAAAAAGACTCGTAAGAGTCTTGGCAGCAAGCGTCATGAGATTGATGCTGAATCAAAAAAGAGAATAGAAGAACTTTATGAAAAGTTTGAAGAGAATGAATTTTCTAAGATTTTTAAAACGACTGATTTTGCATATAGGCAAATTCAAATAGAACGTCCACTTATGGTTGATGGAAAAATTTCTAAAGATAAAAAAGGCAATATTGAAATAGATAAATCGTTACGAGACTATGAAAATGTGCCCTATGATATGGATATTAAAGAGTACTTCGACAAAGAGGTAAAACCTTATGTTCCAGATGCTTGGATTAATGAATCTGTTGTGGACCATAAAGATGGAAAAACTGGTATTGTAGGTTATGAAATTCCATTTACCCGCTATTTCTACAAATACGAAGCGCCAAGAAGTTTGGAAGCAATAGAAAAAGATATTGAAAAGGTAGAGAATGAACTTCTTGATTTACTGAAGCAATTATAGTATGCAAACATTAAACCTTACAAAAAAATATGAGAAATATTCTGAATATAAAGATTCTGGGGTTGAATGGTTGGGGAAAATTCCAAAGGAATGGAAAGTTGGAAAAGTTAAAGAAGTTTTTAATCTCTTGAAAGAACGATCTTTTAATAATTCTGAATCTGAAATATTATCACTTACTTTGAGTGGTATAAAAACTAGGGATGTTTCAAATAATGAAGGACAAATTGCGGCAAGTTACGAAGGGTATCGAAAAATAATAAAAGGAGACATAGTTTTAAATCCCATGGATCTCGTAAGAGGTTTTGTTGATGCCTCAAAATATGAAGGCATAATTAGTCCTGCCTATTCTACATTAAGAAAAAAAGATAAAAAGACAAACTCACAATATTATAATTATTTTTTTCAAAAACATTATTTTGAGGGTATATTCCATCCTTTTGGTAACGGTGTTTCTGTGGATCATCGTTGGACATTAAAAGATGATACACTGGTTAATTTCCCAATTTTAATAATTTCACCAGAACAGCAAACAAAAATTGCAGACTATATTGACGATAAAACAATAATGATTGAGGAAATTATTGAGAAAAAAGAAAAGCAGATCGAACTCTTAAAAGAGGAGATTGTTTCAATTGCTATGAATGAACAAATAAAAGGTAAAGGAAAAATTATTAGAATTAAAAATTTATTTAAATTATCCGAAAATCCAATTAATATAGAAGATTATTCTGAATACACTGCTCTAGGTTTATATAATAGAGGCAGAGGACTTTTTCATAAAGATTTTCAGTTGGGTAAAGACATAAAAGAATCAGATTTCTATAAAGTAATTTCAAGAGATCTTATTATAAGTGGACAATTTGCGTGGGAAGGTGCAGTTGCTTTTGCTGGTGAAGATGAAAGTGGGTGTGTTGTATCGCATAGGTATTATTTATTAAGGGACGGTATTGTAAAAACTGAATACTTATTAGCTCTACTAATGACAAAATTTGGTGATCATATACTTAATGAATCCTCAAGAGGTTCTGCTGGACGTAATAAGCCATTGAATATAAAAATTTTATTATTAGAAAAAATAAGAGTTCCGTCAAAGGATATTGAAGAAAAAATAGAATCATTATTAATAAAAATGAACTTAGTGAGGAAAAATATTAAAACATCAATTAAACTTTTGGAAGAATATAAATTTTCTCTTATTTCAAATGTTGTAACTGGGAAAGTAAAAGTATAAATTTATGATTTTGAAATCTGTAACAACCAAGGCAGTAGAATTAGATGATGAGGTTTTTAAAACTTTATTAAATTTTTATCCTGAAGAAAAACTTACTGAACATGAGGTATTCAAAAATGCTTTTGAAAAAGGATCAATAACATTCAATGAACTGAAAGATATAAGTGAAAAAATTCATTTACCTTGGCAAATGTTTTTGTTGGATGAAAATAATTTAAAAAAAGAATTAAAAAACATTGAAGACAATAGATTGGACAAATTTCCTAAAGATTTACTTACTATACATAAGAGAAAAGGTAGGGGTGACACAACGTCAAAAAGAATAATAGATAGACAAATTAGAATACAATCGTTTGTTGTGTTGCAATTGCCAGATAATTTTATGTGTGATTTTTCAGGTTCTTTAAAATCTAAAAGTATTCAAGAGGCTGTGAATTATATAATAAATTATTTTAATATTGATCTTAATTATTTTAGAACGAGAGACTCCGCTGAAAAGTCAAAAGAATATCTTATTGAAAAAATACAAGGTAAAGAGAATATTAATATTTCTCAAGGTGTAAGAACAAATGGTATTCTGCCTGAAATAAAAAACACCTTCGATCTTTACAGAAATACCAGTGGCTTTGTAGTAAAAGATAAAAAAATACCCTTTGTATTTTTACCAAGTGAAATAAATCCAGACGAAAATCATTTTAGGCAGATATATACGTTACTTTATTTATTGGTGGTTATTGGTATGGAAGAATACTCACATTCTATTGAAAGTTATTCGATTAAAAAAATAAAGGATGATAAAAAATTTAAGTTAATGAATGATGTTGTATCTGAATTTCTACTACCAAAATCTGTCACAGATAATATAAAAACAGAAAATATTAACAAGGAGTTGATCAATAATCTTAAAGAACAGTATAAGATATCTTACACCGCTATATTATTTATTTTGCGTTTTAGGAAAAAAATTGATAAAGAACTTCAAGAATTATTAAAACTTCCTGAAAGAGAACCCAGTATTTTCCAAGATATAAAAAAATGGTTTACACATCCTCATATATCAACTTCAGTAAAAAAATTTTGTGGAGATGTTGCTTTTAATAAAGTTAATACAGCCATTAAGAATAATTCCATTTATCCTAATCAAGCACAAATGATAATATTTGGCCGATTTAGAAAGGAAAAATGGATTGAATATCGATCAGAAATATGAAAATCATAGATACAAATATTTTAAATAAATTTATAAGAGATGAAAGATCATTTGATTCATCTGATGAATTTTTTATTACAGAAGAATTAAAAGATGAAATAGAAATTCTTAAATCATTATCTCCAAATTATAGAAACAAAATTCAAAGAATAAAATTTATTGATATTCAAAAAGATTCCTTTGATGAAGTAAAATATTTAGAAAACTACAAGACTTTTTTAAATAAATATAATAATATTGTTTCATTTTATGGATTAAAAGGGTTAGGAGATATCTCAATTATGGCATCTATCGCGACAATTCTTCAAACTCAGAGAACTTTATTTGATGATGGATATATTGAAGTTGTGACAGCTGACGGTGATTTAAAAGAAGCATTAAAAGGAGAATTTAGTGATAAAATTATCATAAGATGATATCTTTATAATAGATAAAAATAATATGACACAAAAAACAAACACAAAAGAATCAGGATTTGAGGAATTTATTGAGGGGGAATTAGTGGGGGCACAAGGATATAGAAAACGGCAGAACTCTTCTTATGATAAAAAACTTTGTATGGATACGGAGCTTGTTTTGGAATTTATAAAAAATACTCAAAAGGAAAGTTGGGATAAAATTATTGAGCAATATGGGGAGGAAGCGGAGCAGAAATTTCTTCTCAGGCTTGATGAAGAAATTTCTACTCGCGGGCTCTTGAGTGTTATTCGCGAAGGAGTTAAAGATCGTGGAGTAAATATTCATTTGGCGTACTCGAGGCCGGAGAATGATAAAAACCCTGAAACATTAGCTGATTATGTAGGAAATATTTTGAGTGTAACGCGACAAGTTAAATACAGTGAGAAAAATGAAAATTCTATTGATATGGTTATTTTTGTGAATGGCTTGCCTGTATTTACTATGGAACTTAAAAATCAATTTACTGGGCAAAATGTTATTAATGCTATTTCCCAATACAGGACAGATCGTGATCAAAAGGAAAAATTATTGTCATTTAAGAGGTGTTTAACTCATTTTGCAGTAGATACTGAGCAAGCTTATATGGCTACACGCCTTACAGGGCTTACCACGTACTTTTTACCATTTAATAAAGGGAATAAAGGCTCGTCTGGTAATCCCGATGCGCCAGAAGGGAAATACAAGACTCACTATTTATGGGAAGATATTTTATCTAAAGATAGTGTTTTTGATTTACTTGGTAATTTTATACAAGAAGTTACTGAAGAAAGAGAAGATAAAAATACAAAAAAATATAAGGAAGAGAAAATCATATTTCCTAGGTATCATCAGCTTGATACTGTAAGGAAAGTCGTTGTAGATGCAAAGGTTAATGGTTCAGGAAAAAATTATCTTATTCAGCATAGTGCTGGGTCTGGAAAAAGTAATACTATCGCTTGGATAGCGCATCGTTTGGCTGAATTACATGATAATTCTAATAAAAATGTATTTGATGGAGTTATTGTAGTTACTGATCGTCGCGTGCTCGATAGGCAATTGTCTGATACGGTTAAAAGCTTCAGTCAAATAACTGGTCTAGTTAAGCACGTTGAGTCATCAGCGGAACTTAGTGAATCATTAAAATCTGGGGTAAAGATTATTACAAGTACTCTACAAAAATTTCCTGTAATTGTAGAGACGATAGAACAAACAGAGGGTAAAAAATTTGCGGTAATTATCGATGAGGCTCATTCATCACAGTCTGGTGAATCAGCAGCTGACTTGAGACAAGTGCTGACTTTAGATGAAGCACAAGTGGAAGAAGAAAAAGAAGAGAAGGCTTTTAAAACAATAGAAGATCAGATTGTTGAGCGAATGAAGGCAAGAAAGGTTGCATCGCCAAATTTAAGCTTCTTTGCTTTCACTGCAACCCCAAAACAAAAAACGCTTGAGCTTTTTGGAAATGAAGATCCTTTAACTGGTAAGTTTGTTCCTTTTTCATTGTATTCAATGAAACAAGCTATCGAAGAAAAGTTTATTCTTGATGTGTTAAAAAATTACACGACCTATGAGACATATTTTGGACTTTTGAAAAAAGTAGAAGATGATCCAGAATTCGATAAGAAAAAGGCGCAGAGACTTTTGATTGGCTATGTAGAAAGACATGAACATGCAATTGATAAAAAGGTTGCTATCATGGCTGAACATTTTGAAGAAAAGATTGTATCACTTATAGGCGGTAGGGCAAAAGCGATGGTGGTCACTAAATCTCGCTTGCATGCAGTTCGTTATAAAATCGCCTTTGACAAATATCTAAAAGAAAAAGGTTATCACCACAAAGCTCTCGTAGCATTTTCTAGTACTGTGAAAGATGTAGATACAAAATTAGAATACACCGAGGGTCAGATGAATGGTATTTCAGAAAGTAAAACAGCGGAAGAGTTCAAAAAGGATGAATATAAATTCTTGATTGTTGCTGAAAAATTCCAAACAGGTTTTGATCAACCATTGCTTTCGGTAATGTATGTCGATAAAAAGCTGGGCGGGGTAAATGCAGTTCAGACACTATCACGTTTAAATAGAACTACATATGGTAAAAATGATACATTTGTACTTGATTTTGTTAATTTAACTGATGATATAAAAGAATCTTTTCAACCTTATTACACAACAACAATACTCTCAGAAGCTACCAACCCAAATATATTACATGACCTTGAGCGTGAGGTACGTGGTTTTAAATTTTTCACTGATTTTGAGATAAATGGATTTACTGAAGAATATTTCGGTGGAGCAACTCCCGATAAGCTTAATTTTATCATTGATGGAGTAGTCTCAAGAATTAAGGAAGAAAATTTAACAGAAGAAGAGATGGAAGGTTTTAAAACTACTGCTTTTGATTACTTAAAAAAGTATGCATTCATTTCTCAAATTGTTACCTTTGAAGACCCTCAACTTGAGAAACTCTATATATTCTTAAAATTTTTGATTAGAAAATTACCAAGAAGAAAAAATTTATTGCCGTATGAAGTCCTCGAAGCAATTGATATGGAAACATATAAAATTGAAAAGAAAGGTGAAATAAATGTTTTGCTTGAGAATAAGGATGGAGAAATTGACCCAATGGGGGGTGGAGGTAGTTCAAAAGGGCAAACTGAAGAAGAAACCGACATTCTTTCGAAAATAATAAAAGAAATTAACGAAAGGTATGGAACGAACTTTACTGATTCTGATAAAGTTATTTTGAATGATTTAAGCCTGCGTCTTATTAAAAGTGAAATTCTTCAAGGATCAGTTAGAAATAATAGTAAAGATTCAGCAAAATTAAAATTTGATCAATTATTTCAAGATGAGCTTGTTGGAGTATTGGATAATCATTTCAATCTTTATCAAAAATTAGATCAAAGTCCCGAACTTAAAAAGTTTGTTCAAGAAAAAGTGTTTGAGTATGTTATAAGGAAAATTAATAAATAGTTATATTTGAGTACTAAAAACTTAATCTTGCTGGGAGACTAGGAATCGAACCTAGATTAAAGGCTTCAAAGGCCTCTGTCCTACCGTTAGACGATCTCCCAATGCTTTAAAAGCCTATAATTTATAACATAAATCTTTGAAAAAATCTATATTATTAGTATAATAACGGGATGAACAAAGTTACACATTTTGAATTTCCTTGGGATGACAAGGAGCGAGCGAAGAAATTTTATCAGAACGTTTTTGATTGGAAGCCATTTGAGTGGGAGCAATTTAGTTATACAAGCTGGCAGACTGGGCCGGTAGATGCGAAAATGCAGCCAACTGAATATGGTTTTATAAACGGGGGTTCTAGTAAGCGTGACCCTAGTATGCCGTATCCAATGTTTTATGTTGATGTTCCAGATATGGACTTAGCTTTGAGTAAAATTGTTGAAAATGGCGGTTTTGTCGTAAAAGGCAAAACTCCACTAGGGGAAAACGGATCTATGGGCTTCCTCGCTTGGTTTAAGGATTCCGAAGGGAACATCCTTGGTCTATCTCAATACAACAAGCCTGAATAATAATGCGTTCAACTGATATTGAAAAACTAAAGGGTACAGCATTCCAGAAAAAGGTTTGGAAGGCATTGCTTGATATTCCAAAAGGGAAGACTCTCACATACAAAGAACTTGCGAAGAAGATCGGCAAGCCGAAGGCTGTGCGTGCGGTGGCGAATGCTGTCGGCGCTAATCCTATGCCTATAACTATTCCTTGTCACAGAGTTATCAGGAGCGATGGTTCCCTCGGTGGATATTCTGGAAAAGGCGGAACCAAAACTAAACATGCATTGCTTCTCAAAGAAGGAGTTAGTTTTATATAATAAAATAATGTATTACGTATATATTCTCAAGTGCGCTGATAAGACTTTATACACTGGAATTACTACAGATTTGAAACGTAGAGTCATTGAACATAATAGTAGTAAATTAGGCGCGAAATATACTTCTGGTCGCCGACCAGTAAAGTTAGTTTACTCAAAAAAATTTAAAACCAGATCCACCGCTTTAAAAGAAGAGGCTAAGATCAAAGGATTAAAAAGGTCTGAAAAATTAGAATTAATCTGATATAATAAAATTATGCAATTAGAAACCAAGAGATTAATCATCAGAGAACCCCGAAAAGATGACTGGAAGGACCTCATGGAGGGGGCCGGTGAATATGACGTTTCAAAAATGCTTTCAACTGTACCTTATCCTTATACAAAAAAGGATGCACAAGAATATATTAAAAAGATTAATAAAAGCTGGAAACAAAAAATCAAAAACGAGCTAGAATTTTTTATTGAGTTAAAATCTGAGAAGAAAGTTATCGGTGCTATTGGTATTTATAAAATTGATACCTATTCTCAAAACGGTACAACGGGGTCCTGGATTAATAAAAAATATTGGAGAAAAGGGTATATAACTGAAGCAAAAATAGCTTTAAATGATTATGCGTTTAATAAACTCAAATTTATAAGATTAAATTCTACTGTAGCGACAAATAACAAAGCTTCTAATGCCACTCAATTGAAAATGGGGTATAAACTAGAAGGAATACAAAGAAAAATTAAGAGGTGCAAGGCAAACGGTAAGTTCCATGATCAAAATATATACGGTTTACTAAAAGAGGATTGGAAAAAAGCAAGGGCTAAAATTTTAGTATAGTTATGAAAACTTTTAGTGAACGAGTGGTGGAAATAGCATTGGAGATTCCTAAAGGAAGAATCACTACATATGGCAGGATAGCTCGCGCAGCGGGTGCAGGGCCTATGGCTTCGCAGAGCATCACTGCCATCTTGGGTAAAGCTTATGAGGCGGGGCAAAAGAACATACCATTTCATCGTATAGTATATGCAGATGGGAAGGTGTGGCTAAATGATAAATATGCAAAGACAAGGCTAGTTTTATACAAAAAAGAGGGAATTAAACTTGATAAAAATAACAGGATTGAAAACTTTCGAGATGTTCTGTTTGAATTTAATTAAAAATTATGAACTCAGTTGACGTTATAAAAGAATTAAAATTACTTGCAAACCCGCTCAAAGCAAAAATTCTCCAAAGATTTTTCAAAACCGGTAAAGGCGAATATGCAGAGGGGGATAAATTTTTAGGGATTACTGTTTCAGCACAGAGGGTGGTAGCCAAGAAATATATAAACCTTAATTTGAATGATGTGAGGAAGCTTCTCGTAAGTGGCATGCACGAACATCGATTTGTCGCTTTAGAGATTCTTGTTTTTAAATACGAAAATGCAAAAGAAAAGGAAAAAGGAGAAATAGTAAAATTTTATTTAAAAAATAAAAAGAATATAAATAATTGGGACTTGGTGGATACTTCAGCACCTTACATCTTGGGTGATTATTTACTTAAGCAAGATAGATCAGTGCTTTATAAACTTGTAAAGTCTAAGACACTCTGGGACAGGAGAATTGCTATTATTTCTACTTTTGCTTTTATCAGGAACAATGATTTTAAAGATACGCTAAAATTAGCGAGGATACTTTTGCCTGATAAACACGACCTCATCCACAAAGCAGTCGGATGGATGTTGCGTGAAGTAGGTAAAAAGTCCGAGCCGACTCTAGAAAAATTTTTAAACGAAAACATCACAAATATGCCAAGAACTACACTAAGGTATTCCATAGAAAGGCTCAGGGATGACAAAAGAAAGATGTATTTATCAATTAAATAATCTGCTATAATAAAACAATGAAAAAACCATTTATACATGCATTAGCAGCTGCCTTATATATAGCCATCCTCGTTCTTGGTGTAAACGCGACAAGCTCCTATATACCCGGGAAAACTATAATGATACCCATGGGGATGCTAGGGCTCCTCGTATTGTCTGTCCTCGTAATGGGATATTTGTTTTTATATGAGCCATTAAATCTCTATTTCGAAAATCATAAACAAGAAGCTGTAGCCTTCTTCGGTAAAACCGTAGGCTTCTTCGCTTGTTTCGTGGCTCTTTTCTTTATTTTATATCTTTTACTTAAGTAGCTTTAATACACCATAAAACTATGAGCATCGAGAGAAGCTTTCCACCTAAAAAACCAAATCATAAAAAACCAGACCCCGATAGTGAATTTGCCCCTGATAGAAATTTTGATAAAAAACAAAAGAATGAAATGCTTGAAGCGAGAAAAGAATTAGCTGAAGAAATGCACAGAAGAATAAAAGACGAAAGGTTGAGCCGTGCTCAAAATATATTAGTAAGCAATCGTCAGCTAGATATACTAAAAATAAATGGCGAATTAGATATATCTGGTGTTAAATTTTATGATAGAGTACCCAAACCGCGTGAAAAGGTTATTATCGCGGGTGAAGATAAACATATTGAAGCAATATTTGATGAAATCGTAAGTGACTCTAATAAGCCCAATCAATCTGGAACTGTGACTATTCATGTTCGTTTAATTAAATAAATTTGTACCAAATTTGCATTTCTTTTTTATTGGCACATAATTAAATTATTACAAATAACTTATAATAAAATTTATGAATAAAAATATATTTATCGGTTTGATAGTAATCTTGATTATCGTCGGAGGTGGATATTATGCATTGAAAGGTACAGTTACCACTACTCCAACAGTTAAGTCCACCACTCCAGAATCAAATCTAGCTCCCGTTGTAAATAAAGTTACTAATAATGTCAGTATCTCTAACTTTGCATTCGTTCCACCCACAATAACTGTGAAGAAAGGGGAAGAAATAGTCTGGACCAATAAAGATACGATGTCTCATACTGTAACGGGTGGAGACCTTAAAAGCTCACCCTTAGGGCAAAATCAAACCTATAGTTTCAATTTTACTAAAGCCGGCACTTATTCTTATCGTTGCAGTATCCATCCGTCAATGACGGGTACAGTAGTAGTAACGAACTAATAGAAGCGACGAAAAATGTTATAGTTAAATTATGTTTTTCTGGAAACCTATTGCTAATTTTTACGGACGTTTCGAACGTCCGATTTCATCTTTATCCCTTGTCTTCGGATTCCTTTTTGATATTTTTACTTTAAAACGTGTAGATACTTTATGGGAAAATGTTTGGATTTTAGGCCACCTTATAATCATTGCTATTTTTATCATACTTATACACGTGAGGGAAAATGAAGAAGGTGGCGAGAAAGACCCAGGAAAGGCACATTTTTGGTATGTAAACATACTGCAATTTTTCTTTGGAGGAATTCTCTCTACTTATTTAGTATTTTATTTCAGAAGTTCTGATATCTGGGTGACATGGCCATTCATTGCCTTGCTTGCCATCACCTTTATTGCCAATGAATCCTTCAAGAGGCATTACATCAGACTAAGTTTCCAAATAAGTTTATTCTTCTTGTCTGTTTATTCATTTGCAATTTTCTTGATACCTGTAGTCTTGCATAAAATTGGAGATGGAATATTTCTACTTTCCGGACTCATTAGCTTAATTTTTATTACACTATTTCTTTTAATTTTATTCCATTTTATAAAAGATAAATTTACTGAAAGTAAAAAATTAATTGTATTTTTGATTTTAGGTATTTTTATATTAGTTAACTTTTTGTATTTTACAAATTTAATTCCACCTATTCCTCTTTCTCTTAAAGATGCTGGCATGTATCACTCACTACAAAAAAATGTAGAAGGGAACTATGACGTAACCTATGAAAACTATGGCTGGAGAGGATATTTCAATCTATATCCAGACTTTAGGCAAGTTTATGGAGAGCCTGTGTATGCTTTTAGTGCTATTTTCTCTCCTAAAAACCTTAACCTTACAATTCTTCATGAATGGCAACATTATGATGAGACACAAAGTAAATGGCTGACAGAAAGAACGATCAGTCTACCTGTCGTCGGTGGACGAGATGGGGGCTTCCGAACATATTCAATGCGTTTAGATTTATCTCCTGGGAAATGGCGAGTAAATATCAAAACACAATTGGGCCAAACTATCGGCCACCTTCGATTCAATATTTTACCTGTTGATACCGAGCCTGTACTGTCCAATATGGTAAAATAAAAATATGAATTTTAACAATTTTATAAAATCAGTTTTAAAAGAAAAAATACTTACCCTTGTGATAACTTTCGTGAGTATTTTGTCTATACTTTTATATATTTTTTTATATTTAGATGGAAAAGATGAATTAGGGAAAGAAATATTAAAATGGGTACTTTTCTTCGGCTCAATACAAATATGGTTTAACTTAATTAAAGAAATAATTAAAAAAAATCTAGGAGTCGACCTGATCGCGAGCGTCGCATTATTTGCTACATTCTTTTTCGGTCAATATTTAGCCGGATTGATAATCCTTTTAATGCTCTCAGGTGGAGAAGCACTCGAGAGCTATGCATTCTTCCGAGCACGTCGAGACTTATCTCTATTACTTTCGAGAGCACCCAACAAAGCTCATTTAACTGATGGAAAAACTATTACAGATGTCCCAATAGAAGAAGTACAAATAGGACAAAAAGTCATGGTCAAACCTGGAGAAGTGATACCTATCGATGGAATAGTCGAAGAAGGAAATACTTATGTTGATGAATCAACTCTGTCTGGAGAGAGCAACCCCGGACAAAAAAGTGAAGGATCATTCGTATACTCTGGAACAGTAAATCAAAACAGTACAATGACGCTCCTAGTGACGAAGCTCGCAAGTGAAAGCTCTTATGCACACATAGTAAAACTAGTACAAGAAGCAGAACAAAGTCGTGCACCAATGATAAGACTCGCTGATCGATACAGTGTTTATTTTACTATTACTACATTCATATTTGCCGGAGGTACATGGTTTCTGACACATGACATCGTTCGGATGCTCGCAGTACTCGTGGTAGCCACACCATGCCCACTCATATTAGCTACTCCTATCGCAATAATTTCAGGCATGAGCAAGATAACAAAACATGGAATAATTGTGAAGAATGGTGGAGCATTAGAAAAGCTCGCCGAAGCGCGAAGCTTCGTTTTTGATAAAACAGGGACAGTAACAATAGGCACACCACAGATAGATAGAGTTTTCTCTTATGAAGGAGATGAAGACAAGCTCGTACGTATCGCTGGATCACTCGACCAGCTCTCCGCTCATGTACTCGCAGAAGCCATGGTAAATGAAGCAGAAAAAAGAAAATTAAAACTTTCATTTCCTACAGATTTTAAAGAAGAATTCGGTGGTGGAGTGGAAGGAAATGTGGATGGTGTAAAATATATCTTTGGAAAATTGTCTTATGTTAAGAAATTTATCGCGGATCTTCCAGGAGACATTGAAAAAACTTTAGAAGAATTTAAAAATGAAGGGAAGTCTGTAGTCTTCTTGGCACATGAAAAAAGTGTGATGGGTTATATTGTTCTCGATGACAAACTTCGTAGTGATTCACATGAACTTTTCGATGAATTACGCAAGGATGGCATTCAGAGAATTATTTTACTCTCTGGCGACAAGCAAAGTGTCGCAGATAGAATAGGGATAGCGTTAAATATAAAAGAAGTTCATTCAGAGTGTTTACCAGAAGACAAATTGCGAATAATTAAAGAAATACCAGCTACTGACAGGCCTTGTGTCATGGTGGGTGATGGTATCAACGATGCTCCGGCACTAGCTCAAGCAGAAGTAGGCATTGCTTTAGGCTCAAAAGGGAAGACAGCTTCGAGCGAGAGCGCCGACATGGTGATATTAGGCGAAGGCATCAATCGTATCCATGATGTTTACCACATAGCTCAAAAGACCATCAATGTAGCCAAGCAAGGTATCTTTATCGGTATTGGATTAAGCGTAGGCGCAATGATATTAGGAAGCGTAGGGATCATCTCACCACTTGCAGGAGCCTTGATCCAAGAGGTGATAGACCTAATAGTCATCATCAACGCACTACGCGTGTCACAAATAGTATAAAATTACGAACTAAATTCCTCAACATACTTCATTTATTTATTATTTCTTTTATACGGTTAGCTAATTTTTCAGAATCGTGACGGATGAATCCTTTAGTGCTGGGTATAACATCAGCAGCTGCTCTTTCGAAAAATACATGCGAGAGCAGGGGAGCTCTGACGACTCTGTCGTCCTTGA
Source organism: Minisyncoccota bacterium (assembly GCA_041659785.1). Taxonomy (GTDB): domain Bacteria; phylum Patescibacteriota; class Minisyncoccia; order Phycocordibacterales; family UBA9973; genus UBA9973. The sequence continues at coordinate 96,954 of JBAZXO010000001.1, read as the reverse complement.
AGTCATCTTCGATGAGCACACCATCACCTTCTAAAAGTTTATATCGTTCTACTTGTTCGGCTGATGGCTCTTCATTATTAACTAAAATAACATCGACTAATTTACCGAGATATTTCTCTACATCGTTCACATAGTTACTTACTTTGAAGTTTGTAGTATGTCCTAATTTATTTGTGAGGTTAATAGGCAGAATAATTTTCGCTTTACTTTCTATAATAGCTTCTTTAAAACCATTCACAATCAAATTTGGAACAAGGGAACAATAATAATTCCCGGGGCCGAGAATAACATAATCAGCTTTTAACAGAGCCTCTTTCGCGTGTTCGTTTAATTCTACATTGTCTTTATAAAAAATCTTATCAATGCCGACATCTTGTAAATTTGAATGATTGATTTCATTTTCTCCTTCAATTAATTTTCCATTGGAAAGCAATATAGATAATTCTGCCTTATTGCTCGTTATGGGTATCACGACACCATTTACTTTCAGAATTCCTGATGCCACTTCGACACCTTCAATAAAATTTCCAGTTACTTTCTCCAGAGCTGCAAGGAAAATATTTCCAAAATTGTGTCCTTTAAGAGTTCCTTCATTAAACCTATAATTCATAAGCTTTCGTACTATATCGGTATGTTCAGAAAGTGCCACCAAACATTGCCGAACGTCTCCAGGCGGCAATACACCGAGCTCATCCCTCAGTACCCCCGTAGATCCGCCATCATCAGCCATAGAAACAAGCGCAGACAAAGAAACATCTGGGATATGTTTGAGTCCTGAGAGGACAGTATAACTACCCGTACCCCCGCCAATTGTTACGATATTTTTCACTATCACAGTATAACAAAAATAGTGTATACTTTAAATATGAGAATAATAGATGATGTAAAATTAGATTATCAAGACGTATTGCTTCGGCCTAAAAGAAGCACCCTAAAATCTAGGAAAGATGTCATCCTCGAGAGGACTTTTTCTTTTTACCACTCTCCTAAAAAGTGGACTGGCATTCCCATAATGACTGCGAACATGGCCACGTGCGGAACCTTTGAAATGGCTAAAATACTTTCCAAGTATAAAATGATTACGACTTTTCATAAATATTATTCTATTAAAGATTACGAGAAATTTTTTAAAACTTTTGATGACCCAGACTTTATTGCATACACCTCAGGAATACGCGAACAAGATATCAAACAATTAAAATTAATGAAAGAAAAAGGCTTACTCGAAAAGTTTTCTTTTATTTGCCTTGATGTGCCAAACGGATATTTGCAAAATTTCCTTGAAACGATAAGAGATGTCAGGAAGATGTGTCCGAAACATATCATCATCGCAGGAAATGTGGCAACTAATGAAATTACTGAAGAAATTATTTTAGCTGGAGCAGATATTGTAAAGATTGGTATCGGCCCAGGCTCAGCATGTACCACGAGGAAAATGACTGGTGTAGGATACCCTCAGCTTTCTGCTGTCATAGAATGTGCGGACTCTGCACACGGAATAGCAAATGGTATGAGTGTCGGCAGAATCATCGCCGATGGAGGACAACAATATCCTTCAGACATTGCTAAGGCTTTCTGTGGAGGCGCAGATTTTAATTTATTTGGATCAATGTTTTCTGGCTTTGAACAAAGTGGAGGTAAAACTATAGTTAAAAATGGTCAAAAATTTAAAGAATATTTCGGCTCTTCTTCAAATAAAGCAATGCAAGATTTCTATGGCAAAAAGGATGCCCACAGAGCAAGCGAAGGCAGATATACCCTCATACCACACAAAGGAGACATACACGTTTTCATTCAGGACATGCTGGGTTCACTCCGAAGCACAGCCACCTACATAGGAGCAAGGCAATTAAAAGAATTCCCTCAAAGAGCTACTTTTATAAAAGTAAGTAGACAGCTAACTTCTTACCTCGAGAAATATGACATGGGAAAATAATTTAAAGAAAAATATTGTAGTAATATTGTTATTATTTTTTTCTCTCTTGCCAGTAAATAATATTCATGCACAAAATTCTAATGTCGGCTTTGTACCAGGAAATATTTGGTATTCAAAAGATCCTTTCGAAGAAGGGGACAAGATAAAAATATATGCTCTCGTTTTCAATCCAGACAACAGAGAACTCTCGGGTACAGTAGTATTTTTTGATAATGATGTATTTTTAGCTAAGAAAGATTTCGTCGCTCCTGCAAAAGGGATCAAGGACATATCTGTAGACTGGACAGCCAATGTCGGAACACACAATATCTTCGGCAAGATTGAAAATGCTAAATTTTTAATATCTGCTGGTAAATATGAAGAAGTATTCTTAGCAGAAAATGAAACGAGTAAAAGTGTGCGTACTGTAACAAAAAAAATCACTACAAATACAACTGATACGAGTAAAAACGCTAACTCTATCTTAGACACCATCAGTACAGCCAGCACTGAATCAACAAAAACTATTCAAAAGATAGTAGGGGAGAATACACCGAAGTTTATATCTGACCCCATAGTCTCTACCACAAATGCTGTCGAACAATTCCGTACCGACGTAGGGACTAGTTCGGATAATAAAAAAGCTGAAGTTCAAAGTCAGATAAAAGCTTTGGATGCCGTAAAAACTGACACTTCTAAATCAAAAAGTGCACCCAACACAAACACTCAATCAAATAGTTTTCTAAAACCATTTAAATATATAGAGCTTTTCTTTTTCACCTTCTTGTCATTTGTCGTTAACAACCCATTTATCTTTTATGGATCTATTCTTGTTATTCTTTTTTATATTCTACGCGCACTTAAACGTTTAATTTTTAACTAAAAAATATTTTGTATTTTGAGTCAAAACGTGTAATATGAAGGAATGATACTTCGAATTTTTGCATCTCTTGTCCTATTATTCTCAATATTATTCATGCCTATTTGGCTATCTATAATATTAGCTATTTTAGCAATGGCATATTTCCCAATATTCTGGGAAGCAATTTTATTATTACTTTTATCAGATCTACTTTATGGGATAAAAGATACGAAAAACTTTACGATAATTTTTTCTTCTTTTGTTTTATCTATAATATTATTAATCGTGATAGAAATAACAAAAAAGAAAGTAAAATACTATTCGTAATTTTGCTAAATTAAAATGATACGAAGAATATTAAAGAAAAATAATTTGAAACAAAAAAATTCTTTCGTCGAACCCGATGAGATTTTTCTTGATTCAAAAAATTTACAAAACTTCGACCGACAACAATTCGAAGGCCGAATAGAGAAACCAATCCCTAAAAAAACTATCTTTTTACTCGGCATTTTATTTTTAGCTTTTACGGGAATTTTTGCTACTCGCCTTGTATATCTACAAATACATAAAGGTAATGCTTATTTTGAGAGGAGCCAGAACAATGTCTTAGAGAAAGCTGTTCTTTTTACAGACCGAGGCATCATCTATGATCGCAATAAAGTAGAATTAACCTGGAACAAGAAAACCGAAGAAAGCATGGACGGCGAGCTGACCTCTATCCCTACTCGTAGCTATATATCACCAGGATTTTCTCATCTTTTAGGCTACGTGAGCTATCCTACAGTAGACAGCTCTGGAAACTATTGGCAAGGGGAATTTATCGGTAAAGATGGCTTGGAAAAACAATACAACGATATTCTCAAAGGAGAAAATGGAGCGAAAATAATAGAGACAGACGCCCGAGGAAAAATCTATTCAGAAAATATTGTAAATACACCGAAGCAAGGTGCTGACCTAGTGACAACAATAGATTCGAGAATACAAAAAGAATTATTTTCTTTAATTAAAAATCTTTCAGAAAATAAAACATTCACCGGTGGATCAGGTATAATCATGGACATAAATAATGGAGAACTTTTGACTTCTACGAGTTTCCCTGAATATAATTCGGAAGTTCTTTCATTTGGAAAAGATGCACCACAAATAAAAAGCTATCTGACCGACAAAAGGAAAGTTTTCTTAGATAGAGATATCTCTGGACTCTATACTCCTGGCTCAATCGTCAAACCATTCTTCTCGATGGGAGCCCTCACAGAAGGTGTAATCGATCCATATAAGAAAATCCTTTCTACGGGTTCTATATCTATACCAAACCCCTATTTCCCAGACCAAAAAACTGTTTTTAAAGACTGGCGAGTAAATGGCTGGACGAATATGATGGAGGCGATAGCGGTATCTTCAGATGTATATTTTTATGAAGTTGGGGGAGGTTACCAAGGACAAAAAGGACTCGGCATAGCAAATATCGAAAAGTATGCAAAACTTTTCGGCTTTGGAGAAAAAACTGGAGTCGACTTGCCAGATGAAAAACTTGGAACAATACCTAGCCCAGAATGGAAAATGAAAAACTTCAAGGGTGATCCTTGGCGTATTGGAGACACTTACCATACTGCCATCGGACAATACGGCTTTCAGGTGACTCCGATGGAAATGATTCGCGCTGTCGGATCTATCGCAAACAATGGAAAATTATTAACTCCGCATTTAGTATTGGGTGATACTGCAAAAGAAAATCAATTTACTGTTTTAGATTTGAAAAAAGATTATTTTGATATTGTGCATCAAGGTATGAGGCTCGCTGTCACTACGGGAACTGCAGCATCATTAAATGTACCTTATGTACAAGTCGCGGCGAAGACTGGTACTGCTCAGCTCGGTGTCGCAAAAAACAAAGTGAACTCTTGGGTCATTGGCTTTTTCCCATACGAAAATCCTAAATACGCATTTGCAATAATGATGGAAGCTGGACCAAATACAAACAGTGTCGGAGCTTCATCTATAGCACGTGGACTCTTCGATTGGATGTCTATAAATACTCCAGAATACTTCAAATAATCGAAATAATTTAGTATTTGCATTTCAGGTATTGATGAAATATAATGTATTTATGCGAAAAGCACGTATACTTTTAATTTTAGGTGTTTGTATGGCGATTTTGCCTTACTTGGGATTTTCTTATTCTTGGAAAGACATCTTGTTCACTGTCTCTGGACTCGTTCTTATATTTTTTAGTTATCTCTTGTACAAAGACTACAAAGAACTAGAAGCTCCCAGTGAACCTTTTGATAATTTTAGAGAAAACAGTAATTTTAACGAGACAGAAATATAACTTAAAATAAATACTGCATGAAAGAATTTTTTACAACAAAACGTACATCAATTACTGCTACTATTTTTTTTGTAGCTGTATTTTTTCTTTTTGGTATTTATATCGGAGACCACAATCGCCCCGAGATAGACAAGATCACCGGTATATCTGGAAAGGAACCTCAGGTCGCCACTGGTGCTGACTTCGCTCCATTTTGGAAAGTTTGGAATACGATAAATGAAAAGTACCCATCTGCTAATAAAATAACTGATCAGAATAGAGTTTATGGGGCAATTTCAGGCCTTGCAGGCTCTTTAAATGACCCATATAGCGTATTTTTTGCCCCAGACGAGGCAAAGTCTTTCGAAGATGAAATAGCAGGGAATTTCGATGGTATCGGTATGGAAGTTGGAATGAAAGATAAAGTCCTCACGGTCATCGCTCCGCTTAAAAATACTCCAGCCTATAGAGCAGATATAAAGTCCGGTGACAAAATTCTTAAGATTGATAAAAAAATCACGACTGGTCTGAGTATCGAAGAAGCCATCAAGTTGATCCGTGGGCCAAAGGGTACACCGGTTACTCTCACTATTTTCCGTGAAGGATTACATCAGCCAAAAGATATCACAATAGTAAGAGATACGATCGATATACCTACACTAGATACTGAAGTTAGAAAAGATGGAATTTTTGTAATTAAACTTTATAGCTTCTCTGCCAACTCTGCAAATCTTTTCCGTAATGCAATGAAAGAGTTCGTAGACTCAGGAAAAGACAAGCTCTTGCTTGACTTACGAGGGAACCCTGGAGGATATTTGGACGCAGCCGTAGACATATCTAGCTGGTTCTTAAAAGAAGGCAAAACGATAGTAACTGAAGACTACGGCAACAACAAAACAGCTGAAGTGTTCAGAAGTAAGGGTTATGACATCTTTACTAATAAATTAAAATTTGTAATCTTGATAGATGGCGGTTCTGCATCTGCTTCTGAAATTCTCGCTGGTGCAATGCAAGACAACGGACGTGCAAAACTAGTAGGCTCACAAAGCTTCGGTAAAGGCTCTGTACAAGAAGTCGTAAAGATTACAGGAGATACTATCTTGAAAATTACTGTAGCAAAATGGCTCACACCAAACGGAACTTCTATTTCAGAAAAAGGTTTGACCCCAGACTATGTAGTTGAAAATACTCAAAAAGATTTCGAAGCAAAGAAAGATCCTCAGCTCGATAAAGCAGTAGAATTATTATTAGCACCTAAATACTAATTCATATGAAAGTTATTTTTTTACAAGATGTACCCAAGGTAGGCAAAAGATATGACATCAAAGAAGTAAACGACGGCTACGCGATGAACTTTTTAGTTCCGAGGAAACTTGCCGAACTCGCTACACCTAAAGCTGTAGAGTTATTAGAAAAACACAAAAAGGAGCTCGTCGTAGAAAGACAAATACAAGATGACCTCTTGATGAAAAATTTAGAAGAAATAAAAGAAAAAGTCCTAAAAATATCTGCAAAAGCAGATGAAAAAGGACATTTATTTTCAGGTATTCACAGCAAAGAACTCGTAGAAGAAATGAAAAGCCAACATCATGCTGACATCAGTGTAGAGTTCATCGTCTTAGAAAAACCAATAAAAGAAATAGGGGAGTATGAGATCCCAATTGAGATAAAAGGAAAGAAATCTTTCTTTAAACTAGTCGTAGAGAAAATTTAAAAGATCGTATTTTTACAATGGCTACTCAAAATGAGTTTAAAAAATTAGCATCTGAAAGACTAACTACGGCAGAATTTCTCATAGAAGCAGGCGAGTGGTTAATGGCAGCTTATATAATGGGTTTCGTTCTTGAGTGTGTCTTAAAAGCAGCCTCTTGTAAAACGTTACATTTATCCAAATATCCAGAATTCGGAAATGGTGTAAAACAAGAGGTAGCAGCATATTTTAGAACGCATAATTTTGATCAATTACTAGTTGTTTCTGGGTTATCAGATATTTTTACTCTTACTGGAAAATATTCAAGTCAGTGGTCAGGTTTTACACAAGAATATCAAGGAAAATGGACTGATCTGAGATACGATATTTATGCAAAACAATTTACAGAAGAAAAAGTAAAAAACATGCATACTTTTTTAAAAAATGGTATTATAAAAGCAATAGAAGAAGAAAAAAGATGGTAGAGAAACTAAAGAAAATTTTAGAGAAAATAGAAAAAGAAAAGGGGAAAGTTGATTTGCTTGCCTTATTAAAGATGGACGATTTAATCGATAAATGGACGATCGTATTTTCTGCTACATGGGCAACTATTCAAAACAGGGATGAAGTGTTTAACATGATAAGAAATTATATTTTGACAGATTTTTCACCAGAAGAAGTAAATGAAATAGCAAAGATAAGCATTTTCTCAAAAGATGAACATTTGGTTGAAGAATTATTAAAATATAAATCCGGAGCAACTTTTAGTAATCAACCCGTAAACGGTAATATGGTTCATGTGGCTGAAATTATAAAATCAACATAAAAATAATGGAAAGATTAAGTTTTAACGATATATTTATAACTTATCCTGATGGTTCTATTGAACCAAGACAACCTATTAGTGTTAGTGGTGTTTTGTTTGGTCCAGGTGTACGTTTTAACAGAGGTGTGTCTTTTGCAGGAATAGATTTTACTTTATTTACTGATAAATATTTCCAGGTTAGAAGAGTGGGCGAGAGATTAGATATAATTGGTATCTACCAATAAAGATATGAAAAATAATCAGCAAACAATACTAAGTCCTGAAGAAAGTCGTGTTATATCTGAAGCAGTAAAAAACTCAAATTCTTATACTGACAAAAAATTAAAATTAACAAATTGGATAATGACTGCTGTGGTTATTGTTATTAGTTTAACTTTTATTGGAATTGTAGTTGACACTATATTCTTTCACGTTGAAAATAACTCTAATCAAAAAGAAAATAATCAAAATTATACAGATATAAATAAAATAAAAGTTTGTTTGGTTATAAGTGAAAGTTACTCCAAATATAAAGAATGTTTAGGAAAATAATAGAAATATTATGTCACTATTAAAAAATCCCCGAGCGGGGATTTTTTAATTTAATAGTGCTTATTGTTTAAATTACTACACTCACTATTTTTTTAACTACAGTTTTGCCGTTAAAAGAAGTTTTGCGTTTAGAACCAAATTTAACTATGCCGTCTTTGAGAGCGAATAGGGTATGATCTTTACCTACAGATACGTTTGTACCAGCCATGATAGCTGTACCACGCTGACGAACGATAATAGAGCCAGATTGGGCCTTTTGACCGTCAGTAAGCTTTATACCAAGGTATTGTGGATTAGAGTCTCTTAAGTTTTTCGCGGTTCCGCCAGCTTTTCTATGTGCCATTTGGTTTTATATTAATTAATGTTAAAATTCATCTATAAATCGATGTAGAGTGAGTATATATAATTTTATGGAAAAAATCAAGTCATTTATCGAAAGTGAAAAAGGGAAGGATATTTTAATAGTTATAATTGTAATTTTAGTGGGCTTGGGGTCATTTGAGCTAGGTAGACTATCCAGGGAAAGTAGCTCTGAGGGTCTAAAAATCGAATATCCAGACCAAAATGCTAATCAGGGGGCAAACGTAGTTTCAGCCGTTATAGACACTCAAAATCCATCAACAAATAATTTTGGCAAAACTTTCTTTGCTTCAAGTCGGGGTAGTAAGTACTACACGACTAGTTGCTCTGCCGGTAAAACTATCAAACAAGAAAATAGAGTCTACTTTTCGACAGGGGAAGAAGCACAGCAGGCCGGATATACGCTTTCTAGCTCATGTAATTAATATATAGGCGTGTCGCACAATATATGTTTGCGGTACTATATATCTATAATATAGGTACCGCAAACATAGCGTAGATTGTGCGACATTTTAACGTACGCACAATCTGCTTTAGGTCACTACTGCTGAACTTTTAAGTTATTAGCTGCATTATCGAAGTCTGTGGGCTTCCCATCTCTAATACGCTCCATGTTAGAAATAAAACTTTTCCAAAAAATATTTACCCAGACATCATTCCATAAATAAGATGCTGGCTCTGCTAAATATGTAGTCCATAAGCTCTTTGTACCTCCTCCTACGTAGTTGATATTTTCTTGGCCCGTGGGGCTTTCTACAACAGATCTGATACTTACTTTAAAGTAGCTGAGCACCAAGATGATCAGCACACCCATGAGAATGACTCCTAGTATGCTTAGACCACGTTGTGTATTAAAATTTTTCATATATTATCTCAAGACACCTCTAAAAAATGACATAAACCAATTTAAAACTCCTGAAACAGTTATCCCCAAAAATTTCATTATGAGCAAAGCAACAATGATAAAAATTATTATTTGAATAAATCCACTTTGATTATTTTTCATAATTTTATTATACCACAGAATGGTAATTTTGAATAATCACCTTTTTACTGCATACGAAGCTGGCAAGAAATATAATGGATCGAGATAAGCATTTATTGGTGACACGGGTTGGGTTAAAACCCTTCCCTGGCATGTATTACTAGGTATGCTTTTTATCTCAGCGGCATTAGGGGCATATACTGAAACATGCAGATGTGGAGCCGTAGAATGACCTGTATTGCCACTATAAGCGACCATTTGCCCTCTTTCAACCTTTTCACCGGCACTTACTTTAATCAAAGAAAGATGTCCATAAACACTCGATAAACCGTTGTCGTATGTAATGAATACATAACGTCCAAATGAAGCACCTGGACACTGTAAATCGATATCTCCAGTTCCCGTCACCACACCTTTTGCCATAGCTTTCACTGGAGTGCCCACAGAAGCTCTAAAATCGACTCCGCTATGTGTACCGTTTGCATATAGGCGCTTCCCTGCTTCTGTTTTTCCAAAAAATTGAGTAACTAATATATTATCAAGTGGCCAAGAAAATATCCCTGCATCTGGAAGCTTTGATGGGTCTAGGATGTATTTTAATTGAGATTCATAATCACGAAGCTCCTTCTCAAGTGCATCTTTTTGCACCAATCTAGCTTTTAAGATTTTCTGATAATTAGATTCACTATTTTTTGTTTGTGTTAAAAGCTTCTTTTTCTCTAGAGCGTTCTGCTCCACAATTTTTTTCTGATCTGCTAATTCTGATTTCAGCACTAGTAATTCATTTTTTGCATTTATCGCTTCTTTCCTCGTATCTTCGAGTTCTCCTTTGATCTGTTTTAATTCTTTTATTCTATCTCTAGTTTTTTCTCGTATACTAATAATACTGTCTACGTCATTCCAGACAGAAGAAAAATTATTATATGAAAGTAAATTTTCTACTATACTCCCAGATTCAAATTCGTTAATTTCTTTTAAACCAAGATTTATTGAATTAATATTATTGGCAATATGACGCTCTTTGGTATTTATATCTTTTCCTAAATTCTCAATTTTTAATGTAGTTTTATCAATTTTTTTCTGAGTAACAGAAATATCCGCACTCAACTTTTTCTTAGTTAAATCTAGTTCTTTTAAGGTTTTGCTTAAAGAATTCTTTTGCTGTCCCAAACTATCTAACTGTATTTGAAATGCTGCTATTTCTTTTTCCAAGCTCTGAATATCGGCATCTTTTTGATTTATCTTGTTTTGGATATCGAGTGCAGTCTGCGCATAAACAGAAAAAACATTAGAAAATAAAAAAAATCCTAAAGAAAAAATAAAAAAAAGTATAAGCAAAAATTTAAAAGAAAATTTATTCAATTGCTTTTTGTAATCTAGATAATGTTTCATTTTTACCTATGATGGAAGCTATTGTAAAAGGATCAGGGGATTTATCCATCCCTGATAGGGCAAAACGTACTGGATGGAGCAGCTCTCCCCTACTCTCTAGACCATCAGCTATTTTCATTAATATAGATTTGATATTTTCTGTCGTAAAATCATTTTCATTTAATTCTCCTAATGCTTTTTCTGCTTGTTTTAAATTATCAGATATTTTTTCAGGTGAAGTATTTTTAAAAATTAGTTTCTCTTTAGGATATTGTGGTTGTTTAAAGAAGAAATCCAACTCTCCCTTGGTAATCATTTCTTTTATATCTCCCCACTTAGAAATCCTCTCTATTATCATTGGAATAATTTTAGGTGTGATTTTATCGTATCGCATATCTTCTGGTAAATATTCTAAAATATATTTCTGAGCTTCAGCTAGTGGAAGTAATTTTATGTGCTCTTTATTCATCCAATTTAATTTGTCATCACTCCACTGCGCACCAGAATGTTGAATTTTTGTTAAATCAAAAGCGTTGATTAATTCTTCCCTTGTATAAACTTCTTTTTCTCCTCCAGGATTAAAGCCAAGAAAAGCTAAGTAATTTATCATTGCGTCAGGTAGATATCCTTCAGCTTCATATTCTAAAATATCTTTTGCCCCGTCACGCTTGCTGAGCTTTTTATTTCCATTAGCACCCATTATCGGTGGAGTCGTTACAAAAAGTGGAGGCATAATATCAAATGCCTCATATAAAGACAGAAATTTCGGTGTTGAAGAGATAAATTCTTGCCCTCGCACAACATGAGTCACTTTCATTTCTATATCATCGACGATATGTGCAAAGTTATATGTCGGATAACCATCACTTTTTATTAAAATAAAATCATCAAGTGCTTCTGGCCCAGCAGAAAGCTCTCCCCAAACCACATCATTCCATACTGTACGTTTTAATTCTTTAACCTTAAAACGTAGTGGAGTAGATCCAGTCCACGCTGAAGGGTTTTCAGGTCTATGTTCACGAAAAAGAAAAGGCTTTTTTTCTTCTTCTGATTTCTTACGAAAAGCTTCGATCTCTTCTTCTGTATATGGATCAGAATATGCTAAACCTTTTTCGATGAGAATATTTGCATATTTTTTATATAAATCTAATCTCTCGGATTGAATATATGGTGCATGAGGCCCACCAACACCTGGACCTTCATCCCAATCCAAATTAAGCCATTTTAATGATTTTTGGATATGTTCTATGGAGCCTTCTACTTCTCTTTCTTTATCTGTGTCCTCAATACGTAAAATAAAAGTACCGTTATTTTTTCTAGCAAAAAGCCATGCATATAATGCAGTTCGAATATTTCCAACATGGATAAAACCGGTCGGACTCGGAGCAAATCTTGTTACAACTTTATCATTCAACATAATTAAATAATAACATAAAGGACGGTCCTTGGGGAGACTCTCTTAAGGACCGTCCTTGAATTCTATTTCTCGTCCCTTTAACGGGGCTCGTGGCTCAAAGCGATATCTACTAAAGCTCGAGCTATTTTATCTGCAGCACCAGGGTTGCTGAAAGCTTTCGCATTTTGTTCCATTTGTTTATAACCTGTCTTATCTCCTAAAATTCTTTCAACCTCTCCGCTTAAAATATTAGCAGTCATATTTGCTTCTTCGATGACACTACAAGCTCCAGCTCGTGCATAACTAAAGGCATTTTTCCTAGAATGATCTGCGTTAGAATTAGTAAAAGGAATTAAAATTGAAGGTACTCCCCAAGAAGCTATTTGAAAAATAGTTGACCCTGCTCTAGAGACAATAATGCTTGCCGCACCAGCAGCCATCTTCATGACGAGAGGATTTAAATAAGCAATAGGAAGATATCTTGATTTATTTTTACTGTCAGCCAATATAACACTTGCTTGTCCAGAAACATTTTTAAAATTATTAACACCAGTCTGATGAATAATTTGATAATTTTTTATCAATCTTGGTAATGCATCTAAGGCAATATTATTTATAATTTCTGCACCTTGAGAACCTCCAAGTATAACGATAACAGGTACTTCAGACTCTAATTTAAAGTATGAGAGTGCTTCTTTCTGTGGTGCCTTATGTTCTATCTCAGTTATTATTGGCTGTCCTGTCCAAGCGACAGTATTTTTCGGAAAATAGGTAGCAGCTTCAGCGAAAGACACTGCTACTTTTTTAGCAAAATGCCCAGCCCATTTATTTACTCGCCCTGGAGCAGAATCTGATTCATGAATCACCACAGGGATACCTAAAATTCTGGCAGCGAAAATCGTCGGGAATGATGCATAGCCTCCTTTACCAAAAACAACATCTGGATAAATTGAAAACAATTTGTAAATTGCATTTATCGTACCAAAAAAAATTTTAAAGATATCTAAAAAATTTAAGAAAAAACTATTTACAGAAAAATGTGTGCGCATTTTCCCAGCGCCTATCTCCTCATACAAAAGCCCATTTTCTACGAGCAATTCTTTATCATAAGGACTATCAGAAAGATAATAGAGTTGCGCTCCTATTATGTGCTCATGATCTATTATTTGATTAACTTTTTGGGCGACAGCTATGATTGGATAAAAATGCCCCCCTGTTCCACCACCTGTAAAGACTATTTTCATCCCGTTAGAAGCAGGTCGCGGTCAGACCGTTACTACTTAAAATTATTTTATAATTTATTTTTTGCATATTTATATTATATAAAAATGTAATTTTGCGACCGCGGCTTCTAACGGGATTCATATCCGCTGAAATCTCGATATATTAAGCACAATACCTATTGCCATAAGATACACCATAAGTGAAGTACCTCCCTGACTCATAAAAACAAGCGGAACTCCGGTCAACGGAAAGACTCCAGTAACAGAAGCAATGTGCATAAAAGACTGTGCTGTAATAAGTATAACAATTCCATATACCAAAAGTCCACTAAAAGAATCCGGTGAACGACTAGCAATACGAAACCCGCGTAAGATAAAAAGAATATAAAGAAATATCGTTAATGTTGAACCGATAAAACCTAATTCTTCACCTAAAACAGCGAAAATAGAGTCGCCTTGTGGTTCTGGCAAATAACTAAATTTCTGTACACTTTGGCCGAAACCTCTACCAAACATTCCGCCAGATCCGAGAGCGATGAGTGATTGCTGAATTTGATAAGAAGAGCCTTGTGCATCCCCGCTCGGATTAATAAAAGTTTTCACACGTTGTTGTAAATAAGGAGTAACAAATACGAGAGTTCCGAGTAATATTATCACTCCCAATAGTGTGCCTAGAATATATTTAACAGGAACACTCGATAAAAAAAGCATCGATACACCAGTGACTGTAATTAAAATAAAACTTTTTGTGTCTGGCTGTTTGAGTAAGACAACAGCGATGACCACAATCATCACCATAAATGGCAAAATTTTAAATCTAAAATCTTGCACTTTATTTCTTGTCCAAGACAGCCATGCTGCAAAATAAATAACAAAACCAAATTTTAAAAATTCTACCGGCTGAAAATTGAATCTCCCTATTTGTATCCATCTCTCCGCTCCCCCATGACTCCATCCTAAAAATGGTATGAAAACTGCCGCAGTCAAAAGTATCGAACCCACAAAAATTAAAAAGGAATAATTACGTAAAAGTTTGTAATCAATTTTAAAACAAAAATACATACCAACGAGGCCGAGGCCGAGGCCGAGGACTAACTGGCTAAAAATCACTTGATAAAAAATGGCTGGATTCTTCGCCAAGACCCCAAGTGATGCTGAGACAAACATAGCAACACCAAAAAAAAGTAATATAAGTACAATTATTAGAAAAAATCTATCTACTTTTTTTTCCTTCATATTACCGACTAATGATTGCTAAAATAATACCAATAATTGCAAAGATAATTGAAAGAACCCAGTAACGCATCGTGACTTTATAAGATGACCAACCTATGGCTTCGAAGTGATGATGTATAGGTGCGAGCTTAAACAATCTTTTACCATTTCTAAACTTTTTAGAAAGAAGTTGTAAAATAACTGAACCTGAAGAAATGACGAGTGGAAATGCAACGATTGGCAGAATAAAAACAGAATCCGTTAAGAAAGCAATCGTCGCGAGCATAATAGTAAGGCCCATGATGCCAGTCTCTCCCATATAAAATCTAGCAGGCGGAATATTGAACCAGAGAAAAGCAAGAATTGCACCAGTCGTAACTCCACAAAAAGTAGCTATGTCTATCTGATTATTTGCAAGAGCTATGACAGAATATGCTGCAAATATTGAAGCGAGAACTCCCCCAGAAAGACCATCAATGCCATCTATTACTCCCCCAGAAAATGTCGCCAAGGCCACTATCATGAAAATAGGGATAATAAAAATCCCTACATAGATTTCTCCTCCAAACGGAATATGAATTCCGGTCATTCCTAATTTATAGAAAAACCAAAGACCAATCAAAAAAGCGACCAGAGTAACTAGCAATGCTTTCCACTTACGCCAAGATTTATCATCGCGTGCAATTTTACCGGTACCATAAATTTGAATAAGGTCATCCGAGAGCCCAATAAGTGAACCAAGGAGAAGAGTCAGTAATGGAATCAAAGTTTGGTTATGACTTAAAAAATTTATTTTTTCTGTGTTGATAGAAGGAAACAATATTGCAACTAAATAAAAAATTAAAGTCGTTAAAAGAATTGAAAACCAAACTATTATCCCTCCCACGCGCGGAGTCCTTAATTCTTCTTGTTCATTATGAATCTTTTTAAATTCAGTAATTTTATCTTCATTTCTGGAGTATTTTTTCCACATTTTATATTTATAAAAGAAATGTGTAGCGACTGGAGTGAGCAAAAGAGCCAAAAAAAAGGCAAATGCTGTCGGTATAGAAATTTTAACTAAATTTAAAAGCATACTAGATTATAGCACTTAATTTTTTTGATTAAAACACCCCAAAATGTTATTATTTATATATGAATAGGACAATCTCTAAATATAAATTCCCTATATTCGTAATCTTTTTTGCATTAATATTAATAATAGCATCATTTATCTTGAACTTCGAAGAGACGATTTATTATGACGCAAGCTCACAGGGATTACTACAAAAAGATTTGATACTTAAAAGGATAAAAGAACTCGGCATACAGAAAGAAAAGGATTACTTAATGGGTAAGTTTGATCAAACACAAAGAGCAGATTTCGTCTTAATTCCTAAACAATACTCCACTGTTCCTCTGAGTGATATGTATTTAAGGAAAGAAGCCCTCTCTGCTTTTATCAAGATGGCAGAAGCCGCAAATAAAGATAAAATAAATTTAAAAATAGCTTCAGCAACTAGAAATTTTGAATATCAAAAAGACATTTGGAACAACAAATGGTCTGGAGTTACATTTGTTGATGGAAAAAGTTTATTTAAAAATACTCCCGACGAGTTAGAAAGATTTAAGAAAATATTAGAATACAGCGCTGTGCCTGGAACGTCTAGGCACCATTGGGGCGGAGATATAGATATAAATGACTCAACTCCAGAATATTTCAAAACTCCAAAAGGTAAAGATGTGTATGAGTGGTTAAATAAAAATGCTCCATCATACGGATTTTGCCAGCCTTACACCCTAAGGGGTACAGCACGACCAAAAGGTTACAATGAAGAAAAATGGCACTGGTCTTATTTGCCACTTGCAAAAACTTTTACTGAACAATATAAAGATTTAATTGTAGAAAAAGATATAAATAATTTTCTAGGAGATGAAAATGTATCTGGCGAAGATTTAATCAACGACTACGTGCTCGGCATAAATCCAGATTGTATTTAATTTTCTTCTGTCTCTTTATTTTCATCTACTAGATTCTGTGCTGCGACTTGAATAGAATTATTTATTTCATTATATTCTGGCAATTCTTCTATCGAAGATATTCCTAGATAAGACATCATGTCAAAACTTGGTTTATAGATAAAACGTCTATTGTCCTTGGGGTCCACAGTCTTTTCTACGAGTCCGCGGATAGATAAGGCTCTCAAGGTAAAGCTGGAGTTAACTCCACGAATATAATCAATCTCTGCACGGCTCACACCATTTTTATAAAGTACGATAGATAGTGTCTCGAGGGCTGCTTTTGAGAGGTCTTTATTTAATTCTTCTTTTTGTAAATCTTCAATGAGTTTACTTAATTCTGGGGCAGTGCCGAGTGTAAGCTCGTTATTATTTTGGAGTAGCACTACTCCCCTATTTGCAAGATTATTTTTCAAACTTGAAACTGCTTCTACTATTTCATCTTTTGAAACTTTTAAAACATCTTCCAATTTTTTGAAAGAAACTGGTTCACCTTTAAAGAAAAGTATCGCTTCAATTTTATTTTCTAAATTCATAATTTTTTAATTTATAATCTCTGAGACGTCGGACATCTGGGAATCTTGATGTCCGACGTCTAGAATTTCAGTCTTTTCAATAAAAATATCAGCAGAATCAGCCTCCTGCGTAGCATCAATCATTCCTTGTCTGACAAGCTCTAGCATAGCAAGAAATCCCACAATTACAACTATCTTTTCTTCGCGTGTGGCGGTCGTACCACCTTGTCCATGAAAATCTTTAAAATTTATTTTGAGTGAATTTTTTATCCTCTCAGTTAACTTGTCTATCATTTCCTCGATACTGATGACGACTTTCACCTCTACTTTAGGTAAAAATACTTTTTTCGGCATCGCTCCGAGGACATTCTGCGCAAAAGTCATCATGGATTCTTTTGTAATCTGATCGTCTGGCAAAAATACTAAAACACTACCCTTACGCTCCAAAGGTGCAAAGATTATTTTCTTTCCAAAATTACTTTTAATATTTACAGATAATTTTGTAAACATCTCATATAGACGTAACCTTTCTTCCAGATTACGAATATCTCCTTCTTCTTCATTTGTAAGGTCTAGGTTGGGTAGTAATGATTTCGATTTAATGAGAAGTAATGTAGAGGCTACTAGGATAAAGCTAGAAATTTCAGCTGGAGGTAGCCCGCCTAATTTATTTATGTATGCTAAATAATCCTCTGTAACCTGAGCGAGAGATACATCATTTATAAAAAGCTTTCTTTTTTCCACTAAACTAAGAAGTAGCCCAAAGGGCCCTTCGAAACTAGCAGTCTTTATTTGGAAAATATCTCTTTCCATCATTGGATTATATACCTTTTTGATATTTTATGATAGATTGAATAGATGCAAGAAAAAATCCAAAATAAGTTTAAATTCTCACCCAAAATCATAATACTCTCTACTGTATTTTTAGATGTACTAGGGATAGGGCTTATCGTGCCTATTCTTCCGTATTACGTAGAATCATTCAATGTTCCAGATATTGTAGTGACTCTGCTTTTTGCTGTTTTTTCTCTTTGCGCTTTTTTTAGTGCACCAATACTCGGAGCAATTTCTGACCGAAAAGGTAGAAGGCCAGTATTGCTCTTAAGTTTGGCATCATCAGCTGTTGGTTGGTTAATTTTTACTTTTTCAAAAACACTTTTCGGTCTATTTTTAGGAAGAATAATAGACGGTTCAGCTGCAGGAAATATTTCAACTGCTCAAAATTATCTTATAGACATAGCGAAGGATCAAAAAGAACGAACAAAAAATCTAGGATTAATCGGTGCAATCTTTGGTATAGCTTTCATCATCGGCCCCCTAGTCGGAGGAGTTCTATCGAGTGTTAGCATGAAATTGCCTTTCATTGTTGTTGGAGTTATGGCTACGATAAATACAATATTAGCTTTTTACTTTTTACCAGAGACGCATCATGACAGAAACCCAAATAAAATTTCTTTAAACCCTTTTTCTCCAATAATCAAAGCTTATAAAAATAAAAATATTCTACCACTTTATCTCGCTTGGTTATTCTTCGGCATAGCAATATCACTCAATCAATCAATCTTTGCTTTATATATCGCGAAGGTATTCTCTTGGACAGTAGTAGCCTCTGGATTCGTCATGGCATTGGTTGGGATAATCATTTCATTCAACCAAGCTTTTATGATCCGAAAAGTCTGGCTACATTATTTCAAAGAATCATATTTGATGATCTGGATGTTAATTCCTTTTGCTCTGGGTTATTTTATAATGGCTATACCATTTAAGCTTGCTTTCCTATTTGGATTAATTATCACTGCCTTTGGTCAATCTACACTCAGAGTTATTATGAATAGCCAAATAATTGGATTCTCAGATAAAAAAGAGCAAGGCGAAATGATGGGTATTCTATCTTCATTGATGTCTCTCTCTATGATTCTAGGGCCAATTATAGGAGGTACTGTTTATGTTATTGGCAATAATTTTCCTTTTCTACTAGCGGGAATAATTTTATTTATTACTTTCATTTTTATATTTAATACTTACAAACATATAAAACCAAAAGAGCATATAGACATTGAACCTGTAGAAGTAGTTTAATAAAATTTAATTAATTAAAATGATAAAAAAAGAGGTTCGTCTTTCAAAAAATGTTACTCCCATAAAATATGATATCCAACTGAAACCAGATTTAGAGAACTTTACTTTTAGTGGTGTTGAAACAATAAATCTCTTAATTTTAAAAAATACAAAAACACTAACTCTACACTCAAAGGAAATTGAGATAGATACGGCAGATGTATTGATGGGAGGAGAGAAAATTTTTGCAAAAATTACTTACAATAAAAAACAAGAAACAGCTACTTTTTTATTTCCCCAATTAATCACTGTAAGAAAAACAAGGTTAAACCTTGTTTTTAAGGGAATATTAAATGATAAAATGCGTGGTTTTTATCGCAGTCAATATCAAGTAAATGGTAAGACGCATCATATGGCGACAACACAATTCGAAGCTACGGACGCACGACGTGCTTTCCCCTGCTTCGACGAGCCTGCACACAAAGCAGTTTTCCATGTGTCTCTCGTCATTCCAAAAGGAAAAACTGCTATTTCTAACACATTGCCCATATCTGTATTGGAACATGAAGCTCAATATGAAATTGTTAAATTTTCCCCTACGCCTAAAATGTCCACTTACCTTTTAGCATTCATTATTGGTGATTTTGAATACCTAGAATCTAAAACAAAAAGAGGTGTACAAGTTCGGGTGTATACAACTCCTGGTAAAAAACATCAAGCAAAATTTGCTCTCGAATGCGCAGTTAAAACTCTCGAATTTTATGAAAAATATTTTGATATTGTTTACCCATTACCAGGACTAGACATGATAGCTATTCCAGACTTTGCCTCAGGTGCAATGGAGAATTGGGGTGCCGTAACTTATAGAGAAAGTGCACTCTTGGTAGATGAAAATTATTCTTCTTCATCAAATAAACAATGGGTAGCACTCGTCGTAGCACATGAACTAGCGCATCAATGGTTCGGTAATTTAGTAACGATGGAATGGTGGACACATTTATGGCTGAACGAAGGTTTTGCTTCATATATAGAATATCTAGCAGTAGATAAACTTTTCCCAAAATGGGATATTTGGACACAATTCTCTACGAGCGATCTTGGTGTAGCTCTGCGGCTCGACGCACTCAAGAGTACTCACCCAATAGAAGTGGAAGTTCATCATCCAGATGAGATAGGAGAAATATTCGACGAAGTATCTTATTCAAAAGGAGCATCGATAATCCGAATGCTCGCAGACTACCTAGGAGAAAAAGATTTTCGTGATGGACTTCGTTATTATTTAAAAAAACACAGCTATAAAAATACAGAGACACTAGACCTCTGGAGAGCTTTTGAAAAAGTTTCTAAAAAATCAGTCGCCAAAATGATGCATAATTGGACATCTAAACCAGGCTACCCTGTTATCAAAGCAAGTATGGTAAAAAATAAACTTTCCTTAACTCAAGAAAGGTTTTTTGCAAGTCCAAAGTCTAAAGCTCTAGCAAAAGATAAAACTATTTGGCAGGTGCCAATAAAAGTAGTTTCAAGCGAAGCCTACCTAAAAATTAATTTTTGTGAAACAGGATTTTATAGAACAGCATATAGTAAAGAGCTTTTAGAAAAACTCATAGAACCAGTATCTAAAAAATTACTCTCCCCTCGAGATAGGCTTGGTATCGTTCGAGATCTTTTCGCTTTAGCGGAAGCTGGTACAATACCTACCACAGATGCATTAGAATTTTTAAAGGCTTTTAAAAATGAAGATAATTATACCGTCTGGGTTGAAATTGCTTCAGGCCTCTCTAGACTAGGACAGATTATAGCAAAAACTCCCGCAAAAGAAAATTTGGATAAACTTGTATTAGATTTATTCTCCCCTGTTGCTCTGCGTCTCGGCTGGGATAAAAAGCTTGCCCCGTCCAAAGGCGGGGAAAATGAAACCCATGCAGACACACTTCTTCGTTCACTTGCACTTTCTCGCGCTGGTGTCTCTGGAGACAAGAAAATAATTTCTGAAGCTAGAAAGAAATTCTCACAAATACAAAAAAACCACCAAGTATCTCCAGATATCCGTGGTGCTGTATATTCGATAGTAGCCACTCATGGTGGAATAAAAGAATACAACATATTAATAAAACAATACAAAAAAGAAACACTGCATGAAGAGAAAAATCGCATAGGCAATGCCCTGGGAGATTTTTCTAATCCAAAGATTCTAAAAATGGCTTGTGAATTTGCATTGTCTAAAAATGTCCGCATCCAAGACACTGTGGGCATTCTTTCAGGTGTCGGAGCTAACCCACATGGCCGTGATATATGGTGGAATTTTATTCAAAAGAATTGGAAGACTCTTGTATCACGATATGGTGAAGGAGGGCTCACATTGGGTAGAGCCGTAAAAGCAATTTCTGGCAGTAGCGAGGAAAAACATCTAAAAAATTTCAAGAAATTCTTCGCCAACCACGAAGCCCCAGGTGCCAAGCGCGCAATTGAACAAATTATTGAACGACTAGAGGGCAATATCGCTTGGCTCAAAAGAGATAAAAAAGTTATCCACAGTTTCCTTTCCACTTTACTTGACTAAAGAACTTTACTTTGCTAAAGTTGATATATGAAAGAAATTGATTGGGGTACAAATGAAAACAAAAGACTAATTCAAGCATTTTTGATCCTAGAAAACATCGATGAAACTAAACGATTTCTTCGTGATATTATGACTGAAAAAGAAATCAAGGAACTTTCTAACAGGCTAGAAGCGGCAACACTTCTTTCCAAAGATGTGCAATATAATGCAATTATTGAGAAAACTGGATTATCTTCTACTACGATTGCTCGTATAGCAAAATGGCTAAAAGGTCCAATCGGCGGATATCGTTTAATCTTAAATAAATTATCAAAGCACCATAGCTCTTCCCAACTTAGGAAAGGGTTACTTTGAGTCGATAATTATTTTGAAAATTATTTTTTGAAACTAACCCCTTCCTAAGCTGGAAGGGGTTTTGTGTTGTCCCCCACAACACATGACTACTCGTCATCAGAGTAAAATTGTTCTTTAAAAAAGGAGTCCATGATGCTAAATCCAAAAAATAATGATGTGTGTCTAACGAAAGAAAAAGTTGCAGAACTTTTTAAACTAATTAATGGTTGGGAACACTATTGGAGAGCAATCATTCAAAAAATTATCATGGACGAAATATCAAGAAGGGCTCTAATAAAAGAAAATAAAAAACTGGGACCGTATGGTGATTGGCCAGTCGATGGACACTAAAATACATCTGTGGGATAAATAAAGGTTTTGCGTTCTACCTTTGAAACGCTATGGTAATACACTTACCATTTTAATGTAGTGTTTAATTGTTTTTTAAAAATGGGAGAAGTTCGATGGAACTCACAAAAGAACAAACACTAAGTATGTGGAAAAAAACGGGAGAAATTGTCAACATGCAGATATTCAATGATTTAAGAGAAATACTTGGAAATGAAGTTTTCTCTCGCTTCGAAGAATATATTCAATGGCTAGCTGATTATGAAGAATTATGGATTTTCACCAACATCAACCAAATCCAGCAATGTAATTCTTCATGGTTTGATGAGGAAGACCGAACAAAATGCCAACTCCAATTTTTATCTGAGGGAGTAGCATGGTTTGTTATTGGGATTCCTTACGAACACTAAAGATACCTAGAGTACGGTTACTAACATCGCGTCTAGTAAGCGCAAAAAAAATGGTGGGTCGTTATACGGCTCGCCATTTTTATTTTAATTATGTGCGTCGATTTTAGCTGCGAGGATAAAGTCATTCTCAGAAAGACCACCTATCGCATGGGTAGTGAGCTCAAGTAATACTTTATTGTAGTGTATTTGTATATCTGGATGGTGTTCTTCCATTTCTGCCACATCAGCCACGCGCTCTACAAAATTTATTGCTCCAATAAAGTCCTGAAATTTAAATTCTTTAAAAATTTTTTTAGCATCACCGTCCAAGGTCCATCCAGAAACTTCATCTAAGTAATCTTGCATATCAGCACGACTTAAAGGCATCATTCCTCCTTCGCATGGTACACATTTTTTCTTTAATAAATCTGACATAATTAATCTACTAAATTATTTTGGTCTTCTCGTAACTGTGCAATCTTGTAAATACTAAATACGAGAACTAAGGCAGCTATCCATTGAGAAGTCGAAAGTATTGTATGGTTTACAATGAAGTCTAACAAAATAGCTACGAAAGGAAATGTGAGCTCCAAGATGGTTGAGATATGTACGGGTGTTTTTGAAAGACCTTTGTAATAAATAAGAAGCGCCAGCATACCAGTAGAAACAGCAATAAGTAACAAGAAGCCAAATTGAGACATGGAGGGCATTGCTACACCTGCTCCGACAGAGCCCCCGAATAAAAGTAAAAGAGGTAAAGCGATGATTACGGTAAACAAGAATCTATAAAAAGTACCGACTTTAAAATCTACTTTCCCTAGAAGCATTTTAGAAAATGTAGTCGAAGATCCCCAAGCAAATGCTGCACCGAGAGCATACAATGCTGCCACGATAGTCCCCTCACCTGTTTTTAAATTTACTACACCATTTGGAAAAGTTACGAAATATGCTGAGAGTATTGCGAGGAGCGCCCATTTGATATATCTCTTGTCGAACTTTTCTTTCAAAAATATTCTGGCAGTAGTTATGGCAAATATTGGCTGAAGTTTTTGTAAGAGAAATACTACTGATATAGAAATAAAATGAACCTTGCCAAGCGCCGTTGTAAACCATAATGTCCCGAAAAGCCCACTCAAGATAGCTATGAGTATAGCGAGCCACCAATCTCTCTTGGTAAGCTTTGTACTTAAAACATATTTAAAAACAAATGGAGACAAAACAATCAAACCAATCAAATGCTCAAAGAAAATTATGGTAATTGGTGGAAGTGTGTACAAATGCTGGCGTATAAGCCCATCGAAGGCCCAGAGTAACGCTGCGATAATAATAAACATTGGTCCTGAATAATTTTTTAACATAAATCTATATCTTTTTTAATTTGTAATATTAACTCCTCTTCTGTTTCAAACTTTTTGAATTCTCTAATAAATTTTTCAATCTCTAGAGTTACAGATTTTCCATATGCATCCCCAGCATAACCTATCAAATGAGCTTCAACTTTATCTCCTGGTCCTATTACAATCCCAGCTCGATATTTCTTATCCTCTAAAATGGCCTCGCCTGCGTACACTCCAGACTTAGGAATTACTTGATCTTTTACTTCTAAATTCGTCGTTGGAAAACCAATCTTTTTACCATATCCATCTCCGTGCACAACGATACCCCTAATTATATAGTTCATTTAAATTGAAAATCTTTCATCTATTCTCTCCATGTCTCTGGGGAACATTGAAGCTTCGCGAACGTTTTTAAGTCCTAAAAGCTGCATAGTAATACGCTCAGATCCAAAAGCAAAACCACCTTCAGGTGGAACACCGTATTTAAATGCTTCTAAAAACATTTTAATTTTATTTGGATCCATCTTCCATAACTTCACATGTTCCATCAGCTGATCATATTTATTTATTCTGCGTCCACCAGAGAGCCATTCTAGTCCACGACAGAGTAAGTCCACTCCTTCGTTGAATTCTGGATTTTCTGGATTTGGATAAACATAAAAAGGCTTTTTCATTGTTGGATAACCGTAAACGAAAACAAAATCAGAACCTGTTTCTTTTTTTATAATTTCACAGATTTCCCTCTCATCTTGTGCATTTAGGTCTTTTTCTCCCCTTACATCACGATTAAAGTTCTCAAATATTTTTTGTTGTGCCTCCACTAAAGAAAGTGTCGGTGTCTTTTCTATCATCACTGGAAGTTCTGCTTTTAAGAGTTTTAAGTGTTCAGAATTTTTCTCTTTTACTTTTTCTAAAATAAACCTCACAGTTCCTTCTGCCATATCGCGAACATCTTCCCATCCATCGATAAATGCCATCTCGGCATCTAGAGAGACAACTTCCGTCAAATGTCTCGTAGTAGCGCTTGGTTCAGCGCGGAAAATTTTATTAACAGAAAAAACTCTCTCAAAAGCAGTCATCACGATTTGCTTGTAAAGCTGAGGAGATTGAGTCAAATATGCCTTTTTATCAAAATAATCAATTTGGAAAACTTCACTTCCACCTTCGGCCACTGCGGGCGTAATGGATGGAGCTTGAAATTCAAAAAATAAATTTTGTTTCATAAATTCTCTAAAAGAATCTATAATCGTTTCTTGAACCTTGAAAACTGCTTGAACTTTCGGATGACGTAAAACGAGCGCGCGATTATCTAACTCTGTGACCAAGTCCAGATTGTATCCATCTAAAGACATATCAAAAGGAAGTGGTGCAGCTTCTCCTAGAATTTCTATATTTAAAACTTCGAGTTCAATGTCGCCATTTAATACACCTTGTTTAATATTTTTCTCTGGGCGTTTGTTTACTACTCCTGTCATTTTGAGAACCCATTCGAGCCTTACTTCTTTTGCTTTTTCAATAGCTTCTATATGGCTAGGTAATACAACACACTGAACCCTACCCGTCATGTCTCGCATATCAAAAAATACCATTTTACCCTGATCACGCCTGACGTCTACCCATCCAGCTATGATGATTTCCTTGCCGACATTGTCCTTCAAGTCCTTAATATAAATACGATTTTTCATCCCATTAGAAATTTAAACTAATAAACCCATTTATTATGACATGTCCGTTGAATTTCTAACGGGACAAGTACTGAAATATTTTAACATAAAACAAAAAATAAAAATAGAGAAAAAAATAAGCGGGCGTTCCTGGGAACGTCCGCTTGTGATCAATTTCTAGAAGGTTATCCGCCAAAATAAGGGCGCCTTTCTTCTCGACGAATTTTTTTTCTTACTTCTTCAATCTGCCAACGACGGAAATTGGACTCTTTGTCCATCACTGCCGGATATCCCATTAGGATAATTTCCCGACATTTGGAAGTTTTGTGAACCCATCCATCTTTGGCTTTGATGATGTCCTCTTCGTGGTTGTTGCCAACCCCCTTTACCTCTCCACAACACGAGAAAACGAATCCTCGCGGTACTGTCAGGAATCTCCTCCATGAACCGGCATGTTCTTTGAGCCAATTCTCGGATTCAACTGGGGTTAAAGGAGTAAAAGGTTTCTCTTGCATTGGAACCTCTTGTTCGTGAGAGTTGCTGGGCTCTCTTCCCATTATTCGGAAAACGCCGAACACGTTTAGATGTCATCGATGGGAAGATCGAGATGATCAAGGATACGAGGATAGGGATTCCTGATCTCTGCTTGAGGAGCCTTCTCTGGTGGAATCATTGGAGTTCCGCGACCCTTGTTGGGAATCTCATTATTGTGAGGGCAATAATGTACCCATTGCCCATTCTGGTAGAAAAGGCGGAAGCTTGGATCGCTCCTGTACCTCCTCATGCATCCGCATGGGAGATAAAAAATACGAGAGGGTACAGTTAGCTCACCCATGTTGGGTACACAATCTGCCGTATTTAACCACATGCTTATCCACCACCAAAAATCCAATATATTTTTTTGTCTTTTCTTTGGATTTACCTTCATGACACACCTTCTTTCTTGTGTCCGGGGACTGCCGGAGCAGTTTTATTAAACGAAATTTGGGGGTGGATAATAATGCCACAACCCATCACAACTTTCTTTAATAAGAATAGGGGGTCCTTTATCATTAAGTTCTTCGTGACCGAAAGGCTCAATGATACACAAAGGAAGATCAAATAAGGCCATTCCAGAGGGCACTATTAAAACTTTACAGGTTTGCCAAGGTTGCTGATTCATAGGACTTCTCCTTTTTTATGTGTTTCCGGGGCTGCCGGATCAGTTAATATTTAGTTGACGAAGGGCAAAAATCATTCCATCTAGGAATACATTATTATGTCATATATTCAAGAAAAAACAAGCCTTAGTAAACGTTTACTCCAACCTTTTCACGGACTTCTTCCATCTTTGTGGAGGCGACTTTTTTTGCTTTTTCACCACCAGCTTTTAGGATTGCAAGTGCTTTAGGAATATCTTTTTCAAATTCTTTTCTTTTTTCGCGGAGTGGTGCGATAAATTTCTCTAAATCTTCTATTAAAATTTCTTTAAGCTCTTTGTACTTACCAGCCTTCTCTTCATAAATTTTCTTTAATTCACTTTCAGGACGGACAAGCTTGTGGATAGCATATACATTCACTGGAAGCTCCCCACTAGAGTCTGTGACAATACTCATCACACACTTTTTTATTTCTTCATATTCTGCAAAGAGTGGAATAGTGTTGTTGTAGCTCTTACTCATCTTTCGTCCATCAGTACCTGGCACAATTGCGACATCTTTCAATATCATTGGCTCAGGAAGCTTGAAGGTATCTCCATAAACATTGTTAAATTTTTCTGCTATGTCACGAGCAATTTCTACGTGTTGTTTTTGATCGGCTCCTACTGGCACCATGTCTGGACCATACATCAAAATATCCGCAGCCATTAATACTGGATAATTGAAAGTACCCACATCAATTTCTTTATTTTTTGCTTGCGCATCTTTGAAAGCGTGAGCTCGCATTAAAAATGGCATAGTTGTAATAGTATCGAAAATCCAAGCGAGTTCAGTGTGTTCAGAAATATCACTTTGTTTAAAAAATGTTACTTTTTCAGGATCGAGTCCAATAGCTAAATAATCAAGCAAAACGCTTTTTATATTTTCATTCATCTCCTTTGGATTCCGCAACGAATGCATAGCATGATAATCTGCAATAAAAACATAACCTTCATGCTCATTTTGCAAATCGACAAACTGCTTCATTGCTCCAAAATAATTACCAATATGGGGTTTTCCAGATGGCTGAACACCCGACAAAAAGACTTTTTTAGACATATTTATATATTATCATAATTGTCCACATTTTAGTAACATCTTTGCCCACTTTTCGACTTTGACAATTATTCTGCCGTGCTAGAATGGCTTCATGGTAAAAGTTATAAAAAATAGTAATTTACGTATCCCTCCACAAAGTATTCCCTCCGAACAAGCTGTCCTAGGTTCTATCATGCTTCGTAAAGATGCAATGCATGAAGTTGAAGACATGATAACTTCAGACTCTTTCTATGTAGAAAAACACAAGAAAATTTTCCAAGCGATGCTTGACCTCTCCGTAAAGAATGAACCGATAGATATGCTTTCACTCTCTACAAAATTAAGTGAACAGAAGCTCCTCGAAGCTGTCGGTGGGAATCAATATTTGGCGGAGATTGTAAACGTCGTCCCCTCTTCCACAAACATAAAACACTATGCAGATATAGTACAGAAAAAATATGTCCTCAGAAGTTTGATCGAAGCAGCGGACTATGTCTCAGAACTCGCTTTCGAAGAAGGTGATGATCACATGGACGATATTTTAGACATGGCAGAAAAGAAAATTTTTAGTGTGGTCTCCAGTCCTAAAAATCAAAAATACGTAAACTTGAAAGATGCTCTGCCTGAAGCCTATGAACGTCTAGAAAAATTACACGAGACGAAAGGCATGCTTCGCGGACTCGCTACTGGCTTCAAAGAATTAGACACGATGCTCTCTGGTCTGCAAAAGTCCGACTTAATTATCTTAGCGGCAAGGCCAAGTATGGGTAAGACTACTCTCGCCCTAGACATCGCCCGCATGTCTGGAGTACTTCATGAGAAATCCATATTAATATTTTCTCTAGAAATGTCTTCACAGCAACTCGTAGACAGAATGCTCTCTGCTGAGTCACGCGTGAATGCATGGAACTTACGTACCGGACGCTTATCATCAGACCATGAATTTTCACAACTTCGAGATTCATTGGACAAACTCGCAAAAGCTCAAATCTTTATCGACGATCAACCTGGAAACTCAATCGTTAAAATGAAAGCTCTCTCTCGCAGACTAAAGGCTGAAAAAGGGCTTGATCTTATCGTCGTCGACTACTTACAGCTCATGACTACTTCGAAAAATTATGACTCAATGGTAAACCAAGTCACAGAAATTTCTAGATCTCTTAAGTCTTTAGCAAAAGAATTAGATGTCCCCGTCCTTGCGCTTTCTCAGCTCTCTCGTGCTGTGGAGTCTCGTGGTGGCAAACCTAGACTCTCCGACCTTCGAGATTCAGGATCTATCGAACAAGACGCGGACGTCGTGATGTTTATTCACCGAGAAGATAAAGGAAAAGATGAATCCGAAAAGACAAACATTGCAGAAATATTAATCGAGAAACATAGAAATGGACCAACTGGAAAAGTAGACCTCTACTTCGATGAAAAAACTACAACCTTCTTAAACCTCGAAAAGAGCAGCTTGAGTGAATTTGCCCCTTCGAAGATTAGTGGTGACTTAGATGAGTTCTAAGTCACCCCCACCCTTCCTCCCCCTTAATAAGGGGGAGGTGCCAAAGGCGGAGGGGGTATATAATAACCAAACATGGACATCATAGAAAAATTAACTGAAGTTTTTAAAGAATTCCCTGGTATTGGTGAACGCCAAGCAAGGCGCTTTGTTTATTTCTTAATGTCTCGAAATCCTGCTTATAGTGAAAATTTATCTAAATTTATTTTAGAATTAAAAAAGGATGTGGCTCAATGTAAAGAATGCTTTAGATTTTTCATATTGAAAAAGGATGAGAAGATTTGTGAGATTTGTTCTGGGGTAAATACTGACCCGTCCACCCTCATGATCGTAGAAAAAGATTCTGATTTTGAAAGCATTAGGAAAAGTGGCATCTATCATGGAAAATATTTTATCCTAGGTGGACTCGTGCCTATCGTCGAGAAAACTACCAAGAGCCGCGTTCGCATTGAAGAATTAAAAAAGAAAATTTCATCCAGTAATGATATAAAAGAAATAATTTTAGCATTTTCAATAAGCCCCCAGGGTGACCACACTGATCAATATGTCCGCGAACAAATTAAAGACATAGCTGAAAAAAATAATATAAAAATATCCTCTCTAGGCAAAGGCCTCTCTACTGGCACAGAACTAGAATATTCTGACAACGACACACTCAAAAACGCCCTAAAAAATAGACAATAAAAAAACGAAGGTCTGTCCTTCGTTTTTTTATTTTATTGAGGTAATCTTTACTTTAAAGAATGGCTGACGATGACCGTTTCTCTTTAAATAACGAGACTTTTGTTTATATTTTATAACCATAACTTTTCGAGAACGGCCGATTTCTACGATTTCAGCATCAACTTTCGCACCCTTAATATAAGGCGTACCGATAGTGGTATCTTTACCATCATCTACAAGCATGACTTTATCGAAAGACAACTTGTCCCCTTTCTTGTACTCTCCCTTTATTTTTTCGATAGAAACAAGGCCTCCTTCAGAGACTTTATATTGCTTACCACCTGTTGTTATAACTGCGAATTCCATAAGTTTCATATTATACGATATTTCACAAAAAGGCAAGTCCGCACACTTACTTGTAAGACGCGCCTTGCGCATTGTACTCAATATCTTGCATGTAAGTGTGCGGGCAAGCTATAATATACAGATGCAACCAAAAATTATAGAAAAGTACTTTTTCTTTGGGCTCTTATTTGCCACTTTTATCTTCGCTTTTTTGATTTTTCGTCCTTTTTGGATTGTACTCGTGCTCGGGATTTCTATCTCTGTAATACTCTACCCGGTATATACATGGCTCAATAAAAAAGGCCTGCCAAATTGGTTTGCTTCATTTTTAACTTTATTTTTCTTTATTATTGTATTGTGTATCCCCCTTTTAGGGATTGGATCTATCGTTTTCAATCAATCTCAAAATCTTTATCATTCTGTCGTTAGCAGTGGAAATGCTATCCCTTTTATTGACTCTATCGGAAATAAAATCACTCAAATATTACCAAATGGTGTATCTTTCGACATAAATGAAAAGGTTTCTATCCTCATTTCTTTTTTGACAAACAATATCGCAGACATATTTAGTAGTACTGTCACCACACTGTTCTCATTCATATTATTACTTTTAACTATTTTCTATTTCTTAAAAGATGGAGAAAAATGGAGAGAAACTATTCTTCAATTGAGCCCTCTCTCAAAAACTGCTGACGAAAAAATAATCAATAGATTTAGCCAAACGATAAATGGTGTGATAAAGGGTTATCTTTTAATTGCTTTAATTCAAGGTACACTTATGGGCATCGGTCTTACTATCTTTCATGTTCCAAATCCTGCCATCTGGGCAGTGATTGCAGGTCTTGCTTCTATCGTGCCGCCACTTGGCACAGCCGTCGTATCCGTACCTGCAGTTATTTTCCTTTTTGCTACTGGACACACGGGTTTCGCTGTAGGTCTCCTTACATGGGCAATACTTATCGTAGGAATGGGTGACAATCTATTAAATCCGTATATCGTGGGACATAAAATAAACATCCCTCCATTCTTGATTCTCTTTTCTGTATTAGGAGGTATCGCTCTACTTGGCCCTGTCGGTATTTTAATTGGTCCCCTAACAGTCTCTTTGCTCTACACCCTTACTGATATATACCAGAGTGAATTTAAATAAAATGGCTTTAAAATTTTACAACACTCTAACTAAAGAAAAAGACATTTTTACCCCCATAGATCCGAAGGAGGTACGAATGTATACCTGTGGCCCAACAGTTTATAACTATACCCATATAGGTAATTTGCGTTCTTTCTTTTTTGCCGACTTGGTACATCGCACTCTTCAATATGAAGGATTTATAGTAAAGCAAGTCATGAACATCACTGACATCGGGCATCTTTCAAGTGATGCTGATTCTGGTGA
Organism: Minisyncoccota bacterium; assembly: GCA_041659785.1. Taxonomy (GTDB): domain Bacteria; phylum Patescibacteriota; class Minisyncoccia; order Phycocordibacterales; family UBA9973; genus UBA9973. The sequence continues at coordinate 64,943 of JBAZXO010000001.1, read as the reverse complement.
AGATAAAATGACCAAGGGACTTTTGCGAGAAGGAAAAGAATTAACGCTAAAAAACATGCGTGAGCTTGCAGAATTTTATACTGAAAGTTTTAAAAAAGATTTACAAGCCCTTAATATCGAAATGCCTTCAGGTTTATATTTTGCAAGCGATTATGTTAAAGAAGACATTGAATTAATCCAAAAACTAACAGAAAAAGGATACACATATAAAACAAGTGATGGAATATATTTCAATGTTTCTAAAATGCCTGACTATGGAGCACTTTGGAGTGGTAAAAGGGACTGGAACAAAGAAGGAGCTAGGGTAACAGAAAATTCTGAAAAAATAAATCCTGAAGATTTCGCATTGTGGAAGACTGATAATAAAATTGGTTTTGAATCCCCTTTCGGAATTGGTTTTCCGGGATGGCACATTGAATGTTCTGCTATGGGTCTAAAATTTCTTGGTGAACAATTTGATATTCACACAGGGGGCATTGATCTTATACCTACACATCACACAAATGAAATAGCTCAATCAGAATGCGCTACTGGTAAAAAGCCTTTTGTTAAATTCTGGATGCATAGTGAATTTGTTGATACAGGTAACGAGAAAATGTCTAAATCAGCAAATAATTTTTTAAGATTGGAAAGTTTAATTGAAAAAAACATAAACCCTATAACCTATCGTTTTTGGCTTTTAATGGCTAGCTATCGTACTAAAGTCAACTTTGTATGGGAAGCACTCGAGGGCGCTGAAACAGCCTTAAAACGCCTTTATGGCCTTTATTTAGGGCTTCTTGTCCCGCCTGAGGCGGGGGCAAATGAGTCCCCGCCAAGGACGGGGCAAGTGGGCCATGTACATAAGGAATACCAAAATAAGTTTAAAGAATACATAGAAGACGACCTAGACACCCCTAGGGCTTTAGCATTATTGTGGGATGTTTTTAAAGATGAAAACATGTCAGACGCCGACAAGAAAGCTACAATTTTAGACTTCGATAAAGTGTTAGGGTTAGGCTTCGAACACTTAAAGGAAGACGTAATTCCTGAAGAAGTAAAAAAGCTAGCCGAAGAACGCGAACAAGCTCGCAAGGATAAAGATTTTAAAAAGTCCGATGAGCTTCGAGAAAAAATAAATTCTCTGGGTTATGAAGTTAAGGATACAAACATGGGGCAAAAGATTTCTAAGATTTAAATTTGCATTATAAGTATAGAATGTTAGGTTAAATATATATGGTAAAAACAATAATAAATGAGAAAAATTTAGATAAAGCAGATGTAGTATTAATGTCTGCAGGATATGAAAAAACAGCTTCATCACACAAGGGAACTGTCTACGGTCCAGAAAAGGTAATCGAATGCTTGGATTCTCAAATTGAATTTTTTGATAGAAAATTTAAGGTAGAAGTACGGGATTTTGTAAAAATCTCACATTTATATCTCGACAACTTGGAAAATCTATCCCCCACTCAAACATTAGAGAAGATAAGAAGTAATGCTCAGAAACTCGTAGAAAAGAATAAATTTATTTTCCTTTTAGGTGGTGAACACTCTGTCTCTATTGGTGTATTCCAAGCTTTAGCTAAAAAATATAATCCCAAGGATGTCACAATTATGCAAATAGATGCGCATTGTGATTTAAGGAAAGATGATAGTGATTATAGTGATAACCCTTCACCTCTCGCACACTCTACTGTTATGCGCCATGCGAGCTCCCTCGGCTACCCCCTCGTACAAGTCGGGATAAGAACTTATTCAAAAGATGAATACGAATATTTCAGTAATAAAAAAAATAAAGTTACTGTTTTCGAATGGGGAAATAAAAAAATTCCGACCGTAGCTGAAATCCTAAAAGCAATAAAAACAAAATATCTTTATATCACTATAGACGTAGATGGTTTCGACCCTGCACATATGCCAGGTACTGGTACGTCTGTCCAAGGAGGACTCGAGTGGTGGTATGGAATAGATCTTATTGAAAAAGCTATAAAGAAATCCGAGCTAATTGGCGCAGACATCGTAGAAGTCTCCCCCATACCTGATTCTGTACTCACTGAATATGGAGCAGCGCAACTAGCCTACACTATCATCGCAAATAAATTTCAAAAGAGATTTAAGAAATAGTCTGTGTTCTAAAAATCTTTTTACGATATAAGATAAAAATTATAATTACATTTACTATAACCAAATAAAGACTAAAACTATAAATAGTAAAACTCCAATCTTTAATTATAAACAAGGCTAAAACATTATTTATAACACCCGGTAAATAAACCGACACTGTTTCGGTCTCTGGAAACTTCCAAGATTTTATAATTGTTGGTATTGCTGCTAAACCATCACTCAAAATCGCAAAAAGAATAGATATACCTAAATTGTGAGTGAGTACATAAAGTACTAAAGCTAGCAACGCAAATATTCCACAAACTATATCTAAGTTATTAATTTTAAAATAAGCATTTTTTTTCCAAAAGGAAACGATTATTACCACAAGAGGGCCAAACCCTGCCATAAATATAGGTAACACCGAAAGTCCTGCCCCAGCTTTTAACTGAAAGAAAACTCCAATAAATGGAGCCAGCATCCAAATAAACCAGGAGACTAAATTAGGTCTAGTCTGCCCAAAAAGCATATCCTTTAAATAAAAAAAGTATCCGAGTAGGCTTATAAGAATCGTAATATAAATTATATTTTCTGGAATCATAAATTTTTCCCCACCCGGACACCTGGTGTCCGGGAAACACTAAATTCCTTCTTTTTTAAGCTCTTCTAAAAGCTCACGGGCTTTTTTAGAAATTTTATTAGGTATTTTTACTTTTATTTGTATGAGGAGATCTCCTGTAGTACCTCTCGAAACTGCTTCTCCATAACCTGACATTTTTAATGTCTGCCCATCACGTATGCCGACAGGAATATTGATTGAGACTTCTTCTTCACGACGGAGTACACCTTTACCTTTACATGTTTCGCATTTTTCTTTTGGAACTTCTCCTGTACCGAAACAAACTTCACAAGCTCTTGTGCTCCCAATGTTCCCAAAGATTGTTCTCTTTTGTTCGTGAATTTTACCTTGGCCATTACAATGCTTACAGGTTTCCATCTTTGATCCAGCCTTCGCGCCAGAACCATTACAAGTAAGACAAGTCGACATCTTTGTGAGTAAAATCTTTTTATTTAAACCCAACATAGAGTCAGTGAGAGAAATCTGTATCTCAGTAGAAATATCGCGTCCACGACGAGACTGAGGTCTACCTCCACCCATTCCACCCCCGCCACCAAAAAAATCACTAAATATGTCATTTAGGTTTCCGAAATCAAAATCGGCACCACTTCCTTGAAAACCTCCATTGAAATCAAACCCTCCAAAGCCCTGACCTCCTCCATACCCTCCCGCTCCCGCACTCTCAAAGCCTGAGCCATATTGATCATATTTTGCGCGTTTCGCATCATCAGAGAGAACTTGATAGGCTTCGTTTACCTTTTTAAACTGCTCTTCATTCCCACCCTTTTTATCAGGATGATATTTGTGCGCCAACTTATAAAAAGCCTTTTTAATTTCGTCCTTTGACGCACCTTTATTAACGCCTAAAATTTCATAATAATCTTTTGACATAATTACGTTTGAAAACTATATCATAGGCTCCCCTTCTTGGGAAGTTTCTGAATTATCTTCTCTATCTTTTCTTTTTGTCTTACCTTCAATTATCGCTTTTTCTTCTACACTTCGAATAATTGTAGCTTCTTCTTCAGCTATAAGCGTCGCTGCATCATCCTTGGGTATCGAATATTTTCTGCGAGATGCGTCTATAATCTCTTGCCTGTATGAAGGATGAGTTGGTGGTAATACACGTAGAGTCTCTGCAGAAAATGGGTCATAAGACTCCCCATCAATCGTCATTTTTATATAAAATTCTGCTACAGCAAGGTTGATCATATCCTTTACGTCGAAAACGGGTGCGAATTCTGGCTTTAGTTTTACAGCATCTTCACCGCCGACACGGAAACAAATTACACTTCCGACATTTCCGAGCACGGCCTGATGCACTTTAGGTAAAATCTGTCCCACATACTGATGGGCAATTGTTAAATTCAAGCCATATTTTCTAGCTTCTGATAAAATATTTTCGAAGGTCTGTGTCACGACGTTTTGGAACTCATCCACATAGAGATAAAAGTCGTTACGATCTTGTTCAGGAATAGCAGCACGCTCCATACCAGCTTGTTTTATTTTTGTTAAAAATATAGAACCAAGAAAAGAAGAATTTTCTTCACCAAGGCGCCCTTTAGAAAGATTGATAAGGATTATTTTCCCTTCATTCATTAATTTAGTGATATCTATTTTGTTTTGCTTCTGTCCGAAAATATTTCGGAGAAGTGGGTCTGAGAGGAATTGACCGAGTTTGTTTACAAGTGGAATGATAGCGTCTGTATCGAATTTCTCAGACCAGTCTGCGAACTCAATAGCGAAGAATCTCTTCACCATGTCGTCTGTAATGTATTCCACGACTTTCTGTCTGTAATTTCTGTCAGTAAGCATTGAAATCATTCCACGCATCGTGGCATGAGGATAATCTAGGAGTGCTAAACAAGTAAAACGAAAAACGTGTTCTAGACGAGGCGTCCAATTTGCTCCGAATTGTTTCTGGAAAACTTCAATGAGGCCTTGAGTGAGCTGAAACTTAAACATTGGGTCCACGTTCGCTAGTGGGTTGAAAGAAGCCGGAAAATCAATATCAGAAGGATCTATAATGCAAACATCTTCGATACGATCTTTAGGAATATAATCAAGCATGGAATCTATGACGTCTCCGTGTGGATCGATCAAACACAATCCATGATTATAAGAAACATCTTGACGTATAAAAAGCTCGAGCAATTTCGTCTTACCGACTCCGGACTTTCCGATAATATAAAGATGTCTTCGGCGGTCTACTCTCTTGATGCCGAAAACAAACTTCTTTTCTTCTAGAGAAGCTACATAATTTGTCCGCCCAATAAAAGACACATCTTCTGGCTTTACCTTTCCGAAGACTGGTAATTCTGGTGGTGGCGGAGCATATTTTATTATCTGTACTCTATTAGACTTTGCCATATATTATTCTAAAACTTTTCTTAAAACATCTTCAGGTACTTCTTTTGTTGCTGGTTTTTGAGGTATCGGAATTGGTGTTGGAGCTGGAGCTGGAGCTACTTCTTCTTTTTTAGTTTCAATTTTTTCTGAAATCAAATTTTTCAATTTATTCATCTCATCTGCGCCAGCAGAACGATCATTGTATGATGAAAAATTTCCACCAGATGGACGGGCAAGTTTTTTATCTTCTTCTTTTATTTTATCTTTTAAGGAATCAAGAGAAACAGGCTCTGGCACAGGAGTCTTGACTGGTGCTGGAGTTGGAATCACCGGGCTCGCCTGTTCACTATGTAAAGTTTTATTTAAAACTTCCCTAAGTGCTGAATTATCTATTTTTTTAGGAGCCTCAGCTTTATTTTGGTTTACCTTTGGAGTGGGAACAAAAACTTTTTTAATTGCCCCCATAATTCCTGGCCTGCCCGCCGAAGAGGAGGGTTTATTTGCAGAAATATATGGTTTTGGCACAGAAGAAGGTTTTGTTGGTGCTGAAGTATGTTTCTCTACTCTCTCAGGATATCTGTTTTCTTCTTCAACTTTTACATTCTTTGGTTGAAATTCTATACCTAAATCAGCTAACGGTTTAAAAAATTTAGATTCATCGTAATTTATTTGATCTTGTCCTTTTTTCTCTACCTTTACCTCTCCGGATTTTATTTTTGCAATACATTCCTTACAATAAACAGCTCTGCCTGGCTCTGGCTTGAAAGGTACAGTCTTTTCTAGTTTACAAAGTGAACAGATAACTGGGAATTTCTCCATACCCGCTCCCCCTCCTGATTCACTATAATTCCCAAGTGACATTCCGCTCCAGTCATTAATTTCTCTTTCTACTAATTCCTTGGGTCTACAATAAAGTTCACGAGAAGATTTGATAACTGCTTCTTCTACTTTTTTATCACCGGACTTAACCATAGGTGGAAGTGTCTTCGCAGAAAAAGGTCTAGACGTAACTCCATCTATCATTAATTTCAAATAAATTTTATAATTCGGCAAATTAACAATGTCCGAAGGAGTAAATTCTGGATCAAATTCTTTTTCCAAGAAGTCTGCATCATCAGAGCCAACACGAAAGACAATCATCGTACCCACGTTTCCAAAGACAGCATCTCGCACGGCAGAACTCTTGTCCACGACGAGCTGGGCAGTGTATTGGTGGGCAACAGTAAGGTTCAATCTGTATTTTCTAGCCTCAGACAAAATACCTGCAAAAGCGTCCGTCACGAAATTCTGGAATTCGTCGACATATAGGTAAAAGTCTTTACGATGATCTTCCGGAATACGAACACGCTCCATCGCAGCGAGCTGAATTTTGGTAATGATCATTCCTCCTAGGAGGCCAGAGTTATCTTCACCGATGCGCCCTTTCGAAACGTTTACGAGGAAAATCTTCCCATCATTCATGATGTCGAAAATATTTATAGTACTTAAAGATTGACCGACGACATTGCGGATGATGGATGTAGAGAGAAATTGCCCGACTTTGTTTTGAATCGGAGCGATCGCTTCATTTCTAAATTTATCTTGCCAAGCTTCATACTCGTGAATCCAGAAAGCCTTAATAACTGGGTCTTTTAAATTCGCAATTATTTTCTGGCGATAATCTTTATCGACGAGCATTCTAGGAATGCCGAGCAGTGTCGTACCTGGAGTATCGAGCAAAGCTAAAATACAATTGTTTAAAATATATTCCATTCGGGCACTCCATGCATTCGCCCAAATTTTAGTGAAAATACCCATGAGCCCTGAAGCCACGAGATGTTTGTATTGAGGATCAATTAATTCTAAAACGTTGAAACCAATATGGTGATCGGCATCAGCAGGGTTGAAATAAACTACATCTTTAATACGTTCCGGTGGAATAGCCGACAAGACTCCTTCTACGAGCTCTCCGTGCGGGTCAACTACGCAGACACCTTCGCCATTCTGGATGTTCTGAATAATCATGTTGAACATGAGCACAGATTTACCCGTACCTGACTTTCCGAGAATATAAACATGCTGGCGTCTGTCCTTGCGCTTTATGCCGAAGAGCTGATTTTTGTCACGAAAAGTAGTAAGACCCAGATAGGTAACATCTTTATTTATAGGTATTTCTGGCAAGTCCATATAATACTATTATACAATTTATCTTCTAAAACCAAAAGCCCCCAATGGGGGCTTTTTATAAATTACTTTTTATGATGAAGTAACTGTTTCCCAACCAGTCGCTCCCCCTACTCTTAACTTATTTAAAGTTGTATCAAAATACATTCCTCCCTTTACATAAGCTGGTGCAGCAGCTGTCGTAGCCTGGATTGGCATCACTACTGCATTGATATGCAATGTCTGATTAACTGCCGCTGGTGCCATTATTCCATAAAGAATAGCATTCGCTTTATCTCCTGCAGTATTTAAACGATCTTGATTGTCTACATAAAAAGAATTTGAACCTGTTTCGTAACTACCAGCATTATGCCCCAAGGCAATATTATTGGAACCCACTGAATTATAATAAAGAGCACTCATGCCGAGTGCTGTATTGTATGAGCCTGTGGTGTTAGATAAAAGAGCCCCATTCCCATTAGCACTATTACCCCATCCTGTAGTGGTTGAACCAAGAGATGAATCACCTATTGTAGTGTTAAACCAACCTGTAGTGTTAGAAAAAAGAGAATAACCACCAACTGCAACGTTATATCCACCTGTTGTAGTACTTGCAAGAGAATTAACTCCGAAAGCAGAATTATCCCATGCTAAACCTCCAACATCTACAGGAGTTGTTGCAAGAGCGCCATAGCCTACAGCAGTTGCAGAATAATCAAGAGGCGTAGTAGCCATCCATGAAGCTGCAGAAGAAGCACCCACAGCAGTAGAATGATTAGAAGTTTTGGTAAAAAGAATTGTATTTCCTGCTTGTTTATAACCAAGATCAGTATTAACAAAACCGACAACATCAAGTTTTTGTGTAGGTATACCAATACCAACTCCAAAATTTCCACTTCCTGTAATAATATTCCCATTATTTGTAGTCTGTAACGATAACGCATTTCCTGCACCTACGTCTATCGTAGAAGCTGTGTCTCCTGTAATGGCAGCAGAGCTAAATGTTAAAGATGCAAAAGTTTTAGTTGCCCCCGAAACCAATACCAATAAAACAAACAAACTTAATATTTTTTTATTCATACATTAAAAAATTAAACTGATAAATTAACCTTTTAATTATAACCCCTCCCCGTAGACAAAAGCAACAAAAACCGCTAGGTCTTACCTAGCGGTTTTTGAATGTTTAACACCGAGTGTTGAACAATTACGCTTTTGGTGTTTCTTCTTCACCTTCTGTCTTTTCTTTTACTTCTGCGGGTTGCTCTTCTGGAGCACTTGCTCCCGGAGTCTCGGCGCCGGCCTTAGATACAGCTTCACCGATTTTAGACATCTCTGTTGAAAGTTCTTCAGTAGCTTTCTTTATCGCTTCACCATCAGTGCCATCTTTTACTCCACGGAGTGCAGTAATTTTAGCATTTACTTCATCCTTTAATTCTGCAGGAATTTTTGCTTCATTATCTTTCAATGCTTTCTCTGCAGTGTAGATAATCATCTCTGCAGTATTTTTCACTTCTGCATTTTCTTTCTTCTTTTTATCTTCTTCGGCATGAAGCTCAGCATCGGCTTGCATCTTTTTAATATCTTCGTCTTTAAGTCCAGAACTTGCTTCAATTTTTATTGATTGGCTCTTTCCTGAAGCTTTATCCTTCGCGGTGACATTCAAGATTCCGTTCGCATCGACGTCGAAAGCGACTTCGATTTGTGGCATGCCACGAGGTGCTGGTGGAACTCCGTCCAAGATAAATCGTCCGAGAGATTTGTTGTCGGAAGCCATTGGACGTTCACCTTGAACGATATGTATTTCTACAGAAGTCTGATTGTCAGCAGCGGTAGAGAATACTTGAGATTTAGAAGATGGAATAGTTGTATTTCTTTCAATTAACTTTGTAGACACTCCACCCAATGTCTCAATACCTAAAGATAGAGGTATAACATCAAGAAGAAGCACGTCTCGCACATCACCGGCTAGGACTCCAGCCTGCACTGCAGCACCGAGGGCTACGACTTCGTCAGGATTTATAGACATATTTGGCTCTTTGCCGAAGAGATTTTTAACAGCAGAGACGATAGCTGGCATTCTGGTCTGACCACCCACCATGATGATTTCATTTATCTCATTCATTTTAAATGGAGAAGCAGCGAGGGCTCTCTTCGTGATTTCGATAGAGCGATCAATGTATTCTTTCGCAAGAGATTCGAGCATGGCACGAGTCATCTTCAAGAGTAAGTGTTTTGGTCCAGATGCATCGGAAGTTATAAATGGGATATTTATTTCAGTTTCTATTGTTGTAGAAAGTTCATGTTTAGCTTTTTCTGCTGCTTCTTTTAGTCTCTGGTGTGCAAGTGGATCTTTCGTTACATCAATACCTGATTCCTTTTTATATTCGTCAGCAATCCATGCAATTATTTTTCTATCAATATCACCTCCACCCATGTGACTGTCTCCATCGGTTGATTTTACTTCTATGACATCATCACCTATTTCAAGGACGGACACATCGAAAGTTCCTCCACCGAAATCGTAGACGACAACTTTTTCATTTTTCTTTTTATCGAAACCATAAGCAAGTGCTGCAGCTGTAGGTTCATTGATGATACGCTTCACATCAAGTCCTGCGATAGCTCCTGCATCCTTGGTAGCCTTTCTTTGAGCATCGTTGAAATATGCTGGCACAGTGATGACAGCTTCAGTAATCTTTTCACCCAACTTTGCTTCCACATCTGCTTTAATTTTCTGTAAGATCATCGCAGAAATTTCTTCTGGTCGGTAAAACTTATCTGTCATTTTTACTTTTACTCCACCACCATCTCCGGCTTCAATTTTAAATGCTGCAGTCTGATGATCTTTCTGAACTTCTGGATCATCAAAACGATGCCCCATGAAGCGCTTGATTTCAGCAATTGTATTTTCTGGATTTGTAACTGCTTGCCTCTTAGCAAGTAAGCCGACGATGCGGTCACCATTTTTTGCTGTGGCAACCACAGAAGGTGTCGTTCTGTTTCCTTCGACATTTTCAATAATCTTTGGTGCGCCTCCTTCAATGATAGCGACAGCCGAATTTGTTGTACCCAAATCTATACCTATTATTTTACTCATATGTTATATGATTATTTTATAATTTAACTTATATTTCGCGACCACTAATTATTTGTATAAAAGTAGTATATATGATAGTATATATCTATGTCAAGCAAATCAAAATATTCCAAGAAAATACTCAAGATTTTAGGGGAAAAATCAGCTATTTCACTATCAGAACTAACAGAAAGGATAAACCAAAAGGACTGCTCTCAGGCGGACAAATATGCCCTTACACGCTCTTTAAAGGGCTTAAAGGAAGCTGGACTCATAGAGCAAATACCATCCCCACAAAACGAATATGCTAGGCTGACAAAAGAAGGAAGAAAGAAAATGAATAGCTTAAAGTTAGACAATGATACGACTCTGGTAAATACTTCTTGGGATGGTTTATGGAGAATTATTCTCCTAGATCTTCCTGAAGATAGAAAATCTGAACGCGAGAGCTTGCGCTACCTTTTAAAAAAAGCGGGCTTCATATGTTTAAAAAATTCTGCATGGATCTCCCCTTTCCCATACGAACATTTATTTACGAATATTAAAAAAGATTTAGGACTAACTACAGAAATGATGATCATTGTCACCGAATTTATAGACGAAGAGAGTAAGAAAGTTTTATTTAAAACTTTCGGAAAATAAAACATTTAATTTCTTAATATATCATATATGATAGTTTAAGAAATATTTTATATATACGCCATGGCGTAAATATGCATTTAGGTAATATTTTTGGTCATCCACTCTTTATAAGCTCTGTTAATTCTACGAACATCGACACCAGCAATTATTGGTGTGGAGTAGCTGTGATGTTTAGAAACTAAATCATTCACTTCTTCGAGCTTAGATTCAAGAGTAGTAATCATTAGCATCATTTGTGACACTTCTTTTATATTACCCTCCCAATTATAGATAGAGTCTATTGGCCAATAGTCTATAGAGACACCGAGCTTTTTTTCGATAATTAATTTACCTAAAAGTTGTGCCTCAATAGAATCCGCGCAAGTTGTGTAAATAAATACCATAAAAATAAGATATTATAACCAACAAACGACCTTTACCCCCACACCTATTTTTAAAATATTAAGCTTAGTATATATTTGATGTGCACTTGAAATAGGTGTGGGGGTTTATCTTATTATACTACTTTTTCTTTGAACTCGTACACATTTACCCTAGCTGGACGCATGACGCGCTCGCCTAATTTATAGCCTTTTTGTATCACAGTTGCCACCTTGTGTTCTAGTTCTTTTTTGTCTGTTTCTACAACATCGACAGATTGATGAATATTGGGGTCAAAACTCTCACCTACTTCACCTACGGGTTTCACTCCATATTCTTCAAATATTCCATTCATCTGAGCATAAATATATTCCACACCTTTACGCCAATTATCATCGACTTTTTCCCAAGCCTCTTTGTTTGCGAAAGCCATGTTGAAGCTATCAGAGACGGTCAAAAAACGAGTAAGTATTCTCTCACGCATCGCTTCGGAAAAGATTGCTTTTCTTTCATCTTCTTGTTTTCTATAATTTGCGAATTCTGCTCGCTCTTTCTGCCAGCCAGTAAGATACTCAATACTTGTGGCGTTAAGCTCGTAGTTTTCTTTCTTGAGTTCTTTTATGTCCGCTCTAAATTTCTTTAGAGTTTTCTTTAAATCTTCTTCCCCGTCTTCGTTGAACTCAAATTCAAGAACCTCGGAAGTATCTCCCTCTGTAGGAATTTCATTATCCCCGCCTTTGGACGGGGCAAGTTTCTTTTCTTCTTTATCTACCATATATTTATCTTAACATAAAAATACCCCTATAAGAAAGGGGTATTTTAGAATTAACGTTTGGACCACTGAGGAGCTTTGCGAGCTTTCTTGAGACCGAATTTTCTGCGTTCTTTTGCTCTAGGATCACGCTTTAAGAAGCCTAATGTTTTCAAACCTCCACGTAAGGTTACATCTGATTCAGTAAGAGCTCGTGCAAGACCATGACGAATAGCTTCTGATTGAGAATGAGTTCCACCACCTGATACATGAACATCTACAACCCACTTAACATCAGACTTAGCTCCACCCGTTGGTATACCTTTGATTATAGGATCTAATATCAAACGTCGCTCTTCTTCTGTCTTAAAATAATCCTTAGCATCAATACCATTTACAGTAAAATGAGCTTTTGAGCCTTCGGTGATACGTACTCTAGCAGTAGAAGTTTTTCTTCTTCCGATGGCTTCGATGTATTTTCCTTTTGTTTCTGTTGTCATTTTCTTTATCTTCACTCCGCCATGGCGGGGCAAGTATTATTAATCTACAATTGTTAAATGTTTCATCATAATTCGGCGTAATTTATTTCCTGGAAGCATTTGAAATGTTGCGAGCTTGATTAATTCCTTTAACCCCTGATTGGAAGCAGTATAACTACCTTTTAAAATACGTAGTCCACCTGGAATACCTGAATATCTAGTATGATAAATTTCATCTAATTTCTTTGGTGTAATGCGTAGCTTACTTGCATTAATTACTTTTACGGGAAAACCAGAATAAACATTGCGTTCGAAAGTCGCCTTGGTCTTACCCATCAAAGACATCGCCACTTCACTAGCTACTCTGCCAAGTGTTCTACCTGATGCATCTATGGTCTTTATTTCTCTATTGTCTGTTTTTTTCATTACATTTTTCATACTAATTTATTTTTATCAATAACACAAGAAAACTTTATTTTACAAACTCTATAATCGCCATCTTGGCACCATCTGATTTTCGGGCTCCTAATTTTAATACTCTCGTATACCCACCTTTTTTATCTGTATATCTTGGTGCAATTACATCAAAAAGCTTTTTAACTTCAGCACTGCGGTTTGAAAGCTTCGCGATGATGAGTCTGCGTGTTGCTAAACTTCCTCCCTTGGCACGAGTTACAAGCTTCTCGATAAATGGTCGAAGTTCTTTTGCTTTAGGTTCAGTCGTTTTTATTTTTTCACGTACGATTAAATTGAGTGCTAAAGAATTCAAAAGCGCTCTCTTTTGTGTTTTATCTCTCCCAAATTTTCTTACATTATTTCCATGTCTCATATAATTAGTGGCGTTAAGCTCGTAGTTATTCTTTTAAATTAAGGCCAAATTTGTTTAAAACCTTTTTAATCTCGGTAATACCTTTTTCTCCAATACCTTCGATCTCAAGTAAATCTTCTCTTTTCTTTCGAGCGAGACCACCGAGAGTTCGGATATTTGCAGAAGTAAGAGCATTTAATGTTCTGGTAGAAAGGTCGAGACTGTCTGTACGAGTCTTTAGAACATCAGCAAAATCACCTTTTTTATCTTCTCCTTCAGCTTCTTCTTCTTTTGAAGCCTTCTTACTGACTTTTACTTCTTCCTCAGGCTCCTTGAAATCAATAATGGCTTTCAATTGATTTATCATAATCTCAATAGAACGAGATAGGGCTTCACGAGGAGTCAAGGTTCCATCTGTCTCGATGGAGATTCTTAGACGATTGTGGTTCGTCTTGTCGCCGACACGCATGTTTTCAACTTCATAAGCAACTCTACGAATAGGAGAGAATATAGCATCTACGGCAATAGTACCGACATCAACTTTTTCTTTTTGGAAAGTTTCTTTTGAAATAAAGCCTAAGCCTTTTTCAATTTTCATTTCTATATTTAAATTTACTTTACCAGTAACTTCCACGATGTGTAGATCAGGATTTAATATTTCTACTTGTCCGCCAGTTTTAATGTCAGAAGCTAAAACTTCTTTAGGTCCTTTTATAGATAGTGTTACTGTCTGAGGCTCATCAGAAAGCATTTTGAAACGAGTCTTCTTTAAGTTCAAAATCATCACAATGACATCTTCTTTGATTCCATCCATTGTCTGAAATTCATGACTAACACCATCAATCTTCACAGAAGTAACACTGGCGCCAGGAAGAGAAGAAAGGATTATCCTTCTTAAGCTATTACCTAATGTATGGCCGTATCCAGGATATAAACCATCTATTTCAAATACTCCTTTATTACCTTCTTCTAGGACAACACGAGGCTTTGAAGGCATAATTATTTTATATTCAGGCATAATTTTTATATTTATCCGCCCCTGGCGGGAAAAGTTAATTAAACTCTAATAATATTTAAAAAATTTAACGACTATAGAACTCAAGGACGGCATTAATATCAAGGAAGGTTTCGATATTTTTAGGTTTAGCTAAAATACGTCCCTCCATACTATTTATATCAAAACTAACCCAAGTGGGTGCGGTATAATCTTTTAGTCTGTCTGCAAGGTTTGCAAAAATTTTCTTAACCTTACTTCCCTCACGAATCTTTATTACATCTCCAACTTTTACTTCATATGACGGAATGGTAACTCTATGATTATTTACAATGAAATGTCCATGGGAAACCATTTGTCTAGTGGCACGGCGTGATGCTCCGAGTCCCATTCTGTAAATTACATTATCGAGGCGAGATTCAAGTCCTTCATAAAGCTTCTCTGCTGTTCCAGCACCCTTAACGGCAGAAACTTTTTTAACATAATTAGAAAGCTGACGTTCTGAGATTCCATATGAAAAACGAATTTTTTGCTTTTCGATAAGCTGTACTCCATATTCAGTGGGAGCCTTGGGTCGTTTACCTCCTGGTAAAGTTTTAGTAGAAGACGCAGAAAATTTAGCAGTCTGACATTTGTCATAAACTCCTGGACCAAGTCTTCTACAAATTTTAAATTTTGGTTTTGATATCATAAATCTTTTTAAAAATTAAACTCTCTTATACTCTTCTGGGCTTCTTAGCTTTTGGTCCATTGTGAGGTACTGGTGTAGCGTCTAGAATAGAAGTGATCTCTATACCATGAGCCATAAATGCTCTCACTGCTGGTTCACGTCCGGATCCAACCCCCAAGATAACAACATCAGCATCCTTTACTCCAAGGATTTCTGCCTTACCACCGATAATATCTCCAACCTTGGAAGCTGCGAAGGGAGTTCCCTTCTTTGCTCCTCTGAAGCCTAAGCTTCCAGCACTTGACCAAAATAATGTATTGCCTAATTTATCTGAAAAAAGAACTTTCGTATTGTTGAAGGTGGCCTCAACATGCAAAACACCAGAATTAACTTTCTTCTTTGCTGTTTTTGATGGAGCTTTTTTTACTTCTTCTCCTTCAGGCTTTATTTCTTCTTCTGTTGTTGTTTTTGTCTTTGGCATTTAAAATTTTATTTAATACTATGTTTTACTTTCTTTTCTCTTACCTGAAGCCATTGTCTTTCTGACGTTGCCTCGAACTGTTCGGGAATTTGTTTTAGTGCGTTGTCCGCGAACTGGTAATCTCTTCATGTGGCGAACACCTCGGTAACTTTTTATATCTTTCAATCTCTTTATATTTGCAGCCACTTCCCTTTTTAGGTTTCCTTCAATTGATATTTTCTCGACAATAGCACGGATGCTATTTTCTTCGTCCAGGGTTAAATCTTTAGCTTTTTTACCATAGTCAATATTAACTTGCTTTAGAATTTTACGAGCAGATGAAACACCAATACCATATAGGCAGGTTAAGCCAATTTCGAGTCTTTTTTCATTTGGTACTGTAATTCCTAAAATTCTCATAAATTATTGTTTTTGTTTGTGTTTAGGGTTAGTACAAATTATTCTTAAATGCCTGGCTCTTTTAACCATTTTACAATTATCACAAATTTTTTTTACTGCTGATTTTATTTTCATAAAAATTTTTTTCAAAACAAAACAAGAGAAAAACAAG
The DNA here is from genome assembly GCA_041659785.1 of Minisyncoccota bacterium. Taxonomy (GTDB): domain Bacteria; phylum Patescibacteriota; class Minisyncoccia; order Phycocordibacterales; family UBA9973; genus UBA9973. The sequence goes on along the minus strand of JBAZXO010000001.1, from coordinate 48,937 downwards.
GAAAAGACCCTTATTTTTCAATGCTCTAACTTTTTAAAAACCGTAATTAGTATAATACACTATTATTAAAAAAATTACAACCTTTTAACGATTCTTCCCTTTCCGCCATAAGGATCGAGCACTATTTCGACTGAATCACCTATCAAAACTTTAATTCTGTGCATCCGCATTTTTCCTCCCAAGTATGCAAGAATTTCTTTTCCTTCGTCTTCCTTATCTTCCATTTTGACTCTAAATAAAGTAGAAGGTAGTGCCTCAGTGACAACTCCCCTCGCTGTTACTATTTTTTCTTTTCTTAGGTCACTCATGAATATATTGTATATTATAGTAAAATTAGTAAATTAAGTCAAATAAACATTATCTAATTTACTGTTATTTTTATATCTTTAGCTTTATTGGGAATAGATTGTATCCAGGGTGGGCTCAACTTCACAAGAGCAGAACTAATACTGGGATATTCTGAAAGAAGTTGATTAAAGTCTTTTTTAGGTTTACCAAGTAAATCTGTAGTAAATTTATTTATATCAAGTTTCCAGACAATCTTCGTAGGGCCCGACAAAGTGAAATTTATATTTTTTACACTATCAAATACGATATTTCCTTTGTCGGAAAGAGAAAAGTTTAAACTCTTAATGTTTGGTATATAAACTTCACTATTATCATATTTTTCAATATTGTCTTTAGCTATTTTATCAGTTAATTTTTTTTCATTAAAAATGATACCGTAAAGAGTGCCTTTTAAAGTTAGAACAGCTGAACCATCGGGAGCTACGGCCCCAGTGGTAATATCTTCAACATTTAAAAACATAGCATCCTTATATAACAAAAATCCTGGAATCTGACTCGCAATTTTATTGTAAAGCTTGTCTTGTAAAATTGGCTTGAGCTCATCTGTTGTTTGAGTTTTTTGTAAATCACTAATTTGGCGAGATTTACCAACAATACCACCTGTAATATCCCCCACTGATCTGCCATAAAATTTTGCATATTTACTCGTTCCCTTAAAGGCTGCTATCTTAAAATCAAGTGGAGCACTATTATACGCTGCTCCTTGTTCTAAGGCATATATGTCCACGCCAATTTGACCCGGAATTCCAGCTTTACTCATTCCTGGAATGATTACCTTTGTTTTTGTTTTATAAATTTTATTATTGGATCCTTCTAAGCGTGTATCAATAGCGAGAGTTTGAGGACTAGAACTAAATTTATTATAAACAACAATCTTGCCTTTAGCATTTTCTTTTAAATCCCTCTCTTCCAAAACGATTGTCTTCGATGTATCACCTGAAAGATGAGTGAGCTCGAAAGGCAATACGTCTGTATTAGAATTTATAAGAGCAGATAAGTTTTCATTTAAAACAACATCTTTTGTTTTTAGATTTACCGAGATTTCTGCTTTTGCAAATAAAAAAGAAATGGCAAAAAAACAAAATACGACAGAAATTAATGCTACGAACCAAAGCATGTATCTGGATTTATTTTTAGAATATTTTACTTCTATCTCAGGTATACGCTCATTTTTAAAAGGCTCTATCTTTGGGGGTTCTATTTTGATGGGAGTTTTTTTGATATTTTTTACCCTCACCATGTCTTCTAATAAGTGTTTTGCCATATTATGCTCGCTCCGCTATAGCGGGATTAGAAAGAAAACGATTAATATAAATAGAGTCAATAATCAGAAACTGCTCGCGTATTACATCTTCTTTAAATACTGCAGTACCATGAAGCAACTCAGTGCTTAAAAAGATAACTTCGAATTTTGATTCTGTTAATGTGTACTGACTAAACTGTTCAGTTTTAATTGTTTCAGTAAAAAAGTCCACCAAGTCTTTGTCGATAGCTATATAAATAGTCGAGGGTATAGAAATATCATTTGATAAATTTGCTAAAGAATCCTGAAACTCTTTTAGCCATTGTGCTCTTAATTTATTTAGGATTAATGAAAGTTTTTTTGCAATAGATTCTTCTGCGTGCCCATCTTTAAAAAGAGAAATGAAGGAATAAGCTTCATCTAAAGTACAATCTAGATCTTCTGCAACTCCTCGTATTAAGAAATTACGACCAAGAGGAAAAGATATTGAATTTCGTAGAGTATTCTTCTTTATCATAGATATATCTGTTACTTCCCCTCCAATATCTAATAAAAGGAAATTCTCTTGTTTTACGAACATGTCTCGTACCACTGTAAAAAAAGACAATACGAAAGAAGAGAACTTTATTTGTTTGAAATGAAAATATTTCCCTATCGTATCTTCTATTTTTTTTAATATTTGTTCTCCACTGATAGATACAAAAATAGTCATTTCTAATTCTTTTGTCTTTTGGTTTAATGGCTTGGATGTCTCATAACCATTCAACATCGTTTTGATATTTTTAAGTTCGATAGTGCGGACCCTATTGTCAACGGTGTTATATTTCAACAAATGTTCTTCTTCAAATATTTTTATTTCTTTTTTTACTAACTCATCAGCTAATTTTTCAGTAAAAACAAAAGGGGTATTTTTTTTAAAATTAATTATCCTTGTTTGTGAAGCATACCAAGCCGAAGAAAGAACACAGAATACTTGCTCTGGAGCACCTAGCCCCTTCTTAAAAATTTTTTTAGAAACAATTTCTAAAGATTTTATCGTTAACAGTAAAAAATGATCTACATCTATAGTCTTCTCGAGCTGTATCGGTTCACGAACAGATAAGATTATCTTAGGGATACCGGAGCTTTGTGTTTCAAAAAGTGCTCCGCCCACAGAAGACGAGCCAATATTAAAAACTAATATCAATTCATTCTCTTTTTTGTGTCCAGAAAAAATACCCATGCATTAATTATAACATAAACATGAACGCAAATAAATTGAAGGAAAAATTTACAAACAAATATAAGCAATAGTATCTGTACCAGTACCCGTGATTGTAAGCGTTGTGCCGACGACTGCACCCTTAACTCCATTTGTAGCAGTTGTCGTTTCGCTAACTACGCAGACAGCACCAGAGACAACTGTGACTGTGGCTGTGCCAGCAGAGAGAGCTACTGTGCCTTTATTCATAGCATTACTTGCAGTAATCTTTCCATTGATAGTTAAAGTCTGAAGACTTGGCGTCGCATTAAATGTTCCGTATAGCAAAGCCCCTGCTTTATCCCCTGCAGTGTTTGCTCGGTCATAAGCATCTACGTAAAATGAACTAGACCCTAATTCGTACGCTCCCGCGGCGTATCCCAATGCAACGTTGCGAGAACCAGTGCTATTAGAGCTAAGAGAGTACATACCATTAGCGGTATTAAGACTTCCTGTAGTATTGAAATCAAGAGCATAAACACCAACTGCAGTGTTTTCTCCACCTATGGTGTTAAAACCTAATGCCTCTCCACCAATTGCTACATTATTACTACCCGTTGTATTATTATAAAGTGCCGTTACCCCATATGCAGTGTTCCAACTACCAGTAGTGTTAAGTTTTAAATCAGACCAACCTGTTGCAGTATTACCATATCCCTTAGTATTAATTGTTAAGACATCTTGACCTATACCAACATTACTACTGCTTTCATATGTTAATGTCGCAGTACTCCCCATTGTAAAATTACCAGCATTTATTCCAACGAAGGTATTTTTACCATCAGTTGTAACTGTTCCATTATTTCCAAAATTAAAATTATGAATAAAAGGTGTTGCTCCTTTATAGATGACACCAGTCGTTGAACTTGTAGTCATGGGTAAAGTAATAATACCTGCAGCATTTAAACTTCCTCCTAATGTAACTAAACCTGTTCCTGTGGTTATCGCTCCGTTGTTCGTAGTCTGTAATGACAAAGCATTCCCTGCACCTACATCTATCGTAGAAGCAGCATCTCCTGTAATAGCAGCTGAGCTGAAGGTTAAAGAAGCGAAAGCTTTTGTGGCACCTAAAACGAACAAAGAAAAAACTAAAACACTTAATATTTTTTTATTCATATGTAAAAAATTAAATTAATAAATTACTCTTTTAATTATAACCCCCCCCCAGAAGTTTTGGAAAGTGAAATGGGGATAACTATTTGAGCCAAATACTCCTCACCCCTTCCCCTCTCCGGAGTACCAGAGAGGGGAAAAATACAAACTTATAAAAGTTCTTTTGTTTTTTCTTTTATTTTATTTAAAACGTTTTCTAAATCTTTTTCTACTTCAGAATTCCAAAATCTCAGAACTTGTATATCTTTAGATTTCAAATAATCTGTTCTATCTTTATCATATTCTTTATTTTCTTTTATATTATGAATAGAACCGTCTAATTCTATCGCGAGTTTTATTTTAGGTGCGTAAAAATCAAGGATAAACATATCCAAAGGATGCTGTCTTCTCCATTTCATACCAAGATTATTATTTCTAAGTTTCTCCCAAAGTATTTGTTCTGTTTTAGTTTCTTCTTTCCTTAAATATCTTGCTTTAATTATTGTTTTTAATATAACCATTACTTAAAATATAGCACACTTAGTATGTTGCATTTACCCCTCGCCAGTATTCTGGAGAGGGGGCAGGGGTGAGGTTTTTAATTTAATAATTTATCTTCCAAATTTATTCCAGTACTGCCTTGATGCGTCTAATGCCAGCAGCTACAGCTTCTTCTTTTTGAATTTTAAATTTACCCAATTCTTTAGTGTTATTTACATGTGGTCCACCACAAAATTCTTTAGATATTACATTAACATTTTTACCTGACCCGTCCTTGGCGGGTTCTTCTATAAAATATAAAGATACGATATCTGGATATTTAGCACCAAATTCCATTTCTGCGCCGAGCTTTTCTGCCTCAACCAAGGGCATCTCTTTGCGAACAACATTTAAACCTTCAGAAATTTTTTCATTGACCCAGATTTCCACTTTTTGTTTTTCTTCATCAGTTAATTTATGATCACACAAGAAATCCATACGTAAACGCTCTTCGGTGATGTTACTTCCTCGTTGTTTTATATTTTTATCTACAACTGCCTGAAGTCCAGCAAGCAATAAATGGTGTGCAGTGTGAAGTCTGATTGTTTTTTCATTATGATTTGCAAGCCCACCCTTAAACATACCGGCGGATGAAGTCTGCGATAATTTCTGATGTTCTGCCATCTTTTTATGAAATTCTTCTAGGTCAATCGTCTGTCCTTTTTCTTTTGCTAACTCAAGAGTAAGTTCTATTGGAAAACCATAAGTAGTAGCCAAAACGAATGGATCTATCCCCTTTTCAAATTCTTTTAATCCATGCTCAAGCGTATGTCTAAACTTTTTTTCTTCATTTTCTATTTCTCCCTTATCATCAAGAACATAAACTCCTTCGTAAATTTTTTTTATTTTTTCTATTTCTTGTGACAGAGGCTGTTTAGAAAATCTAACTGCTCGTCTTATTAATCTTCGTAATACATATCCAGCTCCAGTATTTGATGGAACTACTCCATCTGAAATCATGAAAAGGGACGCTTTTATATGATCTGCAACTATTCTTTCTTCTTTTGTTTGTTCATTATTAAAAACATCTGTTTCGTAAACATTTTTCCTTTTCTGAACAGTTGCAAGCAAGCGTTCTAACCCCATACCTGTATCTATGCCTAAAACATCTAATTTTTTTAGATTAGCTTGTCCTTTATCTAATTTTTCACGAGAATTGTCACAAAAATATTCATTAAAAACAATATTCCAAATTTCTACATCAACCCCATCTGCATTTTTGCAATAAATCTCTGTTGTTGGTCCGCATGGCCCAGAGTCTCCTGTCGGCCCCCAAAAAACATCATGACCATCTAAACGAATATCCTTCACTCCTAACTCTTCCCAAACAGCGCGCGATTCATCATCCTTGGGAACTATCCCCTCACCTTTATAAACAGTTACATAAGAAATTTCCAAACCTAATTCTTTAACAATAAAATCATATGCATAAGTAATAGCCTCACGTCTACCATAGCCACCAAAAGAAAAGTTCCCAAGCATTTCAAAAAAAGTCAGATGCGTAGCATCACCGACTTCTTCTATGTCACCGGTACGAATACATTTCTGAGCTGTTGTAATATTTCTATTACCAAAATCTTTATCAGCATTTTGTGGATTGGTATAATAAGGTTTAAACTGCTGCATTCCAGCTGTTGTGAAAAGCACTGAAGGGTCATTGGGTATCAACGAAGAAGAAGGAATTATTTTATGTCCTCGATTTTCAAAAAATTTTAGAAATTTTGATCTAATTTCATTTGATTCCATTGTCTATTTCACCAGAAATTTTTCTAATAGGTTTTTCAATAATATTCATTGAAAGAAAAACAATAAGTATAAGAAGAGTAGAAACAATAGCCAAAGAGTAAAGCCCAAAACCAGATGCCATGCCGATGCCAGCTGTCACCCAGAGACCACTAGCTGTCGTTAGGCCTCTTGTGTGGAAACCTTGAAGCATAATTGACCCTGCTCCCAAAAATCCAATACCAACAATGATTTGAGAAGCCATCATTGTGGGGTTAAAGCCTGGATAGTTCATATATTTAATTGCCATTGATTCAGATACTAATACAAAAACAGCTGAGCCCATCGCAACTAGTGCATGGGTCTTCATTCCAGCCTCTTTGTGAACAAAAATACGTTCGGCACCAATAATCATACCCAGAACTACTGCCACTGATAATCTTAGAATAAGTTCACTATTTTGTGTTAAAAATTGTTGCATTTGATAATTATACAACTACTCCACCACCCAAGCAAATATCACCATCGTAGACCACGATGGATTGGCCAGAAGCAACCAAGATTGTTTTTGTAAAAATTATTTCAGCTTTATTCTTAGAAAGAACTTTAATTTTGCAAGGCAAAAATTCACTATGGTAACGAATCTGCGCAGTATAGTTTTTACTTGCCCCGCCATCGGCGGGGTGAATTTCTGGAACTTCTGAAATCCAATTTGTATTAATAATTTTAATTGCCTCACCCCTTCGCCCCTCTCCATTAGTTACTAATGGAGAGGGGTTGGGGAGAGGATTTTGTGACACATATAAAATATTTTTATTTATATCTTTACCCACTATGTAATATGCACCATCTTTCGGTGTTTTTTGTGTGATTGTAAAACCATGCCTTTCCCCTAAAGTATAAAAAACTGCCCCATCATGATGCCCAATTACTTCCCCTTTTTCATTCTCAACTTTTCCTTTTTTTACTTTAATATAGTGCTTCAAAAAATCTTTCAAATCTACTGCTCCTAAAAAACATATACCTTGACTATCCTTTTTCTCTGCTACAGGAAGACTAAATTTCTTAGCAAGTTTTCTTACTTCTGTCTTTTTGAGATGCCCTATTGGAAATAAAATTTTCTTCAATTGTTCTTGTCTAAGTGTCCATAAAAAATAACTTTGATCTTTGGATGAATCTACACCTTTTTTAAGACAAAACAAATTATGTTTTTCGAATACCGACGTTGCTTTAGCAGGCAGGTTGAGAAAAGCATGATTTGTTTTGTCTTGCTGGCGATGTAAAAATTGTTTTTTTTCAGGAATATCCTGCTTCGCAACGTCACCACTCAAAAAATCAACTTTTACCTCGCCATTCTCCGCATAATGTCCAGTCGCCACAAAGTCTGCACCCATTGAAAGAGCTTTTTTAAGAAATGCGCCGAACTTCACTTCCTTGTTGCACATCACATCTGGATTTGGTGTTCGCCCCAGCTTATATTCACTTATCATATAGTCAGCTACTTCTTTTTTATAAACATCTTCAAAATCAAAAGTAAGAAAAGGAATATCTAAAAAAGCTGCCACACGCATAGCATCACGACGCTCATCTTCTTCATTACACTCTAGAAAATCTGGATGCCAAGTTTTAATAAAAACTCCCACCACGTCAAAACCCTGCTTTTTAAGCATTGCGGCTGAAACAGCGCTATCTACGCCTCCTGATATACCGACAAAAACAACTTTCTTCTTCATAATTTAAACTTACAGATTCATCAGCTTTTTGTAAAGCTCAAAGGTTGCACGTGCATCTGGCAAAGCACTGTGTGCTCGTTCGTTTTTTATATCAAAACGCATACATAATTCACGTAAAGAAAAGTGTTCTAGGTTTGGATCATTATGGAGCTTGGCCCAAGCGATAGATATAGTGTCCAATTTATGATAATGCATAGTGTTCGTTATCTGCATTTTATTTAAAGTGTGTTCTAGAAATCCTGCATCAAAAGCAACATTGTGCCCAACCATAATACAATCTGTCACTTTTGAAGAAAATATATTCATGGCTTCTTCTAAATCATAAGCTTTCTCCCAATCATCAGAATTATAATGATTTACTTTTAAGGCGACAGGATCTGCATCTTCTATATGTTCTGGTTTTATTTTTAACTCAAACTCTTCTATAACTTCAAGTGTTGAAGTTGTTAAAACACAACCAATCTCAATAATCTCATGTTTGAGCAAATTGAGTCCCGTAGTTTCTATATCAATAAAAGCAAAATTATGTTTTCTCATTTTATTTTAAATATTTTAATTTATTTTGCACATGCTCAGCGAAGGTCTTTGCATAATGGATACCTCCATTTTTATCATGAAGATAATAAAGGTATGTTGAGCTTTGTGGATACAATGCTGCTGTAATTGCCAAAAGGCCAGGATTACTAATGGGGCTCTTGGGTAAACCTTTTGTTTGATAAGTTTCTGGAGCGGCATCCACCTGAAGTGGCATACCAATTTTAATTCTCTTCCATAAAATTCCAGAAATAATTGCTCTGTCTATGTCTCCTTTTGACTCTCTTTCAATAATTGATGCCATTACTATAATGTCTTTTTCACTTTTCCCAGAAGAAACGATATCTTTATTAAGGGGAGCAATTTTCTTCTCAAAATTATCATTCATTGATTTCAATACATTCTTCTCATTAGCATCAATCAAGAAAAAATAAGTATCGGGGAAAAGGTAACCCTCCATATCTTTTGCTGATAACAAAAACTGAACTTTATCAAAATTCTTTAGTTTTACATCAAAAACATCTGCTATTTGATTTACATCAAAACCTTCAGGAATCGTCACTGATACTGGTGCCGTATGATGCAAACCTCCTACAATACGGAAAGCAACTTCCCAAACCGGTAACTTTTTATCAAATAAATAATCAGCAGATACTATGTGCTTCTCTCCCCCTAGAATTATTACAAAAGATTCAAATGCCACTCTAGAGCGTATGATATGTTCATTTTTTAGTCTAAGAGATGCCCCACGTAAACTCATGCCTGCATCTATTCTCACTGTAGTGGGAGATTGAAAATTTCTTGGTGCGCTTAAAAAGAAAAAATATAAAAAAATTAAAAAGATAATTGCACCAATTAAAAAGCAAACATTTTTATTATTAAACTTAAGCATTGAACGCTCGGGTTCTTTTTCAGATTCATTTAAGATATTTTCCATAAGAAATTATATAGGCAAGTTTGTAGGAGGAGAAGCTTCCTTAGACTCAATACGTTCAAGCGTAGGAACTTTCAATATCTGACCAGGGAAATGCCACAATGTAGCAAGCTCCTCTACATTTAAAACAAATGTTGGGGGGTGAAAATATGGAAGCCAAAATTGTTTAACGACTAAAGAAGTAAATCCTGTAATCGTATGATTATTAAAAAGATTATGCCTCATAGGAAGATGAAAGAAACCTCGTTCACGAAATTCGTGAACCATTCTATCAGCTAATATCATAACTTTTTCGTTAGAAAGCGGGAAAAAAGAAGTATTGAAAGCATCTGCTTGAGTAGAATTTACGCGTTCAAGTTCATTATTTTCCGGATTTGCATATTGACGAAAGATAAGACGAATATTTCTTCTATTACTCATATCATATACTTCTTTTTTTGCCACATAACAAACTCGAATTCCAGTATCAAAGCCAATCTTAGTAATTTTTGCATTCATTGCTTTAATTGTTGTATCTAAGTGTGGCTGAGAACGAATTTCAATTCTTGCATCTTTACCAAGTGTATGACCTTCACCCTTTATAGTCATGTAATCCTTCATGAATACAAAAAATTCATTCTTGGCTTCTTGTACCCAATCATGATGTCCAAACCATGTACCCTTAGTATGATATGATTTTTTAGAAGGCCTAACAACAATCTGCATCCACATTTGTTCTCCTTTCTGAAGTGAGCCAAAAAGCTCAATAACAGGAGAAATGGGGTCAACTTTAAATTCTTCTTTAGGATCTTTATCTAAACCAAAGTCCACATATGTCTTAATTGGAAACGCTTCTGGTCTTTTTAGGGCAAACTCACAACCCCAAGCGTTCCATTCACCCTCAGGAGAAATTTTATCTACTGCGAGGGTATAATCTTCCACAGCTTTCACTTGTGCTTGTGGATATTGTGCGTATATTTGTGTCTCTATTAGACCCCTTACACGCGTCGGTGTTCGTATATAAAAATGTACTTGCCCATCAATAGATGCAATTTCTAAAGAGAACCAAAACCACACAGCTCCTTGCCAATACTCCTCACGACCTCCTTTCTGACTCCAATGATAAAGGGCATTAGTAAAAAAAAGTTCCATAGCTTTAGGGCTACGTAACACTTCACGTGGAGGAACTATCTCAAGCAAAACAAAATCTATTCCAGAAATAAAATCTTGTTGTACATAATGAACCCACATTTTCCAAGCTATCCAGCCCAAAAATATCGTACCTATTAAAGGCAGTAAATTTCTTATTAGAGTATATTGAAAATCAAAGTGAAAAATAAAATAGACAACAACTATGACCAAGATCCAAGGCCAATATTCTTTTATTCCTTCTTCAATAGAATCTATGAATCCACCTGATTTTTTTTCTGCACCAGCCATGCTCTTATTTTAGTATAAAAAGCAAAATAAACAAAGCAGAACACAACCCCTCCCTGATCCTCCCCTTGTCAGGGGAGAGAAAATACGTGGTATTAGAAGTCCCCCTGATAAGGGGGATTTAGGGAGTTAAGTTTAAGCTAGGGTATAAAGCCCTTTTGAGTTTTTCTTGAAATATTTTGAGTTAGCAAGATTGACTAAAATAGTATTTTTCTTGAAATATCTTTCTTTCATTACTTTCGTGACAATATCCTCTTTAGATAATGGAGCTCCTTCCCTCTTTAGTATATCTTGAATGACCTCACGAGCAATACCTGCTTTATAACCCCATTCAGCAAGAGCATACATTCCACGGCCCACTAAGACGAAACGAGAGTCTTTAATAAGTTCATTGTGGCATGTTGCATAATGTATTTTTTTACCAAAAGTTTTAGAAATAGAATCTGCCACTTCCTTGAAATGCATTGGAGAACCATGACGTCTCATAACGAGGAAAGCATAATCTTTAACACCACGAGTACGAATATTGGGAGAAGAAGCTTTACCCCATTCTCCTAGTTCATTTTTTGCAATAGTCTTAGACATAGAGAGCCATCTCTTGGCCATTTCTGCATCTCTGTATTCCTCAGCAACATCTTTCATTTGATCAAAAAACTTTTTAATCATTTCAGTCTCAGGAATGAGGTCTTCATCTTTTAGACTAGAATAAAGTTTTCGAAGAGTTTCATGAACCTTATCAGCCATAGAATCATCTACGCTGTAACGAGTATGAAAATGATCATCTTCACGATGCTTCTTGAAAACATCAGCTAATACTAAGAAAAAGTTAATATGATTTTGAGTATTTTTATCTTTAGAAATATAAGGTAAGAATTCGTGTTCAGCGACGATAGATCCGAGGTTATGTACTATTTGTTTTAATTCATCAAAAATTGCTTGCTCGTTTTTATAAGCATCGGACTTTTTTACAAGACTAAGAGCTGCCTCTTCAACCTGACGAACACGTTCTCGTGTAATGTTGTATTTTTTACCAATTTCTTCAAGGGTTTTCTTCTTACCGTCGGCTGTCAAACCGAAACGATTCATGATTACATCTAGAGCGCGATCTTGAAGATGTGAGGTTATTTTTTTAGTTATTTTTTGTGGTTTAAAAGATATTGTTGCCATAAATTTTCTTGCCCCGCCGTGGCGTGGGTTATCTCTTTGCTTTAATTCGGTCAATCTCTGTAAGATATTTTTTACGAAGTCGAACAGATTTTGGTGTGATTTCTAAATATTCATCTCCATTCATAACCTCAAGACCACGTTCGATACTCAAGGTAAAAACAGGGTTAAGGGTGATAGCTTCGTCTGTACCAGAAGCTCGCATGTTTGTGAGCTGTTTACCTTTTGTGGGGTTAACAGACATGTCGTCTCCTTTCAAAACGTTACCGACAACCATTCCTTCATAAACCTCAGTACCGTGATCTACATACAATATACCACGTTCCTGTAAATTTGCAAGTGAAAAGGCTACTGCCTTACCAGATACCATAGAAGCCATAGAGCCGTACTCCCTTTTTTTGATTTCTCCAGCGTATTCTCTGAAGCCAGTAACCCGAGAAGACATTATTCCCTCTCCTTTTGTGTCTATAATAAATTCACTACGGTAACCCAAGAGACCACGTGTAGGTATATCAAAAATAATTCTAGCTATACCTTCTTTCTCTACCATGTCTCTCATGAGACCACGCCTTTTCCCAATTTTTTCTATTACAGATCCGCTTGATTCCATCGGAACATCAATCACGAGCTCTTCATATGGCTCTGTTTTTACCCCATTTTCTTCTTTGATAATAACTTCTGGTTGAGAAACTTGCATCTCGAAACCTTCTCTGCGCATATTTTCAAGCAAGATTGCAATATGAAGTTCACCTCGGCCGTATACTTTAAAAAAGGAAGGACCCATTTTGTCGCCCTGGTCCGGAGAAAAATCAACCTTAAGTCCAACGTTTATTTCTAATTCTTTTTCTAGTCTTTCTTTAATTTGTCTTGAGGTAAGGAATTTACCTTCTTTCCCAGCAAAAGGAGAATCGTTAACTAAAAAATTAAGGGAAAGGGTTGGCTCATCGATAGCGATGTGCGGTAATGGTGTGATGCTCTCATCTTCACATAATGTTTCTCCAATATAAATATCTGGAATTCCAGATAGTAAGACTATGTCACCAGAAGTTGCATACTCTATCTCTTTTCTGTTTATCCCTTCAAAAGAAAAAAGCTTTGTGATTTTACCTTTTCGTGTTCCATTTTCACCTTTAACGAATACCTGACTTCCAGATAACATTTTTCCAGAATAAATACGTGCGATAGCCATTCTTCCTAAGAAATTATCATAACCTAGGTTAAAAACTTGTGCAGACATTTTTCCTTCTTCGTCGAGAGAAGCTGGTGCAACTTTTTCTAATATTAAATCAAGTAAAGGAGAAAGGTCTTCAGACTTATCATCTAAATGTCTAAATGCTTTACCTTCACGTCCTATTGCATAAATAGTTTCGAAATTTGCTTGCTCTTCATTAGCGCCTAGTTCGAAAAATAAATCTAAAACTTCTTCATGCACCCTGTGTGCATCAGCTGCTGGTTTATCTATTTTGTTTATAACCACGATTGGCTTCAATCCTAATTCTAGAGATTTCTTTAGAACGAATCTAGTCTGTGGCATTGGGCCTTCAGCTGCATCCACGAGCAACAGAACTGAATCAATTGCGCGCAAAACACGTTCCACCTCAGAACCGAAGTCTGCGTGACCAGGAGTATCTACAATGTTTATCTTTGTATCTTTATAATTAATCGAGGTGTTTTTAGAATAAATGGTAATACCACGCTCTTTTTCAAGATCGTTTGAATCCATTGATACTCCCTCATCTTGCAATCCACCATTTTGCTTCATTAAAGCATCAGTCAAGGTCGTCTTGCCGTGGTCCACGTGAGCTATTATTGCTATATTTCTAATTTCCATAAAAAAAAGCCCAAAAAATATATGAGCTTCTCTTTATAATAACATTCTTTTTAAAAAACTACAAGTTTTTCTTGTTAGTAACTATCTTTACTGTTTTAGCTGTTAAAATATTTATCGTTTTATCTAAAGTACCAGCAACAATTACCTTTTGTCCTACGGCAAGATCGAGTGATGTAGCACTAATTCCATCTTTCTTATAAATAGTAGAAGTATCTGTTTTAACATCTACTGAAGAGGCGATTTTAGTTTTCATATTCCTTACATCTACCGTAAAGCCTGTAGCAGTCAATGCTCCGATGGTTCCAACAATATTATTCTTACCCATCTTTCTGTTTTTTAAATTTTTATTATTTTTGTTTTGCTTTTGATAAGTTGAGTGTACATTTTTGATCCCTAGATCTTGAGGGCTCGCAGCAAAAACGCTAGAACCTGATACTAATAATGATATTGCAAGTGCACCTGTGGCTATTTGTTTTTTGTATTTCATGTATTTAAGTTAAATGAATAAATTAATAATCGTCTACACTACGACTATAGTGTATATTTATATTATCTTTATTAAATGAAGTTACTGTGAAGAGACTGGCAAGGAGATTATAACGTTCGTGCCTTTATTTACTTGGCTTTTTATAGAAATTGTTCCTTTGTGATTCTCAACAATCTTTTTTGATAAAGTGAGCCCGAGGCCTGCACCTTCTGTATTTCGTGCTTCATTTCCCCTGAAAAATGGATCGAATATTTTGTTTAAAATATCCTCTCTGATTCCTACACCATTATCACCAATCGTTACAATATATTTACCTAAAACAATTTTCTCTGACACGGTTATGGCTCCCCCGTCATTTGTATGTTTGATTGCATTATCCAAGATATTAAAAAACACACGACTCAATTCGATCTCACTACCTCGTACGATTACAGGTATTTCTATTTTTATTTCAATATTTATATTTTTTATCTTAGCTAAATTTTTATTTTTTTCCACAATAGATTTCACTAGCTCATCTATATGCACATTTTTATATTCCGTCTGTCTTGGCGTATCGTATTTAGACAAATCAAGTAAATTATTGCTAAGTTTAGAAAATTCTCTCATTTCTTCTAGGGTATTTTCTAATGTTTTTTTAGCTCCTACAATATCCAAGTTCTTATTACTAAGATTAACCTCAAGCCCAGAGATGACTACTGCGATAGGGGTACGCAATTCATGAGAAGCATCAGCAATAAATCTCTTTTGCTTTTGCATATTAAATTTAATTGGTTCCAGCGTCTTATAAGTAAGCAAAAATCCTAAAATAATAACAAAAAATATTATGATCAAATCTATTGTGATAAAACGATTTAATAATATATCTTGGGCTCTGTCTATGATTAATCTGGCAGTCCTAGGGTCCAGAAAAATATTATCCAAAATTGATTGGGTAAAATTAGAAAGAATTGTGTTGTAAAGCACAATACTTGAACTACCCAAAATTACTATTGCTGTAACAGAATAATATAAAGTGAGCCTGAGTCGCGCTACAAAAAATTCATCGTTCTTACGATTAACCTTCCATTTTGTAACCAACTCCTCTAATTGTTTGTATAATTTTTCCATTATCATGAATTTTTTTTCTTAGATTTTTTATGTGTACATCGACAGTATTACTAAATGATGAGTCTGCAAAATCCCATGCATGCGAATAAAGTTCATCTCTGGTAATCACCTTGTTTAGATTGCGCATTAAATACTCAAGCACCATAAATTCTTTTAAAGTAAGGGAAACTGGTTTATTCTTGTAATTTACTGTCCTGCTCGTTGTGTTCATATTAATATTACCAGAAGTAAGCACAACGGGCGAAGATTGTTTAGGACGCCTCAAAAGTGCATGTATACGAGCAAGTAATTCCTTGAAGGCAAATGGTTTAGCTAAATAATCGTCTGCTCCTGCATCAAGCCCAATAACTTTGTCGTCGGTAGTAGAAAGAGCCGTAAGCATTAATATCGGAACAATAACACCATTTTCTCGCCAGCTATCACAAACCAAGATACCATCTTTCCCAGGGAGCATTCTATCTAAAACCACAAGGTCATATTCGTCGCGGTTAAATAGTATACGTCGTTCTGCGACCAAGCCATCTTCGATCACATCAACAGCATAACCTTCTTGCATCAGGCCTTGTTTTAAATTTTCTGCCAATTTTGTATTGTCCTCAACGACTAATATCTTCATACATTTATGATACCACTTTTAAGGTGAAATCTTTATGAAGTATAAATCTCTTCTTAAAAAGAATGCAAAAAATATAATTTTATGTTATTTTATATGCATGCATCGGTATAGGGTGTGCAGGAAAAACTATAGTATTGATGTAAGATTCTAATACGTTGAAAAGTAAATATATGCGTCGGTGGTAGAGTGGTCAATTACAACAGACTGTAAATCTGTCGCCTTCGGGCTACGAAGGTTCGAATCCTTCCCGACGCACCATAAAATCTAAACTGAAGAACGATTTCTTACTCTAATCGAGCTTTTGATTTTCGCTTTTTTGGTTTCGATAACAAGTTCATTGTTTTTCGCAGAAACATAAACTGTGTCCCCTTTTGAAACTTTGTTCGAAATAATATAAGAAGCAACTGAATTCAAAATCTTGTTCTGGATTAGGCGATTAAGTGGCCTTGCTCCGAAATGCGGATCATAGCCCTCCTTGGCTAGCAAAGAAAGCGCCTCATTTTCAATTTCAAATTTTATTCCTTTACTTGCTAAACGATTAACGACAACCTTTATTCGCAAATTAACTATCTCTTTTAAGGCCTCTTCTGACAAGACATCGAAAACAATTATCTCATCTAGGCGATTCAAAAATTCTGGGCGGAAATTATCCTTCAATGCATTCATAACTTTTTCTTTCATGTTTCCATAATCCTGTCTCTCTGAATTGTTAGAAAAGCCAATCGATTCCATTTTTTCTACAAATTGTGAACCGATATTCGAGGTCAAGATAATAATAGTATTTTTAAAGTTAACTACCCTTCCTTTACCATCAGTAAGACGTCCCTCGTCAATAAGCTGAAGAAGCATATTAAAAACTTCTGGATGAGCTTTCTCAATCTCATCAAAAAGTATTACTGAGTATGGGCGATGACGCACAGCTTCAGTCAATTGACCTGCTTCATCATAGCCGACATATCCTGGAGGAGAACCAATAAGCTTAGACATTGAATGCCTTTCTGTGTACTCAGACATATCTACACGGATGATGGCATTGTCGTCATTGAACATAAATTGGCCCAAGGCTTTAGTAAGCTCTGTTTTTCCTACTCCAGTCGGACCAAGGAAAATAAATGAACCGATGGGTCTATTGGGGTCTCCAATGCCTGCACGAGAACGACGAACGACATCTGCTACTCTTTTTATAGCAGCGTCTTGACCGACTACTCTCTTACTCAACTCATCTTCCATTTTCTCGAGCTTCTCTCTTTCTTCTTCAAGCATTTTGTTGAGAGGTATGCCTGTCCAACGAGCCACTACTTCTGCTATATCCTCAGCAGTAATTTCTTCTTTTAAAATTCTGCGCGATTTCTGTAACTTCTTTAATCGTGCGAGTTTTGTATCGAGTTCTTTCTTTAATGCTGGTAACTTTCCATAACGTATTTCTGCAGCCAGAGAAAGATCCGCTTTCATCTCTGCTTCTTCTGCCTCCAACCTGATACTTTCCATATCTTTCTTAATACCTCTAATTTCAAGGACAATATTTTTTTCATTCTGCCATTTTAATTCAAGTTCTTTTGTTTTTTCAGTCAAATTTCCTATTTCTTTATCAATTTCTTTTATTCTATTTTTATCTTCTTGTATTTTTTGTTTATCTTGTTTTTTCTCTCCACTTGCAAAAGTTATCTCTTTCTTGAGTGCTTCTTTCTCAATTTCTAAACGCATTATTTTCCTATGAGCGTCTTCCAAAACTGGTGGCTTGTTTTCAAGCATTATTTTCAACGACGAAGAAGCTTCGTCTATCAAGTCCACAGCTTTATCCGGCAAAAATCTATTTGTGATATAACGAGAAGAAAGGTTAACAGCTGCGATTATCGCATCGTCAGTAATTCTTACGCCATGGAAAAGTTCATACCTCTCCTTGAGTCCGCGTAAAATTGCAAAGGCATCCTCAATACTAGGTTCATCTATATAAACTGGCTGGAAACGACGAGCAAGGGCTGGATCTTTTTCAATATGTTTTTGATATTCTCGAAGAGTCGTCGCACCTATAGCACGCAATTCTCCACGAGAAAGCGCTGGCTTCAACATATTTGAAGCATCCATCGTACCTTCTGCACCACCCGCACCGACGATAGTATGAATCTCATCAATGAAAAGAATTATTTTACCATCTGATCGCTCAATCTCTTTCATAATACCTTTTAACCTTTCTTCAAATTCTCCACGATACTTTGTACCGGCTACGAGCATGCCTAAATCAAGAGAAACGAGATCTTTTTCTTTTAATGATTCTGGAACATTTCCTTTAGCAATCATCTGAGCGAGTCCTTCCACCACAGCTGTCTTACCTGTGCCTGCTTCTCCTATTAAAATAGGATTGTTCTTCGTTCGGCGTGAGAGTATCTGCATGATGCGAGTTATTTCATTATCACGTCCAATGACTGGATCTAATTTATCTTCTTTCGCCAATTTAGTTAAATTGCGAGTGTATTTTATTAGTAATTTAAATTTCTTTGGTTCAGAATTTTCAGTAATATTTTGGCTACGAAGTTCTTCTAAAACTTTTACAACTTGATCTTTATGAATTCTAAATTTAGCCAACAATTCACGTGCCTCACTCGTAACTTCGAGGATTGCAATAAAAAGGTGCTCCGTTGAAACGAAATCATCTTTCATATATTCTGCTAACTTTGCTGATTGTTCGATGATTTGAGCTAAATCAGGATTGAGATAAATCTGATAAGACGGTGAGATAGTACTGTGGGATTCTGGTAATTCAATTAATTCTAAAACAGAATCAGTCAATAACATTGTATCGATTTCCAATTTATCTAAAATAGAATTCACCATTGATTCTTCAGCAAGCAAAAGAGCTGCGAGTAAATGCAGTGAAGAAACATGGTTTACCCCACGTTCAATAGCCAGCTCGTGGGCTTTTTTAATGGCATCTTTAGCTTTAGTTGTAAATTTATTTAATGGTGGCATAAAATAAGTTAAAAGTTCTTAAAGTTATAAAGTAAAAAGTAATTTTAGAGAGCTTTAGGAGCTGGCGCATCAGAACCCTTAAGTGCGTTTGTGATGCTTTCAATTGAGGCAAATGATGAGGTATCTGGAGATAGTGCAATGCCTAAGGCTTCACCGTCTAGATTTAATACAAGACTTCCAACATTTGATTTTGATACATTTACATCTATATTTTTATTTGAATTTAATCCTTCAAAGATAAAAGAAGATACGGAATTACCAATAACTAAAACCTGTTGTCCTATTTTCATTTTACTTAAATCTCCAAAAGTTGGCACAGTAAAGGCTGGCTTGTCTGTTCCGTTCAAAGAGGCTCCTACTTTAAGAAAAGAAAATCCATTCTTATCGGCTGACATAAAGTCTGCTTTAAATTTTCCACTTTCATTTTTTACATAATAAACTCCTTTATCTGGTACAAGTGTGGCGTCTACAACGATTACTCCATCAGTAGAAACTGCAAACCCTCGTCCTGCAGAAACTTCAATAGTTTTCCCGTCTACGTCTTGTGTTTCTTTTGTTACAGAAAATACAGCAGATTTATTTTTCGCAATTGCATCTACGACTAAGTCTTCTTCTTTGACGACTACTGTCTGCACCGTAGTCTTGCCTTCTACTTGCTGAATTTTCTCAATTGTTTGCTGAACGACACGATTTATTGGCGCAGTAAAAGATACAGGCGCTTGTTGCATCAACGTAACAGTCGTAATTCCTGTCGCAATAGAAGTGATGAAGGAAAGCAATACTGCGAGCAGAATAAGTTGTGATTTATTTAAATCTTTAATATCCATATACCCTAATCATACCATTTTTTTAGTTTTGTCAAAATATGAGATAAAACTTTAATTGTATAGTCGATATCTTTCTTTGTAGTCTTTCTGCCCATCGAAAAACGAAGTCCGCCTATCTCTCTATCTATCTCTGGGTGTATTGCTTTTATGACATATGAACCTTCTGAGCTGGAACTTTTGCAAGCGCTTTTCGAAGATGCCATGATACCTTTCGCAGAAAGTTCAATAACCAAAAGGTCGCTTGGAATTTTTGGAAACGTTATATTCACATTATTTGGTAATCTATTTTTTAGATCACCGTTAATTATTGCCTTACCCGCTACGGCTCTAAAAAAATAATCACGAAGTTTTGTTAATCGTTTACTTTCTTTTTCTTTAATATCTTGCGCTAATTTTAATGCGCTAGAAAATTTCAAAATTTCTGATAAATTTTCTGTCCCTGGACGTAATCCCATTTCTTGATCCCCTCCACCATATACATTTGCAAGTTTAACTATTTTTCTTTTATAAAGAACTCCTACTTTGCCTCCTCCCTCAATTTTTGAGCCAGATAATGAAAGCAAATCCACACCGAGCCTTTCTACATTAAGGTCTAAATAATTAACTGCTTGCACTGCATCAGTGTGGAATAACGGGAAAGAAAATGAAGGGAATAATTTTTTTGAACGGTCTGGGGATTTTTTCCGAGGACCTGAGAAAAAATTGATTTCCTTTATTTTCTTAAAATGCCTAATCTCTTTTGCTATCTCACGAATTGGCTGAATCGTGCCTATTTCATTATTTGCATACATAACCGAAACAAGTATTGTGTTTTCCTTTATTTCTTTTTTTATTTTCTTTGGATCCACTATCCCATTTGCTTCAACTTCTACTATAGAAATTTGTGCGAGTTTTCTTTTTTCTAATAATTTAAAAGTCTCAAGTACTGAGGGATGTTCTATGTTTGTGGTTATAATGTGTGGAAGGAGTTGTTTGGTAGTTTTTGAAATGCCTTGCGCGGGCTGACGAGCCGAGCAGAGCAATTCGCCAACAGGCGAATATGTGTGCATTTCAATAATTGACCAAACAACTCCTTGTATCGCAAGGTTGTTGCTTTCTGTGCCACCGCTCGTAAAAATTATTTCTTCAGGTCTAGAGCCTAAAACACTCGCTACTTCTTTTCGCGCATTTTGAAGTTTTATTTTTGCATCTACGCCAAATGAATGTATCGAACTAGGATTCGCTTCTACACTCGCAGCATAATCTAGATATATTTTATTTGATCCTTTTACCCCGCCACGGCGGGACAAGTTTGATTTGAGCATAAAAATAGTATATATTGAAACGATATGAATATAAAGCTCGACAATATGTTTTTCTTGGCTTTTTTTGTTTTAAGTGGAATTGCTTTTCTTGGCAATCTTTTATGTGCTATTTGGATAATCGTTACCGAAAAACGCTTAAAAAAATTTTTCCTTGGTAAAAAAGCAAAAGATTTAGAGGAAACTATCGCTCTCCTAGAAACTGAAATAAATAAATTAAATAAATCAAAAGAAGAAATTGAAAAAAATATTGTTTCAATAAATTCTAAATTAAGAAAAAGTGTCAGAGGACTTGAAACGATACGCTTCAACCCATTTCCAGATCAAGGCAGCAACCAGAGCTTCGCTATCGGAATGCTAAATGAAGAAGGTAATGGTTTAGTGATTTCGAGTTTATATTCTCGCGAGAGGATGAGCATATTTGCAAAACCTATCAAAAATGGAAAATCCGAATACGAATTAAGCGCTGAAGAAAAAGAAGCTCTGGAGAAAGCAAGGGTATAAATTTATGGATAAAAACAAACAAAAAGAAAATCAAATAATAGCACATCCGCCAGTAGTGGCTGTCATGGGTCATATCGACCATGGAAAGTCTACGTTATTAGACTACATTAGAAAAACAAACATTACTGAAAATGAAACTGGTGGAATAACTCAGAGAATCTCTGCTTATGAAGTTATTCATAAAGATGAAAATGGACAAAATAGAAAGATAACTTTCTTAGATACACCTGGGCATGAAGCTTTCTCGAAAATGCGAGAACGCGGTGCAGAAATAGCTGATATCGCAATCTTAGTAGTGTCAGCCGAAGATGGAGTAAAGCCTCAGACGATTGAAGCTTGGAAAACTATTACAGAATCTAAAATTCCTTATATCGTCGCGATAAATAAAATAGATAAACCAGGTGCTAATGTCGAAAAGACAAAAATGGAATTAGCAGAAAATGAAATTTATCTAGAAAATTATGGTGGCAAGGTTCCATTTGCAGAAATTTCAGCAAAAGTCGGCACAGGCGTGGATGATTTACTATCACTCATTCTAATTCTAGCTGATATGGAAAATCTAACCGGTGACAGTAGCGCTGACGCTTCTGGTTTTGTTATTGAAGTAAATTTAGATTCTAGGCGTGGAATAATGGCTACCTTGGTCATTAAAAATGGCTCAATTAAAAAAGGTATGACAGTCGTTGTAGAAGACACTATGTGCTCTACTCGAATAATCGAAAATTTCCTGGGGAAATCAATCGATGAAGCTACATTCTCTTCCCCGGTGCGTGTTGTGGGCTTCGACAAAATGCCTAGAGTTGGAGCACAATTTAAAACTTTTCAAAAAAAGAGCGATGCTGAAAAATGTGTGAAAAATTGGAAAGAAAAATTACCCCCTCGCCCTTTGGGCACTCCCCCTTCTCAAGGGGGAGAAAAAAAAATTATACCTATAATATTAAAAGCAGATGTTTCAGGTTCTATCGAGGCTATTGAAAAAGAAATCACTAAAATACAGAACGATAATGCTGAATTTAAAATCGTGGTAAAAGGCATCGGACCCATTTCTGAATCTGATATAAAAGGAGTATCTTCTGGTGCAGACGCGCTCGTCATCGGATTTAATGTAAAGACAGATAAAAGCGCGCTAGAAATAGCAGAAAAAAGAGGAATAACTATTTCATACTTTGAAATCATTTATAAAATGACAGAATGGCTGGAAGAACAAATGGAAATAAGAAGGCCCAAGATTGAAACCATGGAGACAACAGGGAGCGCAAAGATTATTCGAGCTTTTAGCCGCACAAAAGAACGCCAAATAGTGGGAGGTAAAGTTACCGTTGGACAAATTAACTTAAACAGTACAGTCAGAATAATGCGCAGAGAATTTGAAATTGGTCGTGCAAAAATCATTAACTTAGAAAAAAATAAAATAAAAACAAGCACCGTCGAAGAAGGATCTGAATTCGGAATGATGATTGAATCAAAAATAGAAGTCGTCGCTGGAGATGTACTCGAATCATTCTCAATAATACAAAAGTAATATGTCTGAAAACAGCAACAGAATTGAAAAAGTATCAAATCAAATAAAAGAGCTCTCTGCTCAGTTTCTAGGACGTGAGAACAATAGAACTTCTCTAATAACCGTCACGTATGCCAATGCCTCCCTTGACCTAAAACGTGCAACCATATTTATAACAGTCTTACCTACCGCAAAAGAACATGACGCATTAGAATTCGCAAAACGTAAAAGAGCTGAGTTGCGTGATTTCTTAAAAAAGAATATGCCAATAAAAGTAATTCCGTTTATTGATATAGAAATAGATAAAGGAGAAAAAAATCGTCAAAAAATTGACGAACTGCTGCGAAATGGTTAGGATTAATACACCTCACCCGTCATCTTATTAAAGATGCCACCCTCTCCTTCATAAGGAGAGGGTTAGGTGGAAAGCTTTTGCTTTCAATAGTTGGCCTGGTAGCCAAGTGGTAAGGCATTCCTCTGCAAAAGGAATATACGGCGGTTCGATTCCGCCCCAGGCCTCACTAAAATATGTTAGAATATTTTAGAAATTGCCCGGATGGCGGAATTGGTATACGCGCACGACTTAAAATCGTGTCTCGTAAGGGATGTGGGTTCGACTCCCACTCCGGGCACAGATAGTTCTTTTTTGTAAATTAAATAGATGTTTTGTAGATTATATACATGCGCCGATAGCTGTTTTGGTAGGTCGTTAGATTAAGTAATGAAGGTATGTTGAAGTAGTGTAAATATATATGCGCCCATAGCTCAGCTGGTAGAGCAGATCCCTCTTAAGGATAAGGTCGGAGGTTCGATCCCTCCTGGGCGCACAAAAGTACTAATGTACTTTTTGCGAGGCGGAGCGCGACGGCGCGAGCCAGGGTCGTGCAAATTTTCAGCAGAAAATTATGCCTGACCACAAAACGTTTTTTGCTGGAGTGGCGGAATTGGTATACGCGCTAGTCTTAGGAACTAGTGCCGCAAGGCTTGAGGGTTCGAGTCCCTCCTCCAGCACAAAAAATACAAAAATATACGAAGTATATTTTTTGGACTCGAAAGCCGGAGGCAGACGTGCCGAGGCGGGGTCGCGAGCATTGCTAGCAAGCAATGACTTGTGACCGAGTCCCTCCTCCAGCACAACAATAAGGGTACTTGACATTTATATGGATAAGTGCTATACTATCCCCATATGAATAAAACAAACAACAATTCAATAGTTTTCGGCTTGAAAATATTGTCTATATTGGCATTCAGCTTACTAGTTATACCAGCTACGGCTTCTGCTACGCTTGCGTATACACCTAGTTCTGTTGAAAATCCAACACCAGTAATTAATTCAATTAGTCCAAGTTCTATAAACGAAAACATTACTTCTAACACTATTACTATTACTGGAAGTGGTTTTATCCCTACTTCCGTCGTTAGAGTAAATGGTTCCAATCGTTATACAACTTTCATAGATTATTCTCATGTCCAAGTTCAATTAAACGGAAATGATTTTTCTAATGGTAATGGATTCTATGTTAATGTTTTCAACGAGGCTCCAGGTGGAGGATATTCTAACGCTTCCTACTTTACTATAAGAAATGTCGTTGCTACTGCAAATACAAATACAGGAAACAACAACACTAATGGTAATGTTAATAGCAATGGAAACAGTAATACCTCTAATTCTTCTGCAACAAAAAGTAATACGAATAAAAATACCAATACCTCTACTTCCAAGAACACAACCAACACAACAAATTCGACAACTACTAATGCAAATTCAAACTACAGCAACCTCGCATCCAATGCTATCTTCGGATCAAACAGCTTTATGCCTTCTGGTCTAATACAATGGATCTTGTTTGCGATAATCATTTTGCTATTGGTTATCTTGGTTAGAAAACTTTTTGGTGCAAAGAAAAACTACGACGAGTCACCAATGAAGCACGCATAACGTAAGTAAATAAAAAATCCCCTTTTAAGGGGATTTTTTATTGTTTAAAAACGCATAAGGGGCCTGCCCCGTACCAAGCTGTGCTTTGGTTCGGGGTTGACTTTTTTGTTATTCTATGATACAATTCGTATGGTTAAAAGTCTCTACTCCATTCTTTGCAAATTGAATAAAACCAACCAAATGTGCTCTTTAGCACTTTTCGCGCCGTCGTGCGCAAGAAAGGAAATACCATGAGATTCTTTATAGGTTCTCTTTTAATTGCTTTATTCATCGTTAGCGTCGTTCTGATGCTCAGTGGGATAAATCTATACGGTGTCAATACGGGAGCAGTTCTGTTAGCATTAGTTACGGCCTATCTAGTATTCAGTTTTGGCACAATCAAAACTGATGAAGTTGCCATGATCGAGATTTTTGGTAAACCCGTAAGCAATTTAAAACCAGGGCTATATTTTGCCCCGGCGGGAATTTCAAAAGTTTATAAAGAAACAGCGAATCTCTTTCAGGACGAGCTTCCCGCCGACCCTGAAAAAATCTTTCGCAATGACGACAAGGAAAAAGTGCCAGACGGCATGTTCCCTCCGATTCGAATTAAATTCGGACCGGTAGACTCTTCAGATTCTGATGAAGAGAAGAAGGATCCTTATAACATCCCAATGGTCGCTGAGGTTGTGCCGGTCATAAGCTGGCAAATCGAAGACATGATGGTATTCCGAAGAGTTTTCGGAACAACCGATAAAGTCAGACAAGTCATGAGCGATCGAGCAATTCGAGTCTGTAGTGAGGACTTCTCCAAAGTAACTCCAGCCAAAGCTTTACGAAACCTCAACACCACCAATGCAACGCTCGAGACAGAATTCAGGAAAGAGATAGAGAAAAGAGAAGGAGGTGGAGGTATTAAGCTTAGTGAAGCATACATTAAACAGATTGTATTCTCTCATGAGCTTAATAAAGCCGTTACCTCAGTCAAAGAGGCAGAACAGCAAGCTAAGGCAACTGTACACACCGCAGAAGGTGCTGCAAAAGTAACAGAACTCGCTGCAGAGGCTGAAAGAAAACGTCTAGTAAAAACAGGTCTCGCGAAAGCTGATGAACAAGGCAACATTACTGAGCTCGTACCAGATGCAAATACTCGCGTCCAAACGGAAGCAGTGAAAGAACTTGCCAAAGTACAGGGCACCCTAGTCTTGGGTAACCCCAACACAATGCTCGGCCTGAAAACTGGAGGTGATAAATGACATTAAGCATAATCGCTTTCATCGTTATTGTTGGAATCGCCATCATGGTGAAAACTGGATGGCGACCCTCACGACCTAACATCCCTTCCATCAACTGGATGGAAATCGTTACGAAGCTTGCGGTAGTAGCACTACTTCTGGGAATGACATCGTGTTTTGTCTCTTATGCCTACAAAAGTTATAAGGCGACCACGACGCCCAGAATACCACCGCTACCAGCAAGAGTGGCACCCGAATACCCAACCTCAGGAGAAGGCTATGCAACAAAAGAGAAGGGGCTGGAAGCGTGGATCGACCCAATGAAAACGTACCTTCGTCCAACTAGTGGTGAAAATCCAAACGATTCACCACAGCCAGCACGATACGTTTTTGCTAAAAACAAGAAAATCTACTTTGACGACACTGGCCCTTTCATCGGGGCGAAGAAGGAAGTGTGGTGGAAAATGCCAGCGGGAAATTATCTCGTCTACCCTCTTGGAGGAGAAAAGATCTATTTCCGTTGGTGGCAATAAACATCAGAATCGTGTTTGGTTCACACCAAACACAAGGCGACCCCATCAGGGTCGCCTTTTTTATTTCTATTTATTTTTATCTACAAAATAAAACTTAAGGAGTAAGTTGAACTTTACTATTTTCTGGATCTATACCTTGTATGTTGAGAGTTTTTAGAACAATACCTAGGATAGTCCAGACTCCTAACATAATAGTAATACCGACGATACCCCAGATCATGTGTTGCTTACCAGTCGTTTTTTTCTCTTCATTTTCTTGATTTGAAAGAAATTCAAATACACCATAAAGAAAATACACAACTGCTAAAGCAAACAAAAGATCAATAAGAGGATTTACAATCATCGTATCAACATTCCCGATGAATCCATCAAAGGTAGTCGAAGCAGCAAAAGCTATTTTTGTAGAAAATAAATCCATTTTAAAAAATTAACAGTCTATTGATTCAATGTTGGTAGAGTAATTGTACCAGAGTTACTTACGTTGAATGTTTTAGTCAAAATACCTACAAGTCCCCACATAGCAATAATGACAGCCAAGCCAATGATACCGTAGATTATTCTATCTCTACCAGCTTTCTTTGCTTCCTCATCACTTGATATAACATAAGTGATAACTCCCCATACGAAATAAACTACACCCAAAGCAATTAAAACAGGAACGACAGCATTAAGAAGTGAGCCAATTTTACACAACAAACTTGGCAAATCTGTAACTGCTAAACCAGGAGGGCAACTGTTCCCACTTACAGCACTAACTTGTGCGAATGCAGCAACCGGAGCTAAACTCAAAGCAAAACCTGACAACACAATTAATTTCTTTTTCATATTTTTTCCCCGCCAAAGGACGGGCAAGCTAATAATAATCTTCTAATAATTTTATCCGCCTTTGGCGGAAACGCGACCTTATAATACTAATAATATCTTTTAATTATACATCTTACAAATTTTAGGGGCAAGTTCCATTTATAGGTATAGTAGATGTGATTTGCCCAAATTCATCATAGCAAAAATTACCACCCCCTGTATTTCCTCCACCTGTATCTGTAGGACCTCCACTCGTCGAAGAGCTAGAGCCTGGAGGTCTTACTTGAGGTAGAATTGAACTATTTACTCCAAAAGTACTACTAAGTATACCCACAAGCCCCCAAACAGAAAGCATCACAGCAAGAGCAATAATCCCCCAAATCATGAACTGCTTGCCCTGAGCTCTCTTTGCTTCTTCGTCAGCATTGATTATAAAAAAGTTAACAGCACCCCAAATAAACATCACGGTAGCCAAAGCAAAGATAAGAGGAATTACAGAATTATTTATAATACAAGTTACATAACCCAAAACACCTTGAAAATTGGTTCCCATGGTACAAGTAGAACTCGTACCAGCTACCGGTGAAAGAGATGGAGCGACTGTTCCACTAAGGCCAAAGGTATTAACAAGTATATTCACAAATCCCCACAAGCCCACAATGACAGTGAAACCTATGACTCCATAAATCATTATGTCCTTGCCTTTCTTTTTTGCTTCTTCTCCGTCAGCGATAACATATTGAACCACCCCCCATATAAAATAAACTACACCAAGTGATACGAGGACAGGTATGATCGAATTAAGAATATTTTGTATTTGGCAAATTAATTTACCTATACCACTAGCTGGACATGAAGGTCCTGCAGCAAAAGTAAGAATTGGGATTAGAGCTAGAAAAGAAAATATTGATAAAAACTTATAAACAGATTTTAGTAATTTTTTTTTCATATTATTTGTTTACTTTATGAACTTTATAACTTTCAACTTTATAAACTTATAGTGCTTGCACAGTAGCATTTATCAAATTTGCTATAGCATATGACCCTAATAATATTGCCGCACCGATCAAAGTATACATAAGTGCTTCTTTGGCCTTTCCGAGCTTTTCTGAATTACCTCTAGCAAAAACAAAGAGAAAACCAGAATAAACAACAGCAAGCGCTATAACAGGTATGCCAATTTTAATTGCGCCTACTAAAATATCATGAATAAGAACAGGAATTGAAGTTATCCTTGGTATTGGATTTTCAATTCTTCCCCCTGCGCTGGCAGGAGGATTTTGACCTTGTGCAAAAGAAACAATAGGCACAAGAAAAACATAAAATAATAGAACTAATCTATGCAAATTTTTATTAATAAATTTCATAATTATATTATATCTTATATTAAGAATAATCATAGCTATAAAGGATTAAAGCCAATCCAGCTTCCACTGTAACCTAAGATTGACAATATCGTCCTAATAATAAGAAAAGCGGCTACGGCATAAATGAGCCCAAGTAAGGCATTAGTAAAAATTTCTTTCGCTTTGGTTCTAGCATGAGCAGCTTCCCCTCCTGCAGTAATAAGTAGGAAACCAGCATAAGCGAACATTATAGCTGCAATCGGTATAACCATATCATAAAGAATAAAATGAATAACTTTATTAACCATCACCATTAAGTCATTAAAACCACAATTATTAGTACAGGTAACAAGACCATTGGTCGTAGAAGATGGAGGATTTTGACCTTGTGCCAAAGACAAAGCTGGCATAATAAGTATTAAAAATACTGATAGATAAATTAAGGAATTTGTTATTTTTTTCATAAAATTATTTAAATAATAAAAGACTCATCTTTGAACTTCCATCTTTAATTGCATCTGTTACAGATAAATTTCCAGAAAGTACATTATTGATCATACCACCAAAAATATTATCAGTATCTTTAGGCGATGGATCAAGCCAACTTTTAGCATATAAAGCAGAATTATAGAAAATAGGAGAATATGCATCATTGGGCTTCGTAGCGAGCAAATCTCTACGCGCTGGAGCTACACCTGTAGCTAATGCAAATCTTGAAGCAAAGTCCCCCGTAGCCATCAAGCTCGCTGCCAAAAAAGCTGCATTAAAATTCTTAGAAAAAGATGAAATAGCGATACCCGTCACTCTAGCACCGGTTGCTTTAAAAGTAGAACTTTTAATCTGTGGAACGCTAGCCACAAAAAAGTTCTCATTCGGATTCCTATTTACTAAAGACTGAAGTTCAGAAGCATAACCAAAATAAAAAGCTAAATCTTCTTTAGAAAAAGCATCATTAGAATTTGGGAATGATTTATTCCAAGAATATACAGCATTATTAGGATCAGCAAAATCAGTATAAAATTTTAAAATTGAAGGAAGATTATAATTTCCAATTTGTGTATCTAACGTAGAATTAAAAACACCTTCTTTTTCTTTTATAATAGGATTACCAGCCTGCATGAAAAGAGTCGCGAGGATGTCTTTAGCGTGGGATATATTTGAAAAATGTCCTAAAGCTATAGCACTTTTTATTATTTG
The DNA here is from genome assembly GCA_041659785.1 of Minisyncoccota bacterium. Taxonomy (GTDB): domain Bacteria; phylum Patescibacteriota; class Minisyncoccia; order Phycocordibacterales; family UBA9973; genus UBA9973. The sequence continues at coordinate 18,794 of JBAZXO010000001.1, read as the reverse complement.
ATTTGAATTATCTTTTTTTGTAAGAGTAGGTACGACGCTAGCCATTTCATCCCAAGTTTTGGGAGGATATATAACTCCATTAGCATCGAGAATGCTTCTATTGTAATACATCATGAGCGGATCAATAGAAATAGGAAAAGCCGAAATACCCTTTCCTGTCAAAAATACCTCTCCTGCTCCTGCAAAAACATTTTTGAAAGTAGCGAGTGGGTAGCTAGTATATGGAATGGGGAAAATTTTATTTGAATAATGAAAAGTTAAATTATCAGGCAAGAAAAACATGTCAGGCCCTGTACCCGCAGCTAATGCTTCAAGCAAATCTTGATCAAAGGTATCAGCAGATTTCTGAATATAAGTGACAACAAAAGTAGGATTAGCGGTATTAAAATCCTTAAGAGGAGCAGCTATCGCCACATTGGGTACAGTCCCCCATAAAGTAACATTACCGAGGCTGCCTGTACTACTTTTACCTAGAGGAATCGCGCCAGAAAAAACTAAAATACCAAAAATAGCTGCGGCAATAAATACGATTATAGTGATTAATTGAAAATTTCCTTTCATATTATGATTTAATTAATATCATACCATAATGATGCCCTCCTGCATCAATCTCCCCATCAAAAATAAAACCGTTTTTCTCAAAAATCTCTCGGGCTTTATCTTTAGAAATAACAGAAGTCCCACTCATGATTGATGATTCAGACCAGTCGATCAAGAGTACTCTACCTTTTATTTTAAGTATCCTTTTCAATTCCTTTATAAAATTTTCTTTATCTTCTACTTGAAAAAGAATGTTTGAAGCAATAACAGCATCTACAATACCATCACCTATCTTTGTTCCACCGAGCTTTTCTACGTCTCCTAAAATTATTTCAACATTGTTCAAGTTGGCTTCACGTACTCTACTCTTTATTGTATCTAAAAAATCTTTTTGTAATTCGACTGCATACACTTTGCCTTTTGATACTATTGGACCTGCAGCTAAAGAATAAAAACCAGTGCCCGCACCTAAATCTGCCACGATATTATCTTCCCTTAATCCAAAAGCTTTTAAATTTTTTAATGGGTCGGTAAACATAGTCTCGTATTCTATTTTATCACTTCTCAAATATAAACTCGAGTATAAATTACAAACAAGCAAGAGAAGCGATGCCGTCACCGCCACGTAGTCGCATTACAGTCACACCCTGGGTCTGACGTCCAAGAGATGAAATGTCAGATAAAGCCGTACGTATGACTTGTCCCTTTTTAGACATTGCAATCAACTCCACTTCTTCTCCGGTCAAAACTTTTGCGACAATAAGCTTGCCGGTTTTCGCAGTCACCTTCGCGGTCTTCACACCTGAACCACCTCGCTTCTGAACTTTGTATTCTTTTAAGTCTGTTTTCTTGCCGAAACCATTTGCACTCATTGTAAGAAATGCACCCTTTTCTGAAGATTTTTTTATGACATCAACGCTGATAACTTCATCACCTTTACCAAGCCTAATACCACTTACTCCACCAGCAGTTCTACCCATTTCTCGTACATCGGATTCTTTAAATCTTATAGATTGACCGTCCGCTGTTGCAATCATAATTTCATTACCTTTCTCCACAGAAAGTGCCGAGATGAGCTGATCATCCTTGTCTAAGCGAATAGCGATAATACCGCTCCTACGAACGTCCTTGAAGCTCTCAGAAGACATTTTCTTGGCTGTGCCATGCTTCGTTACTAACATAAGTGAGGACGACGTTTTGCCCAGATCTTTCGGCAAAGCAAGGATTGAAGTAACCTTTTCTTCTCCACCAAGTGCTAAGAAATTCATGATAGATTTACCACGAGTTGCTCTACGGCCTTCAGGAATATCATACATTTTCATTTGATAAACTTTTCCTAAGTTCGTAAAGAAAAGTAAATTGCTGTGAGTAGAACCAGAGACGAGCATCGTGACGAAATCTTCTTCTTTAGTCTCAAGGTCTATCACGCCTACCCCGCCACGCTTCTGTGCGTGGTATTCAGATGGGTCTGTGCATTTTACATAGCCGCCGGCAGTGAGTACGAGCATCGTCTCTTTTTCTGGAACTAAGTCTTCATCAGAGATTTCTTTTACTCCGCCTTTTACTATTTTTGTACGACGTTCATCAGCGTATTTCTCTCGAACTTCTTTCAGTTCAGAAGCTATTATCTTTTGGATTTTTTTAGGGCTTGCAAGCAATGCTTTCATCTCGGCGATGAATGCTTGTTTTTCTGCTAATTCATCTTCGACAAGCTTCCTCTCGAGTCCAGCCAACTTCGATAGCTTCATCTCCAAGATAGCTGTAGCTTGCAAATCTGAAAACTTAAATTCTTTTATCAAATTTAATTTAGCAATTTGAGAATTCTTTGAAGCACGAATGACACTAATCACCCTGTCTATTTTATCTAATGCTTTCTTTAAGCCAAGCAATATGTGTTCACGTTCTTCAGCTCTACGTAAATCATAAATAGACCTGCGTTTTACGACTTCTTTTCTGTGTTCGATAAATAAAGCAAGGATTGATTTTAGTGACAATGTCTGAGGTACACCATCAACGAGTGCAACCATATTGAAATTGAAATTTGATTCGAGCTGAGTATTTTTATAAATATAATTTAAAACTTTTTCAGGATGAGCGCTGCTCTTTAGGTCAATAACAATTCTAATGTCTTTTGTAGATTCATCACGAAGCCCTTTTATTCCTTCAAGCTTTTTTTCTTGAACTAATTCTGCGATGCTTACTATTAAGTTGGACTTGTTAACACGAAAAGGAATCGATGTGATAATAATAGAAAAATTACCATCTTTTTGTTCTACTATCTCTGCTTCACCACGGCACACTACACCACCTCGTCCTGAACCATATGCGTGCAAAATATCTTTGTGTCCAAAAGCAATACCACCCGTAGGAAAATCCGGACCTTTTATAAATTGCATCAAGTCTTCGGTAGTTGCATCTTCATGCTCAACTAAATAATCAGTCGCGTCTAATACCTCTGCCAGATTGTGTGGTGGAATATTTGTCGCCATTCCGACAGCGATACCAAGAGTACCATTCAAAAGTAAAGCCGGTACGTTTGACGGGAAGACTATTGGCTCTTTGCGAGTCTGGTCATAGTTCGGACGAAAATCAACTGTCTCTTTTTCTAAATCTCGAAGAAGCTCGTTTGAGATCTTGGACATTTTTGCTTCGGTATAACGCATCGCAGCAGCATTATCTCCATCAATAGAACCGAAGTTTCCTTGCCCTATAACTAAAGGATAACGATAAGAGAATTCTTGAGCCATTCCAACCATAGAATCATAAACTGCTGTGTCTCCATGAGGATGATATTTTCCGAGCACATCTCCGACAATTGCTGCAGACTTTCTGAAACGCGCACTTGAAGTGAGGCCCATTTCATTCATCGCAAATAAAATTCTACGATGAACAGGCTTAAGTCCATCTCGAACATCCGGCAAGGCACGAGAAGTGATGACCGACATGGCATAAGCCAAGTAAGACTCTTTCATCTCTGCGACGACATCTACAGGCAAAATTGCATCTGTGCGCACTGGAAGTATTGGTTCTGATGAAGATTTCTTGGCCATAAATTATTGTTGTATTATTTCTGAGTTAGGATCTTTTATACTATTAAATCCCCCCACTATATTATCTTTCAATGCTGAAAAGGGTTTTAAATCTTGGTTCATTTTTATTTGCGTGTCTGTATCGTTTAAGGTTGCACCTAAAGAATAAATCCATAAAAGAAACAAAATTATAGCAAAAATTAAAATAAGAACATTTAAAATATGCCTTCTTATTTCCTCTGGTTGTTTTCTTATATTGTGAATTAATCTTTTCATAACTTTATAACTTTTTATTTTTAACTAGTTATATTGGCTTCAATATAACCACTTCACCTTCTTTATTATCCAAATCTTTTCTCTTTAATGTAAGCTTGTCTACTACTTCAGCTTTTTCTTCTCCAATTTCTTTCAAAAATACTTTAAGGGTACTCTCGTCATAATCCATAGGAATTATTAATCTAGGCTCTAAAGATGACGCAAGCTTAGCTGCCATTTTGGCATCTAGTAAACCTGCTTCTTTCCCTTTACCACCTACGGGGATAAAAAGAATGTCTGGACTATTTAATGCTTCACGTGATTCTTTAGAAAGTTCAGGGTCAGACAATGCACCTAAAAACATGATATCAATATTATCAACTGACAAAGAATAAATGGTATTGATATATTTTTTACTTGCCCCGTCCTTGGCGGAGTTAGAAATTAATGAATGAGACAAAAGACCTTTAACAAAAATATCTTTTATTTCATAATCCCCTGGACCATTTATAACGAAAGGCTCTCTCTCGCCATGGGAAAGCTGTTCAATACCATTATAGTCAGGATGATTTGTAGTTACTAGAGCTATGTCAGCACCGAAGTGGGCAGAAATACCAGTTTTAGAGCTCTTATTAACAGGATTAAAAGCTAGGACCATGTCCCCTTGCTGAATCTTAAAAAACTCTTTTCCGAAATATGTGATTATCATTGCTTATATTATAGCAAAATAATTATAGAAATGAAAGAGAAATTTAGCCCTTACTTTTAAATTCACCTCACCCCTGCCCCTCTCCAAGTAAACTTAGAGAGGGGGAAATACGATACCACGCTCCCCTCTCTAAAATCCTTGATTTTGGAGAGGGGTTGGGGGTGAGGTAGAATACATATATGCCAAAATTACAAACCATGATAAAAGCTCGCTATTTACGGAAAGAAGAAACAAAAGCAGAAAAAATGCTTTGGCAAGAATTAAGAAATAAAAAACTTGGCATAAAATTTAGAAGACAACATCCAATAGATAAATTTATTTTAGATTTTTATGCGCCGGAAATAAATCTTGCAATAGAATTAGATGGCTCTATTCATACTGAAAACAAAGAATACGATAAAATGCGTACTGAACACTTAAAATCAAAAAATATAAATGTTATTAGATTTTGGAATTCAGAAGTAGAAAATAATTTAAAAAAAGTAATAAATAAAATTAAAGCTGTTTCCCCTCTCTAAAATAGCAATTTTGGAGAGGGGCCAGGGGTGAGGTTGCATTTTGACTCATTTCGTAGTATTATCATCTTAATTGAATAAATATTAAAAGCATGGATTTGGGGTAACCCTGATAAGGCTCGAAAGAGACAAATCAGAACCTAAGCCTTATATCCGCTTTCATGCGGATGTTTTAATTTTAAAACGAATTATTATGGAAAACGAAGAAATAAAAGAGAATTTAATTTTAAGTTCTATCACTGATCGTAGTGCAAATAGACCAGAAGTAGACTCTCTCGTAGAAGGTCCAGTAATCTTAATAGAGAAATCTTCCGTATATGTGGACTTGGCACCCTTTGGTACAGGTATCATTTACGGCCGAGAATTTATTAATGCAAAGGACGTAATAAACAAGATAAGCCTTGGTGATATCATCAAAGCAAAAATCGTCGAAGTAGAAAACGAAGACGGATATACAGAACTTTCCTTAAAAGAAGCTAAACAAGCTCTTGCTTGGAGCGAAGCCGAGAAAGCAATCAAGGCAAAGACAATAGTAAACCTAGAAGTAAAAGATGCCAATAAGGGAGGTTTGATCCTAGAATGGCAAGGAATACAAGGATTTTTACCAGCTTCACAGCTCAAGGCAGACCACTACCCTCGCGTATTAGATTCAGATAAAGATAAAATCTTAAAAGAATTAAAGAAACTTGTTGGAGAAAAGATTTCCGTTATGATTATCTCTACTCTTCCTAAAGAAGGTAAATTAATCTTCTCTGAAAAAGACAGCAACCCTGAAGAGAAAAAGGAAATACTAAGCAAATATACTGTGGGTGACAATTTAGATTGTACCGTAGCAGGAATTGTTGATTTCGGTATCTTCTTGAAATTGGAAGATGGCTTAGAAGGGCTTGTTCACATTTCTGAACTCGACTGGGGACTCGTAGAAGACCCACGTAATATCTTCAAAGTTGGAGATAAAGTAAAAGCTAAAGTTATTGAAATCAAGGACGGCAAAATATCTCTTTCTGTTAAGGCCCTTAAAGAAAACCCATGGAAGGAATTCGAAGGTAAATTGAAAAAGGGAGATATCATCAAGGGGGTAGTTATCAAGTACAACAAACACGGTGCACTCGTATCTATCAAGGAAGGTGTCGCTGGACTTGTACACAACTCAACCTTTGCTTCTGAAGCCGCACTTCGCGCCAAACTAGAACTTGGAAAGAACTACAATTTTCAGATCACCTTGTTTGAACCAAAGGATCAAAAAATGACATTGGTTTACTTAGAACAATAAAATAAACTAATAGAAAAAACAAAAAGCCCCCGACGTACGTCGGGGGCTTTTTGTTGTATTATGCTTTTATTATAGGAGTTGAAACTGCACCTAGGTCTGTATCTGTATCTGCGTCACCGATTGTATTCATAATGGTCATAACTTGCTCAGCGTATTTAGGAACAATAGATGGTGGGTTATAAGCACGTAAAACTTGCATAGTGGTTTTATTATCATAATGCATAGCTGTCTTAGGATTGTTTCCGCCTAAATTTTTAGCGACAACTTCAATAGCTTGATCATTTGATTTGAAACCGATCTTACAAGAACCCCAGCCGAAAGCATTGTTTCGAACCTTCTTACATTCAGCCTTACCACCCGTAGATTCACGGGCAGAAATAGCAGGCAATAGACGCCAATCAAGGTCATTCTTTTCAGCTTCTAATGCCATTTTTAAACCAGTACCTTCTAATGGCATATCTTTCGAAGCAAAGTAAGCATCAATAGCATCAGCATGAGCTTTAATGGTTTGAACCTTTGCATCCAATACCTTAGAGTCAACCTTTAGATCCATAGCTTGATTAAGAGCTAATGTTCCATCGGCTTCAATATTAACTTTTTTGACCAATACATTGTGAGAAGTCTCGATATTATGTATGCCAGACATAGAGAGTGACATAGTCATAACAGGCAAAAGAGCCAGAGACTGTACAAAACGTATTAGATTGTTATTTTTCATATTATAGCGGTTATGCTCCGCCAACACCGTTACTGTCTACTTCAGCCAAACTTTGACTTACCTGTATATACTATCATGATTGAGCCCAAAAGTCAATAGTTATGAAACATTTTTACCATATGTCAAATCAAGCAAATAGGTTTTTTGCCTTGTAAAATAAGGTTATTTTGAGATACACATTACCCTCACCTATTGACAAATATAGCTAAAATATGACTAATATGGAGCTTGTGGATAAGATTTGGGTAAAACTAGACTAATTTGAAGACCTGATCGGCAACTTTGTATGCTTCCCCTGCTCCCATAGTTATAAAAACGTCTTTGGATCCTAGGTTTAAGGCTTTTACAAAGCTTTCCGCCTCTTCAAAACTTCCAAATGCTCGCGCATTCTCTCCTTCTTCCATTATTGCCTTCGCTAAGAGCTCACTTGAGACACTCTCATCTTTGCTCTCTCTAGCAAAATAGATCGGCAAAAGAAGAACTTGGTCTGCTCCTTTGAAACTTTTAGCAAAATCATCAAATAGAGCTTTCGTTCGGCTATAGAGGTGGGGTTGGAAAAGAACTGTGATTTTTTTACTATCTTTGAGGTAAAGCTCTCGTAATCCTTCAAGGCTAGCCTTTATCTCTGTGGGATGATGAGCGTAATCATCATAGACGATTGTTCCCTCTTTTGTTTCCCCCTTCCTTTCTAGCCTCCTCCAAGTACCTTCAAATTCACTCAATGACCTTCTGGAAACTTCTTCATCAATATGTAAAAAATCAGCTACAGCAAGTGCTGCGGAAGCATCCATCCTGTTGTGCACTCCGGGGACTAAAAGTTTCGGAACTTTTTCTAAATATTTACTATAATCTAAAATCTTATTCTCACTCTGTGAATTAAATTTATCGAAGGCACTTTGTATTTCTGTTAAATCTTTATAGCAATCCAAATGATCCGCTTCGATATTTGTAACAACTGATACGTATGGATAAAAATTCCAAAAGTGTCTATTGTATTCATCAGCTTCTACAACTAGATACCTTGCCCCGTCTTGCCCCGCTGAGCGGGGTGAAGCGGGGTTGCCACTCCCTTTTCTAAAGTTACTTCCGAATTTTTTAACAAAAGAACCTACCACAACAGTCGGATCTAACCCAGCATCTATTAAAATATCTGCTACCATTGCTGTCGTCGTCGTCTTGCCATGAGTACCGGCAATCGCTATTACTTTATATTCTTTTGCAAATTGACCCAAGGCTTCGAAATAAGAAAACACTGGCTTGTTTCTTTTTCTAGCTTCCATAATAAATTCTGGACCTCGATATATCCATGCATCACTGAACACGTACATATCGGCATCCGGCAATTCTTTTAGTTCATTTTGATAAAAAATAATCGCGCCGGCCTCCCTAAGTGGATCAATCGTTTTAGGACTTTCCTCATCATTCACCCCTAGAACTTCCATCCCACGCGACATTGCCATCTTGGCTAAAGCTGAAATACCGATACCACCGATACCAATGAAAAATACTTTTTTAATTTTATATAAATTTATGTCTTGCATACTTGCCCCATTTGCGGGGTTATTTCAATTTCTTCACTATTTTCATAAACAAATCGTTTCTCTCGTATTCATTATTAAACATACCAAAAGATGCGAAGGCTGGAGAGAAAAGAATTGTGTCTCCGCGTAAGGCTTCGCCTTGCGCATTTTTTACCGCTTCGTTTAAATCTTTTACTTTATGAACTTTATAACTTTCTACTTTAGAACTAGACAGCAGTCTGTCTGTACCAGTACCAGGAATCAAAAATACAGCTTTACAATGTTTATTTATAGCCTTAATAAAATTATCTAATGGAAGTTTCTTGTCTGATCCCCCGCAAATGAGTATGACATGCTTTTCCTCCCGGACACCTGGTGTCCGGGTTCCCGGACACCAGGTGTCCGGGAATGTAAGAGCTTCGATACCTGCAATCGTTGCCTCTGGGGTGGTGGCATTGTTGTCGTTATATATCTTTACCCCTTTTACTGTTTTTACATATTGTAGTCTTCCCTCTAAACCTTTAAAATTTTCTACGGCTTTTTTGATTTTACTCTCTGAAATTTTAAATTGTTTGGCTACTTCTGCCGCACAAGCTAGATTCTCCCTCTGATGTTCCCCAGGAACTATAAATTTGTAATTGGTAACGTCTTTTGCATTTACTACAACAAGTTTGCTTTTTACATCTTTAGAAATTAATTTCTTCATATCTGGACGAATAATTAAAATGTCTTCATTTTTCTGATATTTAAAAATATTTATTTTGTCATTCAAATAGTCTTTCATAGAATTTTTGTAATAATTCATATGATCAGGCATAAAAGAAGTAAAAACAGAAATATGCGGAGAAACTTTTGCATCACCAAAACCTTGCAACTGCCAAGAATCAAGTTCACAGACTAGGATATCTCCAGCTTTTACTTTTTTAAGAAGTGGAAGAGTTGCAACCCCACGAACATTCCCACCTAAGTATATTTTTGGTTTCCTTGTCCCGTCCTTGGCGGGAAAAAACTTTTCATTCTTCTTTAAAATTTCATAAATAAGAGCAGTCGTCATAGACTTTCCTCTTGTGCCAGTAACTCCAACCAGCGTGACTTCAGGAGCACATTTTGCAAAAAGTGAAACATCCATCTCAATTGGAGTACTTGCCCCGCCGAGGCGTGGGTTATTTTTCCCAGCTTCTTTTATATAAATAGAATCGAGCGGTACTCCAGCAGCCTTGATAATCATATCTCTATTCCTAAAGTCTTCTAATCTGTGCTCACCTAAAACAAATTTAATACCTGCCCGTCCTTTGGCGGGTTTTATATATTTTTCTAGTTCTTTTATTGATGTTTGTAATTGCTCTTTTGTCTTCAAGTCAGTCACTGTCAAAATCGCCCCGCATTCAGCTAAGAATTTAGTATATCCAAGCCCTCGCCCTAAAATCCCCAGCCCCATGACTGTTATTTTCTTATTTTTAAAATAATTTTTATAATCTATCGTTTTATTTTGCATATGCCTTTTTGAATTCTTCCATGTCGTCAAAATGAGTTCGTACACCTTTTATCTCTTGAGAATTTTCATGGCCCTTGCCGGCAGCGAGAATTATGTCCCCCTTTTGAGCTATTTTAACTGCCTCCAAGATTGCCTCATGACGAATTGGTTTCGATATTACTTTCTTTAATTCTTCTCTCGATAAATTTTCTTTCATTTGTTTAATAATATCTTCTGGGTCTTCATTTCTAGGATTGTCCGCAGTAAAAATAGAAATGTCAGAGTTCGTAGCTCCAATCTTACCCATGATTGGACGCTTGAAAGGATCCTTGTTACCTCCGCAACCAAATAAAGAAATAAGCTTGCCCGCCTTTGGCGGGTTGCCATCAATAGATTTTTTCCCGCCAAAGGCGGGTAAAATTTCTTTTACAGTCAAAAGAACTTTTTCTAAGGCATCTGGCGTGTGAGCATAATCCACAATTACTAAAACACCGTTTGGGGACATAAAATGATCGAAACGCCCACGAGGAGGTTCGATGTTTTCTAAAATCTTTCTAACTTTCTCCATATCAAAATTGAGCAACTTACAACTACTCCAAACTGCAAGTAAGTTGTAAGCATTGAATTTTCCAAGAAGCTTTGAATGTATTTCTTCTCCATTAAAATCAAGCTCCAAGCCATTGAAATCTAGTTTCTTGATTTCACCATGGAAATCTTGAGCCGTCGGGTGTCCAACACCCGACAGAAATCCATATGAGTATTTTTTAGCTTTTATACCTTCTAACATTTTACTACCATATTCATCATCTGCGTTCGTTAATGCGAAAGCTTGTGAAGGAAGCATTTTGAAAAATTTCTTTTTAGCTGCAAAATAATTATCAAAGTTCTTGTGATAATCCATGTGGTCATGAGTCAAGTTCGTGAAAATTCCCCCAGTAAAATTTATACCAGCAACTCTACTCTGGTCTAATGCATGAGAGCTTACTTCCATGAAAACATATTCACACCCTTTCTCTACCATTGTATTTAATAATTTGTGCAAATATACAGGATCAGGAGTTGTCTGTGGAGCAGTTTCTGGTGAAAGCATCTTCTCTCCATTTATTATATTTTCTACCGTACCAATAAGCCCGGCTTTGTATCCTAGGGCAATTGCAATCCTGTAAAGAAGTGTCGCTGTCGTCGTCTTGCCATTTGTGCCAGTCACGCCAACGATTTTTATTTTTTTAGATGGATTACCAAAAAAATGCACCTTCGCTAATAGTGCAATTCCTCGTCTTTTAAGTTTTAAACTTTTAATTGGATTTTTCATTTCAATTTCGGCTGTATCGAAGACCCTTCGTCTATCTTTTGGAATCGTTCGGTTTCTTTTCCATCCAATACAATATTTTCTAAAAACATATGTTTGGGTCTAGCCCAAATAACTCCATCTTCTAGATGCATATAAATAACTAGATGCTCTTTGGTCTCACTCTCAATAGCCTCGAAAAGAACTTTTACTTTGGTACCTTTGTAGTGTTTATAAATTGCTCCAATTTCTAAGCTTTTCATAAAATTTCTTTTACGAAGGTCTGTCCTTCGTTTAATTTACTAATGATTTTCTATGCTGGGGTGCATTTATCATTCCGCATTTTTTCCATTTATATACTTCACCTGTGGCAGGATTAATTGCTCCACAAGGACAAGGGTCATTTCGGCCAATATCTAGATCAGAATTTGAAGTTTGGGCACCTTCAGTGTTCGCGTCTGGTTGGCTAGTGATTAAAGTCTGCTTAGGAAGATTATCCTCTCTTTCAACTCTTACGTTCTCGGTGTTGATATTATTTATAAGAGAAAAGACTTGCTCCTTAAAAGCTTCTTCCATTTCTCTGAACATAGCCAAGCCATCTTTTTTATATTCTACAATTGGTTCCCTCTGACCATAAGCACGCAAGTTCACAGATGAGCGCAAATAATCCATCGCTTCTAAATGTTCCATCCAAAGAGTGTCAGTCGTATATAATGCAATCCTGCGAACAGTTTCGAAGAATGCTTCATCACCAAGTTTCTTTCTTTTTTCTTCTAAAACTTTATCGAAACCTTCCCTCTCTGCCGCAATACTATTAAGTAAAACATTAATTTCTTCTTTATCTGCTCGTAACATTTTTTGTCTTCTCTCATATATGATCTTACGCTGATGATTCATCACATCGTCGTATTCAAGAGTATTTTTTCTAGCATCAAAATGGAAACCTTCAATCTTTGCCTGAGCTCCTTCTAATGTTCTATTTATAAAACGATTTTCAATAGGCATATCTTCAGGTATACCAAAGCGTCCCATCATAGTTTTAATTTTCTCGGAACCGAACACACGCATTAGATCATCTTCGAGTGATACATAAAATATCGTTGCACCTGGATCTCCTTGTCTGCCAGCACGGCCTCGAAGCTGGTTGTCTATTCTGCGAGCTTCGTGTCGCTCTGTACCTAAGACGAAAAGTCCTCCGGCACTTTTTACAAAGTCATATTCTTCTTTTACGATAGGGTTACCACCGAGCTTGATATCTATTCCGCGACCAGCCATGTTTGTGGCTATCGTCACAGCTCCTCTCTTACCTGCTTGAGCAATTATCTCTCCTTCTTTCTCATGATTCTTTGCATTCAATATCGTATGAGCTACTCCTTCTTGTTTTAAATATACGGACAAGAGTTCGTTTTTCTCAATTGAAATTGTTCCGATCAAAACAGGAGTCCCTTTAGAATTTAATTCTTTAACTCTTTTAGCAATAGCTTGAAATTTACCCTTTTCTGTTTGAAAAATTAAATCATCATGGTCAATACGAATAACAGGACTATTGGTAGGAATGATAATAACATCAAGTCCGTAAACCTTTAAGAATTCTTCGGCTGATGTGGCGGCAGTACCTGTCATACCTCCGAGCTTTTTATAGAATCTAAAGTAATTTTGGAAGGTAATAGAGCCAGAAGAACGAGTCTCTTTTTCGATTTTTACCCCTTCTTTTGCCTCAATTGCTTGGTGAATACCTTCGGACCAACGTCTGCCAGGCTGTAAGCGCCCGGTAAAAGGATCAACAATTATAACCTCCCCCTCTTTCACGACGTAATCTTTATCTCGTTCAAAAATAGCTTGCGCTTTAACAGCTGTCTCTAAGTGATGCACATATTTAATACCTTTTTCGGTATAAATATTGTCTACACCGAGGAGTTGTTCTGCTTTTGTGATGCCAGCATCTGTTAGAGATATGGCTTTTAATTTTTCGTCCACTTCATAATCAGTGTCGCGCTTTAATTGTTTAGCAATTTGATAAAATTTAGTATAAAAATCTTCGGAATCTCCTGAAGCAGAAGAAATGATAAGTGGTGTACGTGCCTCATCTATCAAAATAGAGTCCACCTCGTCAACAATTGCATAATTGTGTCCTCTCTGAACCATATCAGCCAGAGATGTCACTAAATTGTCGCGTAAATAATCAAAACCATATTCATGGTTTGTACCGTATGTCACATCAGCCATGTATGCTTCTTTTCTAGAACATGGTTTCAAAAAATCATAAACGATTTTAAATTCTCCAACTTTGTCTCGCTCGGGATCTTCTTCTTTATGAGAGGCATCATATAAATAAGAAACATTTTGAGAATTTATAACACCAACGGAAAGTCCTAAAAAATTATAAACTTGACCCATGAGTACTGCACCTATGCGAGAAAGATAATCGTTAACAGTGACAATGTGTACTCCTTCTCCGCTCAAAGCATTTAGGTATGCAGGAAGAACAGCAACTAAAGTTTTTCCTTCACCAGTTCTCATCTCAGCAATTTTACCTTTATGCAAAGCGATACCTCCGATGAGCTGAACATCATAATGTCTTTCTTTTAAATTTCTTTTAGCTGCCTCTCGCACTAAAGCAAAAGCCTCCGGCAATATCTCATCTAAGGTTTTTTCTTTGTCGTCAGACTTAGCCAACCTTTCCTTAAATTCTTGTGTTTTCTTTGGAAAGTCAGCATCAGCCAACTTTGAAATAGACTCTTCGAGAGCATTGATTTTAGCCACTATTTCCTTTGTATTTCCGATGAATTTGGAGCTTTCGTCACCAAATATTTTACTATATAAACTCATAAATATATATTAGCATAAAAACAAAAAACTTCCGACTTTCGACGGAAGTTTTTTTAGAAGAAACAACAAGAACTATGCTCGCTTCTTTGTTGTCTTTTTTGCCTTCTTTGTTGCTTTCTTTGCTTTCTTTTTTGCTGCCATAATATTTTAAATTAAATTATTAATTTTACCCGGACACTTAAATATAAGTGTGTGGGTTTAGCTTGCAATAAACCGACCAAAATATTTATTGCTTCGAACTACTATAATTATCTCGCATATCAAAACATAATACAATACTTTTTCGATAAAACTGTGGATAACTTTTTAAAAAGAAAAAACAAAAATTATTTAAGAAAACTTATGACTAACCAAATATTCAGTATACCTATAAATAAAGCCACAAAAGAAGATAAAATAATAATTATTTTTGAATTTGCGAAGTTTCCCATAATTTTTTTACTACTTGTGAAAAGTATCAGGGGAACTACTGCAAAGGATAACTGAATGCTTAAAACAACTTGACTAAGAATAAGCAAATTGGTTATCCCATGTGAACCATATATAATTATAAAAATAATTGCTGGAATAATAGCCATAAGTCTAGTAGTTAGTCTCCTTAGCCATGGTTTTATCTTAAAATTAATAAAACCTTCCATGATTATTTGCCCGGCTAAAGTACCTGTAATCGTAGAATTTTGACCAGAAGCAAGCAATGCTGCTGCAAACAAAACACTTGCAATACCAGTGCCAAGAAGTGGGGACAACAATTTATAAGCTTCTCCAATCTCAGCTACATCGGTATGACCTTTATAATAAAAAGTGGCAGCGGAAACTATAAGTATCGCAGCATTCACAAAAAGAGCCAAAGAAAGCGCCACCGTCGAATCAATCGTGGCAAATTTTATAGCTTCAGTTTTACCTTCATCATTCTCTTCATAATTTCTAGTTTGTACAATTGCAGAATGTAAATATAAATTGTGAGGCATAACAGTCGCACCCAAAATACCAATAGCTAAATAAAGCATTCCAGGATTGAAAACTAATTTTGTAGTTGGAATAAAACCTAGTAAGAGTGGGGCCAATGCTGGTGAAGATAAAAATATTTCTGTGAAAAAAGCGAGCGTAATCGTACCGATTAAAGTTATCACGACTGCTTCGATATAACGGAATCCTTTGTTCTGTAGAAGTAGTATTAAAAGCACATCAAGTGCTGTAATAATAACTCCGGCCAAAATTGGAATTCCAAAAAGTAAATTGAGTGCGATGGCCGAACCAAGTACTTCTGCTAAGTCACAAGCGATGATCATAACTTCAGCCATCAACCATAAAAATATTGCTGTCTTCTTAGAATACTGGTCTCGACACATTTGCGCTAAATCTTTTCCTGTAACAATTCCTAATTTTAATGCAAGATGTTGTAATAACATTGCAAAAAAATTAGAAAATAAAATAACTGACAAAAGAGCATATCCAAACTTTGATCCACCAGCCAAATCTGTCGCCCAGTTACCTGGATCCATATACCCTACCGCAACCAAAAAGCCTGGTCCTGCAAATACCAATAATTTTCTTAAAAACCCATAATCTTTAGGAACGGGTATTGATTTGTGTACTTCAGGTAAACTTTTTGCCATTACCTGACTCTCTTCATCCACACCCTTTTTCCAGCCCAAAGCTTCAAATAAATTTATATGTGTCATATCAACCCCATTTATGGGAAATTATTTTCATTTGAGGCGGGTGGTGGCGAACCTCCAACATATGTGCCTATGTGAGTGCGATCACCCGCCACAGATAAAAATAATTTAATTACACTTAATTATAGCGCTTTTTCTAGAATATGGTCAATTATATGATGCGCCTTAACTCCGACTGATTCACAGACTTGAGAGAAATGAGAATTTTCTTTTGGATCAAGAATTCCTCCAATGCCCAAAAGGTAAACCTTGTCTCTGGGGCTCAAAACGAAGTTGGATTTTAAATAATGCTTAACACCGATATTTTTATGTAAATCTTTTGCTAAAGAAGACAATCTCTCTTTTTCTTTATTAGAAAAATTACCAAAAGCGTTTCCTAATGGGAAAATATAAATATCTTGATCGCGGAATGAAGAAACAGAGTGCACTGACGCAACTTTGCCTGCAATAAATTCTTCAACCAAAATAGATTTCTCATGCCTTACCCCGTCTTCTATCGATTCAACTAATTCTGGAAATGTTTGTGCTAAATGTATACCCATACTTGTATCTTCTGTGAAAGATTTTACGATCCAAGGTGAGGAAAACTTTTCAAAAATTTCTTTTGCTTTTTTTACTGCATACAACTCTCGTGGACCGTCAAAATCTTTTTGATAAAGTGGTAAAACTACAGACCTTGGAATTTGCATACCAAGCTTTTCTGCGTGCTCTTTCAATAGCTCACTACTATTTTGAAGTGCAACAACAAAGGGACTATTCCCTACATTTGAAATAGATAAATTATCTAAAGTTATAGATATATTTGGATCTGTCGTGTTCCAAACAATATCGACCTTATTAGATAAATCTGCGGGCTTTATCGGTACACCACTTAGGTGCCAAGTGCCCTCTCGGTCAATCAAAACGTCAATAGGTTTATATTTGTGAGATAAATTTTCAAAAATCTGGGTTATAATTTCCCCACCTTTTTGCAAAGATGAAGCATAATTCTTCCCCGCCCCACCACGTAATACTCCTACTTTTTTTATATTATTTCCCCCTTTACTTAACATGTAAAAATTATAACACATAATTAATAAGCAAAACAAAAGGGACAGTTTCCTGTCCCTAATAGATACCCTTGCTTATGCAGCAAGTATTTCGATATTTTTTTCTTCTGATGAATCTTCTTCAAAAGGTTCTGGCGGATATTCGCAACCGTCGGCATGTGTCTTAAAAACCACAATTCTACGTTTGTGTACCTCGACAGAAGCTTCATAAGGTTCACCTGGTTGTATGTAGGTGAAACAACGGTCACACCAATGAGGAATTCGAGCTACGTGTCGATATCCTCGTAAGATACGCATCTCATTCCTCCTTTCAGGGAAATTCTAATTTTAGATTATCATTTTAAAACAAAAAACACCACGCTTACGCATGGTGTTTTTATTTTTTGCTGTTGTTTGTTTTGTTTCGTTCTATGTCTACTGACGAGCGAACTCTTATTTGCGGTTGATAGTAACAAGTCCTGTACCTGAATACGTAACTTCAGGAGAAAGACTCTTTAAAATTCTTCTTACTGCCTCAGGTTTTAATTCTGAATTAAAATGTCCCGGATATATATACGCTGTACCCCCATGTTTTAAAGTTCTCGTAATTTCTTTAAGATATTTTATATATTCTTCTTCTATGGGAGGCAAGTACATCGGTACAGAATAAAGGGCTAGCTCACAATCAAAAGTTTCATCAGGAAAAGGAAGTTCTTGGACTCGTGCTGCAACTTGGGTTGTTTGATTTTCTAAAAATCCTTGTTTCTTCATCGTATCAGAAACGCCCCATTTATAATCAGGGCTTATTGAGATCATATTCACACCTTTTTTTCTGGCTTCTTTTTCAAACTTACCAGTAGGCCCTCCCCCAATATTTAAAACGGTTTTCCCCTTCAAAGAATCTAGGTCTATGCCTAAATAATGTTTGTACATAATCTCATTTCGCTCACCACCGAAAGCAAAAGATCCTTGTTCATGATTTCTCCTTGATTGATTTAGCTCCATTCCTTCCATAAAGCGATTATAACACAAAAAACACCACGCTTACGCATGGTGTTTTTATTTTTTGCTGTTGTTTGTTTTGTTTCGTTCTTATATTAACTTTTTTATTTTCATGTCTTTCCATGTTCGTCAGAGTGTTTTAATTTCACACAAAATCCACTTTTTTTAGTTTATTGTAGGTAAACATTGTGTCGTCAATTGAGCGACACAATACCGACTCAATATATCCAATCTCTCCGAGATCAGTTCTCATTTGAGATGAGAAGCTCACCTTTATAAAATTTCTTCTATAAAGGTGGGATGTTTTTCAAATTGAATTATTCCACGACCAGCTTCCGCTAGCCGTGCCTTGTTACGACTTAGTCCCTGTCACCGAGCTTACCTTAGGCCCCACTTATGTGGAGACTTCGGGTACTCCCGGCTCCCTTGACTTGACGGGCGGTGAGTACAAGACTTGAGAACGTATTCACCGCAGTTTAGCTGACCTGCGATTACTAGCAATTCCAGCTTCATGGAGGCGAGTTGCAGCCTCCAATCCGAACTGAGGCCACTTTTAAACGATTAGCTCAGAGTTGCCTCGTCGCGACGCGTTGTAGTGGCCATTGTATTATGTGTGTAGCCCAGGGTATCAAAGGGACATGCTGACCTGGCGTCATCCTCTCCTTCCTCCCCCGCCGAAGCGAACAACGTTCGCTTCGGCTAGTTTAAAGTCAAAAGTTTATAAAGTCATAAAGTAAATACAAATGCATTTTACTTTACAAACTTTTAACTTTCTACTTTTTACTAGCCAAAGCGCGTTTCGCGCTTTGGCGGGGGCGGTCTCGTGTGACACTTGTAACACACAACGAGGGTTGCGTTCGTTAGCCCACTTAAGGGTACAATTCAAACCACGAACTGACGACGGCCATGCATCACCTGTCCTACTGTCTTGCGAG